>JAADGI010000017.1 GCA_013152415.1 Gammaproteobacteria bacterium | reverse complement strand
TGAGAAAGATAAAAGAGGTGCTGCGCCTGAAGGCCAGCGGGATGAGTAACCGGCAGATTGCCATCAGTTGCGGGATCAGCCGACCGACTGTTAATGTTTGGGGTCAGAGTAAAAACCTTTTCCTACTCTTAAGACATCCGTTATACTGGTTCGACCAAAACCGTTATCAAGGAAGATAAATGGCCCGGTTACCCAGGATTAGTTTACCCGGCATACCCCAACACATCATCCAGCGTGGCAACAATCGGCAGGCTTGTTTCGCTTCAGATGAAGATTTTGGCGCCTATGCCCACTGGCTGGAAGAGTGCGCCCGAAAGTTCCGGGTGGCCATCCACGCATGGGTGTTCATGACCAATCATACGCACCTGTTGGTTACCCCGGAAACGGAAGACGGCATCTCTCGCCTAATGCAGACCCTCGGGCGGCACTACGTTCGTTATTTCAATTTTAGCTACAAAAGAACGGGTACCCTGTGGGAAGGCCGGTTTAAATCGTGTGTGGTGGATGCAGATAACTATCTGTTGATTTGCCAGAGATATATCGAGCTCAATCCGGTTCGGGCGGGGATGGTGGAAGCACCGGGTGACTATACCTGGTCGAGCTTTCGTGCCAATGGATTGGGGCAGCCGATCAAGCTCTGGACCCCACACCCCCTCTATCAACAGCTTGGCAAGAGTGGAGTTAGGCGGGCAGCCGCGTACCGTGAGTTGTTTCATGGACAGATTGATGCGAGGATATTGAATCAGGTTCGCCAAGCTACGAATCAGGGGATGGCCCTGGGAAATGATCTATTTAAGCAAGAGGTGGAGCGATTATCCGGTCGACGCGTCGTTGCCCTAAAGAGAGGACCGCAGCGTAAACGGGATAATAACGAATAGTTTTTACTCTGACCCCAAACATCCCAAACATCCTGCAAACATCTGACCCCAAACATCCAAACATCCTGCAATATCTTAGATGAACCTGTCGGCCTGGGTGTTATATACCAGAAATAATTAGATCAATAGCATCAATGAATTCTGCTCTATAGTCTGAAATGTTTGTAACTTCGGCGCCTAACAATATTCTGTCTATTCCGGCAAGCTGTTGTGTGAGGGCTGCATATTTAGCACCGTCAATTTCAACAATTGGACAAAGTTTTGTTATGACTTGATCTTTTACTATTGAGTATTTTCCAAGCGGGATAACGATTGTTGTACGAATTTGATCTAAAAGATCAGATTGAATATCGAGTAAATAAGGAAAAGTTTTTTTAGTTTTAGGGTTTTTGTTTTTGTAAACGGTAAATTGGCTCATTAGAAACTCCTGACACCGTCACTAAAAACACCCCCATTCTCAACAAAATCGTTATATGCTTGAATTGCTTTTGCGTTTTCCTGGAGCCACTGCTCTCTTTGTTTAATTTTTAATTGCTTGACGAGTTCATTTTCAAGCGTGGCTGAAAGATTGATATTCATTTCACGCGCTTTTGAAAGTAAATCACTGTTTATAGAAAGATTTGTTGGTTTTTTGGGTGCGTGGGTATTGAAAGCTTTCATCGTCATTATTCCGGCAAAGGGATGCGCATAATATATGCGCATATTGAGTGATGGTCAATTATGAGTATCTGACTAATCTATCCGAGGCATGGGGGCAGGGTGTGCACCCCAAACAAACACGGTAAGTGGCTATTCACCGACAGACCCATAGCCCCCGCCCCCCGGTGTTTCGATGACAAACACATCGCCCGCTTGCATCTGCGTTTGGGCACAATATCCGAGTTGCTCTACGTTGCCATCGGCTCTTTCGATATAGTTGTGACCGGCCTGACCCGGGCCGCCGCCCTTGAGTCCGGTGGGGGGAATCTTGCGCCGATTGGACAAGATGGCTGCGGTCATGGGTTCGAGAAAGCGCAATCGCCGCCGTGTCCCATTGCCACCGCAATGCTGACCCCGGCCACCGCTATCTTGCCGGATAGAGAATTCTTCCAGTAACACCGGGAAACGCCACTCCAGGATTTCGGGGTCAGTCAACCTGGAGTTGGTCATGTGGGACTGCACTGCGTCGCAGCCGTCGAACTGGGTCGATGCACCCGTGCCACCGCACAGGGTTTCATAATATTGCCAACGTTTATTACCAAAGGTGAAATTGTTCATGCTGCCCTGGGCCGCCGCCATGACACCCAAGGCCCCATAGAGCGTGTCGACGATGCATTGAGAGGTTTCCACATTGCCGGCGGCCACCGCTGCCGGATAGACCGGTCTGAGCATGGAGCCAGATGGAATGATGAGACGCAGGGGTTTGAGACAGCCTGCGTTTAAGGGGATGTCATCATCCACCAGGCTGCGAAATACATAGAGCACCGCGGCCTTGCAGATGGAGGCAGGGGCGTTAAAATTATCTGCCTGTTGTTCAGAGGTACCAGTAAAGTCGATGCTGGCGTTGCGGTTCTTGTGGTCGATCCTGATGGTCACGGTAATGCTGCTGCCATTGTCCATGGCATAGGAAAAGTGTCCATCCTCCAGGTAATCGATCACCCGGCGCACCGACTCTTCCGCGTTGGCTTGAACATGCCCCATGTAGGCCCGGATCGTGGCCATGCCGTAGTGGTCTACCATGCGAGTCAGTTCTTGCAGTCCGCATTCGTTGGCCGCAATCTGGGCCTTGAGGTCGGCCATGTTATGGGCCGGATTGCGTGCCGGATAATCGCCGCTAGTGAACAACCCCAGGATTGCTTGCTCCCTGAGCCGACCGGCCTCTACCAACAGGACATTGTCCAGCAAGACACCTTCTTCCTCAATGGATTGGCTGTTGGCCGGCATGGAACCCGGGGCAGTCCCACCGATGTCGGCATGATGGCCACGGGAGGCTACAAAGAAGACCGGCTCGGAGGAAGCGTGATAGAAGACGGGGGTGATGACGGTGATGTCCGGGAGATGGGTGCCCCCTTTATAGGGTGCGTTATGCACATAGACCTCACCGGGACGCATGGTGCCGCGGCGGGCGTCGACTATCTGTTGTACGCTGTCCCCCATGGAACCCAGGTGAACCGGCACATGGGGGGCGTTGGCGATCAGTGCGCCCTGATCGTCAAATAAGGCACAGGAAAAATCGAGTCGCTCCTTGATGTTCACCGAGTAACTGGTGTTGGCGAGGGTGGAACCCATTTGTTCGGCAATGGACATAAAAAGTTTATTAAAGATCTCCAGCATTACCGGGTCGACCTGGGTGCCGATGGCGATGTGTTGAGGTCGTGGCGTGTGACGCTCAAGGACAAGTTGTTGGTGGCTTGAGACGTGAGCCTTCCAGCCACATTCCACGATGATGGTGTTGTGGGCCTCGGCGATCACCGCAGGACCCGTGATGGAGTCTCCCACAGGGAGCCGGTCGCGATGATAGACCGTGGCCTCATGGTATCGTCCTGCACTATATAGCCGGGTCTTTTTATCTACAGTTTTGTTGGTGTCAGCATATTTATTATGAGGGGATTTGGTGATGGTGTGGTTGTCACTTGGCCTGTCCGAGGCAATCAGCTCCACAGAAATAGATTCCACCACCCGTTGGCGATCCGGGTCTATAAAGCCAAATCGTTTTTTGTGGGCGGCTTCAAAGTCCGCAATGATTTTCTTATGATCTGAAAAGTCTATGGCCAAAGGGGTGTCGGTACCCGCATAACGCAAATAGAGTTTTTGTTCGGCACGGACCCGTTCGGCGCCGAGGGTCTTGTCCTCGAGTTCTTTTTTGGCTTGTTGTGTGAGTGTGTCGAAAGCTTTGTTCAGATCGGTTAGCAGAGTGTGATCAAAGGGTTTCTCGATGGCCGTTTCGCGCAGGATGCGGATATCGGCGAGGCCGATACCGTAGGCCGAGAGCACACCACCCAGAGGATGAATAAGTATCCTGTCCATACCCAGGGCATCGGCCACCATGCAGGCATGTTGGCCACCGGCACCCCCAAAACAACACAGGCTGTACTCGGACACATCGTATCCCCGTTGCACCGATATTTTTTTTATGGCCGCAGCCATGTTCTCTACCGCCACCTGTAGAAAGCCGTAGGCTACTGCAGTTGGGGGGGTGGTTTGCCCGGTGGCGGTGCTAATTTGGCCTGCCAGCTTGTCAAATTCTTTTTCGGCCACCCGTCTGTTTAACGCCTGATCCCCGTTCGTGCCAAAGACCTGGGGAAAGAAGTCTGGCAACAGGCGGCCCAATAGAAGATTGCAGTCGGTCACCGTCAGGGGGCCACCGCGCCGATAGCAGGCTGGTCCCGGGTTGGCCCCCGCCGAATCGGGACCTACCCGGTAGCGGGAGCCATCGAAGTGCAAGATTGACCCGCCCCCTGCGGCCACGGTGTGGACAGACATCATCGGCGCGCGCATACGCACACCGGCGACCTCGGTCTCGAAGCTGCGTTCCAGTTCACCGGCAAAGTGGCAGACATCGGTAGAGGTCCCCCCCATGTCAAAGCCAATTACTTTGTTAATACCTTCGAGTTCGCAGGTCTTGATGGCACCTATGACACCTCCGGCGGGACCGGAGAGAATACTGTTGCGACCCTGGAACTGGTTGGCGTCGATCAAGCCACCGTTGGATTGCATGAACATGAGCCGTGTCTCGCCCATTTCGGCCTGTACCCGATTCACGTAGCGTCGCAATATAGGGGAGAGATAGGCATCGACCACCGTGGTGTCACCCCGTCCCACCAACTTCATCAGTGGGCTGACCTCGTGGGACAGGGATATCTGTTCAAAACCCATTTCCCTGGCCAGTTGGCCCACCTGTTGTTCATGCTCGGGAAACCGATAGGCATGCATGAATACGATGGCCAGGCTGCGTATGCCCTGGGCATAAATCTTTTGCAGGCCCAGGGTGGTTGTGGTGATGTCCAGGGGTATCCGTTCCTCACCGGAAGCCGAGTGACGTTGGGGCACTTCGAGTATGGCGGCATACAACACCTCCGGCAGGACAATGTGGCGGGCAAAGATATCGGGCCGGTTTTGGTAACCGATGCGCAGGGCATCCCCGAACCCGGCGGTGATCACCAGTGCGGTGGGTTCCCCCTTGCGCTCCAGCAGGGCATTGGTGGCCACGGTGGTGCCCATCTTGATGACCTCTATCTCGGTGCTGGGCAGAGGTGCGTCGGTAGCAATACCCAGCAGGTCCCGAATGCCCTGTAGCGCGGCGTCTGTATAGTGTTCTGGGCTTTCCGATAACAGCTTGTGGCTGACGAGTCTGCCATCCGGCCTGCACCCCACCACGTCGGTAAAGGTGCCACCACGATCGATCCAGAATTGCCAGCGACCTTGCGACGATACCTTAGCAGGCAATACAGGTACCTGGGGTAGGTGCGCCATCTTGTGTCATCCCGTTATGTCGTTTTGCTAATTCCCTCTCACTTCGGGAGAGGGGTAGGGCGAAGGGAATATTAAGTGCCATGGGGCGTACTCGTTTGAGAAGTGACAGGCGCTATTGGTCATGGACGAGGTGTGACATTCATCCACTAAATCGCGTACTCAGGGGGATGGCGGTGATGGTGTCCCCCTCATCAAACCCGGCAGAGGTTTCATTCACAACGATAAAACCATTGGTCTGACTGAGCGGTCGCACCCGATGGGAACCTTGTCCCGGCAGGGGCAAGGCGCACAAGGTACCGTTATCTATGCTCAATGCCGCCCGCAAAAATTCCTTGCGGCCGGCGCGGCGTTGATATTGTCCCAGTGCCCGGGCCTGGAGTTGGGGTTCGCGAAATGTACCGTGGTGCCAATGGACCAGGGCCGGTTCTACAAACAACTTAAAGGTCACCAGACTGGAGACCGGGTTACCGGGCAGGGCAAAGAAGTGGCTGCGTTCACCCATGCGTCCAAAGGCGATGGGTTTGCCGGGTTTGATACGTGCCTTCCAAAAATCAATCTCTCCCATTTCTGAGAAGATTTGTTTGACCAGATCATGGTCCCCCACCGAGACACCGCCGCTGGTGATAATAAAATCGTAGTCCTGGGCCGTGGCGAGACGTGCCCGTAAAATATCGGGGTCGTCTCGCAGGGTATCGCTGTCAACACGGTCAAGGCCCAGCTCGGCAAGTTGGGCGATGGTGGTGAGGCGATTGGACTCATAGATTTGTCCCGCTTGGAGGGTGTCTCCGGGAGCGATCAATTCATCACCGGTGGCGATAACCAATATGCGCGGTGGGGTCCAAACGACAGGTTGGGCGATGCCGGCAGTGGCCAGCAGGGCCAGATCGTTACTGGTGATTTGATGGCCGGAGTTGTAAAGATCATCACCCTTTTTGAAGTCTTCCCCACGGCGGCGGATGTTGTTGCCTGTTTTAGGTTCTTTGGGAAAGATTATCTTGCCGTTGGCAGAGACCTCAATATTTTCTTGCATGATGACGCTGTCGGCCCCCCGGGGCAGGGGGGCACCGGTAAAGATGCGCATGGTGCTGTTGGGGCTAAGTTGTGCCGGGGCGCCGCCGCAGGCGGCCTCGCCGATGAGGGGGAGTGCATTGTCCTGGGTCCCCTCCAAGTCCTTGCAGTTAATGGCATAGCCGTCCATGGCCGAGTTGTCGAATGCCGGGTTGTCCACCCGTGCTGTCAGCGTTGTTCCCACGTAATGTCCCAGGGCCTGGTCTAATGCTATGGCCGTGGTTTCACTGGCGGGGGTGATCTTGGCTAAAATGGCCTCGCGGGCCTGTTCAAGACTTAACACGGTGATGGGTGTCCTGAGGTGATCGTAATTTGGTCCTATACGTTACCACAGTCCGGTGACGGCTTTCGAATCAGCGGGGTGATTTTTAGATGTCCTTTTGTTGCACCAAAAGACCCATAAAATCGAGGAACTGTTTCTATCCAAAAAACTTGCGTAAAGTCTTGTTGAGCCAGCCGTTCTTGCCAAGAATCTTCTTGGCATATGGGGCATAATCATGGTCATCATTCCTGATATGGATCTCCAGCCATCTTTGTAACTCCAGCATAAGTTGCCGTGTTACATCAGCCCCTCTGTCATGTTTATCTTTGTACCCTGCAATGCGTGCCGTGAATTTTTCGTGCCCCTTTTTGTGTGAATCCAGAAGTGGATAGCCGGCTTTCTCCATAAGACTTTCTTCAAAAGCAAAGTGTGTTATTGTGTAGTCCACCAAGCCTGAGATAACCTCAGTCACCCTCTCTCTATCCTTTCCCCTGTATGCGACATCCAATTCGTTGATGTAATCCACTATACTGCGGTGCTGATCATCTATAACTTCAATCCCAATAGACAGCGATGAATCCCAGACCCAAAAAGTCATTTTCTTTTTTCCTCTTTATGCGTAATATTTGTGGCACCGCCCCGGCCAACCTCCCGCCTTGGACAGTTTTATCAGGTTTTTTGTCCCATCGACAAACTCAGTATAGTCAAATACAGCACCAGTTTTCATGATACGTTGGAAGATGCGTACACCACAGTCGCCGGTAGTAATGACAGAGTGAGCTTATTGTGGATACCATTGAGTAATGGGGACAGATTTATGGGCACTTCTATCTAATTGATGATCCCTTAGACCTGATCAAGGGCTTTGCCGCCCCAGGGCCTTCCCTCAACAACCAGCTTATACATTTTGTATGTACACCATCGGTCAGATGCGGCAAATGCATCACTCAGGCTGTAGGGCTTTCCACTGTGGGTGGATGTTTCTGCTGCCCGCCATTTATCGAGGTGCTCCTTAGAGCAGAAAAAATTGGTGTTGATGCATACGACTAGATAGTAAGGTGCATCACTTGGGATGCGATCTTCGATCCAGATCCAGATATCTTCAGGTGTGTGCCCGGTAATTTTGCTGCCATCATCATTGTAGCTAATAGTGATCTCGTGGTCACAGTATCTACACGCCGATCGGATGTCTAGCTTGCGCTCCAGAGTGGGTGCCAACGTCAGTGCGTCCATTGCACAAGGTGAATATGCGATACGTTTACTACCTGAACGTACTATCTTGTGGATAGTTGGAATAGCAGCCACCGGATAAAAGGCAATGACATTATTGAAAAATGGGTCACGGTAGATTCCGGCAACACTTTCGAATACATCAAGTACCTGGTTGATTACTTCCAATGGTTGTTCTGTCTTTTCAGACACTTCCTTGAGTGACGGCATTCTGCCTTCTTCCAGCAGGGTGTTGCTAATGTAGAGGTATACACTGCGCATCACTGGGCTGATCATTGAAGGGTCAACCGGACCACAGCTTTGTTCACTTGAGTTGGTTTCGGTGTTTGTCATATCCTATTCTCACAGTTCTGATTTCTATTGGTTGAGGCTATCACTTTGTAAACCATAGTGGCATAGTTAATTATTGATATGATTGTTAAATTGGGCGTGCTAACTCGCCAATCGCTTATTATATTTATACTCGTGGGGTTCTTGTCCGGGGTCTTGTGCTGGGCGGGAGGTCTCTGGATAGCAGAGGATTCGTTTTTTGTGAAGCCCTACCCAGGTATTGTATTGGGCCTTTCGTTGTTTGGTCTCGGATATTTTATTGGTGCCTTTCAGCGCAGCAGAAGTGCGATTACAGTTCTGCTGCTGGTTGCATTTTCAATTGCTGGCTGGCGCTTGTCTATCGACGTTGGTTACGGCAGTGGCCAGCCTTTAGCATTTACTGCCGCCGGTGCGATTGGGGCATTGTCAGTTTCGCTTGGCTTGGTGTTAGCCTGGCCCATAATTAGGCGACGTTATTTATTTGTGGCTGTAGTCACCCTTGGTGGTGCGGTAGGGGGTCTGATTTTTCGTTTCATTAACGAGTTGGTTTCTGACAGTTTTGAGAGTCTTTGGGCTTTTCTCTTATTCGTAGAATGGCAAGTGGTATTTATGATCGGAATTTGGGTGGCAATGAAATATGGGAAGTCTCGTGGCAAAAGTTAATCGAGCATAATGACTCATGAGTTCACTGATTAGGGTGTATCTTGAGGCTGTGCCCATGTTTAATGGGTAGGGTATGGGCCTATGCAAAGTAGCCTGACGTCTAGCAGTATAGCTGCATTATTTGGAGTCATGGTTGTTGGGGCTTCTATCCCTGGCGTCAGTGTATTGGCAGTATCGGCAAGGTCAGCTGCATCTGGGTTTATCCATGGTGCTTTCACCACTTTGGGAATAGTGGTTGGCGACATCATCTTTATATTATTGGCCATTCTTGGTTTGTCTGTTCTGGTCGAAACCATGGGTAGTTTGTTTGTTTTTGTGAAATACCTTGGTGCAATTTATCTGGTGTACTTAGGGTGGGTGTTATGGAGGTCAAAGTCAGAGGCTGTGGAGACTGAGGGAGCTGTAGGATCCTCTCTGTTGTCTAGTTTTATGACCGGTTTGTTTATTACCCTGGGCGATCAAAAGGCTATCTTATTTTATTTTGGAATTTTCCCCGCTTTTTTTGATTTGTCTGTAATGTCGTATTTTGACGTAGGCATCATTATTGTCATTACTGTAGTCGCTGTAGGGGGCGTGAAGATAGGTTATGCCTTTATGGCGAGTAAATCCAAATTGTTTCTTTTAGGCCCCAGGGCCAGGGTAAAAATGAGTAAAATTGCCGGTTGTGTGATGATTGGAACAGGTGTTTTTTTGATGCTAAGGGCCTGATCATCGCGCTTATAAGAGGATATGATATTTTGCGATGATAGGGCCAGCTCTGGCCTTAATCAGAGAAACCTTGAGTGGTCACGGAACTTTAAAGTAGTGAAACCCTATGAAACGACTTTACGTTGCGGCCCATCTCCTTGATGCACAGATGTTGCAAGATCGTATGGATGCCCACGGTATTCATGCCGAGATATTCAATGCCAATGCTCAGGGTGTGGTGGGCGAGATTCCTTTTGTTAATGCTTATCCCGAGGTGTGGGTAGCCGATGAGACCGATATGGTGGCGGCACGATCCATTGTCGAGATATTCGAGACACCCAGGCCGGAAAAGAGGCCCACTCAATGCCCTGGATGCGGTGAAAGCAATCCGGGAAATTTCGAGTTTTGCTGGCATTGTGGCGCAGATTTGCCCGATTAAAGCGCGTCGGCAGGCAGTCTTAGCTTGTTGCGTTTAATCGTGGTTAAATAGCGGTATTGTAAGGCTTTATCTTCTTATTTTGTACGGATTTCAACATGCCCTATTTTGTATTTAAGGTCCTCCCTGAAGAGAAGCTCGAGCTGGTGGACACTCACACAGCATTTAGGGAGGCAAAAACCCAATGTCGCAACATGCGGACAGATCTTTCCGCAGATGCGAATTTAGATGTACGCATGATTTTTGCCAAAGATGTGGATGAGGGTCGCCGGTTGTTGCGTACCCATAGACCTCCACCACCCTTGGAGGAATGGGAGGCCTGAAATTCAAGCGGTAAGTATGATTTTGAGTTATCTCAAGGGTTGGACCCTGTCGGCTCATAGCACTGCTCACAACCTGTCCCTTGTCAGCCTGCCTTGAAGCGTATTCCCTGGCTTCCGAATAGAATCTGGCGTCGACGGTTATGGCGCTACGGTCTGCTCGTCATCGGTCTGGCTTTTGTGGCCTGGGTCGTTCATCTGGACGGCGTGGTGCGGGAAAAATTTGAAGGTCGGCGCTGGGCGGTACCGGCCCATGTCTATGCCCGGCCCTTAGAGCTGTATGTGGGGCTGCGGTTAGAGCCGAAGCGCTTGTTGGAGGAGCTCAAAACGCTGGGTTATCGGCGGCGGGCTTTGGCCCAACAACCGGGGACTTACCAATATAAGGCCGGGGTTTTTACTATTGTGTCCCGTCCGTTCCAGTTTTGGGACACCAAGCAAGCGTCGCTACGATTTCGTCTGGCGATACGCAAAGGCAAAGTGAGTACCCTGCAACAGGCTGCGGCCAGGGTCGATTTGCCTTTGTTGCGACTGGAGCCTGTTATGGTGGGGAGTATCTATCCTAGCCATCACGAAGACCGCATACCGGTCAAGATCACCGACGTTTCCTCCTATCTGGTATCGGCCCTGGTGGCCATCGAAGACCACGATTTTTTTGTTCACCATGGTGTGGTCCTGCGGGGCTTGGTACGTGCGTTTTTCGCCAATATGCGTGCCGGTAAGGCGGTGCAGGGTGGCAGTACCCTGACCCAGCAGTTGGTAAAGAATTTTTATCTGAGTTCCGAGCGCACTTTGCGGCGTAAGCTCGTAGAGCTGGTCATGGCCCTGTTGCTGGAGATTCACTATGACAAGGAGGAAATTCTCGAGGCCTACATCAATGAGATATACCTCGGTCAGCAGGGACCCCGTGCCATCCACGGATTTGGTCTGGCCAGCCAGTTTTACTTCGGTCGACCCCTGCGGGAACTCGAGATGCCACAACTTGCCATGCTGGTGGGTATGATCAAGGGCCCCTCTTTTTTTAATCCACGTCGACATCCAGAACGTGCCACCGAACGGCGTGACCTCACCCTTCGTGAGATGGCCGCACAGGGGTTCATCGGTGAGCAGGAATATCAGCTGGCACAACAGGCCCCCTTGGGGGTGACGAAAACTCCCCTAAACCAAGGCAGTGGGCACGGTGCATTTTTGGACCTGGTGCATCGGCAATTGCGCCGGGATTATTTGGATGAGGATCTGCGTTCTGAGGGCCTCCAGGTGTTTACGACCCTGGATTTAGGCGTACAGGAGGCGGCAGAACGGGCCGTAGAGAGTGTATTGAAGCGCCTCGACTCATCACAGGATGAAGGCTCAGGTCAACTCCAGGCAGCGGTAATGGTGACCAATGTGGGTGATGGTGAGGTCTTGGCGGTGGTGGGTGGGCGGGACACCACCTACGCGGGTTTTAATCGCGCCCTGGATGCCCAACGTCAAGTCGGGTCGCTGATCAAACCTGCAGTATTTTTGACTGCTTTGGCTCAACCTGACCGCTATACCCTGGCCACCTTGATTGACGATGGTCCGCTTACCTGGAAGAGTGCCGGTGCCCCTGATTGGTCACCACAAAACTACGACGAAAAATTTCATGGCCAAGTGGCCCTGTACCGGGTGCTGGCGCAGTCCTACAATGTCGCTACCGCGCGCCTGGGTTTGGAGTTGGGATTGGAATCAGTGCTCGAGACATTGGGCAAACTGGGCATCGAGCGGCATTTAAAACCTTATGCCTCCACTTTACTGGGGGCGGTGACACTGACGCCACTGGAGGTCACCAGGATGTATCATACCCTGGCGAGCGGTGGCTTTCGGTTTCCCTTGCGTACGGTACGTGCCGTCCTCACCGAAGACGGTATACCCCTTAAGCGTTATGGTCTGGAGTTGCAACAGCGTTTCCAGCCCGAGCCAGTATACCTACTAAACACGGCTTTGCAGCGGGTCGTCTCCCAGGGAACTGGGCGTGGCTTGGTGGCGATGATACCGGCCGCACTCAATATTGCTGGCAAGACCGGGACCACCAATGATTATCGAGACAGTTGGTTTGCAGGGTTTACCGGCAACCGGCTGGCGGTGGTGTGGTTGGGGCGGGACGATAACCAGCCCGTGGGGCTGACCGGTGCCAGTGGGGCGCTACGGGTGTGGGGTGATATGATGCGACGTCTGCCCTTGGTGCCCCTAAAGCTGGTGCAACCCAGCCAAGTGGTCAGTGTGGCCATCGATATGAAATCAGGCCTCAAGGCCGGTGCAGGGTGCCAATCGGTGATAGAACTCCCCTTTATTAAGGGTTCGGCGCCCATACAGGTGGCACCCTGTGTCGCAGGGAAAAAGCCGAGCTGGTTTAAACGAATTTTTGGAAGATAAGATATGAATGCCCACCGATACCTCCATTTGGTTTTGGCATTGTTAGCTTTGTTGCTCACGGCCTGTCCCGTGGATCGTTACACTGTGCGTCCACAAACCAGCATGTCTGACAAGCAGGTAGTGCAGGCCCTGGCCGACGCTGCGGGCCAGGAAAAGCAGGCCGGGCGTTTTGACAATGCCGCCGGTCTGTATGAGCGGGCGCTACGAATTGAACCTGGTAATGCGGTGTTGTGGACGGAGCTGGCGGACTTGCGCTATGACCAGGAACAGTTCAGGCAGGTGCTCGCCCTGGCCGCCAAGTCGAACACCCTTGCGGGCGACAAGCAGGCTTTAAAGATTCGAAATTGGCGCCTGATGGGTGATGCCCGCAAGGAGCTCGGTGAAGATCAGGCGGCGAAGGTGGCCTATGAGCGGGCTAAGGCCCTGGAGAATATAGAGACCCGTCGATGGTTTTAATCTCTGAGGGTAGTGTCCCCAAGCTTGCTGTGAATATCATTATTCTGGCGTAGGAGGCTGTGTGAAAAGTCATTGTCACTCCGTAGGCCGGAGTCCAAAGAAAATACGTTAATGAAACCAAAGCATTCTGGATACCGGTCTACGCTGGTATGACGCATGACATTATTACCGCCCGTTTGCAGCGGGGTCATTATGAACGTTATGGTGTTTTAACCCATGATCTATCAGCTTGATGTCCACACCGAGGGTCAGGGCCTGTATGATTTTACCGCCGACGTAAAGGCTATTGTTTCCAGGGCGGATATAGACGAGGGTTTATGTACCCTGTTTAGTCGTCATACCTCAGCCAGCCTTATTATTCAGGAGAATGCCGATCCGTCGGCACGTTGTGACTTGGAGAATTGGTTGAATCGATTGGTAACAGAGGGTGACTCACTTTATACCCATACCACAGAAGGTCCGGATGATATGCCAGCCCATATCAAGAGTGCGCTCACTGCCACCAGTTTGTCGATCCCCGTTGTCAGTGGTCGTTTGGCGCTGGGGACCTGGCAGGGGGTGTATCTTTGGGAACACCGGCACCACGGGGGATTGCGCCAGATCGTGATGCATTTGGGCTTATAGGTGTGATAATTAGTATGCTTGCTAAATAAATTTGAGGAGATCAATTATGTGGATGCGATTGGTATTCGTTTGTAGTGTCATTTTTACGGGCATATCACCGCCTGTATTGGCTGACTCAAGTTTTCAGGTTAGCGGTAGTGATTCCCATGTGACACGGTGGAATCGGTTTGTTGATGTGCTCTACGACTTGCACAATACGGCGCAGGCAAAGTACGAAATCAGACAGGTATCACGTATTGGTGGTTATCCGCGGCATCCAGAGTTTTATGAAGAGATCAGCTATTACGACAAGAAGTCGGGAAAATTACTGAGCGTGATTCAGTGGGAGCGGGAGGAAGAGAAAGGGGTTATAGACAAGGTGTTTTCAATGCTTAAGAAAGAGGAGCCTAAAGCACCTCGAGACCGTATTCATAGTATTTCCATCAATATTTATGATGACCAGGGGCGGGTGATACGTGATTATTCCGCTACCTATTTACCGACACACCGAAATGCCCCCAGCCAGACCCTCATTTTTTTGCATCAATATAACGGTGACCTCCATGCGTTTCGAGGTTTCGATGCCACCGGGAATCGTCTTTTTGAGAAATGTGAAGGTAGGCTCGAAAGTAAGGGTGTTGATCTGAGCCTGGACGATATAGAGATAGCCTATGCCGTTGATGAAAAGGATGGGGTGATGCAGGCCAAGGAGTACCGCGCCTGCTTTGATGGTTTGGCCGTTACGGCTGATGTGTATCTGTCACCACGCTAGCCACATGATGTAAGAGAACTAATTGCCCAAGCTTATGTCGCTACCCGCATCTGTTGTTCCCTGGTAGTTTGGTGATGCCGGTGTTGATAGGCCCAGTTTGTTGGGTTGTTAGCAAGCGTATGTGGGGTTGGCTCCAAACTGGTGGGAGTGGGTGTGATGGCACTGTACAGCACAGCTTTATCTGATTCTCTGGTCTGGGTGACCCTGTTCAGGGCATCCCTGCCTCCTCGCCTTTTGCAATCAGCTATTTACTGAGGCCGAGGTTTCCTAAATAATGGGCATTGCGCTGACTGGCTCGGCTCAACTCGGGGGTCTTGATGATATGGGGGTCTACTCAGTATCCAAGCTGATTGGTGAGGCGCGTCGGCTCGCTCGAGATTACCGACAGGCAACAGGGAAGTCTTTGGGGGGTATCAGTGCCGAGATTGCCCAGTATGATGCTGCCGAAATATTGAATCTTGAGATAACTCAGGGACAGGCAGGTGGCTACGACGCCATTGGGAAAGGTGAACGCAAGGGCCAGAAGATCCAGATTAAGGGCCGGGTTGTATTTGATGAAAAAAAGTCTGGACAGCGTGTCGGCCAAATCAAAATTGATCAAGAATGGGACAGCGTGTTACTGGTTCTGATGGATGATCAGTACGAATCTTGTGAGATCTACGAGGTACAGCGGGATGAGCTCCTTACCGAGTTGAGTGATACCAAGGGTGGTCGACGCAGCCGCCGGGGGGTGATCTCGGTGGCTAAATTTAAAAATATCGGGCGCTTGGTGTGGGATCGGGAACTGGGTATTGTAGAAGATGAAGTATGGGACAATATGGGTGGGGCTTAATTGTTAGGATATGAATATGGAAAATGAAAAAGTAGTGAGTGATGAAGTCAAAGATAACCTGCTCAACTCAGCCACGTGGCTGCGGCTTGTGTATATGGTTTTTTATGTTGTGGTGTTTAACGTGGTTGAGATCTTGATCGCGGCGGTGGTGTTGTTTCAGGTGATTATGACGCTGTTTACCGGCTCACGGAACCAGCGGGCGATGGACTTTGGTGCGCAATTGGGGATGTATGCCTATCAGATATTGCAGTACCTCACTTATAATTCTGATGAGGCCCCTTTCCCTTTTTCCGAGTGGCCCAGTGGACGTGTGGCCCTGGAGGTGACTGTTCAGCCAACCGGGGGCGCAGATGATAGCGACTGATCAACATCGCCACGGCCAACGAACCTGAGCTTATAACACGAAGAGGTATAGACCCCGATGGCTAATGACATAGTAAATGGTGATATTAGGGTAGCATTGGTGGGGCTTGGTGAAATTGGTGAGTTATTTGCCGAAATGTTGCTTGAGCAAACGCAGATTAAAAATGCACCGGTCAAGATTGTAGCAGTAGCGGATCGTCATCTGGACTCACCCATTGCCCTGGGTTTTGCGCAGAGCAATATTCCTGTATTTGAAGACGCCCTGGATTTGGTGGACCTTGGCGATAAGGTTGATATTATATTTAATCTCACAGAAAACCCATCGGTTGATGTATCGATGAATCTACGGCTTATGAAAAATAAAAATAGACACACTGTTATTGTGCCGGTAATGGTGGCAAAGTTGCTACAAGTTTTTTTCTCTGAATAAAATATATTAATTGTTCCAGTTTGCCATACCCTTCCGTGATGTGGAGGGCGTCCCGTGTTCTCAAAACTATCGATGTCAATGGATTCTCAATACAACCCCCAAGCCATAGAAATAGCGACCCAGGAAACTTGGGAGAGCGAAGGCATGTTTCGTGTCAGCGAAGATCCTGATCGTGAGAAGTATTATTGCCTGTCAATGTTTCCCTACCCATCGGGACAGCTGCACATGGGGCATGTCCGTAATTACACCTTGGGTGATGTCATTGCACGACAGCAGCGCATGTTGGGCAAGAATGTACTTCAACCTATGGGCTGGGATGCCTTTGGCTTGCCCGCTGAAAATGCTGCGATTAAGAACAAGGTGCCACCGGCCAAATGGACCCGGGAGAATATTGACTACATGCGGTGCCAGCTAAAGCGGCTGGGATTTGCCTACGATTGGGATCGGGAATTGGCCACCTGCGACCCGGATTATTATCGATGGGAGCAGTGGTTGTTTATCCGGCTATACGAGAAGGGCCTGGTTTATAAAAAGACTGCGCCAGTAAATTGGTGTCCCAATGACATGACCGTGTTGGCCAACGAGCAAGTTATAGAAGGGTGCTGTTGGCGATGTGATACGCCGGTGGAAAGAAAGGACATTCCGCAGTGGTTTATGAAGATCACCGATTACATCGAACCCTTGTTGGCCGATCTGGACACCTTGGAGGGCTGGCCGGAGAAGGTTGTTACCATGCAACGCAACTGGATTGGCCGTTCTGAAGGCGTCGAGGTCCACTTTCCTCTGGATGGCGGTGACGGGGTGCTGAAGGTCTTCACCACCCGCCCCGACACCCTGATGGGTGTGACTTACGTGGCGGTGGCACCGCAGCATCCCTTGGCCCAAAAGGCGGCACAAACCGATGGACAAATCGCCGCCTTTATTGACGAATGCAAGACCATGGAAACCTCCGAAGCGGCCATGGAGGCCATGGAAAAGCGCGGGGTCAACACCGGACTCAAGGTGCGACATCCCGTCACTGGTGAGCCCCTTCCCCTGTGGGTGGCCAATTTTGTGCTCATGGCCTATGGCGAAGGCGCGGTCATGGCGGTGCCCGCCCATGACCAACGGGACTGGGAATTTGCCCATAAGTATGCCCTTGCTATTAAGGTGGTGGTGGTACCAACGGACACCCCTGCCCAGGCCCATCTGGTGGATGAATCTGCCTACACTGACAAGGGGGTGTTGGTGGACTCAGGGCCATTTAGTGATTTGACTTCCGGGCAGGCCTTTTCTGCGGTGGCGGACAAGCTGCACTCAATGGGCTTGGGTGGCAGGCAAGTCAATTACCGGTTGCGTGACTGGGGTGTATCCCGGCAACGTTATTGGGGTGCTCCGATCCCCATGATCTATTGCAAGACCTGTGGCACTGTGCCGGTGGCGGATGAGGATCTGCCGGTACGCCTGCCAGATGATGTCAGTCTTGATGGGGCGCAGTCTCCCCTCAAACAATTAGACACATTTCGATCGGTGGCCTGCCCTAAGTGTGGTGGTGATGCCGAACGGGAGACCGACACCTTCGATACCTTCATGGAATCGTCGTGGTATTTCGCCAGATACAGTTGCCCGGATAACGACGAGGCTATGCTGGATGCACGAGCCCAATATTGGTTACCGGTGGACCAATATGTGGGGGGGGTCGAACATGCCATCCTGCATTTGTTGTATGCCCGGTTCTACAACAAGTTGCTCCGTGATGAGGGCCTTGTGGTCAATAATGAGCCCTTCACCAAGCTTCTGACCCAGGGCATGGTCCTCAAGGACGGCGCCAAGATGTCCAAGTCCAAGGGCAATACGGTGGATCCCCAGGCCCTGGTGGACCAATATGGCGCCGATACCGCAAGACTTTTTATTGTCTTTGCCGCACCGCCCGATCAATCGTTGGAGTGGTCTGATTCGGGGGTGGAAGGGGCCTATCGGTTCTTGAAGAAGCTATGGGCCTTCGCCTATCAACAGCGGGAGTGGTTACAGGTCTTTAATGCCCGCGCTGAAGGCGCGACTGACTGGACCCAGGTCAATGAGACCCAGGCCAGTGGACGACGCCAGGTCTACCAGATATTCAAACAGGCGGATTTTGACTATTCCAGGCAACAATTCAATACGGTGGTATCGGCAGCCATGAAAATGCTCACGGTATTGCAAAGATACCCGGCAACCGACTCCGACATGGATAAGGCCGTGGTGGCAGAAGGGATGAGCATCTTGCTGCGTATGCTGGCGCCTATTACACCCCACTTGACTCACGTCCTATGGGAGGTGCTGGGTTATGGTGCAGCCATGCTTAATGCCCCCTGGCCCCAGCTTGCCGCTGAGGCGCTGGTGGTCGATAGCGCCGAACTTGTGATCCAGGTCAATGGCAAGGTGCGTGGCCGAATCAAGGTGCCGACAACTGCCGATAAGTCTCAGGTCGAGACCTTGGCGCTGGCGGACGAGGGCGCCAAACGTCATTTGCAGGGGTTGACGGTCAAAAAGGTGATTGTGGTACCCGGACGCCTGGTCAGTATTGTCGCGGCTTAGTCTTGTGGCCCATTACCGTGATGCATGGAACTCCCCTTAGTATCAAATACTTAGCCAGATCGCTTGGGTGGATGACCTGAAAGGGGGCAAAGCCCGATAATAGTAATTTATTCGTGACGCCCTTAATGTTTATAATGGCGTCTTTCAAAGATGACTCTGGAGTGGCACCAATGAGACGCGCACTGACAATAATCACTATAAGTTTAGCCCTAATGGCCGTTCAGAGTTGCGGATTTCATCTTCGCGGCAAGGTGCAATTATCAAACAAGGTAGCGCCGGTTTATGTGAAGAGTTCCGATGCGTCTTTGGCCAATACCCTGGAGGAACAGCTACGCAACTCGGGAAATAATCCAGCAGAATCTTCTGGTGGCGCCGTCACCGTGGTTCGTATTACTGCAGTGAACTATCGTCGGACTATACGCACCGTCGACACCCGGGGTTATGTTACTGGATACATTTTGAATCTTGAAGTCAATTTCGAGGTGGTGGATAAGAGTGGCAAGAAGTTACTCGCCGATCAACGTATTCAAAAACAACGTGATTACAATTTTGATAGTACTCAAGTGCTGGCCAAGGAAAGCGAGGAAACCTATTTACGGGAAAATATGGAAGTCGATGTGGCCCTGCAGATTATTCGTCAGCTCGCTGCCATTTCAGGATAATTTCCCATTGCCTGTCTGTGGGTGCCACCTGTAGATGATTGAAGTGACCGGCTGGCGTTTGGTTCAGACCACTTTCTCATGGTAGTCAGTCCGCAGCAAATTGGTGCACACATTAGAGACACACTGGCACCCGTCTATCTTATCTTTGGTGATGAAACCCTGTTGGTGGAGGAGTCTGTAGACCTCATCCACCACCGTGCCTGTACACAGGGCTTTGATGAACGACGGGTGTACACGGTGGAAACCGGGTTTGACTGGGGGCATTTGATTCAAGATTGCCATACCGGTTCCTTGTTTAGTCAAAGGCGCGTCGTGGAACTGCGTATCCCTACGGGTCGACCCGGTGATGCGGGTGCTGGTGCGTTGGTGCAATGGGCCGAACACCCTCCCGAAGACACCTTGTTGCTGGTTGTTTGTGGGCGATTGGATAAGGCCGCCAGGCAAAGCCGCTGGTTTAAGGCCTTAGACGGGGTCGGTGTGAATATTCCCTGCTGGCCTGTTGGTGAGGATCAGATTCCAGACTGGATTGGTCGACGGCTTAAACTACGAGGACTGACCGCACAAACTGGTGTGGTCGATGAGTTGGCCTATTATCTTAGTGGTAACTTGTTGGGGCTTGCCCAGGAGATCGACAAGCTGGACCTATTGTGTCCGAGTCGGACCATCGATTTAGAGACCACCCGCCGAAGCATTGCCGATAATGCGCGTTTCGATGTTTATGCCTTGGTCGATGCCTGTTTGTTGGGGCAAGCCGACAAGGCCCTGCGGGTACTCCATAGCCTGCGTGCCGGAGGCACTGAGCCTGCCCTTGCGCTTTGGGCCTTGCGCCGGGAAGTGCATATTTTACAGGCCATTGCCCACGAGATCGCTACCGGTCGCCCACGTGCCCAGGTCTTTAAGACCCATCGAGTGTGGTCCCAGCGTGCCCCTAAGGTCGGTGCCGCTCTGTCCCGGTTATCGGCCTCGGCATGGTTGGGTATGATTCAATGGCTGGCCAGGCTGGATCGGGTGCTCAAGGGGCGGCGGGGTGGAGATATTTGGCTTGAGCTGGAACGGCTTAGTTTGCGGCTATGTGGCCTCAAACCGCTCTAGGTGGAGGGGGCCTAAGGTGGTTATAATCAGCGGTATACGTTATGGCACTGACACAGACAATCTCTGATTCCGATATCGGCCAGTTGATGGCCGAGGTGGGGTGTCGTGCCCGTACTGCTGCCGGCGAGCTGGCCAGGGCGACGAGTGGGGAAAAGAATCAGGCCTTGGCTGCCACTGCTAAGGCCATTGAGGCCTCTGCTCAGGCCTTGCTGGAGGCCAATACCAGGGATATGGAGGCCGCCCAAAAACAGAGTCTCGATAGTGCCTTGCTGGATCGCCTGGAGCTCAATACGGCCCGTATCACCGCTATGGCCGAAGGCCTGCGCCAGATTGCAGAGTTGCCGGACCCGGTGGGTGAGATCACCGATCTTCACTATCGCCCCTCTGGTATTCAGGTGGGCAAGATGCGCGTACCCCTGGGCGTCATCGGTATCATTTATGAGTCACGCCCTAATGTGACTGCCGACGCGGCCGGATTGTGTCTCAAGGCCGGTAATGTGGCTATCTTGAGGGGGGGCTCAGAGGCCTATCATTCCAATCAAATGATCGCCGATTGTGTGCATCAGGGCCTCGCAGCGGCAGGCCTGTGTGCCGACGCAGTACAGGTCATTGCCACCACCGATCGTGCCGCAGTGGGCGCCCTAATTACCATGAACGACAGTGTGGACGTGATTATTCCTCGTGGCGGCAAGGGCCTCATCGAGCGCGTCAGCCGTGATGCTACAGTGCCGGTAATCAAGCATTTGCATGGTATATGTCACGTTTATATTGATGATGGTGCCGACACCCAAAAGGCCATAGCCATCGCATTGAATGCCAAGACCCAGCGCTATGGCACCTGTAATACCATGGAAACCTTGCTGGTTGCGGCATCTGAAGCCGGGTCGGTATTGGCCCGTTTAGAGAAACTGTACCAGGCCGAAGGCGTGGAGTTGCGCGGCTGTGAACGTACCCAAAAGCATCTTCCGAAGGTTAAACTTGCCACCCAGGAAGATTGGGACACGGAGTATCTGGCACCTATCCTGTCTATTAAGATAGTCGATCATATTGATGAGGCCATTGCCCATATTAGTCAGCACGGGTCGGGTCACACGGATACCATTGTGACGACTGACTTAAACAGGGCCAACCGTTTTCTACGGGAAGTGGACTCCAGTTCTGTCATGGTCAATGCCTCGACGCGTTTTGCCGATGGCTTTGAATATGGCCTGGGCGCGGAGATTGGGATCAGCACCGATCGCCTGCATGTGCGTGGCCCGGTGGGCCTTGAGGGCCTGACCAATCAAAAGTATATCGTTTTGGGTGACGGCCATATTCGTCAATAGCTATCGGTGCACGTCTCTTATTGAGCCAGAGGTTGGTGTGCCGGGTGGTTATGAGCCGCCATGGAAGATGGCGTAATCCATTTTCGTGATTGGTCTTTTTGGTGGCAGTTTTGACCCCATTCATTTTGGACACCTGCGGCCCGTTGTCGAGCTCCAGCAGGCCTTGGGTTTGGATGTCGTTCGGTTTATCCCCTGCGCGTTACCCCCCCACCGCCAACCCACGGTGGCCAGTGCCGCCCATCGTCTGGAAATGGTGCGCTTGGCCGTCGTGGGTTATGCCGGATTTGTCGTTGACGACAGGGAACTGCAGCGGCCAGAGGTATCCTATACGGTGGATACCCTGAAGGATCTGCGTGGTGAGTACCCCACAAGCACGTTTTGTCTCATCATGGGGATGGATGCCTTTGTGAATCTGCCTACCTGGTATTGTTGGCAAGATGTACTGGGCCTGGCCAATATCGCTGTGATGCGGCGACCTGGAGCCCAAGTGGCGCTACCGGCTTGGGCCCAGCAGATCCATTGTCGACAGCGAAGTGAGTTTCTAGGAGCCAGTTCGGGGCAATGCTATGTGCAAGAAGTGACGCCGGTGGATATTTCCGCTACCCATGTGCGGAATCGACTGGCCAAGCAAACAGATGTAGAGACGATGTTACCGGCAACGGTACTTCACTATATCCAACAACATCAATTGTATGCCAAGCCATGAATACGGGGAGATGACAGGCATTATGGAATCTGAAGAAATGCGAAGTATTGCGGTCACCGCGCTTGAGGACTTAAAGGCGCAGGATATACAGGTTTTAGATGTCCACCGGCTGACGGACATTGCCGATTTTATGATTATCGCTACCGGTACCTCCAGTCGGCACGTGAAGGCCATGGCCGATAAAACTATCGATGCCATGAAAGAGCACGGCCATCGGCCGTTGGGAACGGAGGGTGAGCAAGAAGGCGAATGGGTGCTTGTCGATTTTGGTGACCTGATAGTGCATGTGATGTTACCGACAACCCGTTCTTTCTATGACCTTGAAAAGTTATGGGGTCAGGACCTGGTCTCGATGGTGGAGGCACAGCGTCAGGACTCAGAATAAAACTGTGGGCATTTCTAACCTTCCCGTAGGGCTGGTCTTTTAATGGATTCTCGCCAAGGCGCCAAGAACACAAAGAAAAGAATGGGTAAAGACACAATAGGTTTTTCTTGGCGATCTTGGCGCCTTGGCGAGAGGGGCCGTTATTGGGCCAATGGTCTTGCGAGAAATACCCGGTTGCGGATATTCGTGAAATCAAACACTTACGAGATGCACGGAGTCAAGTGTTTGCCAGGACCAGCCCGTAGAGAGAGGGTTTTAATAGAAACGCTCATACCACGATTCGTTGGGGCCTAGCCGGTGCGAATCACAATAGTGGCCGTGGGGACACGTATGCCAGATTGGGTCGACATGGGTTATCAAGATTATGCGCGGCGCCTCCCGCACCCGTGCCGCATGGAACTTCTGGAAATTCCTGTAGCCAAACGAACGAAATCTGCGGACCCCAGTCAGCTTAAAAAAATTGAAGGCGATGCCATTTTGCGGGCCTTACCAAAGCACAATCGCATGATTGCCCTGGATGTGAAGGGTCAGTCCCGTTCCACGCGACAGTTGGCCGACTCACTAAAGACCTGGTTGGGATCAGGACAGGATGTGGCGATGGTGATCGGTGGTCCGGATGGTCTTGATGGCCAATGCCTGAACAGGGCCGAAGAGACCTGGTCGTTGTCGGCATTGACTTTGCCTCACGCCCTGGTGAGGGTGGTGGTGGCGGAGCAGCTGTATCGTGCCTGGAGTATTTTGAACAATTTACCCTATCACCGGGCCTGAACCTCAGCCTATGCAGCCATCACTCTACCTGGCATCCCGATCCCCCCGACGTCAAGATTTGTTGCGCCAGATGGGTGTCGTATTTGAGGTGTTCGTTGTCGATGTGCCCGAATACCCCGATGTTGGAGAGACTGCAAGGCAGTACGTGACCCGGGTGGCCCAGGAGAAGTCTGCTGCGGCAAGAACACAGATACCCCATCAGGGTATGGTGATGAGACCTGTATTAAGCGCGGATACCTGCGTTGTGATTGATGGGGAAATTCTCGGCAAACCCCAGGATCGTAGCCATGGTCTCGATATGTTAAGGCGCTTGTCGGGGAACACCCATGAGGTGATGACCGCAGTGAACATCCATGCCGAAGGGCGGGACTATGGGGCATTGAGCATTAGCCGGGTAAGTTTTGCTCACTTGTCTGAGCAGGACATTGTGGCCTATTGGGACAGCGGTGAACCGATAGATAAGGCTGGAGGTTACGGGATACAGGGTCGTGCCGCGACTTTTATATCCCGATTGGAGGGCAGCTACACCGGAGTGGTTGGGCTGCCTCTGTTCGAGGTCTCGAGGTTGTTTAAAAAGATTGGGATAGCCTAGCATGAGCGAAGAGATACTTATCAATGTTAGCCCGCAGGAGACACGGGTTGCGGTGGTAGAGAACGGTGTCTTGCAAGAGGTGCATATAGAGCGCACCAGTAGCCGGGGGCTGGTGGGCAACTTGTACAAAGGAACGGTGGTACGCATATTACCGGGCATGCAAGCCGCCTTTGTCGATGCCGGTTTAGAGCGTACCGCCTTTTTACATGCGGCGGATATTATCCAGGAGGGCCAGTCTGGGGAAGGTGGTAATGGACATGGAAGTGGTGGAGAGGAAAAACCGATTGATCAGCTTCTTCGAGAAGGCCAGGATATTGTCGTTCAAGTCCTGAAGGACCCCATAAGCACGAAAGGTGCCCGGCTCACAACCCAGATCGCCATTCCAGCGCGCAATCTGGTGTACTTGCCGTATTCCAACAACATTGGGGTTTCACAAAGAATTGAGGATGATCAGGAGCGTGAGCAGTTAAGGGCTGCTGTGCGTTGCGCAATGGGGGACCAGGTGGAGGGGGGTTATATCGTTCGCACCATGGCCGAAGCGGTAAGTGTTGAAGAATTTAAGAGTGACATCCTGTTTCTAAACCGCACCTGGGCCAAGATTCGCGGGCAAATCAAGAGCTCACCGTCCAAAAGCCTGATCCACGAAGATTTGTCTTTGGCCATGCGATTTATGCGCGATCTCGTAGGGGGACAAGTAGAAAAGGTGCGCATCGATTCACGTGAGACCTTTCAGAGGGCCCAGAAATTTGCCGAAGAATTGATCCCCGAGGTCAAAGGCCGGATTGAATATTATCCAGGTGAGCGCCCCATTTTTGATCTGCATTCGGTGGAAGATGAGATACAAAAGGCCTTAGGGAAAAAGGTCATGCTGAAATCAGGTGGTTTTTTGATTATTGATCAAACTGAGGCCATGACCACTGTGGACGTGAATACCGGTGGGTTTGTAGGCCGTCGTAAGCTGGAAGAGACCCTGTATAAAACCAATCTTGAGGCGGCACAGACCATTGCCCGTCAGCTTCGGTTGCGTAATATTGGTGGCATCATCATCATTGACTTTATTGATATGCAGGAGGCCGAGCACCAGCGCCAGGTTATGCGTGCCCTGGAAAAGGCATTGGCCCACGATCATGTCAAAACCGCCGTGACCACGATGTCATCCTTGGGGCTGGTTGAGGTCACCCGTAAGCGTTCCAGGGAAAGCCTTGAGCGGGTCCTGTGTGAGTCTTGCCCTAGCTGCAGGGGTCGTGGGGTGCTGAAGTCTTCGCAGACGGTATGCTATGAAATTTTCAGGGAGATCTTGCGTGAATTACGCCAGTTTGGTGCCAAGGAGTATCAGGTGGTAGCGTCACAGCCGGTTGTCGATTTGCTGCTCGATGAAGAATCGGAGAGTTTGGTGAAATTGCAGGAGTTTATCGGTCGCCCCATTCATTTGCAGGTGGAGTCCCAGTACCACCAGGAAGAGTTCGACATCGTTTTAATGTAGCGCAGGACCCCATCTCCCCAAGCCGGTATAATGGGGTTTTCAGCCACCATCAAGCTGTGGCAGCCAACCATGTCTACCAGGACCCTGAGTTTTGAGCCTTTTTCATCATCCACGCATCAAGAAGTTAATGGACCATCCCGCTACCAAGGCGAGTGGGCCCCATCTGCGTCGATGTGGCTGCTGGTTGCGAAATATGAGCCTGATTTTTTTGGCTGTGGTTGTGGTGGTGGTGGTGGTTTTAAAGATTTGGCTGCCTTCTTTGGGCGATAAAAAGGCTGAAATAGAGGCCTATTTGTCCCAAAAATCCAATCGCCCGGTGCGCATAGAGAAGCTTGAGGCTTATTGGCGTGGTTTCTATCCTCGTCTTTTGGTCGAAAATATTCATTTATTGTCCGAAGATGGACGTAAGGTTGCCATTCGTCTTGATGCGGCAAAGATTCGGGTCGCCACTTTGCCTTTGTTGATCGGTGAACTGGTACTGGACGATCTGACTTTGGTGCGGCCATCGTTACAGGTCACTCGACTTGAGGATGGCAGTATAGAAGTTGGTGATATCGCGCCAAGTGGTCAGGGTGACGATAATACTCAAGGCACCGGCGGCAGGTCATTCGTGAATTGGCTGTTTCGGCAAAATAAGATTCTCATTGAAGACGGGGAGGTGATTTGGGCGGACAAGCAATCTGGGGGTCCCCCGGTCTATCTCTCCAATTTGACTCTCAAGTTGGAGAACGATGGCAGTCGCCATCGCTTTAGTGGGTCTGCACATCTCGTCGATGTGGTATCAGAGAGTCTTTCAGTATCGGCGGATATTGAGGGGATGCCCTTTGTTGATACCGATTGGCATGGCAGGCTCGATTTTGAAGTGGCGACACTCGATATTGATCAATTACCTAAAATTATTAAAGAACAACTACCCCGGACTTTAACAGGAAAGATTAACACCAAGGCCAGGTTCCTATGGACGGCAGGCCGCTTGGAGCGTGCCAATGGTGCTATCGGTATAAAAAAATTCAAAACTGATCTGGTTGGTCTTCGTGCACCTTTCCAGGTAAAGAATCTGGAGGGCCATTTCCTGTGGCAGCGCGAAGCAAATGGCTGGCAGTTTGATGTCGACCGCCTGAATTTGTGGTTTGAGGATAAGCCCTGGTCGGTGGGCCACTTGAGAGCAAAGCTAAGGAACGATGAAGCAGAGCTGTTATTTCAGGTAGACCGGGTTCGCGTGCAAGAGATGGTTGCGCTTATCAATAAATTAAGAAGTGAAAGTAAACCCGTCCAGATTATCCAACAGCTACAGCCCGGTGGTGAGGTCCGTGACCTAAAATTATCGCTGAAGGGGGGGTGGAAAAAGCCAGAGGCCTTTCAGTTGGACGCAAAGTTGGTTAATGCTTCAGTGCTGCCCTATAGGAAATTCCCCGGGGTGCGTGGTGCAAGTGGGTCGTTGTCCTTACACAAAACGGGTGGACGATTTGAACTCAACACTAAAAATGCCACTGTCGAGTTTCCAAGGTTATTTGAGCAACCATTGCCGGTGAATTTTGCCCAGGGTGAAATCGTATGGGAAAAGGGCTCAGACCATTGGCAGGTGGTTGGGCACAAGCTTGCCATGGGCAATGATGATGGTAAGGGTACAGGTCATTTTGAGGCCCAGGTGCCGTTTGATCGGTCTATTTCTCCGCACCTTTTGCTTGAGGTGGCCTTTCGTGAAGGGGATATTAATCATGCGTCTCGCTATGTTCCAAGCAGACGACTCAAGCCCAAAACGGTTCATTGGCTAAATCGGGCAATCATTGCTGGCAAGGTGGTTGATGGCAGCCTTTATTACAAAGGGCGTGTGCGGGAATGGCCATTTGTTGACGGCCCAGGTGAATTTAAGGTTCATGCGCGGGTGACCGATGGGGTGCTTGACTATACACCAGGTTGGCCAAGACTTGAGCAAATTAACGCAGACTTGTTATTTGAAAAGGCTGGCTTGTTGGTTACAGGAAACCACGCCCTGATAGGTGGCTTGGGTGCATCCAGCGTCAATGTTCGTATTGACAATTTTAAAGACCCGAAAAAAGTGGTAAAAATTGCCGGGCGGTTGGAAGGTGGTTTTGATCGGGTGGTAGAGTTTTTGCAAAGTGGGCCTTTATTCAAGAAGGCGCGTCTTGCGCTTGCGGCAATGAGTGGCCGTGGACAAGGTGTTTTAGACGTCAGTATTGATGTGCCGATGAAAGACCCAAAATCCAGTCGTGTATCGGGGCGTTACATGTTTAACAACGCGGCCCTGAGGTTGGGTGGGGGCATAGAGATTTCCGGTCTGACGGGCCCCTTGTCGTTTAGTGAGACCGAGGTGCACAGTGGGCCTATACCGGCAAATATCCTGGGGGGAAGGGCATTGTTGACTGTGTCAACACCCAGGCCAGGCCCGATTCCTAAGGTGGTGGTCAATATGAGTGGCCGCGCCCAGGTCAAAAATCTGGACCCGTTGCTTGGAAAAGAACTGGTTGCGCCACTGAACGGCGATGCAGATTGGCATGGGAACTTGCGTCTGGGCGAGGGCGAGGGTGGTGGTGTGCTCAGCGTGGTATCGGATCTGAAAGGGGTCTATTCAACCGCACCGATACCTTTAAAGAAAGACGCCGGTGATGCATGGCCCTTGAAAGTCGTGACTCGTTTCCATGGTAAGGCTGGGCGCGATGTTAAATTCCGTATCTATGATCGTCTGAATGGTCAGCTGTGGTTTCGGCGTCAGGCGAATGAGGCAGTTTTAGAGCGTGGACAAATCGTGGTGGGTAGTGTCACCGCAAAGGCCACCAAGGAAAAGGGTGTAGGCCTGCATGTGGCACAGGATGAGATTAATTTGGATAAGTGGTTGGCCTACCTAAAACCCATCGCACAACGTAGTGACTTACGGCCCGATGCAGGCATCAGCCGATTGAGCAGTAATGTAGGGAGTGTAAAGTTTTTCGATCGTCAATTTTCCGAAGTCCGTCTAAGCGGTAGTCGTGACAAATACAATCGTTGGCAGGGATCAATTTCTGCTGCCGAGCTTGCCGGCGATTTTGATTTTTTATGGGGGGATACCAAGAAACGTCTGGAACTAAAGTTGGAACATCTTTATTGGGAAAAGGATGTTGCCGAGACTGGCGACAAAACTTCCCCCCTTTCCACTGCGGCATCCCGGTCTGATCTACCCGAACTAGAGATTCAGGCACAACAATTCCGTTATGGTGATTTGGTGTTGGGCAAGATGGGATTGATCGCATCACCCATAGAGCATGGCTGGCATGTAGAACAATTTAGTTTGAGTGAGCCCTATTTTAATTTATCGGCGAAGGGGCAATGGAAAACACGACCCGGCAAAGGTCGATCTCAATATCATATTGAGATGAACACCACCGATATAGGTAGGAGCCTGAGGCATTGGAGTTTACCAGGGCAGGTGAAGGGTGGCCGAGCAAAATTGCAGGTCGATCTGGATTGGCCGGGTGGCTTACCAGATTTTGATCTGGCTACGGTTAACGCAAGCCTTTATGTCAATGCCAGTCAAGGCCGCTTTCCCAAAGTGGATCCCGGTGCTGGTCGATTTTTGGGTCTGTTTAATCTGGATGCCCTGGCACGTCGATTACGGCTCGACTTCACTGATATTTTTTCAAAAGGTTTTGCCTTTGATCGTATTAGTGGTGGATTACAAATTGAAAATGGCACTGCCTACACTCAGGATTTGACCTTGTTGGGCCCGACTGCGGATATTCGAGTTGTTGGCCGCAGCGGTATTGTTACTGAGGATTATGATCTTCAGCTGACCGTGATCCCACAACTGGGGGGTAATTTGGCGATTGCCGGGAGTGTCCTGGGCAGCCCAGCCGCCGGGGCCGTCATTTTCTTGTTTCAAAAGGTGTTCAAAAAGCAATTATCCGATCTGGTGCATTATCACTATGTGGTCACCGGTCCCTGGGATGATCCTGCTATGACCCGGGTAGAGAACCATTCCCAGGGTTGATAGGGGGGTGCTATGCTTCGCCCCTATGTTTCGAGTAGCCCTTATATTTGTATTGATTCTACCCGCGATAGCTGTGGCTGAGAGTATTTCTTTACCTTTGGATCAATGGAAACAGATTGACCGTGGCCAAAATGTTGTTGAACTTGTTCCGCTAACAAGATGGATGCAGATTTTTGAGTCAGCTCCTGATAACAGTGTCAGTATTCGTTATCCAGGCGGTGATCAGGGGATGGCATGGGCTGAGCAGCTAAGGGATTGGTTGGTCAGTCTGGGGGTGGCCTCCTCGCGGATAATTCTTGAGCCCGGATCTGGTAAAGCCGATGTGATCGTGCTCCGCTCACAATCGGGTCGCCCAAGCCAGTGACCCGAGTCGCGGCGGTACAAATGACCTCTAGTACCGAGGTCAAAGATAACCTCGCTGTGACCGAAGCCTTACTAGCCCAAGCGCATGTTGCGGGGGCCGAGGTGGTGCTGCTGCCGGAAAATTTTGCCCTCATGTCGGCTGATGACAATGAACGGTGGCAGGTGCGGGAAACCCTTGGGCAAGGCCCCATCCAGGAATTTCTAGCCAATATGGCCCGGCGATATGAGTTCTGGCTGGTGGGGGGAACCCTATCGTTGCTCGATGGCAACCAAGAAAAATTGTGCAGCAGTTGCCTTGTGTATGACCCCAAGGGGGATCGCCGTGCGCGTTATGACAAGATCCATTTGTTTGACGTGGAATTGGATGGTGGCGAGTCTTACCGGGAATCCGAATATTATGCTGCAGGTGAAGATATTGTTGTGGTCGATACTCCCCATGGGAGATTGGGTATTGCGGTTTGTTATGATTTGCGTTTTCCAGAACTATTTCGGTCTATGCTGGACAAACAGGTGGAGGTGTTTATGATCCCTGCCGCATTTACGGCCTATACTGGGCGGGCTCATTGGGAAGTGCTGGTTCGTGCCCGTGCCATTGAGAACACCGCCTTTGTGGTTGCGGCGGGTCAGTCGGGACGGCATGCCAATGGTCGATGCACTCACGGTGACAGTATGGTGGTGGACCCGTGGGGGAATATCCTAAATCGGCGCCAGGTGGGAGAAGGTTTGGTCGTTGCCGACCTGGATCTTGGTGAACTGAAATCTATTCGCAAGAAACTACCCAGCGTTCATCATAGAAAGATTGGATGCTAGCGCGATTGCTGTGTGTTGTCTTTTTGTTAATTTTATAGGTGTCGTCGTTAAATGCTAGAGCAAGTTAAACAGGCTTTACTGGACCCTGTCGGGATTGGTGATTTAGAACTGGACCGACTTATTGGCCAACTCTGTGGGTCACGAATGGATTATGCAGATCTGTATTTTCAATACAGCCGACATGAAGCCTGGTCCCTGGAAGAAGGGCAGGTAAAATCCGGTAGCCACAGCATTGATCAAGGTGTGGGTGCGCGTGCCGTGATGGGAGAAAAGTCCGGGTTTGCCTATTCAGATGAATTACAGATCCCCGCCTTGCTGGATGCTGCCCGTGCCGCACGGGCCATTGCCCAAAGTGGGGATGACAAGCAGGTCGCTATGGCGTGGCAGGGTGTCAAGGTGCCAGCGTTGTATACTTCATTGGACCCACTGGCCAGCCTGAAGGATGAAGACAAGATCGCACTGCTCGAGCGGGTAGAGGCCGAGGCCCACGCCCAGGATAATCGGGTCAAGGAGGTCATGGCCAATATGGCTGCAAGCTTTGAGAAAATCCTGGTAGTGCGCAGCGATGGTGTGCTGGCAGCGGATATCCGCCCTCTGGTTCGGCTCAATGTCACCGTCATCGTTGAGCAAAATGGGCGTCGCGAACAAGGCCATGCCGGTGGTGGTGGTCGTACCGGATATGACTATTTCCTGGATTCGGACAGGGCCCTGGGTTATGCCCGCGAGGCCGTACGCCAGGCGCTGGTCAATCTTGAGGCCGATGAGCCTCCGGCCGGTCCCATGACCGTAGTGTTGGGCCCGGGTTGGCCCGGCATTCTGTTACATGAGGCCATTGGCCATGGCCTGGAAGGGGACTTTAACCGCAAGGGTACCTCTGCCTTTAGTGGTCGGCTGGGGGAAAAGGTCGCCTCGGACCAGTGTACTGTAGTCGACGATGGCACCCTGAAAGATCGTCGCGGTTCCTTGACCATAGATGACGAAGGTACACCGGCCCAACGTACTGTACTCATAGAAAATGGCATACTTAGTGCCTACATGCAGGACAATATGAACGCCCGTTTGATGAAGGTACCGTCCACCGGTAATGGCCGCCGCGAATCTTATGCCCACCTCCCCATGCCGCGCATGACCAATACCTTCATGGTTGCAGGGCAATATGATCCGCAAGAAATTATCGCCTCGGTGGACAAGGGGCTCTATGCGGTGAATTTCGGTGGTGGCCAGGTGGATATTACCTCGGGTAAATTCGTGTTTTCCGCCAGTGAGGCCTATCTCATAGAACATGGCAAAGTCACCCGGCCGGTTAAGGGTGCCACGCTTATTGGTAATGGCCCGGATGTGCTCAACCGTGTGGCCATGGTGGGCCATGACCTGGAGTTAGACAGCGGTGTCGGCACCTGTGGCAAGGAAGGTCAGAGTGTGCCGGTGGGGGTGGGGCAACCGACTCTACGCATTGATGGTCTTACGGTAGGTGGGACCCAGGTATAGGTATATCGGGCAACTAATGAACTCATTAAGTATGTCGGAATTTATTCCGAGCAAACGAGATTGGGAAGCAGGCTATGACATTATCACCATCTGAAAATAACTCTGTGATAACTGAGACCTACATTAACGACGCGTTGCAGGCGGATTTATGTGCCTTGGTGGAAAGTGCGTTGACAGAGGCCAAGGCACGGGGTGCCAGCAGCGCTGAGGCCGCTGTGAATACCAGTCGGGGGTTCTCGGTTACCGTGCGTCTAGGTGATGTGGAAACCGTTGAGCATAACCGTGACAAGTCTTTGGGTGTCACCGTTTATTTTGGTGACCATAGCGGCTCTGCCAGTACCTCAGATTTTAGTCCGGGGGCCGTGCGCGATACCGTGCATGCCGCGTGCAGTATCGCGCGCTATACTGCCGAAGACCCTTTTGGCGGCCTGGCAGATAAGGAGCAGATGGCCACGCGGATATTGGATCTCGATCTTCATCATCCCTGGGACCTGACGGTTTCCAAGGCCATTAAAATGGCGCAAGTTTGTGAGCAAGTGGCTCGGGATAGTGACAAGCGCATTATCAATTCCGAAGGGGCCACCCTGTCTAGCCACGAAGGCATTGAGGTCTATGCCAATAGTCATGGGTTTTTAGGTGGGCAACGATCCAGTCGACACAGTCTGGGCTGTAGTGTGGTGGGCCAGGATGACAGCGGTATGCAACGGGATCAGTGGTACACCGTTGCTCGACGGGCGCAGGATCTGGATTCGGCCGAGGCAGTGGGGGCACGGGCGGCGCAGCGTACTCTACGACGATTGAACGCACGCCAGCTCTCTACCCGCAAGGCCCCGGTCATTTTTGAGGCCCCCATCGCCTCCAGTGTATTAGGCCACTTGAGTGCGGCGATTCGGGGCAGCAATCTATATCGTAAGGCATCATTTTTAGTAGACCACCAGGGCAAGCAGTTGTTTGCCCCCCATATTCAAATTCATGAAGATCCTCATATACACCGAGGGCTGGGGAGCAGTGCCTACGACAATGAGGGGGTCGCCACCCACCAGCGCAACCTGGTGACAGACGGCATATTGCAAGGCTATTTGTTGGATAGTTACTCGGCGCGCAAACTGGGTTTGCAGACCACCGGTAATGCCGGCGGGGTGCATAATATGATCATCGACCCTGGCGAGGATGACCTTTCCGGCCTGCTCGGGACCATGGGTGAGGGCCTGTTGATCACCGAGTTGATCGGTTTCGGTGTGAACATTCTGACCGGTGATTATTCCCGTGGTGCAGCGGGATTTTGGGTTAAAAATGGCGAGATCCAGTTTCCTGTGGATGAGATCACGGTGGCCGGGCGGCTCCAGGATCTATTCTCAGGCGTCGTAAAAGTGGGTCAGGACGTGGATTTTCGCAAGAACATACGTACCGGCTCATTGCTGATAGACAATCTTACTATCGCTGGCAGCTAAGCCCGACCCCACCCCCTTGGAATAGGTGTGTTGTGGCCACACAGCGACTATAATCGCCCGCTGATTTACCGTCTGCCGGCCTTCGGGAGCGCAGAGGGTCCCGGTGGGTCCCTTCCGTCCACGGCATTGCTGTGTGGCAGGGTCGCCACCCCGTCTATGCTTGCCCTCTATACGGGGGCTATCCGGGCGCTAAGATGTTGAAATAGATGAAGTGGAGCCCCACTTCAGCCAAACCATTGTTCGGTCTGAGCCAGCTGTAGGACAGGCTGGCCAGTGTCGTTATGAGCAGGAGGTATGTATGCCGATCTATGAGTACGAGTGTAGCGCTTGTGGACACCGTCTTGAGGTCATTCAGAAGATGAATGAGCCACCCCGGACGGATTGCCCTGAATGTGGTGAGGCGAAGCTGAAAAAGCTGTTGTCCGTTGCCGGGTTCAGGCTAAAAGGTTCTGGTTGGTACGAGACTGACTTCAAAAATAGCGGTAGTAAGCCTAAATCGGCCAAATCCAGTGAGAAAAAGGGCGGCAGTTCCGCCCCATCAAAATCATGATGTCGTCACTAAGACGTTATTTCTTTGCCGGGCTTTTGGTCTGGGTGCCCCTGGGGGTCACGGTTCTGATTATCAAATTTTTGGTGGATTTGATGGATCGTAGCCTGGTGTTGTTACCCGTGGCCTACCGGCCTGAGATTTTGTTGGGGTTTAAGATCCCCGGTTTGGGTGTGGTGCTGACCGTAATGGTGGTGCTGGCTACCGGTATGGTGGCGGCCAACCTCTTTGGTCGTCAGTTGGTGCGTATTGGCGAAAGTCTGTTGGCACGTATCCCTCTGGTGAGGTCTATTTACTCTGCGGTCAAGCAGGTGTTGGAGACTTTATTTTCCAGCTCGGGCCAGTCATTTCGTAAAGTGGTTTTGGTGGAATACCCGCGTCGTGATATGTGGACTCTGGCCTTTGTGACCGGCACCGGGGTAACGGAAGTAGAAGACAAGGTTGGTGGTAAACTGGTAAATCTATTTGTGCCCACCACACCCAATCCCACCTCAGGGTATTTTCTTATGGTGCCCACCAGTGATGTGATTGATGTCGACTTGAACGTTGATGCTGGATTAAAGCTCATCATGTCTGCCGGGGTTGTTATTCCCAATGGGGTCGGCGACAAGGCCGCTAAGTCACCGCTCGTAGAATCCTGACTGACAGTTTTAACTGTCACCACGTTCAGATTTAAACAATAGGAAAGAATTATCATGCGCAGTATTTATTGTGGACAACTCAATGCTGATCATATTGACCAATCGGTAGAGCTTTGTGGTTGGGTCCACCGTAGGCGAGACCATGGTGGTGTCATTTTTGTGGACCTGCGTGATCGTAAGGGATTGGTTCAGGTGGTGTTTGATCCTGATGATGCAGCCATCTTTACCGCTGCCGAACACCTGCGCGGTGAATATGTGCTCCAGATCAGTGGGAAAGTCAGGCACCGCCCCGAGGGTACCGTCAATCCTCAATTACCCAGCGGCGAGATCGAGGTGTTGGTCAAAGGCCTCAGTATCCTCAATCGCTCTGATGCACTGCCATTTCAACTGGACGAGGCCGATGTGGGTGAGGAAGTCCGTTTGCGTCATCGTTACCTTGATCTGCGTCGCGATACGATGCAAAAGAACATGCGCTTGCGTCATGCCTTGACTCGTAACTTACGACGCTATCTTGAAGACCGTGAATTCATTGAGATTGAGACCCCGGTACTCACCAAATCCACGCCAGAAGGAGCACGGGATTACCTGGTGCCCAGCCGCACCCACTTGGGCCATTTTTTTGCTTTGCCGCAGTCACCGCAATTATTCAAGCAGTTGCTTATGGTGGCGGGGTTTGAAAGATATTTCCAGATTGCACGTTGTTTTCGTGATGAAGATTTAAGGGCCGATCGGCAGCCAGAATTCACTCAGCTCGATGTGGAGATGAGTTTTGTTGACGAAGAAGATGTGATGTCTTTAATGGAGGGCATGTTGCGGGACGTTTTTAAGAACGTTCTGGAGGTGGCGCTGCCTGATCCTTTTCCGCGTATGAGCTACGCTGAAGCCATTTCCCGCTACGGGAGTGACCGGCCCGATCTGCGTAATCCTCTGGAATTGGTGGATGTGGGCGACTTGATGGCGGCGGTAGAATTTAAGGTATTTGCCGGTCCGGCCAATAGCCCTGGTGGGCGGGTGGCGGCCCTACGGTTGCCCCAGGGCAGTGCGCTCAGCCGTCAGGCCATTGATGGCTATACCGACTTTGTTGCTCAGTACGGTGCCAAGGGTCTTGCCTATATCAAAGTCAACGAAGTGGCCAAGGGTCGTGAGGGATTGCAGTCGCCTATTCTCAAATTTTTGCCCGATGATGTCATTGCCTCGATTATGGGGCGTTGTGCCGCAGAGGATGGAGATCTGGTATTTTTTGGCGCAGATAAGGCCCGGATCGTTAATGATGCACTGGGCGCACTTCGTGATCGCCTGGCGGCAGATCTTGGTTTGCTCAAGGAGGGGTGGTGGCCGTTGTGGGTGGTTGAGTTTCCTATGTTCGAGTACGATGAAAAGGCCAAGCGTCTGCAGGCCCTGCACCATCCCTTCACTGCCCCTGCCGACTCGAGTGTGGACAGATTAGATTCTGATCCGGCAGAGGTCCTTTCCCGGGCCTATGATATTGTGCTCAACGGTAGCGAGATCGGTGGCGGGTCGATCCGTATCCATCAGTCCGGGATACAACAGAAGGTCTTTGCCGCTTTGGGCATTGATGCCCAAGAGGCACGGCAGAAATTTGGCTTTCTGTTAGACGCCTTGAAGTATGGTGCACCCCCCCACGGCGGTATTGCATTTGGTTTGGATCGAATCGCCGCAATGATGACGGGTGTGGCCTCGATACGGGATGTGATTGCCTTTCCAAAAACACAGAAGGCCTCTTGCTTGATGACCGAGGCACCGAGTGTAGTCGATGACACTCAGCTACGGGATCTGAACATCAAGTTGCGTAAGCCCATAAAGGACGACTGATCTTAGCGGGCTTATTCGTTAGTGCCGGGCATTCCGGGGCGAGGGTTTTTCTCGCTAAGCCGCCAAGGAACCATGGGCTTTTTCAGTTTGTAGGTCGGGCTTTAGCCCGATCTACAAACTGTAGGTTTGATAATAATCTTTTCCTTTGCGTGCTCTGCGGCTTGGCGAGAGTATTGGCAGCGACACCCCGCGCCGATACCCCATTCACGGCTTGGGGGCACTTGTTGACAGTGGTACACTCTGGGTGCCACCAAAAAGCTGGGATGGGCATAACTTCTAAATAAATCAGCAAGTTAACAGGACTCTCATGGCAGGACATAGCAAGTGGGCCAACATTCGTTTTCGCAAGGCGGCCAAAGACGCTAAGCGGGGTAAGGTATTTACCAAACTGATCCGTGAGATCACCGTGGCCGCCCGCATGGGAGGGGGTGATCCTGAGGGTAACCCACGCCTGCGTGCCGCAGTGGACAAGGCCCTGGGTCAAAACATGAACAAGGACAATGTGGACCGTGCTATCAAGCGCGGTACCGGTGAGCTTGAAGGGGTCAGTTATGAAGATGCCCGTTATGAGGGTTATGGCCCGGGTGGTGCAGCGGTACTGGTGGAGTGCGCCACCGATAATCGCAATCGCACTGTGAGTGAAGTACGACACGCCTTCACCAAACATGGCGGTAATCTTGGTACCGATGGATCGGTGGCCTATTTGTTCAACAAGATTGGACTGCTCACCTTCCCCCAGGGAAGTGACGAGGAACAGATTATGGAGGTCGCGGTAAATGCAGGTGCCGATGACGTGCTCAGTGAGGGGGGCAGTGAGATTGAAGTCATCACGTCACCGGAACAATTCCAATCTATTTGTGATGCCTTAGCGCAACAGGGCCTGAAACCCGAGCTGGCCGAAGTCACCATGCGTGCCAGCACCGATGCGCCTTTAACAGGTGGTGATGCGGAACGTATGTTAAAAATGATCGATGCCCTGGAGGAGCTGGATGACGTCCAGGAGGTCTATACCAACGCCAATATCCCTGACGAAGTAGTGGCCCAATTAGAGGCAGGTTGATGTGACTGTGAAATTGCGAAGCGAATAATGCGGGTACTGGGTATAGATCCTGGTTCAAGGTTGACCGGATTTGGTGTGGTCGATACATCAGCTGGGAATCTCGCCTACGTGGCCAGTGGCGTAGTTAAGGCACCTGCAGGCGAACTACCCAACCGACTCAAAGTAATCTATGCCGGTGTGTATGAGGTTATTGAAACCCACCGACCGGATCTCCTTGCAGTGGAGAGGGTGTTTGTTGCACGTAACGCCCAATCTGCTTTGATTTTAGGTCATGCTCGTGGTGCGGCGATCTGTGCTGGGGTGAATCTGGGTTTGCCGGTATCAGAATACACAGCCTTGCAGATCAAGCAGGCGGTGGTGGGCAAGGGGCATGCCGCCAAGGAGCAGGTGCAACACATGGTGCAAATTTTATTAAAACTCACAGGCCTCCCCCAGGAAGATGCCGCCGATGCCCTGGCCTGTGCCATATGCCATGTCCATAGCACCCAGGGTGGTGCCCAGCGCCTTGGACAAGCGGCCAAGGTGCTCGAGGTGGCCAGATCATGATCGGGCAACTACGTGGGACATTGTTGACCAAGCAGCCACCGTTGCTGATGTTAGAGGTCGGTGGTGTGGGTTATGAACTCGAGGCGCCGATGACAACTTTCTACGATCTGCCCGATACCGGTAGCCAGGTAACGCTGCATACCCATTTAGTGGTGCGCGACGATGCCCATTTGCTCTATGGCTTTAGCCGTCGTCCACAGCGGGAACTGTTCAGGAGTTTGTTACGTGTCAATGGTGTCGGGCCGCGGGTGGCCCTGGCTATCTTGTCCGGACTCAGTACGGAAGAATTTGTCGCCTGTGTGACTAACGAAGATGTGGCTCGCCTCACCCAGGTGCCTGGAATTGGGCGTAAGACCGCAGAGCGCCTCATCGTTGAGATGCGTGACCGGGTATTGCCGCAAGCTTCAGGAGGGGTGAACGTGGCGGAGCAGACCACAGCGACGCCCGATCCGGTGGCGGAGGCGGTACACGCCTTGATCGCATTGGGCTATAAACCTCAGGAGGCATCCCGTGCGGTGCGGGCCACAAATCTCAAAGAGGGTTCCAGTGAAGAGATCATTCGACAGGCCCTTAAAGGAATGGCGCGGGCATCATGATAGAGAATGATCGATTAGTTTCACCGGCATCAGTGAGTGAGGGCGATGATTTGGCCGCTGATCCTGGTTTGCGACCCCAGCGGCTAAAAGATTTTGTCGGCCAGGAATCACTGCATCGACAGATGAATATCTTCATAAGTGCTGCCAGGAATCGTGGTGAGGCGCTCGATCATGTATTGTTCTTTGGCCCACCCGGGCTGGGTAAGACCACTTTGGCACATATTGTTGCTCACGAGATGGGGGTTGGTCTGCGCCAGACCTCTGGGCCGGTGCTGGAGCGACCCGGAGATCTGGCCGCATTGTTGACCAATCTAGAGCCCCGTGACGTGCTTTTCGTGGACGAGATACACCGCCTCAGCCCGGTGGTGGAGGAGATTCTCTATCCTGCCCTGGAGGACTTTCAGATCGATATCCTGATTGGGGAGGGGCCGGCGGCCCGATCCATCAAGATTGACCTGCCCCCGTTTACCCTGGTGGGGGCGACCACACGGGCCGGTTTATTGACCTCACCATTGCGTGATAGATTCGGTATTGTTCAACGCCTGGAGTTTTACAGCCCCGAGCAACTTGCCCACATTGTATCCCGATCGGCCCAAATTCTGGGTGTGGAGGCAGACGATGCCGGTATAGAGGCTATCGCACGTCGTTCCAGAGGGACGCCGCGGATAGCCAATCGGCTTTTGCGCCGGGTCAGGGATTATGCCGAGGTGAAAGGCAGTGGCCGACTCACGGATGGCCTGTCCGTGGACGCATTGGCCATGCTGGAAGTGGATGAGGAGGGCTTTGATGTGCTTGATCGCAAGCTGCTTTCTGCGGTGATCGAAAAATTTGCCGGCGGCCCGGTGGGCCTGGACAATGTGGCCGCTGCCATCGGTGAGGAGCGGGGCACCATTGAGGATGTGATTGAGCCCTTTTTGATACAGCAGGGCTTTCTCATGCGCAGCCCGCGGGGACGTATTGCCACGGCACGGGCCTGGATTCACCTGGGATTGCAGCCACCCGCCGACTTAAAACAACCACAACGATCCATTTTTGGTGATGCCTAGCAGCCGACTGAGATATTTCGAAAATACGTTGATTGTAGATTTAGGTCTGACCCGCCCTGAAATAAGGGGCGGTCGTCGGGTCGTTGTTGACGTCCAAGGAAAGACCAGAAGAAGTAAGGGTAATTGACGTTGTATACTACGCCAAGCGTTCGTGCCGAATAAATATAATATATATCACCATCTAACACTAAAAATTAAACGTGGAAAAATTGACTCTCACAACCTCTGAGCAGAGCCTGTCCCTGATCAGCATGGTCACCCAAGCCAGCTTGGTGGTCCAATTGGTCATGCTGTTGTTATTGGTCGCATCAATCTTGTCCTGGACCATGATTTTTCAAAAGTGGTTCAGTCTGCGCCTTGCCCGCTCTAATGCCACCCGCTTTGAGGACAGTTTTTGGTCGGGGGGGGATATGGCCCAGCTCTATTCAGAATGGTCAAAAAGGCCCAAGGCACCGACCGGCATGGCCAGTATCTTTATATCGGGCTACCGTGAGTATACCCGACTCAACCAAAAATCGGGGATAGACCGGGCGGACATCGTTGAGGGCGTACAACGTGCCATGCGTGTGGCCCTGAGCCGTGAGCTGGATGAGCTGGAGACCCACCTGCCGTTTTTGGCCTCTGTGGGATCTACCAGCCCCTACGTGGGCTTATTTGGCACCGTCTGGGGCATCATGAACTCATTTCGTTCGCTGGGCACCTTGCAGCAGGCCACCATTGCGAGTGTGGCGCCGGGTATCGCCGAGGCCCTGGTTGCCACCGCTATGGGGCTATTTGCCGCCATACCTGCGGTAATCACATACAATCGTTTTTCCAGTCATGTGGAGCGACTGGAAAGTCGCTATGCCATTTTTATGGAGGAATTTCTCAGTATCGTCAATCGCCAAGTCATCGTAAAAAAAGAACAGACCCATGTATCATCGGCGTAAAAAGCGTCTTATGAGTGAGATTAATGTGGTGCCCTACATTGATGTCATGCTGGTGCTGATGATCATCTTCATGGTTACCGCGCCACTACTGACCCAGGGGGTCAAGGTGGATATGGTACAAGCGGTGAGTGATCCTGTACCCACGCAAGATTCGGAACCCTTTTTGGTGACTGTTGACAAACAGGGTGACTATTTCGTTAATGATGATACCCAGGCCACCACGTTGAGCGAGCTGGGGGTAAAGGCGGCGGCAGTAAAAAGGCGTAGACAGGAAACCGAATTTTTGGTGCGGGGTGATAAGGCAGTTGCCTACGAGGCGGTAATCAAGGCCATGGCGGTTCTACAACAGGTAGGGGTGAAAAGTGTCGGCTTGGTTACTGAGCCTCCAGAAAAGTAATCTGATAGGTGAACAAGGGTCACGGCAGAGCTTTTCTTTATGCCATCTTGGTGCATGTCCTGGTGTTGTTGGTTTTGGGTTTTAGTTTTGATTGGCGACTTACCCCCAGCAGTAACCGTCAGAGCGACGACAAGAAGGTAGTACAAGCCACTCTTGTAGATGGGGGCAAGGTTCAAAAAGAGATTGAGCGTATTAAGAAAAAGGAGGCAGCCCAGAAAAGTGCTGCCAAAAAAGAAAAGGCGCGATTAGAGAGTCTGATTAAACAAGCTGCGCTGGCAGAGAAAAAGGCAGAAAAAAGGCGTAAGGCCGAAGAGAAACGTCGTATTGATCTAAAGAAAAAAAAGGTATTGGAAAAAAAGAGGAAGAATCAGAAGGCCAAAAAACTGGCCAAGAAAAGGAAAAAAGAGTTAGCAAGAAAGAAAAAACAGGCACTAGCAAAGAAAAAGCGCAAGGCCCAAGCCAAATTGGCTGCGCAGCGTAGGCACAGGCAGGCTGAGAAGGCCATGCAGGCGCAGATACGGAAAGAGCAGTTGCAGCGTCAGGCTCAGAGCGAGTTGAATAAATATCAACCGCTTATTAGACAGCGGGTGGAAGGGTTCTGGATACGGCCACCCGGTGCGAAGACGGGACTCAAGGCCATTTTACGGGTAAGGCTTACCCGGGGTGGAGAGGTGTTAACGGTACGGGTAGTGCGCTCAAGTGGTAATGCAATATTTGATCGATCTGTAGAGAATGCGGTAAAAAAGGCTACACCATTGCCATTGCCCGATAATCCGGAGCTGGCTGAATTTTTTAGCGTAATCGATTTCGAATTTGATCCGCAATGAAAGGGTAGACATAAAGGCTCATGAGAAAATTAATTACAATGATATTGTTGGGGGTAGGTTTGCAGTTGTGGGCCTACCAGGCCATGGCGATCCTGAAGATTGAGATCACCAAGGGCATCGAGGCCGGCGTACCGATTGCCATTGTGCCCTTTGGCTGGCAGGGTGAGGGCAAGCCTCCACAGGACCTGGCTAAGATTATTGGTGCAGATCTTAATCGTAGTGGCCGTTTTGAAAGTCTTGACAAGGAGGATTTTCTATCACGGCCATATGATCAGGCGGGGGTAAAGTTTAAGGATTGGCGTCTTATCAAGGCCGAGGCACTTGCTGTGGGCAAGGTGCAGCGTGTGGGTAAAGATCGTTACCAAGTACAGTTTCAATTGTTTGATGTCTTTAAGGGAAAACAGTTGGCAGGTTATCGCTATGTGATCAAGGCCAAGCAAATGCGCAAGGTGGCCCATCAAATCAGTGATATCATCTACGAGAAGTTGACCGGTGAACCTGGGGCCTTCGATACCCGTATTGCCTATGTAACGGTAGAACAACGTGGCAGTGGCCAAAGGCGATTTTTGTTACAGGTCGCCGATGCCGACGGTTATGAACCGGTAACGGTGCTGGACTCTGGGGAACCCATCATGTCACCGGCCTGGTCACCGGACGGTAAGCGGCTGGCCTATGTCTCCTTCGAGAAGCGACGCTCGATGGTTTATGTGCAAACTCTGGCCGATGGCAGCCGCAAACGCTTAGCGGACTTTCGTGGCCTCAATAGCGCACCGGCCTGGTCACCGGACGGTAAGCGGCTGGCCCTGGTGCTATCCCGAGACGGCAATCCAGAGATCTATATTTTGTCGCCACGCAGCCGCCAGTTACGTCGCCTGACCCACCATCATGCCATCGACACCGAGCCGGCATGGTCACCCAATGGCCGTCACATCGTGTTCACCTCCGATCGTAGCGGAAAGCCGCAGATTTACCGTATTTCGGTGGGTGGGGGCAAGCCTCAGCGTGTCACCTTTGAGGGCGAGTATAATGCTCGGGCCAGCTATGCGGCGGATGGCCAGTCCATTACCCTGGTCAGCGCAACCAAAGGGCGTTACCGTATCGCAGTGCTGCATTTGCGACGAAATACCATGCATGTCCTCACCCAGGCCACCCTGGACGAATCCCCTAGTTTTGCTCCCAATGGCCGGATGATACTCTATGCCACTGAGCAGGGGGGCCGTGGGGTACTGGCGGCCGTATCGGCGGACGGACGGGTCAAGCAAGTACTCAGATTCCTCAAAGGGGATGTTAGAGAACCGGCCTGGTCACCGTATAATCGTAAGTTCTGAAGGAGTGTAAATCATGAATAAGAAGATTTTGTTGCTCGTACCCTTGATATTAGTCATAGGTCTGTCTGGCTGTGGTAATAAAAATAAAAAATCTGACGCCTCTGTAGATGAGCGTGGTGTGAGCACGGGCACCGCGGAGAATGGTGAAGGTGTTGCTGGAGAACAGTTTGGTGGTGGGTCAGTGGATAGGGCCTCCCAGCGCCGGGTCTATTTTGAGTTCGATAGAGCGGCGGTGGATGATCAGAACCGAGCCATTGTCTCCGCCCACGCTGCCTACCTGGTTGACAACCCAGGAATTGCGCTCACTCTCGAAGGTCATGCCGACGAGCGTGGTACCCGGGAATATAACCTGGCGTTGGGTGAGAGGCGTGCCAGGGCCGTGGCCAAATTGATGCAGGCCTATGGGCTTGCCGCAGACCGTATTACCGCCACATCCTATGGTGAGGAACGCCCCGTTGCTTTGGGTCATAGCGAGTCGGCATGGCAACTCAATAGACGCGTCGAGATTCTCTATGAGGATCGGTAATTTTATTTTGCTGCGCACTGGTTTGGCACTTGGTACGGCCTTGATACTTTCAAGTTGTGCCAGTAGCGGGGGCAGCACATCTGATACAGGTAATCGGACGGTCGATTTGTTGGTGGAAACTGAGGACCTGCAAGCCGAACTCAAGCAATTACGTAATCAGGTTGAGATGCAGCAAAATACCCTGGATGCGCTCAAACGACGCCAGCGTGAACTGTATGATGATCTGGATCGTCGCCTGAGACAGCGGGAACGGTTGGCTGGCACAACTGCGGGTCAACAGGCCAGGTTTGTATCCCAGACCCAGGGTAATGACCTGAGATCGGCAACAGAAGATAGCGGTGACGATGATCAGGCACAGCAGGCCTATGATGCTGCTTTTGGTTTGCTCAAACAAAGTCGCTATGGTGACTCAATAAAATCATTTAGTGCATTTTTGGAACGATATCCACACAGCCGATTTGCGCCAAACGCCCAGTATTGGATTGCCGAGGCCAACTACGTTACTCGGGACTTTGAGACTGCATTGGTCGAGTTTCAGAAACTCACCAAGCAGTATCCAGACAGCCAAAAATATCCTGATGCCTTACTCAAGATTGGTTACAGCCAGTTAGAGCTGGATAAGACTGAAGAGGGTCACCAAACTCTGGAGAACCTGATCGAGCAATATCCTGATACCCAGGTGGCGATCTCAGCTAAAAGGCGTCTGAAGAAGGACATGCCTTAGTCTTAGTGCGAGACCCACGTATTCTCTGAGGTTACTCTAATTGTGGGTGTATCTTTGCCACAGAGGCACGGAGTACACAGCGTTAAAAACCACTTTCTTTTTCTCTGTGCCTCTGTGGCAAAATGTCCCGATGAGATTGGGCGCCGCTGATCTGTTATCAAGTAAGCCATTATGGTCTCGCTATATTCAAAAAATAATGTCGATACGCGAGTTGATGTTGCCGTTGGCCGATTGCGTATTACAGAAATATTCTATTCTCTTCAGGGGGAGTCCAGGACTGTCGGTGTCCCTACAGTTTTTATACGTTTGACCGGCTGTCCTTTGCGTTGTGGATATTGTGATACCCGTTATGCCTTCCGTGGTGGTGAATGGTTAAGTATTCATGAAGTGTTGGCCAAAGTTGCAGGCTATGATCCACTCTATATCACCGTTACCGGTGGTGAGCCACTGGTGCAATCTCAGAGTCGCCCATTGCTCACCGCCTTGTGTGGTGAAGGTTATAAAGTCTCTCTGGAGACAAGCGGTGCAGTAACATTGAAGGATATTGACCCACGGGTGTCTATTGTAATGGATATTAAAACACCGGGATCTGGGGAAGGGGATCGGAATTGCCATGAAAATATCCAGTTTCTTGGGTCAAAAGACCAGGTTAAAATGGTGTTGCTTGATCGTGCTGACTATGAATGGGCGAGAGAAACACTAAGAGAATATGATTTGTCATCAATATGTGAAGTGTTGTTTTCTCCGGTAGACAAAAAATTGAATCCTACTCATTTGGCAGAGTGGATACTGGAGGATCACCTGCCTGTACGTATGCAGATACAGCTCCATAAATTATTGTGGAGAGACACCCGTGGGCGTTGATAGTCCTGTGGCCGTGGTCTTGGTTTCCGGGGGGTTGGATTCTGCAACCACCTTGGCCTTGGCTCGTGAGCAGGGCTTTGACTGTTACGCCTTGAGTTTTGACTATGGTCAGCGCCATGCAGTGGAGTTGGAAGCGGCTCGGGTAATCGCAGCACAGCTTGACGCTCGGCAACATCGAGTGCTCAGTTTACCCATAGGCCAATTGGGGGGCTCAGCATTAACTGATCAGGATATCGAGATACCCGGTATACCAAGCCAAGGTATACCGATCACCTATGTGCCAGCACGCAATACCGTGTTTCTATCCATGGCCCTGGCTTGGGCCGAGGTGCTACACGCAAACCATATTTTTATTGGTGTCAATGCGGTGGATTATTCAGGCTACCCAGACTGTAGGCCGCAGTTTATCCAGGCATTCGAGGGTGTTGCCAATCTCGGTACCCGCGAAGGCATTGAGGGCAAGGGCTTTGAAATTCATGCGCCTTTAATCAACTTGAGCAAGGCCGAGATCATCAAACATGGGGTGCGACTTGGTGTGGACTATGCGCAGACGATTTCTTGCTACACACCGGACCAGAAGGGTCGAGGATGCGCACGTTGTGACTCTTGTCGTTTGCGCGCCACGGGATTCGCCGAGGCCGGGGTATCCGATCCGACCTGCTATAGTCCTGACAGATAGTTTATAAGCTACTGATATTAAAGGAGTATATACGGCTGGATCGTGTGTCCTTAAGCCAGTAAAATAGACAAAATTCTTCTGACGCCGCCCTTTATGGAGCGGCGTTTTTCTGAGGTGACAAATCGTGGAATTTACCATCCATTTACAGGTTCTACTGCTTATATTTTTGATCGCGATGTTTATGGGCGCGGTGGTGTTTAAAACAAACTTTTGCACCATGGGCGCGGTTTCCGACTGGGTCAATATGGGGGACACTGGACGCTTGCGGGCGTGGATGTTCGCCATGACCGTGGCCCTAGGCGGGGTGCTGCTGCTCGAGTATACGGGAAAGATTGATCTGGGTTCATCGACCTTCCCGCCCTATCGCACTGCTAATTTTGCCTGGCTGCGGTACGTCTTGGGGGGCACCTTGTTTGGTATTGGTATGACTTTGGCAAGTGGCTGTGGCCAGCGAACTTTGGTGCGTATCGGTGGTGGTAATATCAAATCTATTGTTGTGCTTGCCATTATTGCTGCCTTTGCATACATGATGTTGTGGGGGGAGGACCCCCTGGCGCCGGGTGAAGGTATTTTTACCAACTATTTCATGCCCTGGATTCAACCCACTACCGTGGATTTAGCTGCATTAGGTATTCAGAGTCAGGAGCTTGGCGCTATTATCGGTGGTGTGGTCGGCATGGAGGACCCCTCTATGTTGCATTTTGTGTTGGGTGGTTTAATTGTCCTGGCCTTAGCGATATTTGTGTTTATATCCACAGATTTTCGCAGTCGATTTGATAATGTACTCGCTGGATTTGTCATTGGTTCGGTGATTGTTGCGGGCTGGTACATTACAGCGGGCTCCATGGGTGAGGAATGGAAGGCCTACGCGGAATTTGCCGACGAAATTCCAAGTCGGGTGATGGCCCAATCCTATACTTTTATCAGTCCTGCGGGTGATACCTGGCGCTATCTGTCGAGTCCAACTGAAGTCAGCTTCATCAACTTTGGGGTCATGGCCCTGTTCGGTGTTATTGTGGGATCGTTTTTATACGCTATTTTTGCGAAACGATTCAGCATTGAGTGGTTCGCTTCATTTGGTGACTTTTTAAAGCATGTTATTGGTGCGGCATTGATGGGTGTGGGTGGGGTGTTGGCCATGGGTTGCACCGTCGGTCAGGCCATTACTGGCGTATCCACATTGGCCCTTGGGTCAATATTGGTATTTGTCTTCATCTTGTTTGGCAGTGCCCTAACCATGAAGATTCAATATTACCGGATGGTGTATGAGGCCGAGGCCAGCTTTTACTCTGCACTGGTCAGTTCCTTGGTGGATATGCGCATACTACCCAAGGCCATGCGCAAGCTCGAAGCGGTTTAATTTTTCGTCATCTTCACGGGACAGAGCCGTCCCGTGAAGGTATAATCCGGCCTCCAGGATTTTGCTAACCCACCTTTTTGGCTGTTCCAGAGTGGGTGGGGCTGGGGTTTGATACAGCCTATAGATGTGCCAAGGGCGCTGTAATATTTTCATGTATTTGGGCCGTTAGCTCAGTCGGTAGAGCACCCGACTTTTAATCAGGTGGTCGCTGGTTCGATCCCAGCACGGCCCACCATATTTTCGACAAGTGGTCACCATCCCTAAAAACAATGTCTCTCACTCTGATTATGGTAGGGTGCTAGTTGGTACCAGGGCCGTGATAGCATAAGGATGGTTTGTGGCTATCTGTTTCTAGGTGGCGTATTAGTTCAGTCTAAGTGCCTTTTTTAGTTCATCTTTAAAATAATCTATGACGTATTCTGACCCCACCTTAGACAGATGGCTCCTGTCGCTGTATAGCAGCCTGCTTGATGGGGCCAAGTTGTTGCATCGCGCCTGATCACAGAGCGCATCATAGGGGTCAAGAAAAATGTAAAGCCCCGTTTTTTTTGCATAGGCCTTCAGAACCCGATTGAATTTTAGACCACTGCCTTTGGTTCGTGGTTTGAAGAGGGGGCTGGCGTTTGTGTACGTAGGAATAAATGTGGGCCTTGTTAGCAATTCCAGAGGTGCGGAACCACCGGTTTTAGGGACGTTTCCAATTATGACAAGAGTCCTGTCTCCGATCAGTCGTTTAAACTCAACAATCGATGAGATAATATCTTCAGTAGTAGGGGTCACATCACTTCTTTTGCCATTGTGAAGTAATCCAGCTCTTTTCAATTGGCTTTCCCAGCTATGGGACAGTATAACGACTGTCTTTGGGCTTTCGTAAATTATACGCAATGCTTTTTCTACTCGCCCAGGACATTTTGTGTCCCAATTTGGGCCTTTTCCTGTCACTCTGGTCAGCCCCGGCAGATGGAAGCAGGATAGCCCGGTAACGCTATATACTGATAGCCCCGTTTTCTCTGATAGTACCTTATCAATACCATAAGCATAATGACGGCCGTGACTATCACCCATTAAGACAATGTCGGCAGGTGACTGACCCCTTATCCAGCCAATATCAGGGAAACCTTCCCCTCCGTAGTTATCTTTCTGGAATTGGCGGCTGTTTGCAATTTGGGCGCTAATTTCGGTCGTCAATACAGGAACTCGCCAGGCCCAACCTCCAAATGCCCATGCACTTGCTGCGGGAAGAGCAATAACGAGAGCGAGTAGTGCATTGGCACGAGCAAAACTTCCCATTGACAGCTGATTTATAAAATTGGATTGACGTCTGAAGGGTTGCTCGATTAAACGATACATTAATGCTGCTGCTAGCACTGACGCGACAGTTATTGTGGACTTTTCGGTCAGGTTTAGATTGTCTATCTTCCAGTAGTTGTAAAAAACGATGATGGGCCAATGTATAAGATAAAGTGAGTAGCTAATCAATCCCAGACCTCTGGTAAATTGATTGCGCAGCAATTTTCCTGAATATTGGGCATGGCTAGAAAATATAACCAGTCCAGCCCCGACACAGGGCAAAATAGCATTGAACGAGGGAAATAATGTTTCTTCGGTGTAAGTAAAGACGGGATAAGTAATCATGCCCAGACCGATAATAAGCATCATTTCAGAAATTATTTTGCTCTTAGTTTGATATTTGATTAGCCAAACAATACAAGCTCCAATTACGAACTCAAAAACACGGAATGGTGCAAGGAAAAAAATTGTAGATGGGCCATCTTCAAACCATTTTGCAATAGTTGGAGAAACCCATGTTAGAAAGCTACTTTGTCCATCAGCAAATATGAAATTTAAAAGTAAACTGAATATGCCACCCATGACAAGAACAATGGGTGCTGATTTTCCAGGTATCTTTGTTAACAGAAAAACAAGGATTAGTGGCCAGACAAGGTAAAACTGTTCTTCAACACCTAGAGACCAAGTATGTAGTAAAGGCTTGTAGTGGGTTTCAGTATCAAAATATCCGGCTTCATTCCAAAAATAAAAATTGGATAGACTAACAATAGATGATATTAGGGCTCCACTAAATCGCTGAAGTTGTTGTGGGGAGAAAAGTAGGAATGCTGAGATGAAACTTAGACTTAGGGTGAAGTATAATGCAGGTAATAATCTTCGTGCTCTTCTGATGTAAAAATTTCTAAAGCTGAATGCCCCAGTTGATAATATCTCGTTTCTGATAATGCGTGTGATAAGAAATCCACTAATCACAAAGAAAACATCTACCCCAATATACCCACCGCTAAAAGCTTTAAAGTCAAGGTGAAAGAGCAGCACACTAATAACGGCAATTGCGCGCAAGCCATCAATTTCAGGTAGATATTGTGATTTTCTCATCAAATTTGGCATGGCGGTGATTTTTGTGGGCGCTATTCTACGCTCACAAATAAATAGCGAAAATATGAGTTATAAATTTTGGCCCTACAAGAAAATTTGTGGGTAGATATGAACCCTAGTCCCCTCTCCAGGAGGGAAAGGGGGGTCGTTGCGGTTTCGTCCATGATGTATGCTTCGCCAGATTTTGTAAGGCCTGTTGACCCATTACAAAATGATGTGTGAAAAGTATTTCGGTGTTTTCTCCAAAAGCCAATATACCATCAAGTAAGTTTCGAATACATGAACCCCGTCCTTATCCATAAATTCTTCTGTAGAGCCTGAATTTTTAGGTAAATATACGTGCTTGTACGTATTTCTGTTTTGGTCATGGGGTACCATGCGTTACTTAGCAAGTTGCTCTTGAGGGGCTATGTGCTAATACAGTGGGGTTGTCAGAAGGAGGGCCACGCTCTGGTATTTGATCGTATTAAATTAAATCTTTATCGAAAGATCAATCCAGAGCAAGTGTATTGTGTAATAAAATTTTACAAGATAACCTACAGTAGGTGCGAGTTTACGGTGGAAACGGCATTCGGCATTATCAAGGAGGTGATGGGCTTTCGGCAATTTCATCTTCGCGGGGTGGTTGCGGTGCAAGGCGAATGGAGTCTGGTCTGCTTGGTGTGGAACCTGAAACGCATATATGTAAAAGAGGTCGCCAGGAATAATATTAAGTGAAGCCCATGGAAGGGATTGCTGGCAATTCGGGGGGTGGAGTGAACCAAACTTAGGTGCTTAAGCACAATAAAAAAGGGCTCCGAGGAGCCCTTTTTGTGTTCAAGATATTTTAAATATTCGCAATACCTGGGTTGCCGCTGGATCCTTTTAGTTTTGGCACATTAGGTTTGTCTATTTTGACGACCTTGATGTCCTTCAGGTATTCCTCAACGACTTCCCAGATGGGGCGACCCTCCGGTACTGGATTAACTGCAGCCCAGCCAGCAACAGTGTATTCCTTGCTAGCCTCCACCGCCGAGCCGTTTATTTCCATATCGCTGATTCGGTGGTCCATCTTTGCGGTGGGGTCAATGGTGTATTTTAATCCGGCGGTTCGTACCATGTCTCCACCCATCTGATAGTAGGGATCTTCGTGGAACAGATTGTCGGCGATACCCTCCATGATGACCTTCAGATTTTCGCCCGTTATTGTGTTGAGTGTGGCCTTGGGGTAGGTGATGGCGGTCTGGGACATTAAGGCCTCACGGGTGATGGCCTCTCCCGGTAGCAGGCTTACGCCCCAACGAAATCCCGGAGAGAACGCCATATCAGCACCCTGGACCTCTATTTGGGCATCCAGGATCAGTTGATCAAAGGTGCCATTAAAGTTGCCCCGTCGATACAGCAGGCTGTCGGTGATGGCCAGTTTTTCCTCAAGCTTGGCCTTGTAGGGCGCACGGACCTTGTCGATATAGGCAGCCATTTGGGCATCGGCCTTGATGAGATTGGAGAATACCGGCAGCATCTTGAACCGATAGTCGCTGACCTTGCCACCTTTGACATCGAAATCCAGCACCGAGAGAAATTTACCGTTTGATCCCGAGTTAATGACCAGAGTCTTGCCGGTTGAGTTGCTGATAATACTGGGTGCCGGTACACCATCATGGGTGTGACCGCCCATAATGGCATCAATGCCGGTCACTCGGCTGGCCATCTTGAGGTCTACATCCATCCCGTTGTGGGATAAGACCACCACAACCTGGGCACCTTTCCCCCGCACCTCATCCACCAGTTCTTGCAGGGCCTCATCACGAATGCCAAAGCTCCAATCCGGGATCATGTAGCGAGGATTGGCGATCGGTGTGTAAGGGAAGGCCTGACCGATGATGGCGATCTTGATGCCATTCTGCTCTTTGAGGGTATAAGGGTTAAAAATTCGGTCTTCAAACGTGGTTTCCACCACATTCTGTGCCAAAAATTCGATCTGCCCATCAAGGTCATTCTTAATGATCTCTTGTACCCGTTCGGCTCCATAGGTGAATTCCCAGTGCCCGGTCATGATGTCCACACCGAGCAGTTTGCTCGCATCGACCATATCCTGGCCCTGGGTCCACAGGGCGGTGGCCGAACCCTGCCAGGTGTCGCCGCCGTCCAGCAGTAGGGCGCTGGGGCGCTGTGCCCTGATCTGTTTGATGAGGGTGGCGAGGTGGGCGAAACCACCGACCTTGCCGTATTGGCGCGCAGCTTCGACATAGTCCAGGTAGGTGTAGGCATAGGCCTCACGCGTACCGGGTTTGATGCCGAAATGTTTCAGGAATTTGTTACCGACCAGATGGGGGGCTTTGCCATAGGCATTACCTAAACCCAAATTGATATTGGGTTCTCTGAAATGCAATGGTAGTAGCTGCGCATGGCAGTCGGTAAAGTGCATAAAAGAGACATTGCCAAACGATTTTAGCTCATAAGGGTCGGTCGGCGTAGCAGATTGGGTTGCGGTCTGCGCAGTAGTGGTACTACTGTTGTCGCAGCCTGGCAGGGCGAATCCTGCGGCACTGGCTGCGGTCAGCAACTGAAGGAATTCACGTCGGGAAAGGCTCATTTTCTTGACTCCATCATCAATATCAATCGGTCTGTTGTAATAATTAGCCGGGGGCAGTGTAACGCACTTTTGTGTATGTTACCCCGATATAGGACGCTACAGGGTCTGGGGCTATTCCAACTATATGTGGTTTGTGTTGGATTTCTATGTATTTTAGGGATAAAAAAAAGCCCGGCCACTGGGGCCGGGCCTCGTACCCATTTGCAGTAGGTGTTAGAACCGGTTGCTGGGTGCTGTCAAAGGCAGGCCTGTATTCATGTATGTTTCATACAGTTGCAGTGCACGGTACGTTTTATGGTTCTGCTTCAATGGCGCAGTCCGTACTTGCTTGTTGCAGCCCTTGTAGCGGCGGTGAATGGTGCCCAGACCACCCCATTTGGATCGGTAGGCCGGGAATCCGGTACCGTGTCCAAGGGCTGGACTCAGGATGTTACCCCCGACCCGCTTGCCCGATCCGCCGATATGGCAGTTGGCACAAGAGAAGTTCAACTGGCCACGCTTGGCCCAGAAGAAGTGCTTGCCTTTTTCGTATTCAGCGATGGCACCAGGATCCGACAAATCAAGTTTGATCCGCTTGCCCCGCGCCATGTAAAAGAAATAGGCGGTCACGGTTGCCAGTTTGCCTTTCTTGATGGCCTTTTTGCCTTGTCGTTTCAAGCAGGCATTGATGTCCAGCTCCGCAGTACGGACCATCTTGGTTTTTTTGTCCCAGTAGGGATAGTTTTGAGCGATGCCTTGGCCTCCGTTTTTGAAACAGGTGCCCAGTTTGTTTGCGACCCAAAACTTCTTGCCTTTGGCGATGTCAATCTCGTAGGGCGGGAACTCCTCGATAGCTTCCCATTCAGCGCGCCGGTCGGCGGCCTCGGGGAGGGCATAGAGACCATTTGAGTAATCGTCAAATTTGATTTTGGGGAACTTTTTCTTGAAGTATCCCTGAAATGCCTTCAGGTCACTTTGAGGGCTGGCCTGAACCGATAGCGAACCTAGCGCTAAAAGTCCAAAAGCCGTTACTGCAATAATAAGCTTCTTCATTATTTTCCTCCTAAGGCTGGAATGTCGCCGGATCGTAGTCATCCGGCGATCCCCATAATAAGCTTGAAAAGTTATACGGCCCCTGTGGCACCGCCGCTTTCACCCTTGTTATCGGTCCAGCTCACCTTCACTTTGTCGCCAGCTTTGGCGCCTTTAATGGTGATGGCAGTCAGAGGATTCTTGGAGACCGCAGGTCCCAAGTTTGCTTCTGCAACCACCTTACCATTGAGTTCGAAGGACATTTTCTGGATGTAGTGCGCCGGAACCTTTTGCTTGGTCTTCTTGTTCTTGCGCCTACCGGTTTCCATAGGATGGTTTACCAGTGCCAGGATTTCTGTGGAATCACCACGTTTCCTGGTTTTGATCTTTGTCAGTCTAGCCATTTCGTAGTCCTCGTATGTTAAGCGTAAGCCCGGTTTAACCGCCGCAGCCGCCAACGGTTACTTTCACCGTCTTGGAAGCCGTGTGCAGCTTGCCGCCAGCTTTAACATAGGCAGTGACCTTGGAGGTCTTGCCCATTTTAATGCGGGTGCTGTAATAGCCGGTTGCACCACCGCTCAGATTGACGCTGGTGGCGAGGGGGCGTGGGTTCTTGGCGACGGCGACGGCGATAGCCTCCACATTAGCCAAGTCGGCCTGTACCTTGACCGGTACCACGCGACCATTTTCTGCCTGGATCGGGGCCTTGATACGGATTTTTCCGCTAGCGGCCGCGCTGCTCGAACCATAAAGGCTGCTCAGCATATCGGCTTCGGTTTGAGCGTCAAACGCCCCCTTCGGCCATCCTGCTGCCAGGACATCGGTGGGCTTAAGCAGGCCGCTACCGGCGGCGACCGCCAGTACGCTTCCCGCGAGACTGCCCTTCATAAACGTTCTACGTTTCATTGTTACCTTCTCCTACATAGCTGTGTAATTGTGCTACTACTGAAATCTGTTTGCCACTACAGGCTAAGCGCCCACGCGGTAATCAGATCAATGTCTTTCTCAGACAAGATTTTGTGCCTGCCAAATGGTGGCATCATGGACTGCGGGTTGGCCTTGGTGGCATCCCAGATTTGGGCACGCAGTTTCTTCTTATCTTTGAAGCGTTGTTTCATGGCGACGAGAGGTGGTCCAACGTTACCGGCTTGCAATCGGGTCTTCTCTAGTCCGGCAAAGCTGTGGCAAGCCATGCAATTGCCTTTTTTGCGGTCAGTGGCGATGCACCCACCCGCGACCACAGGGTCTTTGGGTTTTGATTTACAGACCTTCTTGCTCGGCATTTCGCCGACCGCGACTGCCTGCGGTGCAGTTGCCATCCCACCCATCATCAGTGCAACTGCACCAAGGGTGGTAATGAAAGTGCTGGATTTCCGCATTACATCCTCCTCGTTAAAAATAGGGAATAATAGTTGTGAACAATAAAACCAGAATTTACAGGGACCAAAATCGTTATCTTCTTAGTATACGGCTGGATTTCCTGTTGGACTCGGGTTTGCAGTTGAAACTGCTTTCAATTGGTCCACGAGAAGAAATACCACACCAAATTGACGAGCGCAACCCGATCACCAAAGAAGTAAAAACCGGGGAGCGTCATATCGAAATATTAGAAATTACTAATATAGTGAGATTGCCTATGGGTGTCACGGTTGGCAGCCAAACAATGTTTGCTATTAAGGAACGCTCCGGTTTTCGGTTCTCCGTCTAGCGTAGTGGCAGTTTTTGCCAAGCCCACCTAATCGGGGCTCAGTTTTGGCTCCGCCAAAGATGCTGTCATCAGTGGCTTTGATAGCGCGTTATTTCGTCTTTTATTTCCTGCATGCGTGCATCCACACCGGACTGATCATAAAAGTTTCCCCTGGTATAGCGACTTGCGATTTTGAGTTGATCAATAGCGGCGTGGGCATTGCCGCTCAAATAATAGAATTCTGCCAAGGCGCGATGAGAGGTCAAGGGGTCGCCACTATTTTCGGCGGCATCGGCAAGCATTTCGTAGAGTACCGGATTGTTTGGGTGTTTACGCAATACCTTACGCAGCAATTGCTTGGCCTTGTCCGCCTGTCCGCCTCGCAATAGAGCTGACGCATAACGTTGGTTGATGACAGGGTTATGTGGATAGGATTGGTGGGCCCGGGTCAGCAGGTCAAGGGATGCACTCAGGCGCCCCATAGCCAAGTCGATGTCGGCCTTAAGCATTTGATAATCAATCTCGCCTGGGTTGCGTGATAGTAACAGTGCCACTTGTTTGTTGGCCTCACCAAGGCGGTTGGCCTTGAGTAAGGCCAAGCTATAGCCATAGCGGTAGGCATTTTCATTAGTGAATTTTCCAGATTTAAGGCCGCCGATAAAATATTTGACTGTCTGTTCTGGGTCGTCACTCGATAGTACCCGTGCGCGGACACGGAAGCGGTGGAATGCCGCACTATCCTGGGTAAATGACTTGGGATAGCGGTCGGCCCGTGCGCGGGCCTCGGCGATTCGATTGGAGGTAACGGGGTGGGTGCGTAAAAACTCTGGGGCCCCCATGTCGTAGATTCGGGAAGAAGTCTGCAGACGTTGAAAAAAACTGGACATAGCGCGGGGTTCAAATTGGGCCTTGGCCAGTATTTGCATACCGACACGGTCCGCCTCACGCTCAAATTCCCGGGTGTAATCGAGTTGGTTTTTGACCGATTTTGCGGCAGTCATGGCGATGGCTGCCTCGGCGGCTTGACCACCGAGCATGGCGGCGGCAATGAGGGTGGCGATAGTGGGCAGGGAGCTTTTTTCCTTAGACCGGGCAATCATTCGCGCCAGGTGGCGCTGGCTGATATGGGCGGTTTCGTGGGCCAGCACTGAGGCCAGTTCGGCCTCGGTCTGGGTCGTCAAGATCAATCCGGTATGCACCCCGATAAAGCCCCCGGGTACTGCAAAGGCGTTGAGGCTATTGTCGTTAATGATAAAAAAATGGAATTTTTGCCTGGAGCCACTGAGTTTGGCCAATTTGTAGCCCAGTGACTGGATGTATGCATTAAGCTCGGGGTCATCCAAAAAGCGCAGTTGATGGCGGGCCGAACGCATAAAATTTTCACCCAGTTCACGTTCTTCGGCTGCGGATATAATGGCAGCGGATTGATCCCCCAAGTCAGGTAGGTCGCCAATTTGGGCCCCTGCCGGGGTGATGACGACCATAAAAAGGGTGATCAGAAAACTCAGGTGTCGTGTGTTTGTCATCATGGGACGCTGGCTGCCTTTGTCTAAAAGTATGTAAGTGTTACTCGCTGTTTATCGTTCGACTCTTGTGTGGTTAAGCCGTTCCCTTACCCAGGCCGTACAGACTGCGGACCTTGGGTCGAAAGCGTTGGTTTCACGCCTTGGCCCTACTGTAGCGAAAAACAGAGCATTGCTGAACAGCAAGGCACACCCCAAGAAGCTAACATAATATTATTAAAAAAGTATTTGCTGATTTGCTAATATATGTACTAGACTGGCCGCCGGGTGTCAGTCGAGATGACGGGATTTGGAGTCACGGGTTGAACCCAGTCTACATTTGGGTAGCCGCTGGTGCAGTTTGGAGGAGCAAAACCATGGTGGGTAGAAAATACAGCTTGGCGGGTGAGTGACAACATAACACTATTGGAGGTGAAATTATGGCAGAAAAGAAGATGGCAATTATTGCGACCAAGGGCACACTGGATTGGGCCTACCCGCCTTTCATCCTGGCGTCTACGGCCGCCGCCCTGGGATTTGAGGTGCAGATTTTTTTCACCTTCTACGGTCTCCAGCTGTTGCGTAAAAATCTCAAACTCAAGATCAGTTCCCTTGGCAATCCGGGAATGCCCATGAAGATGGGACCGGTGACGGTGCCTATGCCGGTGCTGTTGCAGGCCTTGCCGGGTATGCAGAGCATGATGACGGTGATGATGAAATCCCGGATGAAATCCAAGGGTATAGCCAGCGTGGAGGAGCTACGCAGCCTGTGTATAGAGGCCGATGTTAAGTTGATTGGTTGTCAGATGACCGTGGACTTGTTTGATTTTGGCCCCAGCGAGTTTATTGACGGGGTGGAGTTTGCCGGCGCTTCCATGTTTCTCGGTTTTGCCGGGGACGCGGATATCAGTCTCTACATATAACAACCAGCAGCTTGGACTGCCTGGAGATGAGAAGGGGTGCCATAAAACAGCACCCTTTTTTATGTTGAGTCATATTTTCACTGTGGACTTATCGTTATATTGCAGGTGGTGATGCCAAGAATGGGTGTCAGATTGATTATGGACCCAGCAATTTCGGCAGTATTCCAGCCTGGAGGACACTGGGTCAGCCAGGACAAAATACCCTTATGTTAGTATACAATTATATATTGACACGCCAATGTTATAGGTCCATGATTTCCATCAATTCTTCTGACCTGGCCACTTACAAGGTTGGGCAGAGGGTGGTTTTAAAAGTAATCCGGTTGCATTTTATTTAGCATGGGCCATCATTTTTGGCGGACCCTTAACAATTGGGTGGTGACACCCTTTGACCGTTTTTACCGAGGAGGAACTTACAAATGAACAAAAAAACAACTCTCACGTTCGCTGTGGCCGCTGCACTGGGTCTCGTGGCACCTGCCAGTAACGCGACACTGGGTTATTTTTCACATGGCTATGGGGCCATTCAGAGCAGTATGGGGGGTGCCGGTGTGGCCCTGGCCCAGGATGCTATGATTGGTGCCATCAATCCCGCCGGTATGGTCTTGACGGGCGATAACGGTGTTGTTGGTGTTACAGCATTCAGCCCTATTCGTGAATACACCGTTACCGGCACTAACGGTTCCTTTCCACCCTTCGTGGGTGGGCCGGTGCAGAGCGATAACGAGATCTTTTTGATCCCGAACTTTGCCTATAACAAGATGTTAGACAAAAACAGTTCCATTGGTGTCACCGTGTTCGGTAATGGCGGCATGAATTCAGAGTATGCCGATGCCGATACTGCATTCGGCGCAGGGACGTTTGGTGGCGGTGGTGCCGGTGACCCCAATGCGGGTATCGACTATAAACAATTGTTTATCAATACCACCTATGCCCGTAAGCTGAATGACAAGGTAGCCGTCGGTATTACCGGCATCATCAACCACTCCCGGTTTAAGGCAGATGGTCTGGCGGCCTTCGGTGGGTTTTCGGTTGCACCTACTAAGCTATCCAACACCGGTGTAGACAGCACTTGGGGCTTTGGTGGCAAGATCGGTATCCTGGCCGAGGTGAACTCGCAGTTTAGTCTTGGAGCTTCTTATCAGACCAAGATCAGCAATAAGTTCGACAGTAAGTATGCCGGTCTGTACCCCAAGGCTGGTGAGTTCGATATTCCCGCCACTGCTACCGTCGGTATGGCCTTCAAACCCGACAACAAGTCTGCGGTGACCTTCGATATCCAGCAGATCTGGTATTCCGACGTGGATGCGGTAGGTAACACCAGTTCGGTGCTGACTACCGGTTGTATGGCGGGTGTCGCCGCCAATTGTCTTGGTGGCAGCGCCGGTGCCGGTTTTGGTTGGAGTGATATGACCGCCTTCAAGATTGGTTATCAACGTCAGGTGAGTGGCGGTTGGACTTGGCGAGCGGGCTTTGCCACCGGCAGTCAGCCTATCGATCCGTCTGAGGTCACCCTCAATATTCTGGCCCCAGGGGTGGTGGAAAATCACTTTACCTTTGGCTTCGGCAAGGACCTGAATAACGGCAAGCAAATTAATGTGGCCGTCATGTACGCTCCAAGCAATTCTGTTTCTGGCCCCAGTATGCTGAATCCGGCTGAGACCATTGAACTTAAGATGAAGCAGTATTCACTTTCGGTGGACTTCAAGTTCTAGGTTGGATACCGCTTAATCGGTTAGGAGATACGATGAAGGGCCATGGGAGACCATGGCCCTTTTTTTCTCCAGCTATTTAAGCGTAGAAGAATATACTCATACGATAAACAGGTTCTGGCCATAGGGTACGGGATCAAAATTGAGGTGGAGGACAGTCATGATGAGATTAAAATTGAATTCGGCAGTACTGCGGCAGATGGGTCTGGGATTCTTTTTGCTGGCGATTGCAATACCGGCCCAGGCAGAAGGTCCGCTGATGATGTCAGCAGATTGGGCCACCGCGGCCTGTGAGGCCTGGAATGGCGACCCGGTGTTGACCGAGGAGTTGGCTAAATCCGGCTGGTCGGGAAACGACAAGGGTCGAGGTTACAAGATCATCCATTTTTATCGTGATGATTGTGAAAAGAGCCCACGGGTGGAGGTGAGTATCTCCGAGAAAGAGGGTAAGGCCATGTGTACCTATGGCGGCGCCGTGCAACACCAAAAGTTGGACAGTGGTGTCGATTATGTGATGTACGCCAAGACCCAGCGCTGGATCGAGATGGGTAAGGGGGAGTACGGCCCCATGAAGGCGATGATGTTCGGGCGTTTGGGCTTCGAGGGCCCCATGTGGGAGGCCATGAAGAATATGGGGCCGTTCAAAAACTTTCTACTGTTGGTGGGGAAGGTGCCCAGCGAGACTACGGCTTGTCCATGATTTAAAGTTTACACACCACGTTTTCCATAAGGGGCGCTATGCGCCCCTTTTTTTGTCTGCACTTGCCGTTAATCCATGAGTTCATCGGTTGCCCGACATCGCTATCAACGGAATGCGGTCGACACATCCCTGTGCGCTTGGCGGCACAGTCAGGTCTTTGGGGCCTGCCCCCGGGTTGCATACACGTAGTAGCCTAACGGGATGACCAGCAGGGTCAGCAGGGTGGAGGCGAAGGTGCCGGCGATCAGGGAGATGGCCAGGCCGCCAAAGACCGGGTCAAAGACCATGATAAAGGTGCCGAGGATAATCGCTCCGGCGGTGAGCAGGATGGGGCGCAGGCGGGTGGTGCCTGCCTGCAGGATAGCATCCTCCAGGCTGTGTCCATGACGCCGGTGGGCGAGTATAAAGTCGATGAGCAGCAATGAATTACGCACCACGATACCGGCCAGGGCAATCATGCCGATCATTGATGTCGCGGTAAAATACTGTCCGGCCAGGGCATGACCGGGCAAGACCCCGATAACCGTTAACGGGATGGCCCCCATGACGATAAATGGGATGGCAAAGGAACGGTAATAGCCCACCAGGATCAGGTAGATCAGGATGATGGCCAAGGCAAAGGCGGAACCCAGGTCACGGAACACATCCAGGGTCAGGCGCATCTCACCGTCCCAGCGCAGGCTGATGCCGGTGCTGTCGGGGGCGGCCATAAAAAACTGTTTGAGTTTGACCCCGCTGGGCAGGGGATGGTCTTTCAAGTAGTTCCACATACGGAGCACGGCATAGACCTGGCTGGTCTTGGCCAGTTCACCGGTAACGTAAACCACGGGCCGTTGGTCCTTGTGCAAAATGTGTTTGGGGGCGATACGTGCCTGCGGGCTGGCCAGCGCACTGAGCGATACCTGTTTGCCCTGTGGATTGGTGAAGAAGATCTGTCCCAGGTCCGACGGCTCAATGCGGTCGGCGGCGGGGATTTGTAAATGGATGGGGACGGGTTCTTTCTCATTTTCCAGGTGTACGGTACCCACGCGACGCCCGGCCAGGAAACCGTGCAGGGTATCGGCAACCTGGGCGGGCTGTATCCCCGCCAGCAGGGCCTTGCCGCTGTCCACCATGAGCCGGTATTCAGTGGTCTCGGCGGGAACGGAATCGTCAATATCGACCACATCGTCGGTGCTAGCAAAGACCTGAGTCCGGATCTCCCTGGCCAGGGTCTGGAGTTGTTGATAGTCCTCGCCATAAAGTTCTGCCAGGAGGGTGGCGCGCACCGGCGGGCCGGGCGGGTCCTCCACCAGCTTGATGTTGGCCCCCGTTTCTTTGGCCAGGTCGGCCATGGGTGCGCGCAGGTCGAGCACAATATCGATGGAAGATTGGTCACGTTTGTGTTTGTCGTACAGATTGACCCTGACTTCCGCCACATGGCTGCCCACCTTGAGGCCACTGCCCCGCAGCAGGCCGTTGAAGTCGATGACCCCCCCCCGTCCAACGGTGGGTTCGTAGGTTTCCACCGATGGGTGTTGGCGCAGGATGTCGCCGACTCGCCGTGTTACGCGATCCGTTTCCTCCAGGCTGGTGCCTTCCGGCATATCGAGGGTGATATTGAAGGTGTTGGTATTATTTTTGGGCAGCATCTTGAATTTGACGAGTCCCAGGGCCGGCATGATGAGGGTGAGGACCATCAGGCCCATGACCCCGAACCAGAATTTCCGGCGCAGTCCGGGCGAGGCCAGGAGGCGTTGCAGCAGGGTGCCATAGGCCTTTTCCAGGGCACTGGGTGGGTGCTCGGCATGTTGTATGGCATCACGGGTCTGCAACCAGCGCCGTGCGGCCCAGGGCGCCACGGTATAGGCGATGAGCAGGGAGGTGAGCATGGCGATCGGGACGTTGAAGGGAATAGGTGCCATGTAAGGCCCCATCATGCCGGTGACCCACAGCATGGGCAGGAACGCCAGGATGACGGCGAAGGTGGCGAGGTTAGTGGGGGTGCCGATTTCGTTGACCGCAGTCACCGCAGCCTTGATACGATCCGCGCCCTGTCGGCTGTAATGGCGGAAAATATTTTCGATGACTACGATGGAATCGTCCACCAGCAGCCCCAATGACAGGATCAAGGCGAAGAGCGTGATGCGGTTGATACTTTGGCCGGCGAGCATCCCGATCGCCAGGGTAATAAACAGGATGAGTGGGATGGTGAGGGTGACCACCCCGGCGGCTCGCCAGCCCAGGAACAATACCAGCAGCAAAATGATGGTGGCGATGGCGATGGCCAGGTGTTCCAGCAGTGTGCTGACGGCATCGTTGGCGCGGGCACCGTCATTGCGGGTGATATTGATGGTCACGTTGTCGGGGATGACGCTGTCGCGTATATGGTGCAGCTCCTTTAATACCCGATCGGCGACAGTGACCGCATTGGTGCCGCTGCGTTTGGCTATGGCGATGGTGACCGCCGGGACTTCATAGTCTTGTGGGCGTTGGCCGGTATAGGCGGGACCGTAGCCAATACGATGCAGTTGTTTGATTTCGCCGGGGCCGTCCGTGATCCGGGCGATGTCTTTGAGAAACACGGGGCGGTGTTGATGCAAGGCCACCACCAGGTCGGCCACATCATCGGCGCTACGCAGGAAGGCACCGGCCTGAACCGTGCTGACACGGTTATGGCTGACAAGGGTGCCGGAGGCAATCTCAACATTGGCGGCCTGCAGCACCCGTTTGATGTCCAATAGCGTGATGTTGTAGTCGTGCATACGTTCCAGGTCCAGATCCACGTTGATCTGTCGACGCTGGCCACCATGCAATACGGACACAGAGGTGTCGTCTACGCGTCGCAGGTACTCAAGAACATCCAGGGCAATGCGTCTTAGTTGCTGGCCGTCCAGGTCCTGGGAAGACAATGACACGGTCAGGATGGGGACATCGTCCACATTGACCGGTTTGATCAAAGGTTGCTGGGTCCCCGGTGGGATGCGGTCCAGATTGCTCATAATGCGGTCGTATAGTTTTACCAACGACGCTTCATTGTCTTCACCGACGTAAAATTGCACCGACACCACGCCCTGAGAATTCATGGCCATACCGTAGGTGTGTTCGACGCCACTCATGCCTTGCAGGATGGCCTCCAACGGTTTGACGATAAGTTGTTCCACTTCAGTGGGTGAGGCCCCCGGTTTGTTGATAATGATGTTGGCGGCGGGCACCACGATCCTTGGGTTTTCCTCCCGGGGAGTGGCCCAGAAGGCAAAGATGCCGGCCAGTAATGAAAAGAGAATGACCAGGACGGTAAGTTTGTTATCAATAAAGGTCCGGGCAATCTTGCCTGCAATATTCAGTTTATGCTTGTTTGTGTTGGTGTCGTCTGGCATGGCTGATGTATCCGCTATTATTTGACAATGATGGGGGACCCGTCCCGAACGGCCGACAGGTCACCTGTCACCAATTGCTCGTTGTGGTGAAGTCCGCTGACGATGCTGGTGTAGGCATCCCGCTGTTTGCCCGGTTTGACCATACGAAAGCGTGCCAGGTCCTGGTCGCTGAGGACAAAGACACCGGGGATGCCGCCACGCATGACCAGGGCATTGCCGGGTATCACGATATTTTTTTCATCAACCGGTGCTTGAGTCGTGAAAATGGGACGTGATAACGCTGGCCCAGATGTATATCTCGTCGTTGGAATATCCTGTTTACAGGCCACGGGGCCGAGCAAGGTGCCCAGTAGCAGTAGTATGCGCCAGCTATGGATGTTGTGTTGCATGATGTTATCTCGTTGGTGTTATCTCACTGGGGGGTCGGCGATGTTGCCGCTGGCCAGATGCAGGGCAGCCCATTGGGTTTTTATGGTCAGGGCAGAGGCCAGGGCCTCGTTGCGTGTTTCAAGCAGGGTACGTTCTGCCTGGAGCAAATCGATCAGCAGGGTGCGCCCTTGGCCGTAGCGTTCGTTGACCAGGCCAACGGTCTTGTTGGCCTTGGTGACATTGGCGATCGCAATTTGGTAACGCAGTATGGCGCTGTTTAGCCGCTCATAGGCCTGCTGAACTTCATCCAGTATATCCAGTTCCAGGTTTTTTAGCTGGAGCTGCCGGTTTGTGGCCTCGTGGTGCGCGGCAGCGATATTGTTGTTGTGGCTGCCACCCGCAAACAGATTCAGTTGAACTGCCCCCATCACTCGCCAGGAGCGGTTGGAGAGGGCAGGATTACTGGCAAACCAGTCGTTGCTGGCGATGAGATCAACGCGAGGTTTGTAGGCGGCCTGTTCGACGCGCAGGCCTGCTTCACTGGCTCGTATTAAAGCTTGCATGGCTGACAAATCCTGTCTCTTTGTCAGTGCCCGTTGCGTCACCTTGTCACGGGTTTCTATGTTGATTGAGGCATCGGGTTTGGACCAGGTGGGGATCTGCAGGGGGTCTTGTGGCGGTAAGCCCATGACCCGCCTGAGGTGGCTCTCCGCAAGTTGGCGTTGTGTCAGGGCCTGTTGGTGGATGCCGCGCATGGAGGCTTGGTAGACCTCTGCGGTGAGCTTGTCCGACAGTACTATGCGCCCATCACGGACCAATTTGCGGGTGGTCTTGGCATGTTTTTTGGCCGCAGTCAGTGCGTCTCGGGTGATGGTAGTGGCGCGAATGGCCGCCCCCAGCGCATGGTAGGCCGCCTGGGTTTGGAAGATGATGAAATCCCGTTGGCGCAGGTAACGATATTTGTGTGCGGAGGCCACTTCACCGGCCTGGCGGATTTGTGCGCCCAACCGGCCCCCGGTGTAAATTGGCAGACTCAGGTTCAGGCGGGTGTTGTGAATCTCGCTAATATCCGGATTATTCAGCTGGAGCGGGTCAAAATCAGCCGATGTGAGCTGGCGGGTATTGAGTTTGTCGGCAAATACATCCAACGGATTGTTACTCCTGCGTACGACATAGCTCAGGTCCAGCCTGGGGAGTCGCTGCCCCTTGGCTGCCCTGTGACGGTAGCGGGATGCATTCGATGCCGCTTCTGCGGCATGTAAGGCAGGATTGTGTTCGAGCGCATAGTGGGTCACATCACGCATTGTCATTGGAGCTGCGTGGACAGCCACATTGCTATGGGCCCATAACAACAGGATGATGGGGGAATTAACAAGCCATTTCATGAGTCTCTCCGAGCAATACCTAGCTTGCTGATTATACTGTATTCCCGGCGCTAATCCGGGAGGGGCGGCACATGTTGTAGCAGAGGCCAAGCTGGTGCCCAAGGAGCTCATCTACTATGCTAGCGTTGCCGGTTGAGGGAAAGAAGCCGCCGGGTAATAGGGTGGTATTGCATTGTAAATAATGATGATCGTTGGGAGCAGAATACCCCGTTATGTCTGAGACGAATAACCCACAAGCAGGTGTGTCTGCACAGAATCCGGCGCAGCTGGGTAACCCGCTGCGATTTCTCAGTGCGATTCTGGATCACGCCAATCGTGAAAAGGCGTCGGATATCCATTTGCGCACCAAGGCCCCCCCCATTCTCCGGGTTGATGGGGTGTTGCGGCCAGTCAATGAATATCCCATGTTGACCCTGACCTTCATGGAGGAACTGGCCCAGACCATTATGGCACCCAGTCACTGGGATCAGTTTCAGGAAGACTACCAAGTGGACCTGTCTATTGGTTTGAAGGGCATTGGCCGGGTCCGGGTGAATGTGTACTACCAACGTGGTTCTGTCGCCATGGCCCTGCGGGTTATCAACACCAATGTCCCGAAACCCGATGAACTGAGGTTGCCCGATATTGTAAACCGCCTTGTCGACCTGGAGCGGGGGCTGGTTATTTTTACCGGTGCCACGGGCTCGGGTAAGTCCACTTCTCTGGCATCGCTGATCAACGAGATTAATGACAAATATGCCAAGCACATATTAACCATTGAAGACCCTATTGAGTTTTTATTTACGGAGCGGCGTTCTATTATTTCGCAACGGGAAATTGGAGTGGATGCCAATAATTTTGCCGGTGCCATGCGCGCCACTTTGCGTGAGGACCCGGACGTCATATTGTTGGGTGAGATGCGTGACTATGAGACCATGGAGATTGCGCTCACTGCAGCTGAAACGGGGCACCTGGTTTTTACTACACTGCATGCACCGGCAGCGGCAGAGACCATTACCCGTATGATCTCAGTGTTTCCGGCGACGGCACAGCCCACCATACGGTCCAAGATCGCGCAAAATCTATATGCAGTTGTGGCGCAGCGTTTGTTGCCCCGTCATGATGGAGAAGGGCGAGTTGTGGCTACAGAGGTGATGACCGTATCTGCGTTGATTCGTGAACTCATTCTGGATCCTCTCAAAGGTAAGGAAATCAACGATATGATCAAAAAAGGCAGCTTGGGAGAGGGGATGTTGTCCTTTGATGAGAGCCTATTTATGTTGTGTCGTCAGGGTGAAATTAGCGAAGAGGTCGCTCTGGACCATGCCAGTAGCCCAACGGACCTGCGTTTGAAGTTGGATGGCTTTTGAATGTGTAGCGTTATAATAGCATTTTGCATAAAGGTATGAGCCTCGGTGCCCTCTTTCTCTTTGTGGGGTAGAGGCAAAGAATGTATATAATGAGGGAGGAGGTGTTGTTTGCTTGCAGTAAGCCCCATCATTTTTTGTGGCCTGGGTGTCTTGGTGGGAGCCCATTTAGCTTGAATGGCCCCCAGGTTTTTCTGAAAGGCTATTTTTTTGCTTGTTTTCGGCGTCCCGATAAGTAAGACTCGTCCTCTTTTGCCGAGGTGACATTCCATGGCTGATCGCCGCCTGCAAGTCTTCTTTACCGTCGCTCGTTTGCTGAGTTTTACCAAGGCAGCAGATTCTTTGCACATGACCCAACCGGCGGTCACTTTTCAAATCCGGCAATTGGAGGAATATTTCAACACCCGGTTATTTGATCGTACCCACAACAAAATCAGCCTGACCGATGCCGGTGAGCAGGTTTACCAATACGCTGATCGTATCATCGCCCTGTACAACGAAATGGATAATGAGGTGCGGCGTTTGACCGGGGATGTTATGGGTCTGCTGTTGATTGGGGCCAGCACTACAATCGCAGAATATGTGATACCTGCTTTACTCGGAGAATTCCAAAAACAATTTCCCGAGGTTAAAATCCGTGTCAGAGTGTCCAACTCTATAGGCATTGTCCACATGGTGGAAAATAATGAGGTTGATATAGGGATTGTCGAATCACCGGTGAGCAATAAGAATTTGGTTGTGGAAGTTTGTTGGCACGATAATTTGGTGTTGATTTGCCCTAATGACCACAAGCTGGCGGGGCGGACTTCAATTAGTGCGGCAGACTTGGTTGGTTATCCCTTTCTATGCCGGGAAGAGGGTTCAGGCACACGTGATGTTATCTCAAGTTATTTTGAAGAAAATGGCACTAGCTTGAGCCAGATGAACATAGCTATGGAATTTGGTAGCCCAGAGTCGGTTAAGAGTGCGGTGGAGGCGGGTCTTGGTCTTTCCATTATTTCAGAAGCCACCTTGACTAAGGAAATCGGCCTAAAAACATTGGCGACGGTCAAGCTTGATCCTCCGTTGGTTAGACCCTTTACCCTGGTCTATCAGCGTCAGAAGTTTCGCCTGCGGGCCATGGAAGAATTCATGGGTTTTGCTCACGATCATTGTGAAAAACAAAAGACCGGTGATGATGGGTGAACGAATCAGCGGAATAGACAGTCTGGTGTTGTCCGGTAATGAGAAGAGTATGGGCGAGAATCCTGAGCAGCGTTTGGCCACAATATTCCGGGGTTTGTCGAATAGCAAACGGGCCGGCTTATTAGATTTTGCCGAGTTTTTGTATAGCCGGGAAAATGGAGAGCGCAAAGACACTGTGGCGAAGGAGCCGTTACCGATCTCTCGGCCAGGGGAAGAAACTGTGGTCAAGGCCATTCAGCGTCTTACTGTTACCTATCCGATGATAGACGCTACCGATCTCATGAATGAATCAACTACCCTGGTGACCCAGCATGTCATGGAAGGACGATCTGCAAAAGAGGTGATTGATGATTTAGAGGCCTTGTTTCAATCCCACCACGAGCGCTTGACTGGAGACAAATAAGTACCCCCACCCCTTGTACGCAGTCGTTCCCTGTAGAATTTGTGGGTGTTCTGGAGGAGTGATCGGCCTTGCTAGGCCATAAGCATGCTAAAGAATTATTTTCTACTGTAGCTGTTTTTCTTTGCGCCTTTGCGAGAGTGTCATCGCACCAGGGGCTTGGAGTGTTACTCAAGTTGTGATTTCATCCCGTGTATTTTACGGGTGGGTTTAAAGTCCCTTTATTGCCTCTAATAGCTCTTCGATGTGTCCTTTTACCTTGACCTTTCTGAATTCCTGACGAAGCACGCCCTTATTGTCAATGATAAAGGTGCTGCGTTCTATCCCCATGTATTTCTTACCATACATGTTCTTTTCTTTGATGACAGCAAAGGCCTTGCATAGTTCTTCTTCAGGATCAGACAACAGATCAAAGGGGAAATTGTATTTTTTCTTGAAGTTCTCATGGGAACGGACGCTGTCACGGGAAACGCCTAGAATGATAGTTTTGAGGCGTTTAAATTCAGAGTGATTATCACGAAAGTCTGTTCCTTCAGTGGTACATCCCGATGTATTATCTTTTGGATAGAAATACAAAACAATGTTGTTACCCTTTAGCTGGGCCAGTTCTATTTTTTGGTCACCGGTGGCCTCAAGTGAAATGGCCGGGACCGGTTTCCCTATCTTGGCTTGGGCCATGAGTGCTCCTAAAGAAAGTTTGATAAATAGGTTTTGCTGTCTTCCACAGATCTGGGTGAACATAAAACCACCCATAGGTGGTTTTATGTTGCAGGTATATTAATGCCGATGAGCCCAGTATTGGATTGATATGGATTCTATGAGAGTTTAGAGATCGACCTTACTGTCGATAACACCCGTCTCGCCTTGGTTATCCTTCCATTTAACTTGCAGCTTGTCTCCATTTTTTGCTGAATTGAGACGGAATCCTAGTAGTGGGTTGGTAGAAATACCGATACCTAATTCTGCGCTGGCCATGGATTTTCCATTCAGGGCGACATCCACCGTCTGGATAAAATGGGCCGGTATTTTTTGTTTGGTTTTTTTGTCAGAGCGCAGGCCAGTCTCCATAGGGTGGGTAACCAGAATCAACACTTCGACCTTACCGCCTTGCATACGGGTACGTATTTTTGTCTTTCTTGCCATGATTGTATTCCTCTGTCCTGTATCTTCGAAGTGGGTTAGCCGCCGCAGCCGCCCACGGTTACTTTAATGGCGAGTTTGGCCGAATGGAGTTTGCCGTTCGACTTGACAACGGCTATGACGTCAGAACTCTTGGCCATCTTGATGCGGGTGCTAAAAAAGCCACTGGCATTTTTCAAGTTGGCACGACCGGCCAAGGGCATGACATTTTCCTTGATAAAGACAGAGATTGAATCTACGGGCATATCGGTGAGGACCTGAATAGGCACCTTGGCGCCATTTTCAGCTTGTAGCGGAGCACGAATTTTAATGGCCTTACTGTCTATGATATTCGAACTGCCGTATAAGCTATTGATTGCTACGTCCACACTACGGGCATTGAAGGCGCTGTCGGGCCATTGGGCGGCCATAACTTGAGTAGGGCGCAGTAGACCGGCTCCGGCCGCTACGGCGAGCAGCCCTCCGGCCATGCTGCCCTTGAGGAAGGTTCTGCGTTTTATTTCGCTCACTGATTCATCTCCTTGAGATTGCTGATGGTATTGGCTATTCCGCGGTGATGGGCTCGTGAAAGTCACTTACTACCTACGATTGGGCCAAAAATAGGGGTTCCCCTAAAATTCACTTAGATAGACGCCACCAGAGGGTAATTTTATTCCATCAGTAATAGGCATAAGGAAAATATGTGAATTATTGCTAGACTTTGGGGGTTTGGGTCTCCAGGGTCTGATGGGTTCTGGTTTCTATTAAGGCTCCCAGTTACTGAGTCTCGGTGCTGGGGGTGTCTATGGCTTCGGCATCGATTTCAAAAGGCCAATTGCTGATACCGCCAATCATGGATAGGGCCTTGATATTTCGCTCGCGCAACAAGAATGCCCCGGCCTTGCTTCGTCGGCCGCTACGGCAATAGACGATGTAGGTGGAATCGGGATCCAGTTTGTGGGTATTTTCTCGAATTCGGTCCAGGGGGATAAGGGGGGCATTGGGTATACGAGATTCTTCATATTCCATTTCGTAGCGGCAATCCAGCCACTTTGCCTTACCCTGATCGACCATATTCCGGGCCACATCGGCCTCGATTTCTTCAAGAAAATTGGGCTGTACCAATTCATCAAAGTCAGATTTTTGGAGTACCAGCAGACTTCCTGGCGATGTCATTTTGACGGTGGCGTTACGCATCGCGTTTTGCAGCAAGGCCTCTTCCCCAAAGGCATCTCCGGGGCCGAATTCTGCAACCAGACTGGTTTCGTCGGTGAAGGGGTCGGTTCTCCATACCTCCGCAGTGCCGGTTTCGATCACATAGTAGCAGTCTCCGCTGTCTCCCTCTTTTACTACAGTATTTCCAGCATCCACTTTGATTGTTGACATGCGTTTGAAGGCTGCTTGAATGTTCTCCAGAGGCAATTGATGAAAGACATTAACTTGTTTAACGAGTCCAGCGCGGTGAGCGAGTTTGGGGTCATTGACAATGGCACGGGACACCTGCTGGTTCCAGCCAAGAAATACATCGATTAGATCACCTTCAATCAGCATGTAACGAAGAGGGGTTAAGGCACTTGCGGCACAACCGCGACCCGCAGCGGTGAGTACAGCGATCTCACCTTCTGCCTCACAGCCTTTCAGCACCCTGCGGCGGATCTCTTGCTGGCCATCGGCGTTGGTATATTGGCGTTCACAAGCAAGTTCTCCATCAATGATAACGAGGTAGTGGGTGATTGCTTTGTCAGGAGGGAAGACTATATCCTTGGCTTCGGCATTGTAGATTTTGCTATGTTCCAGCACTGTATTGAGCTGTTTCTCAGTCAGCATGGAAAACAACTTCTCCGCTTTGAGTCGGTTGAATAATTTTTTCATTTGGGTCGTCTCCCTCTTGTTAATACCAGGCTATTTCATATTATGGCCAATGGTGTTGCTAATGAGTTCATTGGTTAGCCGACATCCTTTATCAGCGGATGTCGGCTAACTTTCGTTTTCCTTAGTATGTAATTGACGATCTCGATTTATTCGATTTTCTCATTTTCGAGGTCGTAAGGCCAAAGCATGATCCCGCCCTTTAATACCTTGACCTTAAAGTTATGTTCGGTGAGTAAGAATGCAGCGGCACGGCTGCGGCGCTCATTGCGGCTATAAACGATGCAGGGTTTGGTCCGATCAAGGTCCACAAGTTGTTCTCTTAATTGATCTAATGGCATATGCAGGGCATTGGGGATGTGGGCCTCGGAATATTCCAGATCGTATCGGCAGTCGAGCCATTGCACCTTGTTACCCTCGATAAATCTGATGGCCTCACTGGGGACGATTTCTATGATAGAGGAAGGTCGGATGTAGGCGTCAAAGTGTTGTCTGTCCATCACCAGCAACCGGCCCGGTGTGGCCATCATCACAGTGGCGCTTCGAAATCCATTTTGTAACAAAGCCTCTTCACCAAAACCATCTCCCGGGCCTAGCCGTGCCGCAGGTGCGATGGTGTTGGCATAGACTGTTTCATCGCTAAAGGTATCTTTTTTCCACACCCCGGCTTCTCCACTCTCAATCAGAAAGTAGCTGTCACCGGTCTCACCCTGGCGGATAATGGTTTCTCCTCCCTTTACGTCTCGGGGGGTCATACTCTGTAGTGCCTGCTTGAGATTTTCTAGCGGAAGTTGGCGAAATAGAGCGGTATGTTTGATAAGTGACATGCGGCGTGATGTTTCCGGATCAGTTTCCGTCATATCGGCGAGCTGTTGGTTCCAGCCCAAAAGCTCGTCAAATTTCTCACAGTCGATCAAAAGGTAGGTGATTGCGCTGTTAGCGGTGATACGCACACCATGCCCCGATGCTTGTAGAACGGCGATACCCGAAGCCTCTTGGTCGGGGTCCATGACACTGGTAGAACGTTTAGCGCCACCTTTGGGGAGTGACCACAGGCGTTCGACATCAACGCGACCTTTTAATAGCACAAAGTGTTCGGATATAGGGACCTCGGGGTCAGTAATGATTGCCCCCTTGTTGCCTTGTTGTGTCGGTGATTCTTTGAGTAAGGCTTCGATCTGTTGCGTACTGAGCAAGGAAAAGAGTTTCGTATTTTGCAGACTTGAGATTAATGCCGTGGTTTCATTTAAGTCTTTAGAATGAGCTTGTGATGTGGTGCTGGATTTTTTCTTCAAATCAGTAGCTTGTATTTCATTGGTGGGTTTCTTCATCCGCGAAGGGTATAGCACGTCTTTCATGGGGTGGTCTTGGTTGCGTTGAATAATATGGTCCTCACCAAATTCACTAAAAAATGTGGATTGGCTCAGAGCACTTAATATCTTTTCACGAGTAACAAAAATATAGAGATGTCCCTGGTGCTCGCGTCGGCGTTTGGCCTCAGAGGCAATCAAGGTGGCACCCGGTACATCCAGATAGGTCATATGGTCTGTTCGGATGATCAGGCTACCGTTGTATCCATCTCTTTCGCCCAGGTTGGCGAGTACACGTTCAACATGACGCACCGATCCAAAAAACAGTCCACCATCAATGGTAACGATGTTCACTCGTCGACCATCCCGGGCGGTCTGTTCTTCGAGTACAATATTGGGTGTAGAGGCGTACCAAAGATAGATCACCAGTGATGACAGCACGCCAACAAAGACCCCCGCGTTGAGTCCCAGGACCAGGGCGCTGATAAAGGTCATAAAGAAAATGACTGCCTCTTGGCGTGAGCGCAGTACCTGTTTGATTTCTTTTGTATCAATAAGGCCGATACCGACTAGAATCAGGGCACCGGCTACAGCGGCCAAGGGAATATAAGCGATTAGTTTGGCGGCGACGAGTACCACCAATAACAAAATGAATGAGGCATAAACTGCGGCCATGGGCGTCTTGGCGCCAGCATCGTAGTGTGCTGCGCTGCGATTGAAGGAACCAGAACCTGCGAAGCTGGAGATAAACGGTGCCACCAGGTTGGACAGGCCCTGGCCAATAATCTCTTGGTTGGTCTCGATAAGTTGCCCCGATTTGGCGGCAATAGAACGCGAGATCACAATGGTCTGCATCAGGCCCAGAAAGGCGATGGACAGGGCGCTGGTTACCAGCGCCTTGAGTACCGCCATGGAATTTAAGTCGAAGTGGGGTGCAGAAAAGGGCAGTGCAGAGATGCTGAGGGTACCGAGTAGTTCCAATTCACTGGTGGCCGACCCCACCAGCAGATTGATGGTCCCTGCCACCAGCATACCCACAGCCACAGCAATGACCAGGGCGTAACGTCGCCAGTAATATCGCGATATCAGGCCGGCGATAATGGTGAGCCCACCCACCAACAGGGCATAGCCATTGGCCCGGGGTATATCATAGATGATCTGGTAGAGCCTGATGTAAAAGGGTTCATCCAGGTTGCTCAGTACCCCCAGCAGGGCATTGGCAGCAAATACAATAATGATCAGGCCTACCGCCAGGACGATGGCGGAAATCACGGTGTGAGATACGAAATCGAGTATGGCCCCCAGTCGCAAGCTTCCCACCGCCAGCTGCACAAGGCCTGCCATGAACGTCAGTGCCAGCACAAAACCAATATATTGCTCGCTGCCGATAGCAGCGAAGGGGGCCACCGATGAGGCAATCAATACACAGACTGCTGTATTGGGTCCAGACAGGGTATGCCATGATGATCCCCAAAACATGGCAACGATGACCGGGAAGATGCTGGTGTAGATGCCATATTCCGGGGGCATGCCGGCGAGAGTGGCCAGGGCAATGGCCTGGGGCAGGATTAAAATTGCCCCGACGAGTCCTGCCTCCATGTCCGGGCGTAAGTTGGCACGTCCAAGAGAGGGTAGCCACTGCATAAAGGGAAAGAATCGACGCATTACCGTGAGCTTCATAGGATTCATCAGTCCAATAGACTCTGGATAAGGCCCTTGCGGGGATCTCCAGGGCGTAACTGGGCATTGATAAATGCCGCCACATCCAGGGCTTCTTGGTTGCTCAGGGACCCTTCCTTATTTTTGGGCATGTTGGCCTTGATGAAACTGGCCAGAAGTTCGATCTGGTGCATGCCCGCAGCCTTGTTATATGAATCATTGCCCCATAGTGGTGGGTATATGTAGCCCCCCCCAGGTCTGTCCTTGCCCCTCCCCTTTGTACCGTGACAGGACACACACTTGGCTTTATAGACTTCTTTGCCGCGAGCAGGGTTGGGGTCGAATCCGGTCTTTTTGACTTGTGGGTAACCTCGTCCCGGCATACTTACTCCTACTGGCACACCTTTGGAAAGGAAGTGCATATAGCTTGTAAGTGCGCGCAATTCCGGGGCATCCAGGGCCGGGGAGATACCGTTTAGACTAAATCGAAAGCATTGTTGGATGCGTTCCTCCAGAGTATTGGTACGATTGCTCTTACGTCGGTAGGCGGGATACATGCCATAGGCTGCCCACATTGGAGCAGCATTGGCCTTACGGCCCGCATCCAAATGGCAGTGGGCACAGCTCATACCGTTACCAACGTAGCGACGCGCGTACTTGTAGGTTTGAGTAAATATCTTTTTGCCCAAGCGGACTTCATTGCCGTAACTATCTTTGGGGATGTCCTGGTCTTTCGGTGTTTGGTGGTATTTGTTGTTATTTGGTTTTGCCTTATTCTGGTTACGGCGAGGTATTTTTTTTGGTTTTTCAATTTCTTTTTGTGGCCCTGCTTCTATGCGCGCAATCATATAAGCCACCGCATCCTTAACGTCTTGATCTGACAGGGTATCGTTGCCGCCGCGGGCGGGCATGGTGCCGTAGCCATTTATCGCACGTCGGTTGGTGACCCAGAGGGGCCAATTAAGACGGCTATCCCAATTGGCTGTATCGTTAAGAGTGGGTGCACCGGTATTACCGGTGTTGTGACAGGTGGCACAGTTCTTTTGGTATATTTGTGCCCCCTGTTTCGTGTCATCCTGGCTCCATACCGGGTGGCTCCAGGTAAACAGACTAAACGCAAGTATGATGGCGTGGTGAAGCTTAATTATTCCTGCTATGTCGTGGCTGGACGTCATAGGGTGATCTCCTCCCGGTTTATTGTTTTATTTAATTTTATCCCACAGGTGAATTTATTGACAATGATGTCGGTCCCAATGAGATTGAATAGATTCAGGGTCGTTGACTTTAAATGGGCTCTCCGAGCAGCGGACATAAAGCCTGGTATGAGTGCTGTCTTGTCTGTTGTGTGGTCTACTTTATAGTATAGCTTTCGTCGGATTTAAGGGTTTTGCGTTGGCCATTGGTAAGGACCAGTACCGCAAGGCCATCACGACCAACCACTATGGTGTCGCCCTTTTCAAGTTTGTTGCCCGCTTTGCTTGTAACAGGGGTGTGATCCTTGCGGGTGATGGTGACGTGGCCTTTACTAAAGGCAATATGTCCGGTGTGAGTGTTATTATTTTTGGGTTCAGCGGCATCGTAGTCGCAACCTTTGGTACAGACCAATCCCTTAATATCGGGATCAGGTAGCGTGAGGTTACCATAGGGTGTACTCACGCGAAATTTTGACGGCGTATTTTCAGCAATTTTACCCGTGGAAACTTTTATGCCGCCCGTGTTTAGCTTAAATAGTGCTTCACTTTGACCCTGGCCATAGTGGTAGACAGTGATAACGAATTCGGTATTGGGGCGTAGGGTTATCCTGGTGCCGTCACTGAAGCCGATTACTGCATATTTGTCTTGTGTGGAGAGGGTTTCGCCACTCATAAATGCCTCGCCACCGGCAACTTCGCGGTTCTGTGAGTGGCTCTTATCAGTGGCTTGTACGTTTCCGGTCAACACGTGTCCGGCCACAGTTGATTCTGCTGAGGCAGGAAAACTACTAATATAAATTGGCACCAGAATGAAGGTTGTCAGGATGCGGTGCCAGGTCGATGACCTTCTGGGGTAGACATCATCATCTGTTGGGTGCATGAACAGCGTCTCCATCTTGTTGTCCCTGGTGGTGGCCGCTAGTGCTTTTTGTCTCTTTGCAGGGCACCAAAGCCTCGCAGAAAGAGGGAACATTAACAGGATAGCCGCATGTGTTTGATCTGCCCTTAACCGAGGCAGAAGATCTACTTTACCTCACACTCGACATTCTTATTGCTAAGTTCACCCTTGAGGGTGCCGAGTAATTTCAGAGTCCTGGGGTCAAGCTGGCCGGGTCGTGGATATATATCCTGGAGCATGAAGGCCGGGATTATTTCCACACGCACGACATCATCGCCATCAGCAAAAGCACCTTCACCGGCTCCCAGGTCAATATTCTTATTGCCCTTTTGCTTGCTATTGACCCGCACATGTCCGTCGTGAACAAACACCCATAGACCGGGTTTGATCTCCTGTTGTTGGGTTGCCCCAAACATCTTATCCAGATCAATTTTGATCTTATCGGGCCTGGGCCCGGGTTGTTTTTGGATAAAAACCGGTAGTTTGTTGAGGATTATGGGTTTAGCGTTGAGCCTGGGTAGAAACACGGTCTGACCTTCGGTTAAGACTAAGGTGCCAGAAGCCGACTCAAAGGTGATTTCTCCTAACCATACCCAGGCGTGGGTGGGGTTGCTGTGATAAAAATCAAATCCGGTACCGCGTATGCCGATAGTGGCGGTAGGGGAACGGACCTTGAATCCGCTGGGGTTGAGTTTGCCGATGGCCCCGGTAACGGCGCGTAGTCCACCTTTAATGAGATTAAATAGCACGTTGCTGGCACCAGGTTGATCAACCTGGTAGCGGTAGTCTTGGGCCACAAACTCAGTGTCCGGTTGAAGGGTGATGCGGGTGTCATCCCGAAACGCAATCACCGCAAAGGCATCTTTGGCGGTGATTAAGGTATCACCCTTGTAAACCGGGCCACCGGTAGCAATATCGCGGATTTTGCCGGTGATGTCTCGGCCCTTGAGCCCACCCTTGCGCAAGGCGACACGGGCGATGACCTTGGATTGTGTGACCACCTCGATTGGCTTGGCCGCCTTTTCTTCGGTGGCACAGTCTTGGGCACAGATTCGGGCGTCAAATTCTGTTCCTCTGATGCCCAAGGTGGCAACGGGAGTCTGTACGCTATATCCCCCCGGGTTGAGTTTACCAATCAAGCCGGTGATGGCACGCAGTCCACCTTTGATCAGGCTAAAAACCGCGGTCTCGCGTTTGTCGCCGTGGGCGTAGTCCTCGACCTTAAGGATGCTACCCGGTCGCACAGTGAGTTTGGTGCCGTCAGAGAATTCCATTACGGCAAAGCTTCTTTTGCCGGTGGTGAGGGTGTCTTTCAGGTAAATATCAGAGTCGCGGCCCAGAATACGGATGGAGCGGCCCTCCATTTGGCCGGATACCACACCTTTGCTGTAAAGCAGTTTGCCTATTGCAGCCTCCGCGTAAGCGGTAGGGGGGTGTAATCCAAATACGAGCACTGCGACCACGGTTAGCAGTGTGATAGGGGATACTTTATAAGGGGCATCAGGCATATTCGTGTATTTTATCCCACGCTACAGGACAGCACCTTCTTCGGCGATGGTTTGCTGTCAGTGTTTGAGGCGTCGGTTTCGTCTTGGTTTTTTTGTGCCTTCGTAATGCCTTCTTCGTCATCGCTGGTGTTGTCATCGTTGCCCAGCAGTGTACCCAGGTTAGGGTCTTCGAGGTTGGTGGTATCGAGTAATACCACCAGTGAATCGGTAAAGGCATCAATGACCGGTGTCGGGTCGATGGCCGCGGTAGTAATGGGGTTGGCGATAACGGGGTCGGTTGGTGTGGCCACCCCATCTGTCACCGCCGGTATACCCGTGACCTGCAAGCGGGCGATACCACCTCCGGCATCAACCAGGACAAAGGTATAGCCGTCTGGTCCGTTTATGTTTGCCCCCAGTCCTCCGAGACTGGCGGCGGTGACGATATCGAAGGTATCGCCCACGTTCGGTGTGAATCCGTTAATCAAGGCAATATTCAGCGTGCCATTAATGGCGGCCGATCCTGATGGGACATTAAGCACATCAAATTGCCCGGCACCGGTTCCACCCAGCTCGATATTGAGCGTACCGGTGCCCGGTAGGCCACCTATCAAGGTCAGCGTGCCGGCCGAGGTGCCGGGACTGAAGGCACCGTTGTTGGTGAGCGTTGTGCCTGAGCCATCAAAGATGGCTGTGCCCTGTATTACACCACTGGCCTGGTTGAGAAAGGTGGCCCCCGTTAGCTGTAATGTGCCGTTCTCCGCAGAGATGAGTCCGCTGTTTTGCATCGAAACCGCTATCTGGGTGGTCCCTCCTGCGCCTGTCTTTTTGAATATCCCAAGGTTATCGACCAGGGGGGCGGCACCCGTAGAAGTGAAGATTTGACCATTATTCTGGATATCAAATGTTCCACCGTTATTGTTTCTGAAGATAGCACCATTATCCAGGCGGATATTTCCGCCGGTCGTCCAGGTCATGGTGCCGTTATTTTCTACGGTACGGCCATCCACGATGATCACCGAAAGCGTGGGTGGGTTGATTGTGGTGGGCCCATTGAATGTCGTAGTACCGGCACCGGTCATGATACCGGCGGTCCAGGTAGTCGTACCGCTGGAAAAGTTGCCGGAGCCCCCCAGAGTGCCGCCATTTAAATTCAGGGTGCTGGTCGAGTTGCTGGTACCATTAAAATTTGCGGTACCGTTGCTAAAGGAGGTGGAGAAGGCGGTGTAGTTGCTGGCAAAGTTGGCTGTTCCGGACACATTGCTGAAGCTGACGGCACCGGTGGCGTTAAAGCTGCCGGTGATGCTGAATGTGCCGGCATTGCCGAAGCTAAAATCATCGCCATTGATGACGCCCGACCCGGTGTTGATATCGGCACCGACGCTGGTTGTGCCGCTGCCGGTCAAGAATCTGAGATTCTCATTACCGGTCGAAAAATCGATTGCTGCACCGATGCTGATATTTTGATTAGCCAGCTTCAGGGTGGAGGCATTGATGCCGCTGGAACTGAGTGCTGAGAGGACCCGGGTGGTACCGGTGTAGTTTTTGTCACCGATGATCAAGGTATCACCCGCAGTGACATTCGCCAAATCAGAGACCATGATGTCGAGTCCATTACCGACGGAGCTCACCAGTTCGATGTCGCTACTGGTAGTGGTCGGTTTGATGTAGACAAAATCAGTGGCATTCACAGTGCCGCTGATCGACATATTATCTGCGATGAGAGAGACATCCTTGTTGCTGCTGACGGTTTTGCCAATGGAGATATCGAGTTGGTTGCCGGCACCGGTGACCTCAAGGGTGACGTTATCTCCCGCTCCGCTACCGGTGGCAGTGACATCCTGAGTGACAGCAAAAGAGTTCGCAGATCTCAGTTCTATCTGTTTCCCCGTCAACGCCCCCCCAGCTAAGGTCAGTGTTCCGCCACTGTCGAGGATCAGTTCGTTGCCACCGGTGTCTATGGTTGTGACGTTGGTGTTGTTGAAGCTCAGGTTACCGGTGGCCTTGAGTTGTACTGGTGAGGCGATCTCCAGCGTATTGACGATCAGCCCGCCGCTGTGATTGATAAATACCCCCGTGGCCTTGTTGGAGGCACCCCCGATGTCTATTGTGGTCGTGGTCCCTGCAGACTGGGTGTAAATAAACTGACCTACATCGCCGATGGGTCCGGTACCCGCTCCGGTTTGCAGCTTGATGGTGTCGGCAATAATCCTGGGATTAGTGGCACTACTGGAGATGGCAGCGCCACCGCCGGTATCCAGATCGACAGTTCCACCGGTGCCGCCCTTGATAGTGCCGTTCAGGTAGATTCCCTCAAAGCGTGAATCGCTGTCGACGTCTTTGCCCGTGCCGCCACTGGTGGATAAGGTGACATTGGCACCGGCCGATGCCCCCCCAGCTGATGTGGTGTCCAAATTGGCACTGACCTTGACGATCCCCGTACCGCTCTGGGTACCGGCAGGATCGTTGGCATTTAAGGTGATATCACCCCCATTGGTGGTGATATCGGCGAGTACGTTGATGTCGTTGCCGGCCTGTGCGGTGAGGCTGGCACCGGTTGTGGTCAGTGTGACCGCTGAATTAAAGTTGATATCGTTGTTTGCCTGCAAGATGATACTGGCACTTACCGCATCCAGTGAGCTGGCGAGGATATTCAAACCGCCTGCCGCCTCGGTGAAAGAAAGTGTGCCATCTGTGGGTGCGTTATCTTCGGTGGTGAAGCTGGTGCCCGTTGCCCCGACATTGATGTCATCCGGGTCGAGCAATAGGGTGCCGATGGCCCCATTGGCCGCCGTGGTGTCCACCTGTCCCAGGAAGATCAGGTTCTTTTTGCCGGACACCTCCACCAATCCCCCATCACCGGATTGACTGCCACCCTGGGTGGAAATATTGCCGTAGTAGCGTGTGGTGTTGTCGGACCACAGGATCACCTTGCCCCCATCACCTTCGCTGACCGCGTCGGCCTTAATGCTGACGTCTTTACCCACATAGGTGAACTCGGCGGTGCGGGTCTCGCCTTTACCCTGGAAGTCGCCACCAATGAGAATTTCACCGCCACCGGCATCGCCGCTGGCGTCCAGTTTGGCCTCACCGGTGATGCCGACCTTATCACCCAAGACACGAATGTCTCCGCCGGTTTCGCCCGTGTCCGTGTTGGAGGCATCCAGGGTGCCGTAAACAAGCGTGGTCCCCGTATCACCACTGTCGAGGGTGATGCCGCCACCGTCGGTAATAATTTCTCCGTTGACGTTGATTTCAGATTGGTTGCTTGTGTTTGTAGTATCGGCCACCGTAACGATGGTCTCGGTGTTGGTAACGTCTATTTCCGATGGGATGCTCACGTCCGTCACAGCCTCAGCTGTGGCATCGGTGTTTGCCACTGTGGTGGTCGTATTGGTGATTTCCACAACGGTTGCGTCGTTGGAGGGTGAGGTGCCAACAGCAATGTCTGTATAGGCTGCTATATCACTGTCTATGGCGGTATCTGTTGTCACCGTGATGTCGGTGACGTCAGTACTCGACACGGTGGTGGCACCCGTCTCGATTTCAATGGTGGTGTTGTTATCGGCGAGGGTAGCCGTATCGGTGATACCCACCTCAGTGCTGATATTACCGGGCGTTGATGAGTCCGTACCGGCGGTGTCGACGGTTTCCACAATAGCGTTTGTGCTAAGAGTGCCGCCATCGGGGTGGGTTGTGGATTCTGGTATTGGGTCGGTGCTTGTATTCGCCGTCTCAATATTGGTCACTTCGGTGGACGTTGGATCGGTTCCAGCATCCGTCGTGTTGCTCGTGCCAGCCGTGTTATCTGCGGCACCTGTAATCAAGCTGCTGACACTGCCGCCATTGGTGGCGATTGAACTGTTGATGGCAATGCCGGTCCCGGCACGCAGGGCCACATCCAATTTCCCAGCGGTCGAGCTGATAGGGGCGTTAACGTCGATACGCCCATGGGCCTCCAGGCCAAGCCTGGCATCCGCGCCCTCGGTCTTGGCGATACCGGCGCTGACGGTGATATTGCCCTCACCGCTACCGGTGGCGGAGGTTTTGATGGACACGTTACTGCCTTGGTTGAGAGCGGTTTCGATGCTGGTGGCCTTGCCGCTGTCGATGTCGATATTCTCCGGGTCCAACAGCCAGGTGCCGGCCTTTCCCTTCGGGGCGCTGACGTCTGCCGGGCGGCTGAATTCAAGGGTCTTTTTACCCGAGGTCTCGATAAAGCCACCGTCACCACCGGTGGGGCCGCCCCTGGCCTTGAGGGTACCGTTGACGGTGGTCGTGTCGTCGGACCAGACAATAATTTTGCCACCATCGCCGTTCCCGGTGGCGCTGGCATGAATAGTAGACTGAGTATCAATAGTGGTGTTTTGTGCGTTGGTGAGTTTACCGCCACCTTGAAAATCTCCCCCTACCAGTACAGTCCCACCGGATTTCCCGGAGGCCAGGACCCGTGCGTTGTTCAAGGTGACCGTGTTGGCGGTCATCTGAATATTGCCACCGGCCGCAGTATTGTTTCCATTGGCGGTGACGGTGCCACTTACCTCAAGTGTGTCCTGAGCGATGAGACGAATACGGCCATCGGCATCACGGCTAAGTCGCGTGGCCTCAATACGACCGCGTTGTTGTACTGTGCCGGCCAGCATGGCGGCGGCACCCCCATTGGCGAGCAGGCTACCGACATTGAGGGCCTTGTTGTCCGGGGCCTGGATATCAAAACTGATGTAGTCTACATCCAGGCTGGTGAGAGTCAGTTTTTGCCCGGCGGCCAGCAAGATCGTGCCATCCTCGGCCTGAATGATGCCGCTGTTTTCCACATTGGGGGCGATGAGTAAGACCTCGCCTCCCTTGCTCGATTTGATAAAACCGCGGTTGATGACGGCTCCGGCGTTGGCCCCACCCTCAAAGTTGTACTGACCGGCAATAAAATCCGCATCGGAAAGATTTAGAGATGAAGCGATCAAGCCGGCGGTGTCCACACGGGCACCGGCACCGAAGACAATACCATTGGGGTTGATCAGAAAAACCTTGCCGTTGGATAGCAGACTGCCCAGGATCTGCGAGGGGTCCTGGCCAACCACACGGTTGAGTACGGCGCTGGCCTTATTTTGCTGTAAAAAGCGGGTGATCTCCCCAGGTTTGTTGGAAAAGTCCTGCCAATTGATAATGGCACCAGGGGAATTGGTGATATTCAGGGTCTGGGCGTCGGGTTGGGACAAGGAGACGTCCCCATGCACCACCGTTGCACCGCTGGGGTTGGCCAGGGCAGGGCCTTGAAACAGACCAATAAGGCCGATGGCCAGCAGGCTGCGGCTTATGCCAGCAACCCCATCGGCGTGGCCGAGGTAGTCCTTAGTTTTTAAATTCATGCCGTATTCTCAGTATGAGCCCGCGCTACTGTAATATATAGTATGACGAGAGGAGAAAGTCTGTGAAAAAATACACATTTTTGGCTGATTCGGTGGTTTATGGTTCCGGACGGTCAAGCGCTGTTTGATCCATGCATTTTACATTACTCAAGCAAATATCCCTTTTCTGCGATCTTACGGATAGTGAGATTAAGGCCATTGCCGGTCACGGCGTGATCAAACATGCGCCCCGGAACTCGGTGTTGATGCGCCAGGGTGATAAACCCCATGCCCTGTACGTAGTTCTGTCCGGGAAGGTGCGGGTCATGGTGTGCGGGGATGATGGCAAGGAATTGGTGTTGGGCAATCTGGGACCCAGGGAATATTTTGGAGAACTGGCCCTGATCGACGGTGAACCCCGGTCGGCGACGGTCACCGCAGTGGAAGACTCCGAATTGGGTATCATTTCCAAGGCCGACTTTGTGAATTGTCTGGGCAGCACCCCCGAGATCGCTATTAGTCTGATGCGGGCCCTGAGCAAACGGATCCGGAATCTTAACGATAATCTCAGGGACTTTGCCTTGCTGGATGTCCAGGGGCGGGTTGATCGTTTGTTGCGGAGATTGGCATTACAGCAAAACGGTGAGTTAATCACAGAGCCGATCACCCAACTGGAGATTGCCGCTATGGTGGGGGCGTCGCGGGAGATGGTGAGCCGGGTACTCAATAATCTCAAGGCGGATGAGGTTATCGATATGCGCGGCAAGGCGATTGCCATCTTGAAATAAAAACTCGCTGTAAAGGCACGAAGATGCCATGAGTACAGAATAAAGATATTTCCCAAGGTGTTGGGTGGTTCAGACTATTTTTTATTCTACCCGTTTGCGGTGGACTTGTTTGTTTTTCGTGCACTAGAACCGATAGCCTAAATTAAAATGCACCTTATTGTCTCCCGGTTTGGAACCCGTTGTATTGGACCTGTTGGTGCCGTTGAGTATACGACCCCAATCCAGGCGTAGGCTGAGATGATTTTGCCAGGACCAACGCAATCCGAGGCCAATACTCGCCACTTTCTCAGTCGTAATTTCACCGGGTAGGGGATTTTTCAGGGTGATACGCCCTCCTTCCAGAAAACTCAGGGCCTGTAACCCGGTTTTTTTCAGCGGTGGTGACCAGAGTTCCATACCAATACGGTAGCCCCGGTCGCCGGATACCTCTCTTTCTTCCAGGCCACGCACTGAATTGATGCCCCCCAGTCCCAGTTGTTCACCAGCAACCAAGGGCATAGAGGCGTACTGGGCATCAAAGCGCCCAAGTACATTCCAGCCTTGCAGTGCCCGATCCACTTTGCCACCAATATGCAGCACTGACCAGTTGTTGTCGCTGCCACTACGGGAGGCCTCATAGGCTTGGGTATTGCTATTTGAGCCCCCAGGGAGGTTACGGGCATAACCCATATAGAAACCGGCGTTGACACCCTCACCTTGCCATCGACCACTGTAACGCAGTTCCATGGGCCGGGTACGTACATCCGCACCCACCGGCACACCTTGAAAATTTACATCATTTTCAAACAGTTTGTCGGTAACAGAGAGTGCCATCTCATGGGAGTAGCGTTTTTGCTTGGAGAAGAAGTGGGTGTAGCGGGCACCGAGCACGGTGCCCCGGCCAGCAACTTCAAAGACCTCAGCCACAGTACCGCTGTCGATATCCGATTTGGCAGCAAAAATATCCAGCAAGCCACCGATATCATAAAGTGGAATCTGATATTGGCCGCCGAATTGGCTGACTTTATCCATACCCTCCGGTGAGGTGGTGTAGGTCACGGTTGCAATTTGATCGCGGTCGAATAGGTTGCTGTGCTGTATCCCCACGCCCAATCGGGTGTCGCCGGTTTCCTTGTTGCCGGTATTGTCCAGCCAGCTAAAAACCCGCAGGGGATTTTGATCCTTGACCCGGATGCGTGCATCGACGGTCCCTGGTTGGGTGCCGGCGGCAAAGTTCAGGCGGACCTTTTTACCCGGATGGCGGTTGGCCAGGGCCAGACTACGCCCCAGACGCCGGGTATTGATATCGCGGATCGCGGGTTTGAGTTGTGGCAGGCTGGCGCGGATATTTTCGTCTGAAAAATACTCGTTGCCTTCGACGAGGATATCGCCGAGTTCTACTGCCACCACCTCGAGCCGAATAGTCCCCTGGTCCAGAGACTGGGGTGGTAGGTTAACCTGGTGGAAGGTGAAGCCCCGTGATCGTAGCGCCTGCTCTAAGGCAGCGGTAGCCGCCTGGAGGCCCTCGAGTCCGGCATGTTCTCCTAAAAAAGGATCCAAAACCGCATTGGTTTGTTTCGTAGACAGGGGATTGTCCCCCTGAACCTCAAACCGGGCCACCTCAAACCGCAAGTCATGATTGTCCCCAGCGCTGCTCAGAGGGTAGACCAGCATCCCGGTGATGATAATCAATATGTTATAGAGTGGCTTCACGGATATAATCTTGGGTCGTAGCTAGGGTTATTATGCCTGAATAATCAATAGGTTTTATGCTAATATTACATTAAATTCTAGGAAAAAAACCCTAAAAATCAGAAAATTTGGGCCAAATACCTAAAGAGGGTGGGCAAAACTGGGGTTCGGTGAGATTGAGCACTAGAGTCAGGCAGCTTTTGCCTCAAGAGCGAGGGGGCTTCGCTGCCCACAATAAAGGTCGGTGTGGCTGTTGGAGTGTGTAATGCAGGCGTGGATCAGTCAGTGGAGGCGTCAGCTGACCCGTATTGGGATCAGTCTGGCCATCATCCTGTTTTTTCTCACACATCTTGTGGGTTGGGTCGATGTCAGTTTGATTCGTCAATTGGAGGCATTGACCTATGACGCACGTCTGAACCTTACCCTGCCTGAAACCGTAGATAAGCGCATCGTCATCATTGATATAGATGAGGCTAGCCTGGCGGCGGAGGGACGATGGCCCTGGGATCGCGACAAGCTACGCAAGTTGGTTGACGTACTTTTTGATCATTATCAGATTCGTGTGTTGGGGTTTGACGTTGTGTTCGCGGAAAAGGATGAAAACCCTATCCTCAAACAGTTGGAAGGATTGATTGCGGACCCGGCCTATCAAGCTTTGACCCCGGCCCTGGAGCGTATCCGGCCTCTCCTCGATCACGACAAGGTATTTGCTGAAGGTTTGCAGGGACGTCCGGTGGTGCTGGGTTATTATTTCAATCAGGATTCCAGTCGCAGCGTGAGCTCGGGGGCCTTGCCGTTACCTGTATTTCCCGCAGGTAGTTTTCCAAAAAATAGTTTGAGTTTTAAGTCTGCTTCGAGCTATGGGGGAAACATCCCTGTTCTGCAACAAGCCGCCGCAGCAGGTGGTTTTTTTGATAATCCCACGACCAGCATTGACGGTGTCTTTCGGCGTGTGCCCATGCTCCAGGAATATCAAGGTGCGGTATATGAATCCCTTTCTTTGGCGGTAGCGCGACTCTATTTACGTCAACCGGTGCGCGCAATATTCGCTAAAGGTTTTGGGATTGGGAAAAATTATAATGGTATGGAGTGGATTGGTCTGGGTCAGCACAAGATTCCGGTGGATGCCGATGCGGCTACTTTGGTGCCTTACCGTGGGCGTCAGGGTAGTTTCCCTTATGTTTCGGCGACGCAAGTGTTAAACCAGACTGTGCCTGGTGATGTGAAGCTGAAAGGGACCATTGCCCTGATCGGCACCACCGCTCCGGGCCTGCTCGACTTGCGCAATACCCCGGTGCAAAAGATCTATCCCGGAGTGGAGATTCATGCCAACCTGGTATCGGCTATTCTTGACGATCGTTTTCAACATCGGCCTGCCTATACCCTGGGAGCCGAACTCGTTATTCTGGTGGTGATAGGGTTGATGTTGGCGTTGATATTACCCTTGCTTAACTCTGTCTGGAGCACCCTGTTTGCGTTCACGGTCTTTGCCGTTACGGTCATACTCAATCTGATGGTATGGCAGTATTCCAATTTTGTATTGCCCCTGGCATCACCACTGCTGCTGATCATGGTCTTGTTTATGCACAATACATCTTACGGTTACTTTGTGGAGTCACGCAGCAAGCGTCAGCTCGGTGGTCTGTTCGGGCAATACGTGCCACCGGAACTGGTGGAGGAGATGAGTAAAGATCCACAACGCTATTCGTTGCAAGGCGAGCGACGGGAGATGACCGTGTTGTTCTCTGACGTGCGTGGTTTTACCACGATCTCCGAGGGGTTAAACCCAGAGGAACTATCCGACTTGATGAATGCCTTTTTGACCCCGATGACGGAAGTTATTCACCAGTATCGTGGCACCATCGACAAGTATATGGGGGATGCCATCATGGCCTTTTGGGGGGCACCTCTGAACAACCCGGATCATGCCAGATTTGCCCTTGAGGCCGCCATGGCCATGGATGCCCGTTTACAGGAGATACAAGAGCAATTTGCTGAGCGAGGGTGGCCGCCCATAAAAGTGGGCATTGGCCTTAATACCGGGGAGATGAATGTGGGTAATATGGGCTCGGCCTTTCGCATGGCCTATACCGTGCTCGGTGACGCCGTGAATCTGGGCTCCAGGCTGGAAGGCCTGACAAAACAATATGGTGTCACCATCATCGTCAGTGAATACACCCGCAATGCGGTAGCGGATTTTGTTTACCGGGAACTGGATCGGGTGAGGGTGAAGGGCAAGGACAAGCCAGTGGTGATCTATGAGCCCATCGGCAAGCAGTCTGAGCTTAGTCAGGAGGTGCTGGATGAGTTGATTTTGTATCGTAATGGCTTGGAACACTATCGGGCTCAACGGTGGGATCAGGCCGAGCTGCAGTTCTTGAATTTACAGAAGGCTTATCCGCAACGTTTGATCTATAAGGTTTATTGCGATCGCATTAGCCACTTCCATGTCCAGCCGCCGGGGACCCAGTGGGATGGGGTTTATACCCATACGACCAAGTAACAAAGGGGGGTTTCCCCGGCCTCCACCTAGGGATGACGGTAGATTATAATTTTCTTGCCCTGGGTCTGAATCAGGCCCTGTTGCTCCAGTTCTCGCAGCATCTTGCCGGCAACTTCGCGGCAACAACTTAATTTAAGTTTCAATAGGGCCTATTTTTGGCGCTGCTCCATGCTAATTTGACATGATCGTTGGCCGGTAATATAGGCTGGGCTTTGGCACGAACTCATGCTACTGCCGTTGTTGCCCCTGGCCTAACAGCCATAAAAATGCAGGGACCCCCATGAGTGCGGTAATCACACCCACTGGCAATTGTTGGGGGGCCATGATGGTGCGTGCCAGGGTGTCGGCAATCACCAAAAAACTACCCCCCAATAACACACAATGGGGTAACAGTCTGCGGTGGTCGTTGCCCGAGATCAGTCTGAGTATGTGTGGAATGATAAGCCCCACAAAACCAACTCCACCGGCCAGGGTCACGGCAGCGGCGGTAAACACCGAGGAAAGTATATAGATCGCCAGGCGTAATCGACTGACCCGAATCCCCAGAGATGCGGCAGTCAATTCACCACGGATCAAAAGATTGAGGGAGCGTGCCATGGGTAGGCACAATATGAGTCCCAGCCACAAGACCACGTGGCCCAGCAGGGGGTGACGGGCGTAGCTCATGTCCCCCATCAGCCAGAACAACATGCTACGTACATGGGTGTCGGGTGACAGGGCCAGCAACAGGCTGATGAGCGCCCCCCAGCCGGCGGCGATGACCACCCCGGTGAGCAATAGGCGCGTGGGTGTCCAGGGCCCTCGAGATCGGCTCAGGCCGAATACCAGGGCCATGGAGAAGAGCGCACCCAGGAACGCGCCTGTGCTGACCCATGCGGTGCCCCAGCCCAGTAGCAGGGCAGTCAGCGCGGCCACCGATGCACCTCCCGATACTCCTAGTACGTATGGGTCGGCAAGTGGATTGCGCAGCAGCACTTGTAACAGCGCCCCCGCCAGGGCGAGTAGGCCGCCTACGGCAAAGGCGCTGAGGGTGCGGGGCAGCCGTAGATCAAGGACGATAGTACGCTCAAGTGGAGTACCGGAACCGGTCAAAAGACTAAAGAGGGAATCAGGGCTTATAGCGACACTGCCCAGGCCAAGGGATAGCAGCACAGCGGCGAGGGAGACCAGTATGAGGCTAAGGCTTAGGCCAAACCGGCGTGTGATCATGGTTTAGTCCAGATCAATGATCGGCCAGCCTCGTTTGTGGGCGTGGGCGGCAAGTATGTCATCTGGGTTTACCGCCACCGGGTGTTCGACTAGATCCAAAAGTGGCAAGTCGTTGTGAGAGTCACTGTAGAACCAGCTGTTGATGAGGTCCTCACCATGGCCGGCCATCCAGTGATTGAGGCGTTCCACCTTTCCTTCTCGGTAGCTGGGTGTACCCATGACCTTGCCGGTGAACTGGCCCTGCTTTTCTTCTGGATCGGTACCAATGAGGTGAGTGATGCCAAACGCGTCGGCAAGGGGTTGGGCGAGAAAGCTATTGGTGGCAGTAATGATCATTAGAGTGTCACCTTTTTTTCGATGATCATCGACGAGTTGTTGGGCGGCATCGGTAATGAGTTTGAGCATATGGTGATTGATAAATTCCTGTCGCCACGCCTCCAAGGTCAAACGGTCATTGTCTGCCAGGGGTTTTAGTTGAAAGCTGAGGAATGCGTAGATGTCCAGGTTACCCGCCAGATAGTCTGCGTAGTAGCGGTCGTGCTCGCGTCTGGCGTAGTCTGGGTCGACCACTCCCTTGGCAATCAGAAACTGTCCCCATTGGTAATCGCTGTCACCCCGAATCAAGGTGTTGTCGAGATCGAATATGGCAAGGCTCAATGTGGGTGGTTTCTCTGGCTTCTATATTGGAGGCGGCATTCTAACAGGATATTTAGAAACCGGCTTGTCGGCATAGTCCTGTGGGTGGCGGTGACAGAGACAGGGTGGCAGGTGTTTGCTGCGATGACGGTGCCGCGCCCGGTATCCTTGCCGGGTGGCTTGAATTTCCCATATGAATAACAGAAGATGAATGGATATTGGTGCTACCTGCGAGCATGGCAATGGTTCAGACTTACCCAGAAGATCAAACCCTGGATGCCGATGGCTATCGGCGCAATGTAGGTATTGTACTTTCCAATCCCCAAGGCCAGGTATTTTGGGCGCGTCGGATTCGGCATGATGGTTGGCAATTTCCCCAGGGTGGGATTCAGGCAGACGAGACTTCGGAGCAGGCTATGTTTCGGGAACTGCAAGAAGAAACGGGCCTTAGTGAAATGAAAGTTCACGTTATTGGGCGCACTCGTGACTGGTTACGATATGATTTGCCAGAACGATATCAACGCAGCGGTTGCAAACAGGTATTTCGGGGCCAGAAGCAACGTTGGTATTTGCTCAAGTTGACTGCTGATGAGTCGGCAATTTGTCTGAATGCCAGCGAGCGCCCAGAGTTTGATCAGTGGTGTTGGGTGAATTATTGGTTTCCACTGGATGAGATAGTTAAATTCAAGCGTGAAGTTTATCAGCATGCACTTCTGGAGCTCGCCCCTTTGCTTTTTAATGGCAGGCCTGATCGCCAGGGGTAGCCCATTATTTGGGCGGTCGTGCGTTGATTGTTTTAACGCAGGGGCTTCAGGTTCTGGTATTCATTTGTGGGGTGGAAGCGAGAGCGGGCTTCACCGAATCAGTCTTGATGTCATGTGACCATGATCAACGGGAACACAGTCGGTCAAGCGTCTCCGCTGCTGTATGTGCTGATGAAGGGTGTCGGCTAACTTTCGTTTTCATTAGTGTAAGTGAGCTCAGAAAGCTCGACGTATGACACCGTACAGGGTTCGGCTCCTGCCGTTATCCTTGAGGTTTAGGGGCTCGTTTTGATACAGGAAGTAGGTGGCCAGGTGTGTTTTCTTGCCCACGGTCCAGTTGTAAGACGCTTCCAGATCGAGTTCGTTACCTTCCGGTCTTAGGCTGACACGATCTGTTTCCGAGTACACATTACCTGCGATATCTCGGGCCTGGGGTACAGTGAAGTCGACTTTACCGCCGATGATCCGTAGTGGCCGTGATACTGCGAGCCCAAACCGATCGCCCCCTCGCCACACATCATTGGCAACCAGACCCATGCCGTAGGCCTGGCTTTGGACCGATGAGAAATTGTGCAACAGGCTGTTTTTGGCATCGACCACCTTGGTGTATCCACGGGTATAGCTGCCGATGACGGCCATATTATCGGTTATTTGATAGCGGCCGTTGATTCCTACTGCGGAGGTATTGGTGCTGTCGACACCGAACACACCGCCAGAGGAGCCCCCAAACAAGCTGCCTTGCTCGGACAGCTGGCCCAGTTGCAGGGAAAGGGTGGCGGCATCGGATAACTGATAAGAACCTTCCATCATCATAGCCGAGCTTTTTAGCCCGTTGACAAGTCCATCGTTGATACTTGCCAAGCCCAGTTTTAGGTGTGAACGAGAACCCAGTTTGTAACCGACGTGCATACTGTTGCCACGATCGGCGAACCCCATATAGGGTGCGGTAAAAGTACGTTCTGACAGGAATTGGGTGTAGGTCTTGGACTGAATACCCAAGGCGCCATAACCCTTGCGTGGATCTTGATTCAGATCGAAGCGGTACTGCAGGTTTTTAGAAGGCTTGCCGCTAATTGACATGGCCACATCCGGGCGGCGTTCTTCATTTTCTCTGCGGTTCGCAAAATAATCAGAGGCATTAAATGTCTGGATGTCTTTTATGCTGGCGGCGCGAATACTCAATGTGTGTCGACTACCCACTGGCACATCCATCCATGCGTTTTCATAGCGGAAGGAACTCATTAAGGCCTGTAATCCGGGTTTATCATCCCGGGCCTGGGTCATTTTGCCCAAGTCAATCACATAGGGCCTTTCGTATTGGTCCAGGACAAGAGCGGACTTGGCCTTAGGGTTGCGCTGTAAAAAGGCGTAGGCTGCGGCACCGACCAGTAGCGCGGAAGCGACAACAGGCACGCTCCCGCCATTGGTCTTGCTTGCGGTGGGGGCGGCTATGCCACCAACAGGTGCCAGGGCCGCAGTGAGGTTGAGGGCGCCTTGGCCATAGACGCTGTCCACTCCTGCTGCACCGAGGTCGGTCGCAGTAGAAAACAGGATTTCCACCACCTGATTACCGGTTAGATGGGGGGCCGCATTGAGAATGGCCAGGGCCGCACCCGATATCCGAGGGGCGGCGAAGGATGTCCCCTCTGTTCCGATGGTAGGGTCAGTGGGAAAATTTATCGGGTCAAAACCTCCGAAGACACCGTTGGCCACCATGTAGACATCCTTGAAATCTCCGGCGCGGTTACTGTAATCGGCGATTGATCCTGTGGCATTTAATGCCCCGGCAATGATCCCGAGTCCCCCCAGGGTTGCAGCATGCTGGGCTGGAAATACGGGGTTCGGGAGTCCTTGCGTATTTCCACTGTCCCCTGTTACACCGTTACCGGCGGCGATGACCACAATCTGACCGGCTCGGGCTGAATCGAGTAGGGCCCGGGCTATGCCAGGGTCCGTGTAGGGGCCACCCAGGCTCAGGTTCAATACCCTGACTTGAGATCGGGCTGCGGCATGCCGGATACCGCCGTTGATGTCTACTGCAGTGCCCCCAAAGGTAGACAGGACCCTGATGGGCAGAATCTCTGCACTACCGGCGGTTTGCAGGGCAATGGTGGCGACAATGGTGCCGTGACCGTCGAGGTCGGTGGTATCCGAGTTGTTGTCTACAAAATTAAACCCACCACTGGAGATTTTGCCGGCCAGTTCGTTGGTAATGCTGACGCCGGTATCAATAATGGCAATCTGCGCCGCACCTTGGGCGCTGCCAAAAGGCAAAAAGAGTGCCCACAGCACGAGCCAAGTGGCTCTAGCCAAAATATGTATCGATCCACCCCCACGCATGTTCCGTTACTCCTTTATCAATTCACCAGGCCCAAATGCCAAATACATTGCCCAAAATACGAATTTATTTAACATATTTAGCGGCTTGTCGGTTAAATGTAAAGTTGTTTCACCTTATTAGGTAGGGGTTGGGTGGTCCCTGCGGCCAGGCGGTGGGGCTTCGGGGGTTGGACGGGCTTATCCTGAAGGCTTTGATGGCGGATAAAGTCCAGAATTGAGCCATCCAACTGAGCCCATTTGATTGTTGTTGTGGGCATTGGAATAGGCTCATTGCTATGCTTGGGCGCAGCCCTGCCGGAATCCACTCCGCAATTGACACCGAGGTTTTAGATAATGGATGACGAACAATTATTGCGCTACAGCCGCCAGATCATGTTGCCCCAATGTGGTATTGAGGGGCAGATCCGTCTGCACCAAGCAGCGGTGCTCATCGTAGGCATGGGGGGGCTGGGTTCACCGGTGGCCATGTACCTGGCTGCCAGCGGTGTGGGTGAGTTGATACTCAGTGATGATGACCAGGTGGACCTCAGTAATTTACAAAGGCAAATACTGTTTACTACCAGCGATGTGGGCCGAGACAAGGTGGATGCAGCACGCCACCATCTTGAGGCCTTGAATCCGGAGATCGTTGTCAGGGTCTACAAAGAGAGGCTCGATGACGATCTGCTTGCCGAGCTTGTGCACGGTGTCGATATTGTAGTGGATGCCAGTGATAATTTTACCACCCGCTTTCAACTCAATCGCGTCTGTAAACAGCAGGCCAAACCCCTCGTCTCAGCGGCGGTGATCCGTATGGAAGGTCAGGTATCGGTGTTTCGCCTCGACCGGGACGACAGCCCTTGTTATCGCTGTCTCTATGAAGATACGGAGGAGTTGGCCGAGACTTGTTCTGAGACCGGGGTGATGGGCTCAGTGGTGGGAATTATGGGGTCCATTCAAGCCACTGAGACCATCAAGGTCTTGCTCGATATTGGGTCACCTTTGGTGGGGCGAGTGATGCTGCTTGATGCCGAGCGCATGGAATGGCGCACCGTGAAGTTGGCAAAGGACCCCAAGTGTCCGGTGTGCTCGTGACCGTCGATAGTATTCATTTGCCCACAGTCATTGTTGATACGCTCTATAATCATGCCCAGGTATCGCCGGAAAAAGAAATCTGTGGGCTACTGGCCGTCCGGGACGGGGTTGTCGCCAACCCATATCCCATTAACAATGTGGCAGATGAAGCCTGCCACCGCTTCGAAATGGACCCCCGCCAACTGATAGACGCGTTTCGCAACATGCGCCAGCAAGGTGAAGAATTGTTTGCGATCTATCACTCCCATCCTAATGGTTCTGCGCAACCTTCAGAACGTGATATCAGCCGGCACCAATACCCGCAAGCCTATTGCTTGATCATCTTTTTGCAGGGCCAGGGCAGTTTTGCACTGGGGGCCTACCGGATGATCAATGGTGTTTTTGTTCAGGTGGATATCGAAGTGGGAGCTCCGTAGCTGTCGACGGGTTTAAATGCGCAGGCCGCAAGATGTAAAGGAGAAAGATTGTTGTAACCTTAACGCCATTGATGACGCAATGGTGGTTTTGCCGGGGGGCAATTGGTCGATGCAACTTCATGGCCACCGTATTTATTTCAGAGCATCAAAATCTCGAAGCTAATGGGTGTCGGGCAGTTGTTGTACCGTGTCCAGTTGTTGGCCAATGAGGGTGATCACTCCCCGACGGCGCTCAACACCGGAATTAGTATAGTCAAAATAATACAGGCGGCACAGAAAGAATCGCCTGCCTCGTCGTCTGATGCCCCACCAGCTTAGTACCACGGTGGCATCCAACAGCTGGACATCCGCGTTTTGACACATACGGCGGGCGCTCGCTATCGCCAACTCCCTGGCACGTAGATTGTTGTGCCACAGCCACAGCAGGGCGGCGAAGATAATCAATCCGAGCAGGGGGTCCATAGTAATAGTTGTCGTGGTTTTTGTGTGCCAGCGGTTAGTTATAAGTGTAGGCGCTTGGGTATGTTAAGTGTAATAAAACTTTGCACAGGCCAGGACACAATAGCGGTGATCCAGTTGCATAGCACGGCCTTGTGAGTTGATGGTATTGCCAACGTGGCCGATAGCGTTCTACCGCTGGGCAGTAATGTGGATGGGGTGCTATTCAGGCTGTTTTTTTCAACTGAGCAGGTTTTTCCTGGTAGCCGATGGCATTGAGGAATAATACGATTAGATGATGGATCAGGTTTTCGAGATCAAAATCCCGGTATTGTTCTGATTTATAGATACACTTGGCGTAGAGCGCCTCACGTAACATGCCCTGGAACATGAGGCTCGCTGCCTTTGGATTGACAGCATTGACTTTGCCGTCCTTGTTCAACTCGGCGAGACTAAATTCGATGTAATCAGAAAAAGATTTCCAGCGGTTCTCAAAAAATTGTTTGGCCACTGTAGAGCCTTCGAGTACGCTGTGCATTTCCATGATCAGATAGTCGGGGTCCCGGGCAACACTGTTCACATAGATACGGGCCATCCGAATGAGCACACTGGCGAAATCATGGGGTTCTTGTACCACAGCATCAACGTAACTTTCCCTTCTGCCGGCAATATCTGTGAGCACGGCTTCAAACAATGCCTCCTTTGAGACAAAGTGCTGATAGAGAATGGCAGGGCTGACGCCCAGGCGGGATGCGATCTGGTCAACCGAGACACCGTGATAACCCTTATCGGCAAATAATACTTTGGCCACTGCCAATATGGTGGCCCTGCGTTCGGTTGCCTTGAGTCGTTTGGTCACCTGGAGGGGCTTAAAGTAGTGAAGGTGGGTTTGCTGTAGTGAAGAGAGATTGGGAGGATGCGCGATCCGCCGCGGTTGTTGTCGGCGGATTGCGCACCATGAGCCCGGAGGGCTAACCCTTTTTGATGGAGAAGACGAACTCGCCGCCGGTTTCTTCGGAGGACATAAGGTCGTTTCCGGTCTGCTTGCAGAAGGCCTCGAAGTCTTTCACCGACCCCGGATCGGTAGCGATGATTTTGAGGATCTGTCCTGCGTTGAGTTCATTAATCGCCTTCTTTGCACGCAGGATGGGTAGGGGGCAGTTTAAGCCGCGAGCATCAAGCTCGGCATCAAATTCGGCCATGGATAGATTCTCCTGAATATGGATGTTAGGTTGGAAAGTGACAGCCTGGGTATTCAAGGGGGCCAAGGTCGGGGGAAACCCCTGCAATAGACCCGGACTCAAGCTATGTTAGTGAACGTTCACTAACATAGTACAGTCGGGGCGGTGTGTCAAGTTCAAGGTATCCAGCCCTTGCGACTATCCGGTGTTGCGCATCCCCGCAGATATGGCATTGATGGAGCGCAATAGGGGGTGGAGCCAAGGGGAGGTCTCGGTTACAGCCGTTTCTTGCCGTACCCGTTCCAGCAGGGTGATTTGAATGTGATTTATGGGGTCCAGATAGGGCTCACGCCGACTCAGGGACAGAGCCAGGGCAGGGGTTTCACCCAGAAGCCGGTCAACCCCCGTTACATCCTGCACTTGTGTAATGGTGCGTTGGTATTCCTGGTGGATCAGTGAATAGACCCGATCGCGGGTGGCGTCCTCCACACACAGTCCGGCGTAGGCATGGGCGATATCCATCTCTGCCTTAAATAAGGCCATTTGTGTGTTGGCAAGCAGTGAATGAAAGAAGGGCCACTCTTGATACATCGTTTGTAGCAAAGCCAGACGATCAGGGCCCTCACGGCGCCATTGTTCCAGTGCGCTACCGATGCCATACCAGGCTGGCAGGGTGTGGCGGGACTGTGCCCAACCAAAGACCCAGGGTATGGCGCGTATAGAGGCCTTGGAGCGGTCCTGTTTGGCACGGTGGCTTGGCCGCGAGCCGATATTGAGCAGCCCTATTTCGGACACCGGGTTGGCTTCGTAAAAGTAGTCCTGAAAGCCTTCGGTATCATCGGTGAGTTGGCGGTAGGCCTGTTCACCGAATTTGGCAAGCCCACTCAGTATATTCAGGTAAGGGCCACGATCATCGGGCAGGGGTTTGACGATACCGCAGCTGGCCTTGAGCAACCCTGTAATACCCATGGTGAGTTCAAATATAGAGGTCTCACGGTTGCTGTATTTATAGGACAGCACTTCCCCCTGTTCAGTAAACTTGATTTGTCCCTGGACGGTGTTGGGGGGTTGCGCCAGGATAGATTCGTGGGTCGGGCCACCACCACGGCCGATGGTGCCGCCACGGCCGTGGAACAGTCTGCAATTGATGTTGTGTTGTTTGGCCAGTGCGATGATCTTTTTTTGGGCCTCATAGAGATTCCAGCTTGAAGCTAAAATACCACCATCCTTGCAGGAGTCGGAGTAGCCCAGCATGATCTCCTGGGTGTTGCCTGAGATTTTTAATAGTGCGGCATAGGTTGTGTTGCCCAGCAGTGATGACAGTACCGTATCAATGTGTGACAGGTCTTCAATGGTTTCAAACAGGGGTGAAATGTTGATATTACAGTGCCACTGACCCCCTTGGTGTCCGGCAAGTCCAGCAAATCGAGCCAGCCACATGACCTCTAAAATATGGCTGGCGGCGTGGGTCATTGAGATGACATAACTGCCAAAGGCCTGTGGGCTGATTTCGCTGCGCATGGTATTCATGACGCCAAAAACGGCCAGGGTTTCCTGGCTCGCCTCGCTGAGCGATTCCCGGTCCAGGTCGGGAACGGTCTGTTCACGTAAGCCCGAGTCCAGAATCTGGAGTCGCTGTGATTCCGGGAGTGAGTGATAGTTGTTGCTCAGCCCTAGTTGGTTGAGGATCTCACCGACAGCATCGGTGTGTCGGCTGGACTCCTGGCGGATGTCCAGCTTAGCCAGGTAAAAACCAAAGCTCTCAACCGAGCGAATTAGATCCTTCAGTTCTCGTTCGGCAATATTGCCATCACCGTGGGTGACAAGTGACTCGCTTATGAGCACCAAGTCGTCGAGAAAATCTTGTTCTGAGGTGTAGGCAATTGAAGACGGTGTGATAGCTTTGCCCTCGAGTCGAGACTGGCAGTCCTGTCGATTGCATTCCAGGCGACAACGCATGAGGTGTAGTTTGCGTCGATAGGGCTCATGGCTGTACATGTTAGGCCGATCTTTGAAGACTTCCGTGCAAGCCTGTTCATCCACACTCAGGCTGTTTAGCAGGGCCTGGGAGGGGGTTACCAACTGGCTGGAGTAAGTCAGGATATGGCCAAGTTCGGTAACACGCCTTATGTATTCGCTAAGGACTTCGCGGGACTGTAGGCGTAGTGCCAATTCTGTAGTTTGGGGTTTTACATTGGGGTTGCCATCGCGATCACCGCCGATCCAGGAGCCAAAGCGCAGAAAGCTGGGCACTGAAATCAGGGGCCTGCCGGTTTCGTCTCCTCCATAGTAACGATGAATCGCACGATCCAGATTTCTATATATCTCTGGCACGGCATGAAATAAACACTCACGAAAAAAATACAGGCCATTGCGGATCTCATCCTGCACCTCAGGCCGGTGAACCCGTACTTCGTCTGTTTTCCATAGTATCTGGATATGATTTTTCAGATTCTGGGTAATCTCAGCACGGCGAGTCTTGTTGAGGCCGGGTTCCTCAAGTGTCTGGCTGGTGAGAAAGATGCGTCGCAAGGCCTCAAGTATGGTGCGGCGTTTTGCTTCGGTGGGGTGGGCTGTGAATACCGGAATATAGGCCGTGTTATTTAGCAGGGTCTGTAATTGTTCCGCAGTAATACCCTGGTCCTTGAATTCTTCGATGGTGTGGTGAAAAGAGCCGGTCCACAAAGATTGGCCCTGTCGTACCTGGCGTCGGCGTTGTTGATGATGATGGGCCTCTTCAGCCGTATTCACCAAGCTGAAATAGATGTTGAATGATCGTAAAACATGGGTCAGGGTTTCGGGATCCAGTTTGGCGATTAGCCTGTCAAGTTTCAGGCGTAGACCAGGGTGTTCTTCCTTGCGCAGACGTATATAGCCTTTGCGCAGGGCCTCGACCGCAGCCAGTACATCGATACCCGCATGGGTGTGCAGCACTTGACCCAGCAGGTTGCCGAATAACTTGACTCGTGAACGCAGTTGGCGATCATCTGTCGGATTGGGTGATGAAGAGGGAGTCATACGCTACGAGACTGTAGTGCCGAGGTGGCGGGGCCGGGAAGATACCATAAAATGCGCCGATATTCGTGCGGACTTCGTTGGCTAAATCCTTGGTTTTTGTTGCAGGTCGGGTCATCGCCCCTGTGGGCCGGGCCTTGACCCGGCAATTCAAGGTATCGGTGTCCGTGTCAGGTCCAAATGAAATGGGGCGGCAAGCCCATGATGTGATGGTCTTACATAGGGTGCCACTTAAAATGATAATGGCACCCATTAACCCTTTTATCTAGACGTTCGGCGATTTAGACTACTTGGTGTCGTCTACTATCGGTGCCGTGACCGCAGTGAGTACTGTAAACAAGCCCCAACTTAAGGTCAGTGTGTTTTCTGATTATATCTGCCCGTTTTGTTATGTCGGCAGTCTCCGTCTACTTAGACTGAATGAAGATTACGATCTCAATATAAACTGGTGCGGTGTTGAGATTCATCCGCAGACCCCCCCAGAGGGTATGCCCATCAGGGCATTGGGTTACTCACCAAGTCGTTGGAAGGACATGATGGTGGGTCTGAAGATCATGGCTGAGGAGGAAGGTATTGATCTGACCAGGCATGATTTTACAACAAATTCACAAAAGGCCTTGTTGTTGGCAGAGGCAGCTAAAGAGGCAGGCCGTGACGTATTTTATCGTCTGCACAATGCTCTATTTCAGTCGTTCCTGATTTCCGGCAGAAATATTGGTGATGAAAAGGTATTACGGGACATCGCCAACCAGGTTGGTGTGCCGGGCAATGTTGTTACTCGGGCATGGTCAGATTCCCGCTACATAAGGCGTTTGGCCACAAACCAAAAGGCAGCCCGAGAGATGCACCTACAGGGTGTACCGACTTACGCGGTGGGCAGCAAGATTCTGATCGGGACGGTGTCAATGGAGAGGTTGCGCGAGGCGGCCCACACCAGTGTTCATGGTGTCCGACCTTATGCGCAAAAAAATGATCCACTTCCAGGTGTTAGCCTCTGAACATTAATGGCTTGCCGCAAGCCACTTTAAATTCTTAATCTCATTTCCTTGAGGTTAAGGGTCATTTGGATGTCATCTCTCAGGGTAACGAGTTTCAGGTACCTGCCAAGTTCTGATCCGTGTAACAGTAATGAGTCCCGTGTCTTTGCAGGGAGTTCCTCGCTCGCGCTCAATATTGCGTCGATAGAGCCATACTTTGTGAGTAAGGTGGCCGCGGTCTTGACCCCGATACCCGGCATCCCGGGTATGTTGTCGGAGGCGCTGCCTGCCAGTGCAATGAGTGCCGTATACAGCTTTGCCGGAACATGAAGATGTTCCTTGACCCACTGGCCGTTGCGGAATTCTCTTTTCACATGATTGTAGAGGCGGATGCGGTTTTTTAGGAGTTGGCAGTAACCTTGGTCGGTGGAGGCAATGACCGTATCGATGTCCTGGGCATCTAATTTGCGGACGATGGTGGCGATAGTGTCGTCTGCTTCGATATTGGCAACGCTAAGGTGGGCCATCCCTGCCTGAGATAAAGCCGGGCCCAAGCTCGTGGCGGCATCCTTCACACCTTGGGGGGTGGGGGGTCGATTCGCCTTATACTGCGGATAGAGCTTGTGACGCCAAGTGGGGGGCTCGCCATCAAATACCCACAACAGGTGGGTTGGTTCAACCACAGACCTTATTTTATGGGTCATGCCAAGACTGCCATCCACGCTGTGATTGCTGGAGGCAGGGCTGCCTTTATCCGGTTGTGCTTCATACACCCGGCGCAATACGTTCAGACCGTCTATGAGCAATACCCGTATGTCCATTGCTAAGTCCTGGTGTGCCGCTCAAGTCTTGCCGGAGTCAGGGTGATCGGCCCATTCCAGCTTTCGATAGTCAAATCCATCCTCTATCGTGGGCTTAATGGTGCGAAAATAAGGTGAAATATCAAAATCTCTGGGTGTGAATAAACTGTAATGCCGTATGTGCAGTACTTCCAGATCGGCATGCCGGCACTTCTCTTTATCACAGGACTTTCGTTTCTCAATGCTCGGTAGAATGGGATAACGTATGGATTGGAAAGCCTGTGCAATGAGGGTTGAGCATATCGCACGGGTGGGGTCACCGCTTCCCAGGGCCAACATACGGCGCCGCCAATGAACGGGTATTGGTGGTTTGAACAGATAGCGCACCAGGTCGAATATATTTTTGAGGTCATATTTTTTGCCGATACTGTCCAGGGCGAATTGTATGAGTTTATCCCTGTCTTCATCGGTCAGTCCCACCGGGCGGCAGATACGGGTATTAAACTGTGCGTATTTGGACAAGGGGGCGGCCACGACCCCCGTGGATACCAGGGCCTCAACCAGGCTATTGTCCTCACTTTTGGGTGATGCGCGGTGATCCTGTGGTTTGCCTACATACAATGCGGCATGGGACCAGGTGGACTGTGTCAGATATTTTATGGCTATGCTGATGCGGTAGTTGCCCTCCACCAACAGTACATCCCCCGGTTGCAGGAACCTCTGTAAGGTGGCGGTGTCATTGGTAGAGAAGGGTTGGTAAGCCCGTAAAGGTTTTTCCAGGTAGTGGGCTATCCAGTCACCTATTTTTTTGGCGCACCATTCCAGCACGATATTGGTCACTCAATGGGTTTGTCCAAACCCTACCACAGGGCTCGTTTCAGTGCAGCCTGTCGCGGCTTGGCTGTGGCCTGTCGGTTTCGTGTCTTTTTATGTGGGTATGGACGTGACCCGCGTGGCTCAATACAGATAGAATTGTTGCCACCAGCACGACCACACGAGTCTTTTAAGGCCCTCAAAGGAGGTCGCATGTATAAAATAATATCTGTTGGAGTGTTGATCGGGTGGCTGTGTCTGCTTCCCCTGTCGGCTATGAGTGAGGAGAAAATAAGTGAAGCAGACACCTACGATCAGGAAACCGTTCTAAAAGAGGCCGAGGTCTTCTTTGGTGAAGGCGCCGAAGGTCTGGCAAAGATCCTTGAGAAGGCGTTCAAGGAACGGGGTCAACCGAATGGATATATTAAGGGTGAAGAGGCCGGTGGTGCAGTGGTAGTGGGCGTCCGATATGGAAATGGTACATTAGTGCTCAAAAGTGGGCTGACGCGGAAGGTGCATTGGAAGGGTCCCTCAGTGGGTTTTGAAATAGGGGGTAGTGCGGCCAAGGTCTTTATCCTGGTTTACAATCTGTTAGAGGTAAATGACCTGTTTCATCGATATCCGGGGGTGGAGGGCAGCTTGTATTTTGTCGGCGGCCTGGGGGTAAGCTATGCAGAGCGAAACGATATAGTATTAGCACCTATCCGCCTGGGGGTGGGTTGGCGCTACGGCGCCAATGTGGGGTATCTGCATTTTACCAGAAAGAAGTCCTGGGTCCCGTTTTGATCTACAATCTGGGGAGGTCTGGTTGAATGCTTCTTGTGGGTTATCTTAGGGCCTCTGTTTCCGGATCGGATTTCGGGGCAGACCCCGGTTTTTGGTGATATGCTGTATACCCACGCCGTTTTATCAGATTCCACTAACCTAACAAATTGACTTGCTAATGAATAAATTGAATACACATTGGCGCTTTATGCTTCCCGGCCTGAGTCTGGTCTTGACGATGCTCGTCTCTGGCGTTGCGGTTGCTGATTTAAAGCCATTGAAAGAGCACATTTCTACCAATGATGCGGTGGTAGGTTATCTCAGTCAGGCGCATTACTTACGTATTCCCATCAACAATGCTTTGTCCAGCAAGGTATTTGATCGCTACATCAAAAATTTAGACGCTTCACGAATCTATTTTACAGCAGCGGATATTGCCGATTTTGAAGCTTATCGTTACACCCTGGATGAAGCCTTGAAGCGGGGTGACCTCAAGCCCGCATTTATGATGTTTAACCGTTATCAAATGCGACTCATAGATCGGCTGGAATATGTTAATAGCCTGGTGGATAAAGGCTTAAAGGCCCTGGATTTTAGTGTTGACGAGACTTTGTTGGTTGAACGAGAAGATGCAGACTGGGCAAAGGACCGTGAGGCCCTGGATGATTTATGGCGAAAAAGATTTAAGTTCGATGTTCTGGCCTTGAAGCTTGCTGACAAGAAGCCCGCAGAGATCAGCAAGTTGTTGAAGTCTCGTTTCAAGAGCCGCTTGAGCCACGCCCGAAAAATTACCAGTGAAGATGCCTTCCAAACTTATATCAATGCATTTGCGCACACCTATGATCCTCATACCGAATATTTTTCTCCCCTGGGTTCGGAGAATTTCAATATCAACATGAGTTTGTCCTTAGAGGGTATTGGTGCCGTTCTGCAAAGTGACAACGAGTATACGAAAGTGGTGCGCCTCGTACCAGCCGGTCCTGCGGCCAAGTCCAAGTTGTTGAGGGCGACAGACCGCATTGTGGCGGTGGGTCAGGGCGAAGATGGTGAGATGGTGGACATCATTGGTTGGCGTCTGGATGATGTTGTGCAATTAATTCGTGGCCCCAAGCGTAGTCTTGTAAGGCTTAGCATCATCAAGGGTGATGTGTCATCTGGTGAAAGCCCTAAAATTATTAAAATTACTCGTGACAAGGTTAAGCTCGAAGAACAATCAGCCCATAAACAGATCTTCGACCTGAAGCGGGAGGGTAAGAATTACAAGCTTGGTGTCATTACCGTGCCTACTTTCTATCTCGATTTTAAGGCGATGCAGGAAAAAGACCCTAACTACAAAAGCACCACTCGAGATGTAAATAGGTTGATCAATGAGCTAAGCAAAAGTGGTATTGATGGACTGCTGGTGGACTTGCGTAACAATAGCGGAGGTTCTTTGCAGGAAGCCAATTCCATGTTGGGCCTGTTTATCGATAGAGGGCCCACGGTCCAGATTCGTGATAGCGCAGGTAAGATAGAGATTTTAGACGATCCCCATCCGGGGGTGGCGTATACCGGGCCGTTGGTGGTGATGGTCAATCGGCTGAGTGCCTCGGCATCAGAGATCTTTGCCGGTGCGATACAGGATTATCGTCGTGGCATTATCGTAGGGAGCCGGACCTTTGGAAAGGGTACAGTCCAGTCCTTGTACCCACTAAAGCATGGTCAATTAAAGCTGACGCAAGGAAAATTCTACCGGATTTCCGGGGCCAGCACTCAGAACCAGGGTGTCATACCGGATATTGTCTACCCTCCAATCTATGATCATGAGGACGTGGGGGAAAGTGCACTGCAAAATGCTTTGAAGTGGGATACCGTGGGTGGTGTGAAATTCGTGACCTATTACCAAATGGACCCCATGCGGGATTTATTGCGTAAGGCGCACTATCAGCGTATCGCACAGAATCCAGACTTTACTTTTCTTGTCGATAGACTGGCCTTTTTCAAGGAAACGCAGGCAATAAAACGGGTATCCCTGAATGAAAAAACCCGCAAGCGTGAAAATCGTGAACGTGACCAACGTCGCCTGGAGTTGGAAAACAAGCGTCGTTTGGCCAAGGGAGAAAAGGCCTTGAATAAACTCTCTGATTTGGACGAAGATCAAACCAAGGAGCATGCGGGAAAAGCAGATGGCAACGTCAAGGAGGTAGATTCTTTGATGAAAGAGGGGGGGCAAATCTTAATAGATTTTGTGACGTTCGCAGGCAAACGTCTAACCGCTTCAGCCAAAGGCATGGGGAGTTGATTCTGCAGGTCGGCCTGAAGGCCGACCTGTTCTGTTCAACCTCTGACTAGTGCCGTTCAAAAACACCTGTGGCACCGTTCCCATTAAAGGTTACAACGTTATAATTGTCTTTGCGCGATCCTTTCATCCCCGGTGATCCCATAGGCATTCCCGGCACCGCAATGCCTTTGGTCTTGGGCCGCTCTACCAGCAGACGCTTGATATCCGCTGCGGGCACGTGGCCCTCGATGACGTAACCATCTACCAGTGCGGTGTGACAGCTAGACAAATGCCCAGGCACACCCTGTTCTTTTTTGATGGTATCGATGTCGGCGACATTGATGGCCTTCACTGTATACCCGTTATCTTGTAGATGGGTTACCCATTTTTTGCAACAGCCACAGGTGGCACTTTTATATACGGTGATCTCCTGGGGCTGGGCTTGAGGTTGGCATGCTGCCAACCCGGTCACCAGGACCGCGATGGCGAGTGATCTAAAGATTGTAACCAGGCTTGTTTTTGATACGGGCATGGGTTTGAGGCTCCAGAAATATGTGTAGTGGCAAGCAGTGGGCGCATTATACATGTGGCTGACCGGTGCCGTAAGCCTGCCTTTGTCTGGCCCCGCATTTCACCCAAATTGCCCGCTATCAGCTGCTTAGGAGGCATTCGTCCACATTGCTTTCCCAGTGGCGGGTAGTGCCCTAAAGTCATTCTTTTTGCAGCCGATAAGCCACTATGTAGGTGTACGCTTTCCCCTGAGGCCCCGGCATGGGGTACTCGGGCCTTGCGTCGTCCGCTGTTTTCGCTAGAGTCAGCCAGGGTGAGTATTTTGATCGTGTCATGGTCCTTCTGAAAGGATAAGGAATGATTGGGTGAGTAGTGCAGATGCACCTTTGCAGGAAGTGGGTTTACCGGGTAGCAATCCGATATCCACCCTGCTTCTTGGGCTCAATGGTTTCTATGTTTTGACCGATAAAGGCCAACTCAGCCTCCTTGATAGCACTCAAGGTGTGGTTGCTGATCCAGAGCGCAGCAAGGAGTTTCAAGACATCATCGCCCAATTTCTTGCACTACGTGCCACAGGGGCGACGGATAACGGTGTACTGTTGGGCATTGTCTATCAGGGTTCTGCTAAGCAGGTGTGGCATTCCCCTACATTGGCCTTTGATCTTTCGGTGTTACATCTGCTCTATCCACAACCAGGGCGCCGTGGTGATGGGTTGACGGCATTTCAGAAACGTAATCGGTTTAAGAGCGTTTATCAAGGCACGGAACTGCTTTTGGGATACTGCGCAGAAGGCAACCGGGATACCCCGATTTATTGTCCGCTACTCATGAACCCAGGCAAGAATCTTGCTGCATATTCCGAATGGTTGGGTGTGGAAACGGAAGCTGAGACCCTCCAGGCCCCCGTGTTGGAGATGGTTAATCTTCTGGCACCCATACCCCAGGCACAACGATGCGATACCCACTTTAAGTCGCTGGGTCGAAGCATACATTCCAGCGTGGTCAGATTAGACGTACGCCGTGAATCAGACTTGTCCCTGGTCGATGATTCTCTCGCCACATCAGGTGGTCCCGTAGATGCAGGTGTGGATTGGGGCATAGACAAGCGAACAGATAGTGAAGGTGGCTTCAAGGATGCCGACAAAGGCAGGCTAAACATCACAAACCCTGAAACGACCCAAACACCAAAAGCGAAACCTGTTGTTCGGATAAAACCCATTGAGCAGGCTGCTGACGAAGTAACCGTCACCCTCACCGTGGGTGAGCATCTTGATGCAGAGGTGCTCAGACAATTTGACGATTTTCATGCCCTGACCGAGAGTCAAATGGATCTATTGACAACTAAGGCATCGGTACGTCAGACCCGGGCGGGTCAGCATCTCATTAAAATAAACTCCAGTGACCGTTGGAATTACTATCTGATTGAAGGTCGGTTGGAACTGGAATCAGACGATAGTGATACTGTCGTTGTGTCATCTGGCTCGGAGACGGCCCGCCATGGCATCGCACACTTGGTACCTCGGCTCTACGATGTGTACACCCAAACTACTGTCATAATTCTTCGAGTGCATGATGCCTTGCTGCATAGATTGCGGGCCGATAGTCGACCCAATGCCTTAGTGCCGATTGATACGGGTGATTTGGATCGATTGCAAGATACTGAGTTGGTGCGCGAGCTTTTAGTAGACATTGAAAATGAACAATTCATATTACCCAGTTGCCCTGATATTGCCATGCGTGTCAGGCGAAGCACGGTACAGGAGGGCTCTGATGCCGCGACCATCGCACGTGTGGTTCAGGCAGACCCCGCCATTGCTGCCAAGATCGTACGTGCCGCAAACAGTGCGTTATGTCGGGGCAGTTCACCGGTGGAGACTTGTAGTGCCGCCATTGTGCGTTTGGGGACAGAGACCACGCGCAAGTTGGTAACGACCTTTGCTATGCGGGAGGTGTTCCATACTGACAACCCATTGCTGATGAAGTACATGAGGGCGCTTCTGCAACACAGTACTGAGGTGGCAGCCATCTGTCAGGTGCTTGCCCGTTTAACCCCTGGGTTAGACCCTGAGGAGGCCTTACTGGCGGGGCTGCTCCATGATATCGGTGTTGCACCAATTTTAGCTTATGCCACCCGTCATCCAGAGATGGGGCAGAACGAAAAGCATATTTCCACCATCGTGGAACACATGCGTGGGCAGATTGGCGGAGCGATACTCGCTCATTGGGGGTTTGCCGATGATTTTATGACCTGTGCCCTGGAGGCCGATGAGTGGTATCGGGACCCCGGTGAACATCCCGACTATTGTGATCTTGTTATCATTGCACAACTGCACTGTGCGGTCGGCACACCAGGCGATGCCGACTATCCCAACATGAACGAGTTACCCGCCTTTGAAAAACTCGCATTGGGAAAACTGACACCGGGTCTTAGTTTGGAGATATTGCACGAGGCCCGGGATCAAATTTCTGAGACTCAACGTTTGCTGCTTAGCTGAGGCCTAAAACTGTAGTAGGGCGGTAAAGAGTCCAAGCTCAACAGAACCTTAAATTGACCGTGGTCGCCGTCACTGTAACCCTGGATGATCTGTAAGGACTTTGGTTAAATTCACTGCCATCAGGATTGATCCAGATCATAACGTTGTCCTCCCATTTAAGGTATAACCTGAGCCACTCATAACGTTTGGACAAGGTATTCCAGGTTCAATGCGGAGTTCCATCATGTTGCGAGGTCACAATCTTATGTATCGAATATTATTGCTTGTTGTGATAGCGGGTCTGGTTCAACCTGTCCAGGCTGCTGTGGACGGTGCCCGGCTCTATACCCAGAATTGTGCAGCCTGTCACGGTGCTAAAGGTGCCGGTGGTGTGGGTGTACCTTTATCGTTGCACGATTTTCTGGACAGTATATCGGATGAATACTTACGCAAGACCATTCGTTTGGGACGTCCGGGCCGGGTTATGCCCGCCTTTCGTATGCTCAGTGATGACGACGTCAATGCCATCGTCCAACACATACGCAGTTGGGGCCACAAGCCGGAGAGAGTCCACACCGCACCAGTATTCTCTGCTCAATCTGTAAAGGGTGATGCCCTCCGCGGCAAGGCCCTCTTTGCCAAAAATTGCGCATCCTGTCATGGCGCCAACGGTGAAGGGGGGGCCGGGACCGGGGTCACCATGTCACGGCCACGTAATCTGCCGATATTGGCACCGGCCCTCAATAATCCAGGATTCCTGGCCGCCGCCAGCGATGAAATGATCAAGGCCACGCTGATGAAGGGCCGTGATAACACGCCCATGGCGTCATTTTTGAAACAGGGCTTGAGCGAACAGGATATTAATGATGTGGTGGCCTATGTGCGTGCCTATGAAAGGAGCTCGGGCGCTAAAACTGCCGAGGTCTTGACCAGTGAGTCCGCAGTGATTGTTCGGGAGTCCCCCTATAGTGTAGAGGAGACTGTGGCAAACCTGAAAAGCACCATCCTCGGCAACAACTTTCGTCTCATTCGTATCCAGCCCCTGGATCAGGGTTTCGTTGACAAAGGGAAAGAGAACAAGAGCCGCATCATGGTCTACTCTTGCAACTTTAATTTTCTTAATGAAGCACTCAAGGTGGACCCCCGGGTAGGCCTGTTCCTGCCATGCCGGGTCACGGTCATGGAGCACAAGGGTAAGGTGTTGGTGATGACCGTTAACCCTAAACGTTTAAGTGCCATCTTTAACAATTCGGAACTCAATCGCTTGTGTGAGGAAATGAGTAAAATCTATGTAGAGATGCTCGAGGAGGCGGTCCTGTGAACGGTAAAATGATCAAGCAATATGGCCGCTGGCTTGTTGTTAGCCTCGGTCTGCTATGTGCCCCACTTGCGGGTGCCGATGAGTTGATTATGGTCAGGGTACATTCCACTTTTCCCGAGACCATGACGACGTTGCAAGAGGTGATTCGTAAACAGGGCTACACCGTATCCCGGGTTCAGCGAGTGGATGTAGGGCTTACCAAGACCGGTTACAAGACCGCCGAATATCGAGTCGTGTTTTTTGGTAAGCCCAAGGAGATTGATGAACTGCCCTCACGCTACCCCAAGCTTGCTGCCTACCTGCCACTCAAGGTGACCGTCATCGCGGAACGTGATGAGACCCTATTAGTGTCGCTTAACCCCATTTTGCTGGGAGATTTCTTTTTGCAACCGGAGTTAAAAAAGACCTTTGCCGCCTGGGAAAAGGCGGTGCGTAATATTCTTGACCGGGTGCGGATGGAGGAAGAGGGCCTGATCAAGTAGCCAACCGGGTCCCCCTTACTGTCAATGTTGGTGGTGACGTAGTTGCTTACTTTACGCTGAAATTGATCCTGGGGGTGTGAATCGGCTTCGCACCCGCCGCCACCCACACGCGGGCATTGGCATGGTGTTGGCCCCGTTTGAGGGGCCACAGAAAACTGTTTTCCCCCTTATTGACGGTACCGATAAGCCTGCCGTCCACGAGCCATTCCACTCGAAAGGGCCGGATGTTGTTGGCCAGGCGAAATAAAAAGTGCTCTGCCTGGTCGGGGATGCGGGGGTCCATGGCCAGCTGCAGTCCCGGAGTGGGTTGCTCCAGACGGGGCGTCTGTGCGTCCTTGTTTTTAGGCGTTACTGTGGCCGTGTGATGTGAGCCGTGTATGGGGCACGGTGCACTTGGGACATTGTCTGCACGAAACCACTCATTCATTGCTGGGCAGGTCGCCGTGGCCCGTTGCCCACTGATGCGGCAAATTTGCACCGACTGCAGTGAACGGCTCAGATACAGGGGTCGGCCTTCCTGTTGACGGGTCAGCTCGGCGAATATGGAGCGCATCACCAAGGCAGGGCCTGCCGAGCCGCTTACCGCATGCATGGGCCGCTGGTCCAGATTGCCCATCCACACCCCCACGGTATAGCGATGGGAAAAGCCCAGGATCCAGGCATCCCGATAGTTGGTGGAGGTGCCGGTTTTCACCGCCACCTGGGTGGGAAATCGCAGTAATTGGCCTTGGCCAAATTCCAGGCGGCGGGCCTCGGCGTCGGCGAGGATGTCGGTAATCAAGGAACTGACCTCGGGGCTGAAAATTCTTTGCGGGTCAGCCGGTCGTTCGTTATCACCATAGACATAACGCAGTGGCCGTTGGATGCCCCCCCGTGCCAATACGGCAAAGGCACTGACAAGTTCCAATAAGGTGACTTCGCCATTACCCAGGGCAAGGCCATCACCATAAAAATCCGGATGTTGTTTGAGGCTGGCAAAACCAAGCCGATGCAGGCGCTGTAAAAAGAGCTGATGCCCGACGAAGGCCACGCTACGCACGGCGGGGATATTAAGTGAATTGGCCAGGGCATCGCGCAGGCGCAGGGGGCCGTAGTGGTGTTGGCTGTAGTTGCGGAATCGGTGTAGGCCACGGCCCACGGGTTGGCTCAGGGGGGAGTCATTGATCAGAGTGGCGGCGGTCCATCCCTTCTCCAGGGCCATGGCATAAAGAAACGGTTTTAGTGTTGAACCCGGTTGCCGGGGGGTGGTGATGGCGTCGATGAGCCCCCCTTGTCGGGCACGGTCATAGCCGCCACCGTTGACCCAGGCCAGGATGTGATCGCTGAGGTGATCGACGACGACAACCGCACCGTCATTGACGTTTTGCCTGGCAAGGTGTTGTAGACGATTGTCCAACAGGGTCTGGATACGGTTTTGCAGGTTTGCATCCAGGGTGGTCAGCACCCTGGTCTGATCTTGGGCCAGCCCCCCCTGGCGCTTGAGCTGGCTCACATAGTGGGCCGCGTCCACGAATGTCTCTCCATCGCTGAGTTTTAATTTTGCGTTGGCGAGTGTCTGCCGTTCTTGTTCGTTGACCAGGCCCAGGGTGTACATGCGCTGAGTCAGGTGGTGCAAAGGTTGGGCGATGGTCTGTGTGGACCTCCTTAGATCCAGTCGGCCGGGGGCGCGGATCAGCACCGCCAGGGTCAGGGTCTCGGCCAGGTTCAAGGTGTTCAGATCGCGGTCAAAATAGTCCAGGGCCGCCTGGGCCACCCCGCGGCGCTGCCGGGCATAGGGGACCTGGTTGAGATAAAATTCCAGAATAGTGGCCTTGTTAAAACTTGTTTCCAGCCACATGGCCTCCAGGCCTTCCATCCAGCGGGACCAAAAATGCCGTGGCCGTGGGTGGAGGATTCGTACCACCTGTTCGGTAAGGGTGCTGGCGCCGCGCACGATACGCCCGGCTTGGATGTTCTGCCACAGGGCATTCAGTCGCGCCCGCCAGTCGACCCCCCGGTGTTCATAAAAGCGTTTGTCTTCCGCCAGGATAACGGCCTGTTGCAGGCGGAGGGGTATATCGTGGAGTGGCACAACGTTATGGATATTCCAGCGGTTCTGGCGGGTGACGGTGAGCCTGTTGCCGTGACGATCCAGGTATTGGGCCTGGCGTACCGATGAAGACAGGGGTGGCAGTGACTTGGGGGGCGCTTGCAGATCAATCAGCGTCGCCAGCACGGCGACGCCTAACAGCAGCGGTGCGCCGGTGACTGCATGGTGCAGAATGCCGTTAGTGTGCCAATATTGTTTGAGTGTTCTCAATACCGATTCCACTCTGTGTTTGTAGAAATTCCATGCCCTTTGGTTATCACTCGAAAAATTGTAGCGTGTTTCCAATTATTTGGATTGTTTATGGCTGCCTGCTTAATGCATAGGGAAGTTTTAATATTTTTCCCAATGCTGACAAGTGTATCGTTGGGTTAGCTAAAAATAAATCATCCCAATCCCTTAAGCGACCCATTTCTCGGTTAGAATCACGCCATGTTTGAAACACTGGTACAGATGATTGCCCTGATTGCCTGCGGTGTGGGCTGGCGGTTTTTGCGGCCGGGTAAACTGAGTCCGGAACAGGTTCGTCATGGAATGACCGAATCCGTTTATTACCTGTTTTTACCCGCACTGGTGCTGGTGGTGTTGTGGCGCACCCCCATGGGTCTTGATTCGTTGAGAATCAGTTTACTGGCCAGTGCCGGCATTGTGTTTGCACTGGCCTTGAGCGGTTTGGTTTGTCGGCTGTGTCGAATGCCTGCCCGTGTTGTGGGGGCCATTATGTTGGCTTCAGCCTTTCCCAATGCGACTTATCTGGGCCTGCCGGTTTTGCAGACGACCTTCGGTGATTGGGCACGCAGCATTGCCATTCAATATGATTTATTTGCAGCCACTCCGCTGCTGTTTACCGTGGGTATTCTGGTCGCCCAGCATTTTGGTGAAGGTGAGAATGAGGCGGGTTTCCTGTCCCGGCTACTGAGAATTCCACCGCTGTGGGCGGCCATCATCGGCAGTGGTTTAAACCTGCTCGGGGTGCCCTTAAACAGCAGTCTGGAAATCGTTCTCAACCTGCTCGGTGATACGGTCATTCCACTGATGCTGGTGGCACTGGGCCTGAGCCTGCAATGGCGGAGTATTTCTGTTCAGCAGATTCCCCCCCTGATGTTGGTGAGTGGTATCCAGTTATTGTTGACGCCGCTGCTGGTCTGGCAGCTGGCGAAAACGATGGCCCTGGAAGGGGACCTATTGTCTGCCGTGGTGCTGGAAGCGGCGATGCCAAGCATGGTGTTGGGGTTGGTGTTGTGTGATCGTTTTCGACTGGATACAACGCTTTATGCGTTGGCGGTAACGGTGACCACCCTATTGTCTCTATTGAGTCTGCCTTTATGGTTTGGCCTGGTCTGATTGATTTTCACCCGAAAGCCTAAAAATAGTGAGGCCAGCAGTCCAAGCAGTTACGCCGACCCTATTTTTTCCGATTGTTGCTGAATAGCTTCAAGTTTCTCGATATCCAGGAGATCCTGAGGGTGATTGGCTCGTCGTTTCATTTCAATTAAATCGGGAATCGACGCGACAAGATACTCACGGTTGTCCAGCTTAACGCGAGTCACATTTTGTTTGAGCATTTCAAATTATTTCTATTTGGAAACCAGCAAATTAATTTCTGCCGAACCATCCCCACAATATACGTGAACATGCATCCGTGACTCTTCACGCGAAAAAAGAAAAACCTGTATCCACACTCCCTAAATATCCATGACGTAAGGGCATGGACTCATAAGTTTGCGCCAGGAGAGCCTCAAGCAAACCCGCACCCAGTACAGTCAATAACAGCAACCGGTTTATTTGCAACGGACTTTTTCACCTGCTTGCGACGATATTTTTTCAACCAGCAAAAAGGCGCGCGCGATTGTAAAATGCTTTCGCAGACAGCTTGTATTGACTTCCAGAGTTGCTTTTTCAGGGAGGCCAGGGCTGCCCGGCACCATTCTTCCGTCCATAATATTCCACCGCAGACGTTTGCTCGCTGGCTGCTCTGCGCTGTTGCAGTCGGCCAGTTTTTCGGCGCTTAATGCAATCATCGCATCCAGGGCGTCACGAATGTTGATCAGATTTTCCGCTTTGATTTTCGCGGAACAGACTTGATGTTCCGGGGCTGGGCCTGTCTGTTCCCATGTTCGGGTTCTTGAATCCACATGCATTTTAACGAAGAGATAGGGATCACTGGTATCCAGTCTTTCCATGGTAACGGTAAATCTGCCAGCCGGTGCAAATGCTGTATCCGGTTCGCGCTCGGCCGCAGTTCGGGCCAAGGCGATCACTACTAGAACCAGATAGAAAAGCAGCACCGGACCGCTAATGAGTAACGTGGTATTGCGCAGTTTCTTCCCTTGCAGGCGGAACGCAATCATTGTACCTGCAAGGACAAAGCCGACCGCCCCCAAAACACCATAACCCAAAACCATGGTTCCACCAGCCAAGCCAGCGCCTTTAGGCACAAAATACGTGGCGCCAGCCCAGAGTCCCAAATACATGCCGGCCATACCGCAGCTGATTATCAGCAGGCTGCGCCATAATAATGTTGCCATAGTTTATTAACTCCTAAGGTTTTAAAAGCTAAAAAATTTAGCAAAATTTAGGGTCAGAGCAAAAACTCATAAAATCGATCGAAGGATTGAGGGGTAGTTTTTACTCCGACCCTAAATATCACTAAATGTCACTAAATATCACGACCAAGCCAAGCGACGGCGAAGCCGTCCGACTTGGGCGCCTTGTTTAAGTCTCAATATCCGGTGGTGGAATATATGTCAATTCCACTGTTCGGAATTTTGAGTAAGCCCACAGTCCTAAGCAAGTGACAATCCAGAAGGAAATAAACTGAATTACAGCGAATCCCACACCCAAGGCGCCCCAAACTAGTAAAAACCTCCAACCAATCGGGTGGGTTACGGCTTTTACTGTTTCATCGATAATTCCCGGTTCGGAAATGATTGAAATGGTAAAGTAAATCGCTAACCCAAAGAGATAAACCAGGCATACAACGAAGTTGCCGATTAGTAACAGCTTAAAAAGCGTTGCATTACTAATTCTCTGGACTGTGATGCTATTTTTCATCAGATTTAAATTTAGGGTCAGAGCAAAAACTCATAAGATTGATCGAAGGATTGAGGGGTAGTTTTTACTCCGACTCCAAATATCCCAAATATCCGAGGCAAACTGACCTTGACCATGAGCGCTAATTCCACCGTAAAATCCGAGTTGTTGCATTATTTGAACGTCTTGAAGCAATCTGCTTGATCGAATTTTAAGCTACATTTATGCAATGATTGGGTAAAAACTCTCAGACTACGCCAAGGATCGGGGTAGTTTTTGTTCTGATCCTAAATATCAATATCTGGGCTCTTATCTATTCTCTTTGTTATTCTGTTCCTTCCATTTCTCGTAACAATCCAGGCCGCAAAAGTGGGCAACATAATCATTGGCCTCCTCACTCTTTGCCGCAGACTTTGGGATTTCCTTAAGACAAATCTCGCATGTTACCTTTTCATCTTCCGTAGGCTTTTCGATCTCAGTCATAGTGCATCCCCTAATAGTATTGATTGGTGGATTCTATTTATCACATTCTGTTCTATTTATAACACAGAGCCTCAAACGTGTTTGTACGAATGAATTCGCACCTACTCTGCGTCTTCGTGGCTAAACTCTTTCATTTCGTTTCATAAACCCGCAAAATTTAGCAAAATTTAGGGTCAGAGCAAAAACTCATAAGATCGATCGAAGGATTGAGGGGTAGTTTTTACTCCGACCCCAAATATCTGCCAAATATCCCTTATCCTAGGTTGCTGGAGCGTCTTATTGGACAGTTTTAGTCGTTACAGTTTCCCATCGTGCTTGAATGGTATCAGCGGTAAGATCTGCTCCACAGTCCCATTCAATAAAATATTTACCGTTATGAATTCGTTCGAACTCATCTCTGTCTTTCAGCGGTGAGAAGACATCGGATTCGAGATATGGCTTTACGTCAAATAAACCTGCTTTCCCGTCTTCGGCTTTGATGTATAGCACATAATTATCTTTCGGAATAACTTCTGTAATATTCATTGGTCTAGCCCTCGAATTGGAAATAGTTTCTTGCCATTGACAGCCAGTTGCCAGTCAGCGAAAAGATCTTCCTGGTGTATTTCAATCCATGCGACAATCAACTTGTGTTTCTTTGGTGGAAGCCTACCCGCCAAGACGGTTCCATCGAGAATAGAGTACACGGCTACCTGGTCCTGATATTCAGCATGAATATGCGGCATATTGTGTTTTTCCGTATCGTAGAAAAACATCCGGATAAGGATGCCATAAAACATCGATATTGTAGGCATGATAACTATCTATCCTGTTACGCCCAACTTAGCATGAAGGACCTAATTGTCCCATGCAAAGTGTACATTAATGACCCTTTAACTGCTGTTGATATGCAAATCAACACCCTATTAAACGAGTAGATCGCTAAGTATTATGAAGCAAGCGACTTGACCCCTATTTCCTATTGACCCCTATTTCCTATTGACCCCTATTTCCTATTGACCCCTATTTCCTATTTTCTTGTTATGCATTTGAACCGCTTTTGTTTAGTGGTGCGCGAGACTTTAGCGCCCACTTTGACTGGCCGTCTTCAGAAGCGCGAGCACCAACTTGAAGAAGTAAACGTTTGGTTTTCTCTTCATCAGCCCCGATTACGTGCATTAGAGTTTCTAACTTTCTCCATGTATAGTCATTGTGGTTTAACATTTCAGTCAATAATTCCCTTGCTGGTTCTTCCTTTTTTGACTCTGACCTTTCCTTGAGCCAGTGCATCATGAAATTGCCTGCCATAGTGGCAATTGAACCTACTACTGCACCAGCTATGCCGATAAGAGAAATTATGATTGGTTCACTCATATATTATCCTTGTGATGCATAATGCCACAAATAACTTGCGTTTTTAATCGAGGCTTTTTATGCGATTATTGAGCGGAGCGAATAGCATGAAAAAGCCTCGATTAAAAACGTCAATATTGATTTGTTTTGTTATGTGTTTTTGCCTTAATCACATCAGCATCACATGAATCACCAAATTTAGCATGTTCTTCAGGCAATACGTTTTCTTCTTTGCTGCCATCTTCGCGTTTAATTGAGAAAGCGCTTTGCTCCTGGGTTACACGCCCTTTGTTTCCACCGCCTGTTGTTTGTTGCTGAGAATTACAATTTGAACAAATAAATCTTAGGTTTATTGGATTGTTGTCACCGTTCACCCCATTAATATGATCAAGAATTGGTTTAAGCTCCTTTCCGTTCCATATCAGTTCATGTGTATGGAAATAGCAAGTTGAAATATCACATCGCAAAGGAATTGGAGGATTTTGATTCTGCCGCCAATCCAAGTAGGCTTTTTTAATTGTATCCGAGGGTTTCCTACCAGGCTTGTATTTCAAGATATCTTTAAGTTTTTTACCTGACAAATCAATACTCCATATTCATGTTCACATAACTATAAGTAGTGGGCCTAAATGTCCAATATGCTTTCGGTCATTTAGGGTGTCGTATTTATTGACTTTAATATAATCAACCGGTTAACCTGATTTAGTAGGACAAAATACGTAAACGAAAATTTAGGGTCAGAGCAAAAACTCATAAGATTGATCGAAGGATTGAGGGGTAGTTTTTACTCCGACCCCAAATATCCCCGACCCCAAATATCCCCGACCCCAAATATCCCAGAACCCGGGTCAGAGAGCAATAAAAGCTAATATACTTATGATAAGGGGCACATTCCATGTCCCGTTTACCGTTACCCCAAAATCATCTTCAAGCTTTCCTGCAACGCTTTTTGATCTTCTTCTTTTAGCCGCCCCAGGGTCTTGATGACCAGAGGCTTCTCGATGGTGGTAATGATGGGCTTGATGGCCGAGGGCTTGAGCAGGTTTGCAGCCTGCCAGTCCTGAATGATCACTTCGCCGATAACCGAAGCTGGTTTGATCTGGGAGGTTACGGCCATGATGATGAGATCGGGCCGCACGGTGTTGTAGGCTTCTGAGCTGATGACAACGGCGGGGCGTTTCTTGGTGGTGGACTGGTCGGTGAATGGAAACGGCACCAGGAGGATGTTGCCGAACTCAAAGGGCGTCATAGACGGCATCGTCCGGGTTATCCCACACCTTGTGAAAACTCGGCTCGGCGGCCTTCGCCGCCGTGTGCGTCAATTGCCGGTCGGTATCCCGCTGCTTCAGAAAATCGATAAAGTCTTCCACTTCCGCGATGCGCTCCGGCGGCAGTTCTTCGAGCTTATCGATCAACTCGCGTATGTGGTTGCGCTCTGTGGCCATGATTAAATTCTCTTGAGTTTATCCGGTTACAAACAGAGTATGGGGTCAATTCTTGCATTGCAACATTACCAAGCCATTATGTCCATGTTTTCATCCCTAGCCTTTTGACGCTTATTTCTACCCCACAAGGGGGTACCGAGGTCTGTGCCTTCGCGTCTTCACGGCTAAGCTTTTTTACTTCGATTCATAAACCCGCAACCTACCCGGTACCCCCAATCCAAACACATCCGGGCTATACATCTCTTCGGCCCGGGTAGGCAGAACAGTGAATTCGCCGGGGGCAATGACCTGGGCCGTATAGGCCACGTGGTAATTCCCCCCCGGCAGGTATTCAGAGTAGAAGCGCACTGAGTCGTGGCGTAATTCACGGTGATAAAAACTCCAGTGTGAATAGCCATAGCTGCGCCAGTCGTTGAAGCGAAACCAATAGGCCCCATCGGCGTATTTCATTTTCGCTTTGTTGGCGTCTATTAGCGATGTGGTGGCCAGGTCCCGGTTGACCGGTTCCAGGCCGCCGGGGACCGGGTCGTCGATGACCACGAAGTTGCGCGCCGCCGGTAGGCGCAGGTACAGGTCAACCCGCACCAGGTCGCCGAGTTTGAGGTTCATGTTGTTTTTGAGCAGGGTCCACTTTCCCTTACGTTCAACACTGTATTCGCGATGAATCTCCATGCCTGCGTTGGTGGCCTTGCTGGGTAGCTTTTGGGGCGAGTACTGCAGCCGGGTGGTGAAGTAGTAGCGGCCCTGACCGGTGGCCTCAATTTTAACCTTGCGCTGTTGTCCGGGATCATCGGTGCCAATGGGTTTTTTGAAAGTGACTACCGGGTCGCGGAAGCCATTGAAGGTGGCCTTGCCCAGCAAGGTCTGGTCTACAAAGGCGCTCAGTTTGAGTTTAGGTTTTTTATTTTCATAGCGACGGGCGTAGTTTGCCAGGGCATTCATGCAGAACATATTTTCCTGGGTGTTCTGCCAACGGTCGCTACGTTTGCGGTTGGCCACGATGCTGCGCAGCAGCCTTGCGGGGTCGTCGGAGTCGGCATTGCTGTGATCCAGGCTGTTATCTATTAGGGCACTGAGCACCGCGCACTGGGTGCGGGGTGTCGATGACAGTAGCCGTTGATAGGCCACGTCGATGTCTTCGCTATAGACCAGCTTGCCTGCGCTTTCGTTGCGGTGGGCCTGGATCTGGTCGAGGACATCTTTCTTAAGCGCGTCTTCTTTAATGTATTTTAGGGCCTGGAGGTAATGGGCCTTGCCGAACAGGTCCATGGTGGCCAGGTGTGGTTTGTATCGCAAAAGGTCATCGCGGTTGATCTTTTTGTGGGGGGCGAGTGCAGCCAGGGCTACGGCGCGTACCGAGGAACCCATGCCTTTGGAATAAAAATCGGGAAAGACATTTTTGCGTAGCAGGCGCAACAGGTAGTCATGCAAGCGGGATTCCACCTGTTGCGGGATTTTATAACCGCTGTCCCGTAACCAGTTAAAGGCCAATGCGGTATAGGCGCTGAGGTAGGGGTCCACGTAGGGATCAAGGGGTTTGTAGTACACCATGCCACCGTTGGGGGCCTGATGGTCGGCGGCAACCTTGAGGGTGTCATTGGCCAGGGCCTTGCTCTTGGGCCAGGTGAGTTTGGGGTCCAGGTATTGACGCAGGTCCCCATACAATCCGGCCATGACCGCCTTGCTCAGTTTCTGTTCCCAACAGCTGTAGGGATAGTCTTGCATATAACGGAAGGCCCCATCGGCGGCGCCGATGATGGTGGGGGAGGCCGTTACGCTGAGTCCGCCCACGTCGGTGCGGATATTTTTGGGAAATAATACATCGGTCTGGGCCTTGCCGGTGCTGCTGCCGTATTGGGCGGCGGTGAGCAAGGCCTGTTTACGTTTGACCGGCAGTTTCAGTTCGATGGCGTCCTGATCCTTGTCGTCACCGGCTTGTACTTTGAAGGTGATGTCACCCTTGGCCCCGGCCTGTACCGCCAGGGTCACGGGGTAGCGTTGGTAGGGTTGGGTGTCGAGCTGAATCGATTGGGACGTGCTACTGCCTTTGGGGGTGAGGGCACCCTGTGCCTGGAGCGTAATGTCTAGCTGGCGTGGCTTGTCGCTTCGATTCATGACCGTGAAGCGGGCCTGGAGGTGGTCGCCCTCGGTGAGTTGGTTGGGCAGGGCCGGGCGAATCTCGGTGGGCCGGTTGACCTTGAAGCTGCCCTCGCCCAGGCCCATACGGTCATTTTTATTGACCGCAATGGCCAGGACCCGCCAGCCGGTGAGGTTGTCAGGGGCTTTAAATTCAATTTTGGCGTTGCCTTGGGTGTCGGGTTTGATTGCCGGGTTCCAGTAGCTCACAAATTTAAACAGGGAGCGTAGACTTAAGTCAGCGCCACCACCGTCACCACCGGCCACCGCGCCCTTTTCTTCGAATTTTTGCAGGCCGATGAGGCGGGCAAGGAGGTTGTAGTTGCGGACATCCAGGGATTCCAGGTTATAAAATCCTGTGTAGGGGTCGTAATAGCGGCGTCCGCCCTGAATAAGATCGAACACCGCCTCGTCGATGACCGCCACCGCCAGTTCCACCGGCCCTTGTTTGTTTGTCATGCCGGTGTGGAGTTTGACGCTGACAGTGTCCCGGGGGCGGTATTCTTTTTTGCTTGGCGTGATGGTGACAGCCAATTCTTTGCTGGGGTCTTTTACCGGTACGCGCACATAGCCCATGCGAAAGCTGGGTTTGCCCAGGTCCACGTTGCCCTCGCCCAAAGGCTTGTCGACCCGTGGCGACATCACCACCACAGAGAGATAAAAACCGGGGAGCGAGTCCTGGCTTATGGGCACCTCGATGATCTCGGAACTTCCCTTCAGGGTTTGCACCCAGGATTTTTGTACCCCAAAACGCTCCAGGGTAATCAGTGCCTGGGCACCGGGGTAGGGGTTTTGTACCAGAAAGCGGGCGGTGTCCCCGACCTTGTATTCGGTTTTTTGGGGGGTGACGTCCAGGGCGAAATCCGCCGAACTTTCCCACAGCACCACCCCCGGCCCCATGACCCAACGGGTCAGTTGGCTGCTGTGCTCGCGGCCCCGACTGTCTTTGATGCGGGCGGTGATGCGGTAATAGCCCGATTTTTTTGGGGTGAGGGCGCAACGGCCCGGTGTCTTCTTTGAGGTGTGTTGGCATCGGCCCACCTTCACCCATTTATGGGTGTATTGGGTGAGATAGGCATTGCCCGCGCTCTTGACCCGCGCCGCGTGGGTCTCGCGGTGTTCTATGATCGCGTCGACCGCCGTGCCCACCACCACCTGACCTTTTTGGTCGATGACCAGGGTATTGATCTCGGCCGGGGTGTTGGCCTTGAGCACCCAATCTTTTTGATAAAGCCCGACATAACGGTCGCGGCCTGCGTAGGCGGCGGTCTGGGTGCTGGCGATGTATTTTCCACGATCATCGCGCACCGCACTTTCGACCGTGAGTTGACCGTAGACCACCTTGTTGTCCGGGAGGGTGAATGGGGTCTGCAGTTCACCGCGGTCGTCTACACTGCCTTGGCTTTGGTGTACGGTGTGATCGGTGGTGCCGGGGGCGATCACGTCAAAGCGATAGGCCTTTAGCGCCGGATCGGTGGCGCGTAGGGGTGTGGCCCGAAGTTGTGCAGTAACCCGGGTCTGGGCGCGGGCATAAGGCCCCCCGGCATGTAGCTTGGCCTGGGTGGTGATCTTTACCTGGTCGCCGATGGTAAACAAATTACCATTGAGTGCGCTGCTGACCCGAAAGGGTGCAGGCGTAAAGTCACTCACCAACACGCGCAGCGGGTACCAGCGCTGCTGGGTGAACTTGGCGCTGAGTTCAAAACGGTACCAACCTACGGCTCCGGTCTTGGGTACCGTAAAGCGGCCATGGTGGGCACCAAACCCGGATAGGCGCAGGTCTTTGACTTGGTGAACGGTCTTGCCGGTGGGACCCATGATTTTCAGTCTATAGCCCTGGAGGGGTGCGGGTTTAAAACGTTGGTTGTCCTGATCACGCACATAGAGTTTGTATTCAATCTCATCCCCGGCGCGATAGACCCCTTGGGCGGTAAACCCCCAGCTGCGGATGTGACCGTGACGCTTTCGGCTTTGGGTGGGGATGTAGCGTTGTTGGGCACCGTAGGCATAGACCCGGAAGTCATGGATCAATGGCACCAGGGCAAGTTGTTTGTCTTTGTCTACGCGCACAAACAGGTGGGGTTTGAATCGGTTCCAGTTGCCCAGAACTTTTAATTCCGGGTCCAGTTGTTCGGTGCCGGGGAGCATGGCGATGCCGCTTTCATCTGTGGTGGCCTCGGCGAGGGTGCTGGGCTGTTTGGAAAAACGGCCAAAGGGTTCTACATAAATGCTGACCCTGGCGTTGGCAACGGGTTGGCCGGTGGCAAAATCCGTCACCCAAACCAGAGAATTGTAGTGGCCCAATTTTACCTGGGTGTGGAAGGGGGTGACCTGGGAAAAGAACCAGCGGTGCTTGCGGTATCGGGGTTTGTAACCGGGTAGCTCCGGGGTCGTGCCCCAGTAGCCTTGCAGGGCACCGGAGTCGGCCTCAATGAGATCGCGCACCTTGATGGGGTAGGCGTAGGCAAGGTCTTGTGTCTTATAAAGGTCGATACTTTTTTTGTTGTTGGGGGTGCGGCCGTCCGTGGTGAGGATGTCGTAGCTCAGGTTCAATGATTCCAGGTTGGTAACCACTACAGGCAGATGGGTGTCGACGCCGCTTTCCAGGGTGGAAAATTTGTGTTCAAGGTGTAGGCGCGGCCTGCGGTGGTCGGTGTTAAAACGGCTATCAATATCCTTGGCCAGAGGGCGGTCAAAGGCGTCACGGATATCACCCGCCTTGGCAGCCAGGGTGTAGGTCTCATAGGCCTTGAGCCACATGGGCAGGTATAGAGAATAGCTTCGGCCCTTTTTATGGGCCCGGGATAAGCTGGCATCGGCATAACTGTTGGCCCAGGGGTCATAGTCTTTGCGGCCACCTGCCAGGTCCGGTGTCCAGTGGATATTTTTTGTGGCACGGGTTTTGTTGATGGGGGTGGAAAACATGAGGGCCACACCCCGTTGGGGGTTGCAACGTGAGACCGGGTCGCCTGCAGATTTGCGCAAACGCAATGTTTTGCCCGTGTTGCTGGTACAGCGGATGCCCAGGAATGCAAATGGGGGAAAGGTGTGAAAGGTCTTTACCACGCGCCTTTCGATACCGCGCTGTTTCCCCTCAACAGCTTGCAGTCCTGGTTCGATCATGAGCTTGAATGCCTGATCCAAAGGGAGTTCGGCTTGGGGTTGTAGCTGCCAGTGGCGGCCTCCCTCACCAGATTCACTGCCCTGTGATCGGCCCAGTTTTGACAGTTGTTTGAGGCCATCCTGCCACCACTGTTGCAGTGTCTCCAGTAAGCCACTGCCTTTTTGGCCAGGTGCTGGCTGTTTGCGTTGCGACTTGTCTGGTTTGACGATCAGGGGGATACGCTCGCCTGCCAGGTTGCTCAGGAAAAGGTGTTGGCCTACCGACTCTGGACGCACCGCCTGGTCGAAGGTGATCCTTATGACCGGCATACCGGGGGCGAGCCAGGTCTTAAAATAGCTGCGCCGCAGCTTGGGGCGTTGGGTGATGAAGGTGTGCGTAACCGGTTTTTGCAGTTGATGGCCTTCCACGCTGCGAAAGGCCGTGTTCACTTGGACGGTATAACGAGTGGAGGGTTTGAGGGCCTTGTCTTTATTCAATTGACAGGCCAGTGAGCGGCTATTGAGCCAGCGCCATTGGCAGTCCGGGGCCGGGTCGACGGTGATGGGAACCTCATCGGCGCGTCGTTCCATGCGGCCCAGGGGGACCATGTTCTGGTTGAATTGAAATACGATTTGTCGTCCCCGGGGGACGTCTTCACCGGCGGGGGTGATGCGCTTTATTTTTAGGGGGCCAGGGTTTGCTTCGGCCACCAAAGTTTCGGGGCAAAACAGCAAAGCAACGCTCAAAATGATCAGGGTGAAGGTGTGCCTAAAATCAACTGAAATTGTCCGCATGGCTTTTCACTAGTGTGTTCATGGCTTAGTCGGCGTCCTTTATCAGTGGGCGATGAAGGGTGTCGGCTAACTTTCATTTTCTTGGGTAGTGGCATTTTGTAGAGCGTAATATACGCTACGCTCTTTTGGTGTGCGGTTCAATTCGAAAGAATTTTATCGCAGGGGTTTGGAGCCGGAAATGATCAGGGTATGAGCGCCAGGGCAGGGCAGGGTATGGGGTATGGTGGTAGTTTGAAAAAATGTTGAAACGGCGTTGACAATTGGGTTTCATAGGGCTAGATATTAAAGTGGTACTGCTGTGAGATGGATAGGGCAAGGGAGCACTTCTAAGGAGCATCGCCGGGCATTTTTTGCCTACACCTACAATAGGGGTAACGAAGTATCGGGTTTTCGGGTGGGCCGATTCATTTTGGCCACTTGATGACTGAAAGCGTCCTTAAAAGGCGCAAGATGCCCACCCATCGGTGAAGACTACCGGTGCTTGGGTTGAATTAAACACAGCTATTGGGGAATAGTGCTATGGTTGAGATTGAGCGCGACTTAGATACCAGAGGGCTTAATTGTCCTTTGCCTATCCTGAAAACCAAGAAGACCATGCGTGAGATGGGTAGTGGTGGCGTACTGCGAGTGACGTCTTCCGATCCCAGTTCAGTCAAAGATTTCGAGGCCTTTTGTGATCAGTCTGGCAATGAGTTGATTGACTCCTCGCAAGAAGGGCACGACTTTATCTTTGTGATCAAGAAGCACTAAGTTTACGAACATGGATGGGCGCTTCCTTGCCTGGGGGCGTCTGTTTACTGCTTCGCCGGTAATCTGATTCCCGGTCCGTGGCGTTTACTCACCAAACCCTACCCGTAGATCAATCTTTGCGCCTTTGTGGCCTTTGCGTTTTTGCCCCACTTAACAAGTGGTGTTGTCAGGAGGAAACATCTTGCCTGGATTGAGGATACCCTTAGGATCAAATTGCTGTTTGATGCGGCGCATGAGATCCAGTGTAACCGGATCGATCTCCATGTCGATGTAATCCTGTTTTTCGGTACCCACGCCATGCTCACCGGACAGTGTGCCATCCAGTGTGAGCACAAGATTAAATACTGCTTCCAGGCAAGGTCGGGCGCTCCTGTTTTGGTCAGGATTTTGAGTGTCGTAGAGCAGATTGACGTGGATATTACCGTTCCCGGCGTGACCAAAATTGATAATGGGAATGTCGTATTGCTGGCTGATTGCATCCAGACCGTCAATGAGTTCCGGAATACGGGAGATGGGGACCACCACATCTTCGTTGAGTTTATTAGGGGCCATCTTGCGTAGCGCCGGAGACAAGGCCTTGCGTGCCGCCCACAGGGCTGATGCCTCGGCTTTAGTGTCTGCGACGGCTAAGTCTATCAAACCATCACCACCTGCCGCAGCGGTAACTGCTTGGGTCGCGCCGTCGATGCTTGCGGTAAAGCCATCTACTTCGATGATTAGCATGGCCCCGGCGTCTTGTGGGAAATCCACTTGGGCATAATCACGGACCATGTCAATGGCCTTGCCATCGATAAATTCCAGGGCGGCAGGTGTGGCCGCTTGGCTCATAATGCGTACCACCGCCGCAGTGGCGTGGCCGATATCTTTATAGATTGCACGTAAGGTTCTCAGGCATTCGGGTTGCGGTGTGAGTTTTAAAGTGGCCTCGGTGATGATTGCCAGGGTGCCTTCTGATCCTACGATCAAGCGGGTGAGGTCGTACCCCACCACACCCTTGGTGGTGTAAACGCCGGTGCGTATCTCTTCGCCGCTGCCAGTGACTGCACGCAGGGCCAATATGTTTTCGCGACAGGTGCCGTATTTGACCGCCCGTGGCCCTGCGGCATTGAAGGCCAAATTACCCCCTACGGTACAGTAGTCGCCACTGGTGGGGTCCGGGGGCCAGAAGAAGTTTTTGGTGGCGGCGTGATCCTGTACGGCACGATTGGTGACGCCGGGTTCTACCACCATATAGCGGTTGGCGCTATCCAGGTGGAGAATTTGATCCATGCGTTCCAGGGACAACACCAATCCACCGAGAATGGGTACGGCACCGCCACAAGTACCCGTACCCCGGCCCCGGGGGACTACAGGAATTTTATGGGCGTTGCAGAGTAAGACGATTTTAACAATCTGATCGTGTTCCTTGGCAAATACCGCCACATCCGGTGAGTTGTGGCGGCGCGAGTTGTCATAGCCATAGGTCCAGCGATCACTTGCATCGGTGAGCACATTGTCTGACCCTACCAGTTCTCCAAGCCGGGCAATAAAGTTTTGGGGGTGCTTACTCATGGCCTCGGATGCGACCGATCAAATCGGTAGTGGAACGTTGGTGATGAAACGGGATAGATTTAGCCTGACCCCCCCAGCCCAGAACTTCCTTGGCGCCGACAATCTTGTCCACTGGCCAGTCACCCCCTTTGACTAAATATTCCGGCCGAATTTGCTTGATTAAATCAAGGGGGGTGTCGTCATCAAAGGCAACGACTAAGTCAACAGCTTCCAGCGCGGCCACGATGTGCATCCGATCATCTAATGAATTGATGGGGCGGTCTTTACCTTTGCCCAGCCTTTTTGCCGAGGCATCACTATTGATGCCCACGATCAGCGCCTGACCCAGTTTGGCCGCTTGTTCCAGGTAGTGAACATGGCCACGGTGGAGAATATCAAAACACCCATTGGTGAACACCAAAGGCCTGGTTAAGGCCGAGACGTATTTATCTATTGCGGTTGGGTCCGAAATTATTTTAGATGTGGTGTTCAATCCGTATACTCAAAGACCTTTACAACTTGTGTTACGCCCTTCAATGTGCGCGCTTCATTGGCAGCAGCAGTACCGACTTCACGGGGGACCAAACCCATCATGTACACCACACCGTTCATGGTTTGCACTTTGATGCGACCGGCATCGGGAATTCCTGCGGTTTGCAGTAGTTTTGATTTTACTTTGGTGGTGATCCAGCCATCTGTGGCGATGACGGTGTTCGGCAGGGGATGGCGCACCTTGATTTCATTGACGACCTGCCGGACCTTGAGAACCTTGCGGGTGGCCTTTAAGACTGTATCAATATTTGCCTGGGTAGTGGTTTGGCCTGTGAGTAGCACGATGCCGTTGACGCTGGTAATGGAGATGTAGTTTCTGGTTTCATCCCGCAACGATAAATTTTTATGTATCTCTTCTCTTATTTTGGACTCGATGAGGTTGTCATCGATGACGGTGCCCAGGCTGCGGCGGTCCTGAGATACGACTACCGTGGAGATAAGGGCGCTGGTGGCGACCACCGCGCAGGATTGGAGGACGGGGGTGTTCACAAGCACCAGGATAAATAATATAGGGAGTTTTGATTTTGGCATGGCTCTAGTCTCGCCCGAGTAGTTGATAGTCGACCAAATCACACAGACAATGGATGATGATGATGTGAACTTCCTGGATACGTGCGGTGGAAGGTCCCTGCACACAGATTTCGATGTCGCCATCAGTCAGGGAAGATGCAATCTCACCACCATCACGCCCATTCAATATAATGCATGACATGTCTCGTTGGTGGGCAGATTCCAAGGCCCGAAGTATGTTGAGGGAGCGGCCTGAGGTGGTAATGGCCAGCAGGATATCACCGGGCTGACCCAAGGCCAGAATTTGTTTGCTAAACACCTCATCAAAGTGGTAATCATTGGCGATAGCGGTCAGGGTGGAGCTGTCCGTGGTCAAGGCAATAGCGGGTAAACTGGGCCGCTCGGTTTCAAAGCGATTGAGCATCTCTGATGAGAAATGTTGCGCATCTCCCGCCGAACCACCATTGCCGCAGGTCAGTATCTTTTGGCCTTCGATCAAGGCACGAGTAATCCGTTCCGAGGCCAGGGTGATGGGCTCACGCAGGGTTTCCATAGCCCGCGTGGAAGTCTCTATACTTTGCTGAAAGTTGTCTAGGATGCGCTTATTGAGATCCATAGTCTGTGTTCTGTCTTGTATGGGGCAGGGTGATGAATGTGCCGTAGTTCCTTTCGGTAGCTATACTAGAACGCATTGGGTATCCATTGTACACGTGGATTGCCCTGTTTGTCCGGCCCAATAGCGATCACATCGAATCGGCAGGGTCGGGTGGAATACCTTCTTTGGGTCTGCAAAAAATATTCTGCGGTATGGCGTAGTTTTCTCTGTTTGTGCCGATCAATGCTCTCAATGGAGCCCCCATAGCGAGTGCTGTTTCGATAGCGGACCTCTACGAAGACTACGGTATCACCATCTTCCATGATCAGGTCTATTTCTCCGTAGCGGGAGCTATAGTTGCGCTTCAGCAGGCGTAGTCCCTGGTGTCTCAGGAATCGGTAGCCTTGTTTCTCCGCCAGTTGTCCCTGGATCAGGTGTTGTGGTTTGTGTGTCTTCCGTTTCACTTTCTGTGTTCTCAATTTCTTCCTCTTCTTCCTTGGGGTTGTAGTACAAATCCAGCAGTTTGGGTACACCGTCGGTAAATTTGGCCCATACCAGTTGCCGATGAATACGTCCACGTTGGTCCATGCTCAGGCCGCTGGTGACGCCGTTATAACGTGCCAGTGGGCTAGAGGAAAGACGCTTGAGATGGTTGATTACGCCATAGCTGTCTATACCAAAGGCATAGAGTCGGTCCAGGCGAGTATGGGTATTGGGCCAATCCCGTTGCAGATTTTCCCGCATCGCTCGTATGCGCCCCTCGCGTACCAGCATCCACGGCATGTCGCCGATAATAATGCCATTAAGGTCGGTGTCATCCACTGGGTTGAGGTGGCCACCGAATACATGGGAGGTCGAGTATACTGGGAGCTGATAACCACGATAAAAATTGATCAGTGGTTTGAGTAAACGGCCCTGGGCGGGGTTAGCAGCAAGAAAAATAAAATCGATATCCTGGCGACGGCGTGGTGAAAATTTGAGTTTGGTCTTGATGGCCATGGTCAAACGCAGTTTGCGAAGTTCGCTGTCATTGATGTTGAATAGATTTTTGACCACCCGGCTATGGTCGGTCTCCAGGGGATGGTAAGACTGACTCTCCAGTACGATGCCACCCAGGGTGAGCCAATGGTCTATGAATGCTTGTTGGGTGCGTTTTCCCCACGGGCTATCGGGGTAAAGGATGACCGTCTGGCGATGGCCATCAAGATAGGCCCGCTCCGCAACCTGGCGGGCTTCGTCTTCAGGGCCGAGGCCAAATTGGAATACCGAACGTGGCAAATTGATGCGTTCATCCATCTGGCTGAGCAATAAGGTGGGCACCCCAAAGGATTGTTCGCTGGCCAATTTTTTGGCAGCCGTGCGTCCCAATGGGCCAACGATAAAGTTGGCCCCATCGCGCACTGCAATATTGTAAAAGTTATTGACAAGGTTTGGGTCCTCACCAATATCATAAACCGTGACATCGGGTCGGGTTGGGGCGGTATTGGCGTTATGCATGGACAAAAAGCCATCCTGAAAAGCCCGTGCCGCTTTTTCGAAACGTGAACTCAGTGGCAGCAACAACACTATATTATTGGGTGTTGCCGTCGTTAAGATGCTTGGCGAAGGTGCCAGTGCGAATAATAGGTTGGTAGATGCAGGGTGCCCCGGGTAGTCAAGGTGCCATTGCTCTATGCCCGTAGCGAGTCCATAGGGATTGCTGCCACGGTCGATATTGAGCAAGGCCAGTTCAATCCACCCACGTAATATAGGATCAATCGCCAGGTCGAGTTCACGGCGCAGAAGATTGGGAGGTGAGGATTCGAGTATCGCCCATAAATCCTGCTGGTTATCTTCAACTTTGCGGGGATCAACAATATAACGTTCTCTCAATATGAGGCTTTTGACGGCGCTGATATTGTTATACAGGGCGAGTGAGGCCTGGGCGTGTACCCAATATATACCCGCTATCAGCTCTGGATTGAGATTTGTGATTCGCAGTAGTGGTGTGACCAGAAGAATAGCGCGGCCTGGACGATGATCATTGAGAGCGATATGGGCAGCCAGCAAGCTGTGGCGGACAGAATAAGAAATGTCCAGACCCTTTATGTGAACTGCGTCGAGCAGGACGCGTGCGTATGCGGTGTTTCCGGCCTTGAGGAGCATGTCGATGGCCTTGAGTTGATAGTGCTCCCGCTTGGGTGTTTTTGCGCCCCTGGCCTGATTCAAGTATTGTTTTGCGGCAAGTGCATACTCCCCGGTTTTTTCATATTGCTCCGCAGTCTGGGTTTGGTGATCTTGTGCCGGTCGCCCGCTTGTCGATGCGGTGGGTCCTGTGGTGACGCAGGAGGTCAGCAGTACCGGTATTAGCAGGCCGAAGGTGACAATCGTGTTAAGGTGCTTGGGAGTGGGCATTGAGCAATCATTTTATTGTATGGGCGATGGGCTGGGAGTATAGCGAGTGGTTGGTACCTCAGGCAAAAGCGGAAGCTTGTTTATTGTCGCTACACCCATTGGCAATCTGGAAGATTTTAGTCCCCGGGCCCAGCAGGTGCTCAGTACGGTTGACCTTGTATTGGCCGAGGATACCCGCCATAGCGCAAAATTATTACGGCATTTTGGGGTCAGCACACCCATAGAGTCGTTGCATGAACACAATGAGCGCCAGAAGCTACCGGGGCTATTGCAGCGCCTGCAGCGAGGCGAGAATCTGGCGCTGATTTGTGATGCTGGCACCCCACTGATCAGTGATCCAGGTTATCCTCTGGTGACAGCGGCACATGAGGGCAAAATTCCGGTGTTGGCGGTTCCCGGCCCTAATGCCGCCGTGGCTGCCCTGTCGATATCGGGTCTGGCCACAGCCCGATTTGTATTTGAGGGGTTTCTGCCCGCAAAGACCGCAGCACGTTGCAGCCGTCTTCAGGCCCTGGGGGATGAAACCCGTACCCTGGTCTTCTATGAATCATCTCATCGCATCGTTGACAGCCTTAGGGACATGGTGGCGACATGGGGTGCAGATCGACGGGCCACCGTGGCCCGGGAATTGACCAAACGCTATGAGACTGTGCGCCAGGATAGTCTGGGTCATTTGCTTGCCTGGGTGACTCAAGACCCGGATCAGCAACGGGGTGAATTTGTCGTCTTGGTGGAAGGGGTTTCCGAGCGCGATGGGCAGCACATCAGTGCCGAAGATGAACGGGTGCTCAGATGTTTGCTGGATGAGTTGCCCCATAAGCAGGCCGTCAGCCTGGCAAGCAAGATTACCGGGACAAGCAAGAATGCCCTGTATCGCCAGTCTTTAAAGGACAAGGATGAGGGTCACCTCGATTAAGCGGTGTCTTCTGAAATTTGGTGGCGCTTATATATACTCACATGGGCGGTGGTGTGACGCGGAGTACGCCAAGGCGCAGAGGGCGCAAAGAAGACACAATGCCGGGTGCTGCCCACCGGAGCCTGTCTCTAACCCCCTGATATGTAGGCGGACTGACACGTTATTTTAGATACCTCGTATTATTTCTATAAATCACTTGTCACTTGTCTCTTTTCTCTTGTATCTTGGTGGGTGAGAGTCGGCCGGGCAGCCGCTCTTCAGTCCTTAAACAGACTGGGGGGAGGAAAGTCCGGGCTCCATAGGACAGGGTGCCAGGTAACGCCTGGGCGGCGCGAGCCGACGGAAAGTGCCACAGAAAATATACCGCCTCCTTTGTTTTGGGGGTAAGGGTGAAATGGTGCGGTAAGAGCGCACCGCGCCTGTGGCAACACAGGTGGCAGGGTAAACCCCACCCGGAGCAAGACCAAATAGGAACCCCATTAGGTGTGGTCCGCACTGGGTTCGGGTAGGTTGCTTGAGGCGTCTGGTGACGGACGTCCCAGATGAATGGTTGTCCACGACAGAACCCGGCTTACAGGCCGACTCTCACCGATTATTTTAAGGCCGTAAGACCGGGCTTTAGCCCGGCAAATGCCGGGACGGTCGTTCCTGGGCATTCTGTGCGCCATACACCAGGGTGGGCTTGCCTACCCTGTTCGCTGTGTAACTTCGGTGGCCACTCCAATGTGTCTCTGTATCCCCGGCAGCGGCATCCCTGCTGTTATCGGTTTGGATTTTACCCCACTATTATTCCGTAACTTACTGTTTTTAATGCACTTAATTCCGTGATGGGTATCCACAGATACTGTCGCCGGCCCAACTGCGTCATTATTTCGCCAGATTCTACTGACCGGGGGCAGGTTTCCAGGGGACGGGAGGTGCACTAAGCCCTTGTTTGCCCTTGTTTTTTCCTTGACACCGCCTTGCGGCAATCTTTATAGTGTGGCCGAGTGGGAAAAAGTGGGGAATGATGGGGCAATTTAGTAACAAGGTGGAAGCATGTTTCGGGGCGTGAGTGCGCTGAGCCTGGACGATAAGGGGCGCCTGGCGATCCCGACCAAGTACCGTGATGCCTTGGGCAGTTGCGGTGGGGGTCATTTGGTGGCGACGGTGGCTCAGAATGATCGCTGCTTATGGCTGTATCCCCTGCCGGAGTGGGAAGAGATTGAACGCAAGCTTGTTGCCCTGCCCAGTATGGACAAGGCCAGCCAGCGACTGAAACGTATCCTCATGGGCCATGCCACAGACACAGATCTGGATGGAAACGGCCGTATTTTATTGTCCGCACCGTTGCGTGATTTTGCCAAGCTGGAAAAGCATGCGGTGTTGATCGGTCAAGGCAATAAGTTTGAGATTTGGGATGAGAATTTGTGGAACCAGCGCTGTGAAGAATGGTTGTCTGAGGAATTTGATGGGTCTGGGGACAGCGTGTTGCCGGTGGAGCTGGAGACCTTGTCCCTGTAATGCTTAGCATATCAAGATGGGGCTATGGATATAGAAAAGCACGAGCCGGTGATGGCGGCAGAGGTGGTGGAGGCCTTGGCCATCTCAGAGCAAGGCATGTATTGGGATGCCACCTTTGGGCGCGGTGGCCACAGTCGAGGTATTTTGGCACGACTCGGGGCAAAAGGTGGCCTTGTTGTTGTGGATCGGGATCCACAGGCGGTGGCTGCGGCACGCAGTAAATATGGAGGCGACTCACGAGTAACCATAATTAAGGGTCCTTTTTCAATGTTGGGGCAGCAGATCAAACAAGCGGGATTGGAGGGCAGATTACAAGGCATCGTCTTTGATCTGGGGGTCTCATCTCCCCAACTCGAAGACCCGGCGCGTGGTTTTGCCTTCAGCCACGAGGGCCCTTTGGATATGCGTATGGACCCTGAGTCCGGCATATCGGCCCGGGATTGGCTTAATACAGTAGAGGAAAAGGAACTGGGTGATGTCATACGACGTTATGGTGAGGAACGCCACGCCCGGCATATTGCTCGCACCCTCATTGCGGCCCGCGGTGAATCCCCCATTGAGACCACTGCCCAGTTGACTGCAATCTTACTGAAGGCCCTGCCGGGATATGAAAGGCACAAGCATCCCGCTACCCGCACCTTTCAGGCCATTCGCATCCATATCAATCGGGAATTGCGAGAGATTGAGGACAGCTTGCCACAAGCGGTGCAAGGTTTGGCACCAGGAGGCCGTCTGGTGGTCATCAGTTTTCATTCCCTGGAAGACAGGATCGTTAAACGCTTTTTTCGTAAGGCCGCCAAGGGTGATGAGTATCCCCTGGACTTGCCCATTACCCATGATGCACTACGGCCCCAACTCAAATTGTTGGGTCGGGCACAGCGCCCTTCCAAGGCAGAAGTGGCTGCCAACCCACGCGCCCGTAGCGCGGTGATGCGCGTTGCCCAGCGCACCGAGGTGATCTGTGCGTAAGGCCTTAGTTGTCTTAACCATTCTTATTCTGGTTTCGAGTATTGCTGTGGTTTTTCTACGGCATAAACATCGCGTGCTGTTTTTGGCATTGCAAAGTTTACAGGTCGAACGGGACCGGCTCAGCGTCCAGTGGGGCAAGTTGATGATCCAGGAGGCCACCTCGGGTCAACCGGCAAAGATCGAAGCGGCAGCAAAGCGCAGCCTGGGCATGATGGTGCCCGGGCCTACCCAGATTGTAGTGGTTAACATACCGGAAGCTACGCAATGAACAGTGCCAGGAAGAATCAGGTTTATTACCCAGGCCGGTTTTGGATCATGGTGCTGTTTCTGTTGGGCTGTTTTTTTGCTATCGCCTTACGCGCCTACTACTTGCAGGTTGTGCGCTCAGATTATTTGCAAAGGCAGGCCGATGCCCGGCACCTTAGGGTGGTTAAGGTGACCGCCCTGCGCGGCATGATCCTGGATCGAAACGGTGATCCTTTGGCGATTAGCACCCCGGTGGATTCGGTATGGGCGGTACCGTCTGAATTTAAGGGTGGTCGTAATCAATGGCCTGCCCTGGCGCGACTTCTGGGCCTTAATCCTGGTTCCTTGGGGTCTTTATATCGCCGTCATGCCGATCGTGAATTTATGTATTTAAAAAGGCAGGTCCCTCCGGCCTTGGCGCAACGGGTCTTGGCGCTCAATGTGCCGGGTGTGGCGCTACGCAGAGAGTACAAGCGCTATTACCCAGCAGGGGCCATGACAGGCCACGTGGTGGGCTTTACCGATGTCGATGATCACGGTCAGGAAGGTTTGGAGTATGCCTTTGACGAATACCTAAGCGGCCAAAATGGTGAGAAATTGGTGATCAAAGATGGCCGCCGCAATGTCATTGAAAATGTGAAGAGTATTCAGCCTGCCCTTGATGGGCAGACCCTGGTGCTGAGCCTTGATACCCGATTGCAGTACCTGGCTTCCCGTGCATTGTCGACCGCAGTAGCGGCCCATGGTGCCCGGGCCGGGTCCTTGGTTATCCTGGATTCCAGGACCGGTGAGCTTTTGGCCATGGTGAATGCGCCTGATTTCAACCCTAATAATCGTTCGAAGCTCAAGAGTGATCATTTTCGAAATCGTGCGGTGACCGATGTCTTCGAGCCTGGTTCAACCATTAAACCCTTTACTATTGCTACTGCCATTGAGAGTCGAAAGTTTGGGCCCGATAGTCGAATCGATACCTCCCCCGGGTGGCTGCAGGTGGGTCGCCACAAGATTCATGATGCACGTAACTATGGTTTGTTGACGGTATCCCATGTTGTCGTTAAGTCGAGCAATGTGGGGGCCAGCAAGATTGCGTTACAACTCACCCCCAAGAGTTTGTGGTCCATGTTACGTGGGCTGGGCAGTGGTCGTGTTACCGGTATCGGCCTTCCGGGCGAGGCCAGCGGAAACCTGGCGCCCTACCAATCCTGGCGCCCGGTTAAGCAGGCGACGATTGCCTACGGTTACGGTCTTTCCATGACTGCTCTGCAACTCGCACAGGCCTATACCAGTCTTGCCAACGGCGGTGTGGTGTTACCGGTCAGTCTTAAACCCAATCAGGGCCCCGTTGAGGGACACCGGGTGATGTCGGTTGTGACCTCCAGAGAAGTCAATCGGATGTTGGAGTTGGCAGTGGGGGAACAGGGCACCGGTATTGCCGCACAGATCCCACAATACCGCACTGCGGGAAAGACCGGTACGGTGCATAAAGTTACTAAATCCGGTTATGCCAAGAATCGTTACATGTCAATTTTTGCCGGATTTGCACCGGCCAGTCGTCCACGTTTGGTGGCGGTGGTCATGATTGACGAACCTACCCAGGGTGGATATTTCGGTGGCCAGGTCGCGGCCCCTGTCTTTGGGCAGGTGATGACAAATGCACTGCGTCTGCTCAACGTGGCACCGGATGCGGCGGGTGTTACTTTCAATTCTTTTGTGGGCACAGATCAACCTCGGCATGCCTTGGGAGGTGTGGATCGTGGCTAGGGCACTGTCACAGTTGCTTGAGGGTATGGCCAGTGTGCCAACGAGCGCTATGGATAGGAATATTACCGGCGTCACCCTGGATAGTCGGCAGGTGCAGGAGGGATTTTTGTTCCTGGCTTATCCGGGGGAGCGTGTAGATGGTCGTGACTATATTATGGATGCCATTGGGCGAGGTGCTGCTGCCGTAGCCTACGAGGCGCAGGACGAGGCTATTGCTGGTTTGGGGGTTGTGGCCATTCCAGTTGCTGGCCTATGTGGACAAGTCGGCAATATTGCCGAGAGATTTTATGAGCACCCCAGCCGTTTGTTGACCATGATTGGTATTACCGGCACCAATGGCAAAACCACATGTGCGCAGTTGTTGGCCGAGGCCCTGGATGAACCGGCGGCACGATGTGGTGTGATGGGCACTTTGGGTAATGGTTTTCCGGGGCAGCTGTCTCCTGGCACCCATACCACCCCCGACCCGGTGAGCCTGCGCAAAGAATTGGCATCATTGATCTCACGACACGCCAAGTGGGTGTGTATGGAGGTCTCTTCTCATGGCATGGCACAGGGCCGGGTGGAGGGCCTTGAGTTTGATGTTGCGGTGTTCACTAATCTAAGCCGTGATCATCTGGATTACCATGGTGATATGCAAAGTTATGGCTTGGCCAAGGCAAGGCTGTTTGACTGGCCGGGCCTCAAACATGCGGTCATCAATGTGGAGGACCCCTTTGGCCAGGATTTGATACAAGGTCTGGACAGCTCTGTTGCCCTTACCAGTTATGGCCTGGAAAAGGGTGATGTACATGCCCTCGATCTGGATCTGAATGCCCATGGGGTCACCCTACGGGTGGTCACACCCCAGGGTGAAGGGGTGCTGCGTTCGACCCTGATAGGTCGGTTTAATGCCAGTAATCTGTTGGCGGTGCTGGCCTGCCTGTTGGTGTTGGGTGTGGATTTTGAGACCGCCGTACAAAGATTGGCCCAAAGCACCCCCGTGGCCGGGCGCCTGGAACGGTTCAGTGGCGATGAAGGCTCACCTTTGGTGGTGGTGGACTATGCCCACACCCCCGAGGCGCTGCGCCAGACCCTGATGGCATTGCGCGAACACACTGTGGGACGCCTGATATGTGTTTTTGGCTGTGGTGGTGATCGAGACCGTGGCAAACGTTCCGTGATGGGGCAGATTGCCGAGCAGCTCGCCGATGTTGTGGTGCTCACCGACGATAACCCCCGGCATGAATCTCCCCAAGCTATTGTTGCGGATATCCGCAGCGGTATGCACAGCGATCCGGTCGTGATTCATGACCGGGTGGATGCCATTAGTTGGGGTATTCACGAGGCGGGTGAAAACGATCTGGTTTTAATCGCAGGAAAGGGCCATGAGCAGACCCAACAAATTGGTGATGACAGCCTGCCTCTGAGCGATCGGGAGACCGTCAGTCGATTTTTGGGGGTGGCGGCGTGATGAAGCTTTCGATGGCAGCACAAATGCTGGACACAGACGTCATCGGAAACGACGTGACCATCAGTGGTGTCAGTACTGATAGTCGGCAACTTGGTGGTGGTGAGCTCTTTGTGGCCTTACGTGGTCCCCATTTTGATGGTCACGAGTACGTCGACCAAGCCGAAAGTCGTGGAGCGGCGGCGGCCATGGTCTCTCGCCAGGTGATCACCCCATTACCCAATATTCGAGTTGCCGATACCGAGCGAGGTTTGGGTCGTCTGGCGGCCTCTTGGCGTGCGGGTTTCGATATTCCCGTGATCGGGATTACCGGCAGTAATGGTAAGACCAGTGTAAAAGAAATGGTCGCGGCGATACTGGCACAGCGTGGAAACGGTTTGGTCACTATCGGTAATTTGAATAACAGCATTGGGTTGCCTTTAACATTGTTGAGGTTACGTGCCGAGCATGATTATGCCGTCGTGGAGATGGGCATGAATCATTTAGGTGAGATCGCCTATCTTTCGGGTTTGGCCAGGCCCGGCATCGTTGTCATTACTAATGCTGCCGAGGCCCACCTCGAGGGTGTAGGGGGTATCGATGCTGTTGCCCAGGCCAAGGCTGAAATCTTTGATGGGCTGATGGCACAAGGTATAGCCGTTATCAATGCCGATGATGCCTATGCAGAATATTGGCGGGGACTTGCTGCGCCACACAAGGTAATCAGTTTTGGGCTTCACCAGGACGCTGACTATAGCGCCGAGTTTGTCTGCGGTGCGCAGGGCAGTGATATTTTCATTTCAACTCCAAAGGGAGGTGTCGCTATGCGACTTCCGGTTTTGGGTAAGCACAATGTAAGTAATGCCGTAGCTGCGACAGCGGTGGCGATGCAAGCGGGGGCAGACCTCAATGATGTCAAGGTCGGCTTGGAGGGTCTGCATGCAGTGTCTGGCAGACTTGAAGTCAAATCAGGTTTGCAGGGGTCACGGATTCTTGATGATACCTATAACGCCAATCCAGCATCCGTGGCTGCGGGTCTTGATGTGTTGCGACAAAGTGATGGTGAGACAGTTCTGGTATTAGGTGACATGCTTGAATTGGGGAAATCGGCCAAGGCCATCCACGGTCGAGTAGGAGAACTCGCCCGTCGACTCGGTGTCAATCGGCTATTTGCAGTGGGCACATTGGCCCGTGCTGCAAAGGAATCCTTCGGCGGGGCGGCAAAGCATTATAAGAGTCACAAGGCCTTGGTCAAAGGCTTGCAGGAAATTTTGCATCCTGACATGACCTTGTTGATAAAAGGGTCACGGGGCAGCCACATGGAAGAGGTGGTTAATGGTATTAGTGAGCCATTGGCTAAAGTCGCGTCTGAGAAACGTGGGGCCAAGGGGCATAACTGATGCTGTTGAGCCTGTTTGATTACCTGGCGCGTGAATACACGCAGCTCAACGTCTTTCGATATCTGACGTTTCGCGGCATCTGCAGCATGTTGACGGCGTTAACGATCTGTCTGGTGTTGGGTCCTGGCATGATTCGCAGGTTGGGTAATCGTCAAATTGGCCAGACTGTGCGTGAAGATGGCCCCCCGACCCATTTTGATAAAATGGGCACCCCGACCATGGGTGGCGCGCTTATCCTGGTAGCAGTACTTGTTACCACCCTATTGTGGGCTGATTTATCAAATCGACTTGTGTGGGTGGTTCTACTGACTTGTCTGGCCTTTGGTGTCATCGGATGGGTGGATGATTACCGCAAGCTCATTGATAAAGATCCGCGTGGGATCGGTGCCCGGGCAAAGTTTTTTTGGCAAAGCGTGGTGGGGTTTGCGGTTGCGGTATTCCTTTATACGAGTGCCCAGACCCCTGCCGAGACCCAGTTGATTGTACCGTTCTTTAAAGAGGTGGCTATCGACATGGGCCCCTGGTTTATTTTGCTGACCTATCTCGTCATTGTGGGCACCAGTAATGCAGTCAATTTTACTGATGGTCTGGATGGCTTGGCGGTGATGCCTACGGTGATGATTGCGGGTGCCTTGGGGGTTTTTGCTTACGCTGCCGGTCATTCTATCTTTTCAGACTACTTGGGTATTCCCTATGTCCCCGGTGCCGGTGAGGTGTTGGTAGTGTGCGCGGCACTCGCAGGTGCAGGGCTTGGGTTCCTTTGGTTTAACGCCTATCCCGCCCAGGTGTTTATGGGTGATATCGGTGCCTTGGCCCTGGGTGCGGCACTTGGGGCTGTGGCGGTGGTGGTTCGCCAGGAGATTGTATTGTTCATTATGGGTGGTGTGTTTGTTATGGAGACCGTGTCTGTAATCTTACAAGTCCTGTCATACAAACTGACGGGTAAGCGCATCTTTCGCATGGCGCCGCTACATCATCACTTTGAGCTCAAGGGGTGGCCAGAGCCTCGAGTCATTGTTCGCTTTTGGATCATCACCTTGATCCTGGTGCTCATCGGTTTGGCTACCTTAAAGGTACGGTGATCGGGTGAGTTGGCAGAGATGGACAGACAATGCGGCAACATCAAGGCAGCCATGGCCGGAAGGGATAGATGCCAATGGGGCTCGGGGGGAGTTGAGTATGCAAGTGGATAGGGCACTGATCGTCGGCTTGGGGCAAACTGGTTTTTCCTGCGCCCGTTATCTGCATGCCCAAGGTACTGAGGTCACCGTTGTCGACAGCCGTGAACACCCGCCCATGTTGCGCGACCTGGAGCGCACCTGCCCGGATATAAAAATTCACAGTGGTGGTTTACAGCCGGCATTGTTTGTAAACCCAGGGCTTTTGGTTCTTAGCCCTGGGGTTTCCATGCATGAGCCTGTCATTGCCGATGCATTAAAGCGCGATATCGATGTGATCGGTGATGTGGGTTTGTTTGTGGAGTCAATAAGTTCTCCGGTTATTGCGATTACCGGATCTAACGGCAAGAGTACGGTGACGGCGCTGGTGGGAGCGATGTGCAAAGAGGCAGGATTCAATACTGCGGTAGGTGGCAATATTGGTGTGCCCGTGTTGGACCTGTTACGCGAGCCCGAACCCGACCTCTATGTCCTTGAGTTGTCGAGTTTTCAGTTGGAACTAACGCCTTATTTACCCTGCGCTGTGGCCACTGTGCTCAATATCAGCGCTGATCACATGGATCGTTATGATGATTTGGATGCCTATGCCCTGACCAAGGCCAGTGTCTATGCCGAAGCACGGTTTTGCGTCGGCAATCGAGATGATGCTCGGGTCAGGGCGATGTTAGCCACCAACCCACAGTCTCGATTTTTTACTTTACGGGCACCGCAAAGGGCCTCTGACTACGGCATCCTTGAGCACGCTGGGGAGGCCTGGTTGGCCTGCGGTGATCGACAACTCATGCCGGTGTCAGATGTGCCCCTGAATGGGCGTCACAATTTGGCCAATGTATTAGCGGCCATGGCCCTGGCAGAGGCGGTGAAGGTGCCGGTAGATGCCATGGTGCGTGCAGTGAGGTGCTTTAAGGGGCTGGCCCATCGTAGTGAGTGGGTGCTGGAGCACGAGGGTGTGCATTGGGTCAATGATTCAAAGGGTACCAATGTGGGGGCCACGGTTGCGGCCTTGAAAGGGGCGGGTTCACCGGTGGTGTTGATCGCAGGGGGTGATGCTAAGGGCGCAGATTTTACTCCACTGCGAGGCGCGGTTGCTGACCATGCCCGTGCTGTGGTGTTGATGGGTCGGGATGCACCACAAATCGCTGCAGCCATGGGTGATGTGGTACCCATAGTGGAGGCCAAAGATATGGCTCAGGCGGTGTCTTTGGCCGCTGGCCTGGCGCAAACGGGCGACACGGTGTTGTTGTCACCGGCCTGTGCCAGCTTCGATATGTTTCGTGACTACCAGCATCGGGGCGAAGCATTCATTTGTGCAGTCAGGGAATGGGCCCAATGACTGCCTTGTCTGCACAGGCCATGCGTGCCCAGGGGCTCATCAACGAGCCTCGGCAAGACCCCTGGTTGTTGGCGGTGGTTTATGTGTTGCTGGGTTTTGGTTTGGTGATGGTTTACTCAGCCGGTATTGCCATGGCCGGTGATAAGTTGGCGGGATCTTTCTATTACTTGTTGAGACATGCAGTGAATATCGCCCTGGGTCTGGTGCTGATGCACCTGGTGTCCCAGGTCAAGCTGGTGTGGTGGCAACGGACCGGCGGCTTACTTGTTGTCGTCGGGATTATTTTGTTGGCCCTGGTGCTGGTGCCGGGCCTGAGCGGCAAGATTAATGGTAGTTCCAGGTGGTTTCAGATAGGCCCCGTCAATCTACAGCCCTCTGAATTCGCAAAGTTGTTTGTCATTATTTATGCCGCAGGCTATCTCGTTCGCCGTCGAGACCAATTGACCCAATTTACCCAGGGCATATTAATGATTGGTGTGGTTGTCGGTTTGGTCGGGGCCTTACTCATCATGGAGCCTGACTTTGGTAGTGTGGTGGTGTTGTGTCTCACCGTCGGTGCCATGTTATTTCTGGCCGGTGTGCGTATCTGGCAGCTTGGCTTGTGTGTTGCCGCCGGTGTGGGGGCCATGGCCATTTTAATCAACATGTCACCCGAGCATGTCGAGAGAGTAGTCACCTTCCTTGATCCCTGGAAGGACCCGTTTGGTTCCGGCTTTCAGTTGACCCAGGCACTCATCGCCTTCGGCCGTGGTGATTGGCTGGGAGTGGGCCTGGGTGGCAGTGTGCAGAAACTCTATTACCTGCCTGCGGCCAATACGGATTTTTTGCTGGCGGTCATCGGCGAAGAGTTGGGTTTTGTCGGCGTCTTAACCATTGTCTCTTTATTTGGGATGTTGATGTGGCGGGCCCTGGCAATATCCCGCCGCGCCGAGTCGAGCGGACAATTTTTTGCTGCCCGTTTGGCTCAGGGGGTGGGGCTGTTCATCAGCTTTCAGGCCCTCATCAATATGGGGGTCAACCTCGGGGCACTGCCTACCAAAGGTTTGACCTTACCCCTAATGAGTTATGGCGGTAGCAGCATGTTGGCTACCAGCATGGCGGTGGGCCTGCTTTTGGCGGTTGATCGTGAGACTCGGCCCAAGCCTGGGGGTCGGCGATGAGGACCTTGCTGATGATGGCAGGCGGTACCGGCGGTCATGTCTTCCCCGCCCTTGCAGTGGCGCAAGTGTTACGTGAGCAGGGGGTCGAGGTGGTGTGGTTGGGTACACGGCGGGGTTTTGAGGCCCACAGTGTGCCTGAGGCGGGATTCGATATGGAGTGGATCAGTATCCGTGGGCTGCGTGGCAAGGGTTGGTGGGGATGGTTGATGGCACCGTTGCGCCTGACGGTGGCACTCACGCAAAGCATCCTGGTGATCTTACGTCGCCGCCCCGACGCGTTGCTGGGTATGGGGGGGTTTGTGGCCGGACCGGGTGGACTTGCGGCGTGGTTGCTAAGGAAGCCCTTGCTCATACACGAGGCCAACGCGGTTGCAGGGTTCACCAATCGCTGGCTTGCACACTTTGCGCAACGCGTCATGACCGGATTTCCGCATAGTGTCGGTATCAATCCCAAGCAGGGTATTTACATCGGCAACCCATTGCGGGCCGATATCGTCGGTATGGGTATACAGGTTAATGCTGAGTCTGATGCCCAGGCACCTTTGCATTTGTTGGTTGTGGGTGGCAGTCAAGGGGCGCGTGTATTTAATGACATCGTGCCGCTGGCATTGGCTGCCCTGACGGCCGAGCAACGCCCCAGTGTTCGTCATCAATGTGGCCGTGGTAAGCAGCAAGCCGCAAGTCTGGCCTATCGTGACGCGGGTATAGACAACGTGGTGCCCTGTGAGTTTATCGACGATATGGCAAAGGCCTATGCCTGGGCCGATGTGGTGTTGTGTCGTGCGGGTGCCATGACTGTGGCTGAGCTGAGCGCAATGGGTGTCACCGCCTTGCTGGTGCCCTATCCCCACGCCATCAGTGATCACCAAACGGCCAATGCGCGGTTTCTGTCGGAACACCAGGCCGGCGTGTTGTTGCCTGAGAATGAACTGACACCACAGCGCCTGGCTGATTGGCTAGGTAAGTTTCATGCCCGGCGTGATTTGCTTCAGGGCTTTGGGCAACGCGCCTTAAGTTTATCAAAACCACAAGCCACCGCTGATGTGGCCCAAGCCTGCATGGAGAGCATGTGTGCGTGAACATATTAAACATATCCACTTTGTCGGCATCGGTGGTGCCGGTATGAGTGGCATCGCCGAGGTGTTGGTGAACCTGGGTTATCAAGTATCGGGTTCTGACCTGGCTGACAATGCTGCAACTGCCCAGTTGCGTGCCCTGGGTGCACGGGTGGAGATGGGTCACGATGCCGAGTGGATTGTGGGTAGCGATGTGGTGGTGACCTCCACTGCAGTGAGTGAAGATAACCCCGAGGTGCTTGCCGCACGGGAGAAAAAAATTCCCATCATACCGCGTGCCGAGATGTTGGGTGAATTGATGCGTTTCCAAAAAGGTATTGCTATTGCCGGCACCCATGGCAAGACCACCACCACCAGTCTAGTGGCGAGTGTTTTGGCGGCGGGGGGTCTGGATCCAACCTTTGTTATCGGTGGGCGATTAAAGAGCGCCGGGGCCAATGCCCGACTGGGTACTGGAGAATATTTGGTGGCGGAGGCGGATGAAAGTGATGCGTCATTCTTACATCTACAACCGTTGATAGCCATCGTGACCAATATTGATGCCGACCATCTACAGACCTACGGTGGTGATTTTGCGGTTCTGAAAGAAACCTTTATCAGTTTTTTACATAACTTGCCTTTCTATGGGTTGGCGATCATGTGTGTGGATGACCCGGTCGTGAGAGATATTTTACCGCAGCTTAGAAAACCGGTGTTGACCTACGGTACTCAGGAAGGGGCGGATTGCCGCGCCGTGGATATTGAGCAACAGGGTTTACAGATGCAGTTCAAAGTGGCCAGTAGTGAACACGAAGGTTTGCTCGAGTTAACTCTTAACATGCCAGGACAACACAACGTGCTTAATGCATTAGCGGCGATTGCCGTTGCCCGTACTCTGGGCGTGGATGACCAGGCGATACAACAGGGATTGAAAACTTTTCAAGGTATCGGACGGCGGTTCGAGGTCCTGGGCAATCTTCAGGTGGACGGTGATGCGGTGCCCTTAGTGGATGACTATGCCCACCATCCTCGTGAGATCGCGGCCACCCTGGAGGCTACGCGTGAAGCCTGGCCGCAACGTCGTTTGGTGACGGTGTTTCAACCCCATCGCTACAGTCGAACCCAGGATTTGATGGACGACTTTAGTCAAGTGCTGGGTCATGTGGACCCGTTGTTGATTACCGAGGTCTACGCCGCAGGTGAAGCGCCCATTGCTGGCGCGGATGGCCGTGCCTTGTGCCGATCCATACGTGCCCGTGGCCGGGTGACACCGATCTTTGTAGAAGATATGGATGATCTCCCCACATTGTTGGCTGACATTGTGCGTCCTGGAGACGTGGTGTTAACCATGGGTGCCGGAAATATTGGTCAGCACGCCGGTCTGTTAGTGGGATCAGGTGTATGAACATGAGTCTCAAAATGCCTCATACCGAGTTTAAGGGAATCGAATTGTACGGTGACCTGCGTCAGTTTGAGTCCATGGTACGTCATACCAGTTGGCGAGTGGGTGGTGTGGCTGATTGCTACTACCGCCCTGCGGGTATTGATGATCTTGGCCGCTTTATGAGCGTTTTGCCCGAGGATGAATCACTTTATTGGTTGGGTCTGGGAAGCAATTTGCTGGTTCGGGACGGTGGTATACGGGGCACGGTTATAGCGACTTCGCCAGGTCTGGGAGGCATGGATTATTTGGGTGAAGGTCGCCTCAGGGTTGAGGCCGGTGTGGCCAGTGCCAAGGTGGCCCGCCGTAGCGTGGCGCAGGGATTGAGGGGTGCAGAGTTTTTGGCGGGTATACCGGGTAGTTTCGGTGGTGCTCTGGCCATGAATGCCGGGGCCTTTGGGGGCGAGACCTGGCGGCATATTGCGGCGGTGGAGATGATAGACCGCCATGGTCAGATTCATACCTATAGCGCAACTGAATTTAGTGTCGGTTACCGCAGTGTGCAGGGCCCGGCGCAACAATGGTTTGTGGCCGGTGTATTACAGTTGGATAAGGGCTCTAGTGAGGAAGGCCGGGGCATGATTAAGACCCTGCTGGGTAAACGGGGCGAGAGTCAGCCTATTGGTTTGGCCAATGCCGGTTCGGTATTTCGTAACCCACCTGGAGATTACGCAGCACGGCTGATAGAGACCGCCGGCCTTAAGGGGCATTGTGAAGGTGCTGCATGTGTGTCTGATGTTCACGCCAACTTTATTATCAATACCGGTGGCGCAAGCGCAACCCAGATAGAAACGCTTATCCGGTTTTTGCAAGCTGAAGTTCAGCGTGTCCATGGCGTGCAGTTGGAAACAGAAGTCCATGTTATTGGGGAGGCGTTATGACTGCGCGCTTCGGCAAGGTGGCGGTGCTCATGGGCGGATTGTCCGGGGAGCGTGAGGTTTCCCTGAAGGGGGGCCAAGCGGTGTTAGAGGCCTTACAGCGCAAGCAGGTGGATGCCCATGGATTGGATGCAAATCGTAACATTATAAATGAGTTGAGCACGGGTCGTTTCGATCGCGTTTTTATCGTCTTGCACGGCGGTTGGGGTGAGGACGGCAGCATACAAGGTGCACTGGAAGTCGCGGGTTTGCCCTATACCGGTAGCGGCGTGCTGGGGTCCGCCCTGGCGATGGACAAGTTGCGTTGCAAACACCTTTGGCAGGCCATGGGCATCAATACACCCGAGTATCGGTTGTGGCGTGTGGACGATGACCTGTTATCCATCGAAAGTGAATTGGGATTACCGGTATTTGTTAAGCCTAACCAGGGGGGCTCCAGTCTTGGAGTATCAAGGGTCGACAAGGCGTCAGACCTGGGTACAGCTTGTCAGGCCGCAGCGCAATACGATGATTGGGTCCTGATCGAGCGCTGCATAGAGGGTGAGGAATATACCGCCGCCATACTGGGTGAGCAGGTGTGGCCGCTGATTCGACTGCAGACCAATCGGGATTTCTACGACTACGAGGCCAAGTATCTTAGTGATAGCACACAGTACCATTGTCCCAGTGGACTCCCCCAGGACCAAGAGGAGGTGCTTAGAGCCCAATCTATGGAGGCCTTTCTGGCGGTGGGCGGGCAGGGATGGGGGCGGGTTGATTTTATGCTTGATACTGATGGCACGGCCTTTTTCCTTGAGGTCAATACCGTCCCCGGCATGACGGACCATAGTCTGGTGCCGATGGCGGCACGTGCGGCGGGATATGAGTTCGATGACTTGGTGCTGGCAATTCTGGAGACCTGCGATGAGCGCCACTAGTGCGATTGTGATCGGTGGTCCGGTTCGCCCACCGGAGTCAACCCGTTTATCGGTGCGACGCCATAGGCAAAGTTTATGGGTTGTCGTAGTGGCAGTGCTATTGCTGGTGTTGGCGGTCGATCACATGTTGCAGCCGGGGGTATTCCCGGTCAAGCGGGTTACTTTTGAGGGTGAGTTTCGCTATGTCAGCCCACAGCAACTCGAGCGGGCAATGAGCAAACAGGTCACCGGAAGTTATTTCGCACTGGATCTGAAAGAGCTGGAGGACGCGGCACGAACAATACCCTGGGTGAACAAGGTTTCAATACGCCGGCAGTGGCCTCAAACCCTGCATGTGAAATACACCGAACATCATTTGGTGGCCCATTGGGATAAGGATGCGTGGTTGACCCATAGCGGCAAGCTATTGCATCTCCCAGGGTATCAGGGTTTGGCGTCATTGCCCCGGCTGCACGGTCCGGCAGGCAGTGAATCAAGGCTGCTGGACCGTCAACGTCGTATTACACCGGTGCTAAGGGAAGTGGGCCTTAAAGTGATGAGTTTGATTCAGAATGAACGTGGTTCCTGGGTGGCGAAGTTGGCACTGATTGACCCAGGCACGTCCAAGCTTGGGTTCAAATTGTTGTTGGGCAAAGAGCAACTCGATGCACACCTACGTCGATTTGTGCGGGTTTTTAGTGCCAGCTTAGTGGAGCACGCTGACCGACTTCATACTGTGGACCTGAGATATCCGAATGGTTTTGCCATTGCCTGGAAGGCCGGTGCGCGGCCTCAGGTTGCAATAGTGAACAGGACATTCAATCTCAATGAATAAGAGAGTAGACGACCGATTGATTGTGGGCCTGGATATTGGCACTTCGAAGGTGTTGGTTATCGTCGGTGAGGTTTCTCCCAGCGGTGATATCGAAGTGATCGGTGTCGGTCACCATCCCGCCCGGGGCATGAAGAAAGGTGTGGTGGCCAACATCGAATCCACCGTGCAGTCTATTCAGCGGGCAGTGGAAGAGGCCGAGTTGATGGCCGGTTGCCAAATCTATTCAGTCTATGCGGGCATTGCCGGTGCCCATATCAGCAGCTTTAATTCCCATGGGGTAGTGGCCATACGCAATCAAGAGGTAGGCCAAAGTGACGTTGAGAGGGTGATCGAGGCGGCGCGGGCCTTGGCTATCCCTATGGACCAGAAGGTGCTCCATATTCTGCCCCAGGAATATCTTATTGATGGCCAAGACGGTATTCGCGAGCCGGTTGGGATGAGTGGAGTGCGCATGGAGGCCAAGGTTCACATTGTCACCGGTGCGGTGAGTGCAGCCCAGAATATTATCAAATGCATACGTCGCTGCGGTCTTGAGGTGGACGACATTATTTTGGAACAACTGGCCTCCAGCGAAGCCACTCTGACAGACGATGAAAAGGAGTTGGGTGTGTGTTTAGTGGATATTGGTGGTGGTACCACAGACATTGCGGTCTTTACAGATGGTGCCATTCGCCATACCGCAGTGATCCCGATTGCCGGTGATCAGGTGACCAACGATATTGCCGTGGCCTTGCGTACCCCGACCCAGTCTGCAGAAGACATTAAAAAGAAATACGGCTGTGCCCTGGCGGCACTGGCTACCCACGACGAAACCATTGAGGCACCGAGTGTGGGTGACCGGCCACCACGTACTTTGGCACGCCAGACCCTGGCGGAGGTGATCGAGCCTCGTATCGAAGAGTTGTATGGATTGATTCTGGCCGAACTGCGACGCAGTGGTTTTGAAGACCTGATGGGGTCCGGCGTGGTGTTAACCGGTGGTAGCGCCAAGATGGAGGGCATGGTGGACCTGGCCGAGGAAGTATTCCATATGCCGGTGCGCTTAGGCTTACCCCAATATGTGGGGGGGCTGCGAGAGGTGGTGAATAGCCCTATCTATGCCACCGGGGTGGGTTTGATTCTTTTTGGTAACCAGAATCGATTGAGCCGTCATGACGACGATCACGATGGCCCGGGTCTGGCAGCGATGTTCGGTAAGATGAAAAGCTGGTTCCAGGGGCATTTTTGAACAGTGACACACGAAATTATTTCACAGCGAGGGGCAGACAGTGAGAGAGATAGAGCAGAAATTAAAGCGGGAAAATCTACTTTGTTTAACCACTATCGGGCAAAGTTCGATCCGAGCACATAGAGGAGAAGCGCAATGTTTGAGTTAATGGATACCTATGGGCAGCAGGCGGTAATCAAGGTCATCGGTGTGGGCGGCGGCGGTGGTAATGCCCTCGATCACATGATGGCTGCCAATATCGAAGGGGTCGATTTTATCAGTGCCAATACCGACGCACAGGCCCTGAATCGGTCCCAGGCACCGATTATTTTACAGTTGGGCGCGAGTCTGACTAAAGGTTTGGGTGCCGGTGCTGATCCCACTATTGGTCGCCAGGCGGCCCTGGAAGATCGTGACCGAATTGCCGAGGTGCTCACCGGTGCCGATATGGTGTTTATCACCGCCGGGATGGGTGGCGGTACCGGTACCGGTGCTGCGCCGGTGGTGGCGCAATTGGCCAAGGAGATGGATATCCTTACGGTGGCGGTGGTCACCCGCCCGTTTCCGTTTGAGGGTAACAAGCGCATGGCTGCAGCGGATCAGGGAGTGCACGAGTTGGCAGAAATGGTGGATTCCCTGATCGTGGTCCCCAATGAAAAATTGCTCAGTGTGGTGGGTAAGGGCGCTACTTTATTGGATGCCTTTAGCAAGGCCAACGAGGTCTTGCAGGGTGCGGTTCAGGGTATTGCCGAGCTGATTATTCGCCCGGGCCTGATCAATGTGGATTTTGCCGATGTGAGAACGGTGATGTCGGAGATGGGGATGGCAATGATGGGCTCGGCAGTCGCTAGTGGTGAGTCTCGGGCCGCCGATGCCACCCGTGCGGCCATCTTTAGTCCGTTACTGGAAGACGTTAATATCTCCGGGGCACAGGGCATTCTGGTCAACGTCACTGCGGGCTTGGATATGGCCATCGGTGAATTTGAAGATGTGGGTAATACCATCCGTGAGATTGCATCGGATGATCCCACCTTGGTCATTGGTACCGTGATTGACCCGGCCATGAAGGGCGATATGCGAGTCACCATGGTGGCTACAGGCATCAAACAGGGGCACCAAAAGAAGCCCGACTACAAAGTGATCAGTGGTGGAGTGCGGCAGCGGGATTTTGAAAGTCTGGATACCCCAACGGTCATCCGCAATCGGCGTAGTGGACAGGCCCAGGTGGTGGAAAGGGCTCTCGATGATGAAGAAATGGAGTATCTGGATGTACCGGCCTTTTTGCGTCGTCAGGCAGATTGAGTCCGGGCTGCCAAGGGGCCGTTAACCCAATTATATAGCCTTATATAAAATAGTGAAATAGACCACAGTAAGCCTTAATATGGTCCACAGTACACAAGTTACTAATTTTGTTGTAGGATTGGCACCTTCCAGGGGAGACGCCCAAGCATTATGTGGGGTTTATGTGGGGTTTGGGTGCCGAAAATAACAATGAAGAGTGACTATAAGAAATGATCAAGCAACGAACGCTGAAGAACGTTATTCGGGCGACGGGCGTTGGGTTGCACACCGGTGAAAAAGTCTATCTCACCCTACGCCCGGCCGCATTCGATACCGGCATTGTATTCAGGCGTACGGATATCGATCCAGCCGTAGAGGTGCCCGCCCGGCCTGAGTTTGTTGGTGATACCCGGCTCTCCACCACCCTGGAAAATGAGGGTGTAAAGATTTCTACTGTCGAGCATCTGATGTCCGCATTCGCTGGACTGGGTATCGACAATGCCTACGTTGATCTGACCGCACCGGAAGTCCCTATTATGGACGGCAGTGCGGGTCCATTTGTGTTCCTTATTCAGTCTGCTGGGGTTGAAGAGCAAGCAAAACCCAAGCAGTTTATCCGCATCAAGAAGACAGTAAAGATCGAAGAAGATGATAAGTGGGCGGCGTTTGACCCCCTTGACGGTTTTAAGGTGTCTTTTACTATCGATTTTGATCACCCCATTTTTTCAGACAGTGTGCAGATGGCGAGCGTGGATTTTTCTACCACCTCTTTTGTCAAAGAGGTCAGCCGGGCGCGAACCTTCGGGTTTATGCGCGATCTTGAGGCCTTGCGAGAGGCTGGGTTGGCCCGTGGCGGCAGTCTGGACAATGCCATCGTTATGGATGCCTACCGGGTTATTAACGAAGATGGGCTGCGCTATGAGGACGAGTTTGTCAAACACAAGGTACTGGATGCCATCGGTGACCTCTATCTGTTAGGTCATCCCCTTATTGGTGCCTTCAGTGCCCACAAGTCCGGGCACGCGTTGAATAATAAGCTTTTAAAGGCCATGGTCGCCGATCAGTCTGCGTGGGAGTTGGTATCATTTGATGAGGCCAGCCAGGCGCCGGTTGCCTTTAGGCGTGCTGCTCCCGCAGTCTAAACCATTACGATAAATTGTCGATATTACTTGGTAGATAGGGGTATTGGCGTTTCGGTTTAGCGTCTGGATTTTGGCTTGGTGTGGGTTTTAGGGGACACACCAGGGCTGTGGTTTGCGGTGGTTTTGTGGTGACCCTGGGGGTTATTGGTATCAGGGGGGATCACAGGGGCTTGCGGGTTGACCTTGATGCGGATTTGGGTGAGCTTGGGTAAGCCATCGAGCAGGCACAGGGCTTGCAGTAATCCGTCACTCTGCTGGCGCAAACGGCTTGCCCAGGCGGAGGAATCAGCTTCTACGGTGATTTGGCCAGCTTGGTAGTGAATCGGGCGGCAGTGTTCCCTCAGAGGTGCTGGTGTGGTTTCGGCCCAACCGGCCTGGATTGATGCCAGTACCGCATTGTGTCGGGCCAGGGCGCTTGTCAGGCCTTGATTGGGGTCACCCAGAGTATCGGCGAGGATGGTCGCTAGTGACCTGAAACCCTTTCCACTCATGGGTTGTGGAAAAGGCGAAGGCTATGAATTTTAACTACAATAATCATTAGAATCGGGGAAGAATCAGGTCACCATGCATATTCTTTTAGTACCGAGCAACAATAGTAGCTCCAACCGCACATGTTTGCATCATCGCCAGATTGTGTTGTTGGGACTGATCTTTCTGATGGTTCTGCCGGTTGCACTTGGGCTGGTAGCCTATCAGGTCAGATCCACCCTAGATCGCATGAATAACCCCCAGCTGGATGCCGACTACCTTGCCAGGTTAGAGCAATCGCTTGTTAAGCAGCGGGCAGAAATAAATGACACCAAACAGACCGCCGATAACCATCTCAATGCGTTGGCACTGCGTTTAGGCAAGATTCAGGCCCAGGTGATGCGTATCAATGCCCTGGGTCAGCGTCTGACCAGCATGGCCGGTCTGACTCGTGGTGAATTTGATTTCTCCATCAGCCCGGGTGTCGGTGGTGCCGAACCCCCAGCCGGTACGCCGGTGATGCAGTTACCCAGTTTGGCGACCTCACTGGAGCGGCTTTCGTTCCAGGTAGAGCAGCGATTCCAGGAGCTGGAATTATTGGAGTCTTTGCTCATGGACCATCAGCTTCAGGCGGCGCTGAAACCTGTGGGCTGGCCCGTGATCGGGGGCTATGTCTCTTCCGCATTTGGTTATCGTCAGGACCCTTTTACCGGCCGTCGCGCCAGTCACAAGGGTGTGGACATTGCTAATCGCCGTGGTGCACCGGTTAAGGCCTTGGCCTCCGGCGTAGTGACCCATGCTGGCAAGAAGCGTGGTTATGGTATGGTGGTAGAGGTGAACCACGGTAACGGGTATATGACTCGCTATGCCCATACCTCGGCCAATCTGGTTAAGATGGGTGACAAGATCGAGAAAGGTCAGAAGATTGCATTGGTGGGCTCCAGTGGACGCTCTACCGGTCCGCATCTGCATTTTGAAATTTTACACAATGGTCGTGCTATCAATCCGCGTACGTATTTGCGGGCAAAACGCTAGCATAGAGTATTTCCCCTATAGGCTGTTTCTTTCCCTGTCGGATTGGCAAGACGGGGAGCACTAATATGACCAAAGTTCTTAGCAAAATATTCGGCAGTCGCAATGAGCGGCTTATCAAACGCATGATGGGCACGGTGGCCCAAGTCAATGCATTTGAACCCACAATTAGTACGCTGTCCGATGACGCTCTCAAGGCCAAGACTGAAGAATTTCGTCAACGCCTGGATCAGGGTGAAACCCTGGATGGGTTATTACCTGAGGCCTTTGCCGTGGTCCGTGAGGCTGCCAAGCGTAGCCTGAAGATGCGCCACTTTGATATGCAGTTGGTCGGTGGTCTGGTGCTCCATCAGGGCAAGATTGCCGAAATGCGCACCGGTGAAGGCAAAACCCTGGTGGCGACCCTTGCCGCCTACCTGAATGCATTGACTGGGCGGGGCGTCCATATCGTCACCGTCAATGATTATCTGGCGCAACGGGATGCTGAGTGGATGGGCACCCTTTACCGTTTTCTCGGCTTATCGGTGGGGGTGGTGATTTCCGCCCAGGATCAGGCAGAAAAACGTGAAGCCTACGCTGCCGATATTATCTATGGCACCAATAACGAATTTGGTTTTGACTATTTGCGGGACAACATGGCCTTTAGCGCTGAAGAGCGCATGCAGCGTACGCTGCATTTTGCCATTGTTGATGAAGTGGACTCTATTCTCATCGATGAGGCTCGCACACCTCTGATTATTTCCGGTCCGGCCGAGGAGAGCACCGATCTATATCGCAAAATGGATCAGATCGCCCCCAAGCTGACGCGCCAGGAAAAGGAAACGGACCTGAATGACCCTGATGCCAAAGACACCGGCGATTACGTGGTGGATGAAAAGGACAAGGTCGTGTTTCTCACCGAACGTGGTCACGAGCGGGCTGAGACCCTGCTGGAAGAAAATGGGCTATTGGAACCGGGTACCAGCCTGTACGATGCGGCCAATATTTCACTGCTTACCCATCTCAACGCTGCCCTGAAGGCACATAACCTCTTTCAGCGTGAAGTGGACTACATCGTCAATGACAATGAAGTGGTTATTGTCGATGAGTTTACCGGGCGCATGATGCCGGGAAGACGCTGGTCAGAAGGGCTGCACCAAGCGATCGAGGCCAAGGAAGGGGCCAAGATTCGGGAAGAAAATCAGACCCTGGCATCCATCACCTTCCAGAACTATTTTCGGCTCTATGACAAGCTGTCTGGCATGACCGGTACCGCAGACACCGAGGCCTTCGAATTTCAGCAAATCTATGATCTTGAGGTGGTGGTGATTCCCACCAACCAAGTGATGGTGCGTGACGATATGGGAGATCAAATCTTTCGTACCGCCGATGAGAAATATGTCGCTATCATTGAAGATATCAAGGCGTGTCATGACCGTGGACAGCCGGTGTTGGTAGGGACTACCTCCATCGAGATGTCAGAGCACTTGTCAAAGTTGCTTTCCAAAGAGAATATTGAGCACGAGGTCCTTAACGCCAAGAATCACGAACGCGAAGCCCACATTATCACCCAAGCAGGGCGGCCCGGTGGCGTGACCATTGCCACCAACATGGCCGGTCGGGGTACCGATATTGTGCTTGGGGGTAATCTGGAGCGTGAATTGGCCGAGGCCAAAGATCCCAGTCAGCATGAACAGATTCGCCAGCAGTGGCAGCAACGCCACGATCAGGTTATTGCTGCTGGTGGGCTTCACGTCATCGGTACCGAACGACATGAGTCTCGCCGTATTGACAATCAATTGCGTGGCCGGTCTGGACGCCAGGGGGACCCTGGATCGAGCCGGTTCTATTTATCTTTAGAAGATACTTTGATGCGTATTTTTGGATCGCAACGAGTATCCGCTTTAATGCAACGCCTGGGTATGGAAGAGGGTGAGGCCATAGAACACCCCTGGGTCAGCAAGGCTATCGAAAATGCGCAACGCAAGGTCGAGGGGCGAAATTTCGACATGCGCAAGCAATTGCTCGAATATGACGATGTGGCCAATGACCAGCGTAAGGTGATCTATGAGGAGCGTAATCGCCTCATGGATGTTGATGATATTTCCTCCAGCGTGAGTGGCATTCGCAACGAGGTGGTTAATGGCATCGTTGATCACTATATCCCCCCGCAAAGTCTGGAAGAGCAATGGGATATTTCTGGTTTGGAGGAAGGTCTGGAGCGCGAGTATGGGTTGAATATACCCGTGGGACGTTGGTTGCAAGAAGACGAAGGTTTGTATGAAGAGACGCTTAGAGAGCGTATCGTGGGTGCGGTAGAGGTCTTGGCGCAAGATAAGGCCAGAGAGTTGGGCGATGATGTTGCCCACCATTTAGAAAAGGCGGTTATGCTTCAGGTCCTGGACCAGCAGTGGAAAGACCATCTGGCGGGGATGGATTATTTACGACAGGGTATTGGCTTGCGTGGCTTCGCTCAGAAGAACCCCAAGCAGGAGTACAAACGTGAGGCCTTTGCCATGTTTTCGGACATGTTGGAGCGGGTCAAGACCGAGGTTGTGGGTATCCTCGCCCGGATACAGGTTCGTGAAGAAGAAGATGTTGAGGCCATGGAGGCACAACGTCGCCGGGGTGGGCCGGTGGAGTACCAACACCCTGATGTGGCCGCCCCTGAGAGCGCTGAACCCGAAGTGCCCACAGTGGCACCGGTAGAGACCTTCGTGCGTAAGGAACGCAAAGTCGGTCGCAACGAACCTTGTCCCTGTGGTTCGGGCAAAAAGTATAAACAATGCCATGGGAAATTGAGTTAAGTATCTCTTCAGAATTCCTCATTCTGGCAATAACGCAGACCTCGGTGCCCTCTTGTGGGGTAGTTCGCAGCGGCGCAAAGCGCGCAAAGATGTCTGTGTTTAACCGCATCGCTTTTTTAGCTATTATTTTAAAGCACCCAATTTTCTCTGCGTACTTTGCGCCGCTGCGAACGCTGCGTTGATTGAAGGCCTGTAGAAATTATTCAGACCAAGAGAATTTCTTGATTTCAGTACCCGTGCCGCATCAAATTCGTTACTATCCTTTCTATATTTATTTTGGCTTCAATTTTTAGGACACATCATGGCCGTTGGTTTGACAGGTTTGCCCATATTGCACCCCATAGTCGGCATCCGTCTCGGTACCGCTGCGGCGGGGTTGGGCTATGGGGGCCGGGATGATCTGGCGGTGATCAGTTGCGACCCTGGAACGGTAGCGGCGGCGGTATTTACCCGCAACCGCTTTGTTGCCGCCCCGGTAGAGGTGGCACGGGGTCACCTGGGCCAGGCTTCACCGCGGGCATTGTTGATCAACGCCGGAAATGCCAATGCCGGTACCGGGATTGAAGGGGTTCGGGCCGCCAAAGATTGCTGCCAGGCCTTGGCTGGGCTTTTGGGTTGTGATGACCAAGAGGTGTTGCCGTTTTCCACGGGCGTCATAGGTGAACCCTTGGCTGTGGACCGGCTCACCCAGGCCTTACCCGAGTGTGTGAAAAATTTAACCGAATCCGGTTGGCAAGCCGCAGCGACGGCGATGATGACCACCGATACCCTGGCCAAGGGGTGTTGCCGTCAGTTTGAGGTCGATGGTACCAAGATCAGCGTAACGGGTATTGTGAAAGGTGCCGGGATGATCCAGCCCAATATGGCGACCATGCTGGCATTCATCGCCACCGATGCACCGGTGAGCCCGACCCTTCTGGATGCCCTGTTGCAGGAGGCCGTGGCGAAGAGTTTCAACAGAATTACCGTCGATGGTGATATGTCCACCAACGATGCCTGTGTGTTGCTGGCGACCGGGAAGGCCAGGATCGAATCGATCAGTGAGGCCGGAGGTACGGCCTATGAGGGCCTTAAAAAGGCTATAGAGGGCGTGCTAAGGGATCTGGCCCAGGCCGTGGTACGAGATGCTGAGGGCGCCACCAAGTTCATTACCGTGTCGGTAGAGGGCGCAGGGGATGAATCAGAGGGCCTGGGCATTGCCTATACGATTGCCAACTCACCGTTGGTGAAGACGGCCTGTTTTGCCAGCGATCCCAATTGGGGGCGCATCCTGGCAGCGGTTGGGCGTGCCCCGGTAGCCGAGCTGGATATTCACAGTGTGGCGATTTATCTGGATGATGTGCGTGTGGTGAGCCAGGGTTGCCTGGACCCGGACTATCGGGAGCAAGATGGTCAGGCGGTCATGGACAAGCCAGAGTTTGAAATTCGCGTGATAGTCGGGGCCGGTCCGGCTGCGGTGGAGGTCTGGACCTGTGATCTATCCCACGACTACATCAAGATCAATGCCGAGTACCGAAGCTGAGTCGATCATCAACGTCGCGGTGGGTGTACTCGAAGACGTCGCCGGCAGGGTATTGATTGGCCAACGGGCAGGTGACCGGCCCTATTCGGGGCTGTGGGAATTCCCCGGCGGCAAACTTGAGCCCGGTGAATCGGTAACTGATGCCCTGGCACGGGAGTATCAGGAAGAGCTGGGGGTTCAGGTTCATACCTCGCAGCCATTGCTGAGTTTTGTTTTCGCTTACCCGGAATATACGGTGCGGCTCCATGTCCTGCGCATAACAAAGTATTCTGGTGAACCCAGGGGTTTAGAAGGCCAGGCCATCGACTGGGTAGCACTTGATCAGCTTGGTGAACACGACATGCTTGTGGCGTGCCCCCCTATTATTGCTGCGCTGAGTTTACCCAGAATATATGCCATTACTGCTGCCAGCGTGATGGGTGAGGAGGCGATGTTGCGGGGGCTGGAGAGGCAATTAAAGAAGGGTCTTAAATTGGTCCAGGTGCGTGAGAAAAAGATGGATTCCCAGGCCTACGAACAATTTGCCACCGAGGTGATTCACCGCTGCCATGAATATAGCGCCAAGGTATTGCTAAACGGCGAAGTCGATCTGGTGGAGGGTTTGGGTGCCGATGGCCTGCACTTGGATGGTCCTAAACTTGATGCCATGGGGCAACGTCCCATCGCAGATAGCCTATGGTTATCTGCTTCTTGTCACAATGAAGCCGAGTTGGCCAAGGCCTGCGCCCTGGGCGTTGATTTCGCTGTGCTCTCACCGGTATTGCCTACCCAGACCCATCCGGGGGCCAAGACCTTGGGTTGGGAGGGTTTCCATGGGCTCATTAAAGATATTCCCATGCCGGTCTATGCCTTGGGGGGTATGTCAACCGGTATGGTGGAACAGGCCCAGGACAATGGTGCCCAGGGTGTGGCGATGATGCGGGGGCTGTGGGAAGAAATATAGCTATGAGAGAAAAGAATAACGAAGCCGGGGTTTGATGTGCAGGGCAGATAATTGCTTCTGCATGACCTGCATTCCCCACGTCCATGTGGGTCATGCACGAATGCCGTGTAGGACAGGACGTCCAGGAGCGGTTAGCTCGACTTGGCTAGTGACAGGTAGATTTGGTGTAGTTCCTCGACACGGGTGGCCAGTTCCGAAGGATCGTCATTATTATCAATAACGTCATCTGCAGCCGCTAACCGTTTTGAGCGACTGATCTGGGCGGCCAGTATGCGGTGGCCGTGTTCTTCGTCTATTCCGTCTCGTTGTACGAGTCTTGCCAGCTGGTGTTTTCTATCGGCATCGATAACCAAGATGCGGTCCACAAGGTCGTGTTGATGGGCCTCCAATAACAAGGGGATAACCAAGATGCAGTAGGGTGCATCCAATGCGGCTACCTGGGTCAGCATATCAGCCATTATCATGGGGTGGAGTATGGATTCCAGTTGGCTGCGTGCAGCATCATCCTTAAAAATTTTATCTCTTAGTTTGGCGCGATCAATACAATCATCTGATAAGAGTATCTCGTCTCCAAACTGCGTGATGATTTCAGAATAGGCCCTGTGGCCCGGCTCGGTAATACGATGAGAAATCTCATCGGCATCGATAACCGGAACGCCAAGCTCGTGGAAAAGGTTGGCAACCGTAGTCTTGCCGCTGGCGATACCACCGGTGAGTCCAATCTTGATCATGCCAGGGTGTCAGCTCAGGCCCGCGTATCGGAGGTAGCTGCCAAGCAGGTCATCTCCCCAAAGTACTGCGATCCAACCGGCAATGGCCAGATAGGGACCGAAGGGCATGGGCAGGTTTCGGTCACGGCCAAGTATCAAAATGGCCCCCAGGCCGATCACCGATCCCGCTACGGCGGCGAGTAAAATAATGACGGGCAAGAGTTGCCAGCCCAACCAGGCACCAAAGACGGCAAACAACTTGAAGTCCCCATAGCCCATGCCCTCTTTTCCGGTGAGCAGTTTAAAGCCGTGATACACCAACCAAAGCGACAGATAACCGGCCATGGCCCCATACAGGGCAGATTCCATGTTGACAAACATATTCTGTGAATTGAACAGCAGACCGAGCCACAATAGGGGCAGAACAATAATATCAGGCAATATCTGGTGATCGTAGTCGATAAAGCTTAAGGCAATCAATGACCAGGTGAGCACGAGTACAGCAGCCGTGGTGGTGCTGATGCCCCATTTCCACGTTACAACTACAGCCAGCAGGGCTGAAATCAACTCAACCATGGGGTAGCGAAAAGAGATTCTCTGCTTACAAGAAGAACATTTTCCTCCAAGTATCAGGTAACTCACCACAGGAATATTCTCGAGGGCAGAAATTTGATGATCGCAATGGGGGCATCGGGATCGGGGTGACACCAGGCCAGGCACCGACTCGTCCTTCTTTTGCGCAGTACCCAGTAGTTGGTGGCACTGTTGTTTCCACTGCTGCTCCAGGATGCGGGGGAGACGATGAACAACAACATTCAGAAAGCTGCCGATGATCAGGCCGAGTACACCCACAAAAGCCACCCATATTAGGGTGTTGTTGGTGAGTAGAGCTGTCAGGCTTTCCATGAATTCATGATTTTGTTCTTATTGCACGTGGGGACAGGATACACTTGTGTTTGCTAACGAGTTGCCTGGGCCATTTTAAGCGTCGCTATACGACTGCCGCCATTTTAAAGATGGGCAGATACATGCCGACTACCATGGTACCCACGAGCCCACCGATGACAACCATGATCATAGGCTCGATGAGGCTGCTCATGGCAGCAACGGCATCATCGACTTCCGCCTCGTAAAAATCAGCTACCTTATCCAGCATAGTCTCAATTTCGCCAGATTCCTCTCCGATGCCGACCATTTGTGTCACCATGACCGGAAACAGTCCCGTGGTGGTCATGGAGAGCGCCAGTTGTTGGCCGGTGCTCACGTCTGCTTTTATATCAAGTGTTGCGTTATAGTAAAGCCGATTGCCGCAGGCGCCTGCAACGGAGTCCAGGGCCTCGACCAAAGGGACACCGGCACCAAACATGGTGGCCAGGGTACGGGTAAAGCGGGCGATAGTCGCCTTTTCAACAATAGAGCCAACAACCGGTAATCGGAGTTGTAGTTTATCTAATGCGTAGCGCATTTTGGGGGAGCGCTTGTACAAATAGGCCAGGGCGATAGCACCACCAATCAAACTGCCAAAGATAGCCCACCACCACTCCTGGAATATTCCAGAAAGATCAATGAGCCCCTGGGTGAGTGAAGGCAGTTCTGCGCCAAAATTTGCAAAAAGTGCTTCAAACTGCGGGATCACAAAAATCATTAAAATTGCAGTGACCACGAAGGCTACAAGTATTGTAACTGCAGGATAGATGAGGGCTGATTTGATCTTTGCCTTGATGGATTCAATCTTCTCCTTGTAGTCCGCGATTTTATCCATCATCGTGTCCAGCATGCCTGATTGTTCACCGGCAGTGACCAGGTTTCGATAGAGTTCATCAAACAATATCGGGAATTTTGCCAAGGCGCTACTGAGATTATTGCCGGCTTCGACCTCCATGCGAATTGTGTTCATTGTTTCCCGCAGGCTGGGGTTTTCAGAGCTCCTGGAAAGGATTTCCAAAGACTGTGCTATGGGGATACCGGCGTTGATCATTGTTGCCATCTGGCGGGTAACGATTGAGATATCTTTAGGGGTGACTTTTTTGTTTTTTACCGAAAACAGGGGCTTGGCTTGCTTGCGGATCTTCGATGGTTTAATGCCCTGACGACGCAGGATAGCCCGCAAATAGGTCGCGCTGATGGATTCATTCTCACCCTTAACCGTTCGACCATTCTTATCCTGGCCTTCCCAGATAAAAGTAGTTTGCTTCTTAGCTTTAGCGGCCATTACGGACTAAATATTGGTAACACGTTCGACTTCCTCAAGGCTGGTAATGCCGGTGGCGACTTTATTGAGACCGGCACGGCGCAGGTCCATGATACCTTCCTTCCTGGCCATTACCTCGATATCCACTTGAGTGCAGCCTTCCATAATAAGATTGCCCATGGCCTCGGAAATCGGCATCACCTGGAATACCCCAATACGCCCTTTGTAGCCATTGGTGCAGTTATTGCAGCCTACGGGACTGTGGATTTTTAAGCTAGCAAATTCTTTTTCCTCGAAGCCGGCCTTGAGCAGGGCCTCTTCCGGGATCGATGCTGGTTTTTTGCAACTCAGGCACAGCACGCGCACCAGGCGTTGGGCCAGAATCAGGTGCACCGCAGAGGCGATGTTAAAGGGTGCCACGCCCATATTGAGCATTCTGGTGAGTGTCGATGGAGCATCGTTGGTGTGCAAAGTTGATAGCACCATATGGCCGGTCTGTGATGCCTTGATGGCGATATCTGCGGTTTCGAGGTCGCGTATCTCACCGACCATGATGATATCAGGGTCTTGGCGCAAAAAGGCACGCAGTGCAGTGGAGAATGTGAGCCCCGACTTTTCATTGATATTGACCTGATTGACCCCGGTCAGGTTGATTTCCACCGGGTCTTCAACGGTTGAGATATTCCTGTCGGGGCTGTTGAGATTGTTTAAGGCGTTATAGAGGGTAACCGTTTTGCCACTGCCCGTAGGCCCGGTGACCAATACCATGCCGTAGGGCCTGCCTATGGCATGGGTATAGAGTTGTTGCTGTTTCTCGTCTAGCCCCAGTTTGTCGATACCAATGGTTCCACCGCTGGAATCCAGAACTCGGACCACTACTTTTTCGCCATGGAGGGTAGGCAGGGTGCTGACGCGAAAGTCGATAGCCCTGTTTTTCGATAAGCGCATTTTCATGCGCCCGTCCTGGGGAACCCGGCGTTCGGCGATGTCTAGTTTGGAAAGAATCTTGACCCTGGCGGCGATGCGACCGGACAGGGTGGGCGGTGGTGAGGCAATTTCGTGGAGTACCCCGTCAACGCGATAGCGTACGCGAAATTTACCCTCATAGGGTTCAATATGAATATCCGAGGCATCACGGTTGATCGCATCCAGCAGCAATTTGTTGACAAAACGGACGATAGGGGTGTCAATAAGGCGTTCGTCTTCCCTGCCTTTGTCTTCATCCTCTTCATCCACGCTGGTGATATCGATATCGTCCAGACCTTCTCCTGCCAGGTCTGCCAGGCTGGTATCTGCCGCATCCAGGGCATCGTGGATGGCAGCCTCAATAGCCGTAGCATCTACCAGAATGGGCTCCGTTCCCAGTCCGGTGTGGAATTTGATTTCGTCTAGGGCTCCGGTATTGGTGGGGTCAGCGATGGCGATGAAGAGCTTTGTGCCACGCTTATAGATGGGCAGGGCCTGGTGGCGCTGGATTATTTTTTCATCAACAAGACCAATCGGTATTTGCTCTAAGTCCATGGCGCTGACATCTAGCAGGGGCACCCCAAATTCTTCTGCCGCCGTTCGGGCTAAGTCGCTGCTGGGTATTTTTTTGGATTTGGTAAGTTGAGCAAAAAAAGAGAGATTTTTTTCTAATGACTTCTTCTGGAGTCGTTCAGCCATTTCTTGTTCTAGGAAACCATTCCTAACCAGCCGGAGCGCAAGCCCACTAAGGTTGAGTGCTGAATTTGGTGTTGCCATTTTTATGGTAATTTGCCCAAAATAGTTGCAGCGCGGGGTCTATATATATTAGATTAGATTGCCGTGATAGCCAACTGTTTTATATGTTTTCTTGGGGGCAATTTGTGAGTAAAATTGGTCATAATATCTCCTTTTGAGCACCAAATGCGTACATATTGGCCTTTTGAGTTTTGGCTGGAAGCTACAGTGTTATACCAAGCTGGATATTGTTCCGAATATTTAACTGGTAACTTACTTCAGTAGGTACGTTCCGGCGGGTGTGGATCACAGGCATGGAAAAGGAAGTTTCACAGCCTCCTCTACTAGATTCTACCCAGTAGCATAATCGACAACAATTGCAAGAGTTATTGTCAAATCTGGCGCTTAGCCGGTTGAATCGAGCAGCGGTCTGATCGACCTCTATTACTTGGGTTCCCTTTTTGAAATTTGACTCCGGCTGCCATCTTCGCCAGGTAATCGAAACCGCACAATCGTCTCTACTTCCTCTCAGCGCATTGTCCGAGTTTGAATATTATGTGCAACATACCATCGCCGATGGCCAGTTCAGGGGGCTTCGTGCCCGTGATTTCAGTTTCACTAACACCTCTCGACAGCTCCGCGTGGACTCTCGTATACCGTCTTCAATCACCAGGAAATGCTTCTCGTCACACCCATCACCACCAACCAGGGCGCATAACTTTTTTGTTCGGCCCTGGCCCCGTCTGTAGCTTGTGGCCGGCAGATAGTCGTGTGCGCTAAACGCACCTTACCGACTGCTGCCTGTCGGTCTGTATGTACAGTCAACAATTCCTGCAACCTGGCCTCCATTGCTTGATAGGCCAACTGCTCAGCACCGGTCCTCAGCAACTCTATCAATGGATCGATGATCGTATCTCGACCTGACAGCTTAATAGCGTTAAGCTTGCTCATAGCGCTGAACCTCCTAGTGGTTATTTTGATGTTTCGCAACAACAAATCAACCGGATACGTCGACTTTTAAAACCCCTCAAACATCAGATTCGATTGTAAATCCGATTGCAATAACTAATCATCTAAAACTGTGAGAATTCTTATTGATATTGGGCATCCAGCACATGTCCATTTTTTTCGTAACCCCATAAAACTCTTGAGTGAGCGTGGTCATAAGATACTTATTTTAAGTAGAGAAAAGGAATGTACTCTGGATCTTTTAAATGAGTATTCTTTAGACCACATATCTATCTCATCACAAGGAGGGAATGGAATTATTTCTTTAGCGCGTGAACTTGTCATTAGAAACCTTAGGCTTGGGAAAATAGCTCGTGAATTTCATCCCCATATTATGGCTGCAATAGGGGGCGTGAGTATTGCTCAAGTAGGTCGGTTCTTAGGTATACCCTCTGTTGTGTTCTACGACACTGAAAATGCTCATCTGCAGAATGCGATAACCTATCCTTTTGCGCATCTGGTTGTAGTGCCTCGGTGCTATAGTTCTTGGGTGCCAAGACGACGGCATACTAAATACAATGGCTACCATGAGTTGTCTTATCTTGATCCGAGGTATTTTGAGCCCAATCGGCTTATTGCCGTAGCAAATGGTGTATCTGAGAAGTTAGATACTTTCTTTATCCGCGTTGTATCATGGCAGGCCAGCCATGATGTAGGTGAGCAAGGCTGGAGTCTCTCGCTCCTAGAAAAACTAACGTATAAACTCGAGCAGATTGGTGTTGTTATTATATCTTCAGAAATGGATTTACCAGAGAGCCTGGATAGATTTAAATATAAAGGAAGGCTGAGCGAAGTTCATCATGTGTTGGCATATTGTCGAGCCTATATTGGAGAGAGCGCGACTATGGCATCTGAATGTGCCGTATTGGGTATTCCAGCAATTTATGCGGCCACAACAGGACGTGGGTATACCGATGAACAAGAAAAATTGTATAAAATGGTTAGAAACGTTCGTTTATTGGATTGGTCCATTTTGGAAAGAGAGGTAGACCAATTGTTAGCATATGACAGTAAGCATTGGCTTAGAGCCAGACAGAGTATGTTGTCTCATACGACCGATGTCACAAAATATGTTGTTAAAGTGCTAGAAGATTACCCCTATGTAGGAGATCAAGCAGAATCCTTGTCCGAAATAGAGAAGCATTCATAACCGATGTGTGGAATAACAGGGTGGTTCTCTCCAACAAGTAACCGCGAGGATAGTAGGGAAAGGTTGCGAAGAATGATTAGTACGATTCGTCATCGTGGCCCGGATGATGAAGGAACTTATTTTGAGAATCACGTTGCAATGGGGCATGTACGGTTGTCCATCATCGACCTTGAGTCTGGAAGGCAACCCATGCACAGCCATGATGGCAGCTTGGTAATATCTTATAACGGAGAGATTTATAATTACAAGGAAATTAGAAAGGATTTGGTGAAGCGAGGCCATCAGTTTTCTACGAATTCTGATACTGAAGTTATTATGGAGCTTTATAAAGCAGAAGGATGGGAGGGGTTTTCGCGTTTGCGTGGAATGTATGCATTCTCGTTATGGGACTGTGTGAATCAAACTGCGTTGCTGGTGAGGGATCCATTTGGCATCAAGCCGCTGTTTGTCAGTAGTGGAGCAGACGGCACTCTTGTGTATGGATCGGAGGCAAAAGCAATTCTCGCCTTTAATAAAGAACGCTGTGCTGAAACAAATCTCAATAGCCTTCATTTCGTAATGAATCTTCGATATCTGCCTGGCTCAATGACTATGTTTCATGGTATCGAACAGATAAATCCAGGGGAAGTGTTTAGATGGACGCCTGGAAGGCCATATATAAAGCGTAATCAGTTAGCTTCACGGACATACCCTGATCAAAATGTACTTGAATCTTTTAAGGAATCAGTAGATTTGCATTTGACTTCGGATGTAGAGATTGGTGCATATTTGTCCGGTGGCATTGATTCTGCATCCATATGTGCACTTGCTAGGAAGAAATCCACAAAAACGTTACGGAGTTTTACGATCAAGCTTGGAGACGACCCAAGCGAAGCAACTAATGCGGCAAGAAGTGCAGATATTTTGGGGCTTATAAATATTCAAGAAGAGATTAAACCGGTTAGCTATACTTGGCTAAAAGACATGATCTGGCATCTTGAGGTGCCCAAAATTAATGCGCTTCAAAGTAGTGCAATTGCTCGTCTCGCTTCAAGACATGTAAAGGTTGCTCTTTCAGGGTTGGGCGCTGATGAATATTTTTACGGTTACAACGCACATAAATATATGCATTTGATGTCGTTGGTAGATAGATTTATGCCCAATTTCGTGGGTAAGGCGGTTGGAAATTTTGGTGCCCATGGTTTATCAGTATTGAGCAAGATGCCATGGACTGAAAGTGAGCGAGGATTCAGGATGTTGGCAAGCCAAGGTGATTGGGCAAAATGCTACGGATTACTACGAAATGTATGGGACTGTGGAAAGATGCGCGAATTAGTTTATGGACCCAGGCTAAAAGATATTGACCTGCCAAATGTATTCGAGTACTTGGAAGAAACTGTGCCAAAGGAAAAAGATCCGGTTGTGGCGATGGCAATGTTTGAAAGTAAAAATAAATTGGTTAACGATTTACTGTGGCAAGAAGACCGATTGAGTATGGCGGAAGGGATGGAAGTGCGTGTACCATTTGTTGATGGTGGGCTGATATATTCATTGAGAAATATGTCTCGAATGGAGTTGATGGAGGGCAATAAAACAAAGCATTACATGAGACTCATGCTGAAGAAGGTGCTTGTTCCAGAGATACTAAATCGACCTAAGAGTGGTTTTCAAATACAGTCACATGATTTTTTCGATAAGCATCTTCGTGTCTTGGCGCAAGAGATATTAAGTGATGAAAGAGTGAAGGCGGAAGGTTTGTTTAATCCGCTATTTGTTAACCAGTTGCTTCATTTGCCCCCTAAAAAAATGTATCGCTGGCACTTTTTTATGCTTTTCTTGATGTTGCTATCCCATTTATGGATAGATATTTATGAAAAAGGCGAATGGATAACAAAAATAGAAAAGACCTAGCCCATATTGGGGATATTTGTGACGATCTCTTTATTTGGTGTAAACATCGTAGGTTTATTGGATACAATAAACACGATGGATTAAATAGCCCAATTTTAAATGCCTTGTTTGGGTGGGGGGTATGGCCACGAATGGTGGCAATCCAAGGTGTAATGAGGTTCCCCATAAACCTTAGGCCTTTGCTGTTAGTAAAAAAAACACATAATCCAAAGGGGTTGGGTTTGTTGGTTTTAGGCTTGCTGGATTGTTATAGAGCAACAAGCGTAAAATATTATTTATCAGAAGCAGAAAAGATTCTTGAATTCTTAGTAAAGAATCGCTCCAAGGGTAATTGGTCTGGCGCATGCTGGGGTTATCAGTATCCTTGGCAAGACCCCGCATTCTTTGCTCCTGCTGCTTGCCCTAATGCTGTGGTAACCAGCTTCGTTTGTGAGGCATTTTTAGATGCTTTTCGGGTCACAAAGAATGAGAAATATTTAGATGTAGTATCTAGTAGCATTAGATTTTTGTTAAACGATCTCCCTGTTCTTAAGGAATCAAGCGACGAGCTATGTTTTGGATATATGCCATTGCTAATGGACATGCGGGTGATGGATGTTAGTGTGTTAATAGCGGCGGTGATTGCTCAGTATGCCAGCATATCTGGTAATTCAGATGATCTTAGTAGCTCTGAACGTATGATTAACTATGTGGTAAGGAGGCAGACGAAACAGGGTGCATGGTACTATACAGATCCCCCAGAAAGATCACATATTAGGCATGACAATTATCATACAGGTTTTATTCTGGATGCGATAAAGCGTTATATGGATGCAACTGAATGCTACATATACAGGGAAAATTATGAGAAAGGTTTAAGTTTTTACGCAAATCGGCTATTTAACAGCAATGGTTCCCCCAGGTGGATGAGCGATAGAGATTATCCGCATGATATTCATGGTGCTGCGCAAGGTATTCTAACTTTTAGCCATAATCATAAAATGTTTCCAGGGCTAGCAGAGCATATAGCAAACTGGTCTCTAGAAACAATGTATAATTCAAAAGGAAGGTTTTATTACCAAGAAAATCGTTTCACTAAAAAAAGATTCACATTGATGCGGTGGTGTAATGCGTGGATGTTTAGGGCGTTGGCCTCTCTATATCGGTACCATTCAATAAAGTGATCTATTATGCCGGTTGGCTTGGATGATTACGGTTCAGCACGGTAAGTAAGTAATATGAATTTAGGAAATTTACATGAAAAAGATCGAGCCAGTTTGTCCAAAGATCACCAAGAACACAAAGAATGATATAAATACATTTTGGGAACGTAATGTAAATGCTGAGGAAATACTTGGGAAAAAGATATCATCTCATAAAAGAGGGGGTGATGACTATTTTTCTGAATTAGAAGAGCAAAGATATCGTACCCATTCGCATATCCTACCATGGATCCAACAGATGGAGGGCGGGAGAAGTGTGCTTGAGATTGGGTGTGGTATAGGTATGGATTCGTACCAACTGGCAAAACGTGGATTAAATGTAACAGGCATTGATTTGACTAAAATTGCAATAGAAACTGCAAAAAAGCGTTTTGATAGAAAGGGTATCGTGGCCTCTTTTGAGGTGGGTGATGCTACAAATTTAAAATTTGAGAATGAATCGTTTGATTATGTTTATTCATTTGGTGTTTTACATCATACACAAAATACTGAGGCTTCAATTCAAGAGGTGTATAGAGTCTTAAGAAAGGGTGGGGTGGCAAGAATA
>JAADGI010000014.1 GCA_013152415.1 Gammaproteobacteria bacterium | reverse complement strand
GTCCTTTCCTGTCCTTTCCTGTCCTTTCCTGTCCTTTCCTGTCCTTTCCTGTCCTTTCCTGTCCTTTCCTGTCCTTTCCTGTCCTTTCCCCCCACTTTCACTTTTGTATTCTCTTTTGTGAGCGAGGGTCGGTCCACCTGCTGGTCAGTATGACCTCAATTCGTGCCTGCTAAAAATAAAAAACCTAAGACCCTATCGTGCCTATGAGAGCCAGCGCAGCGTTGGAACACACCCGCGCACCGTGGCGTACCACCCCCAGTGACCGAGACAGATTAAATTCCTTGACGTTTAACGCATGCAAATTATGGTCCAACATTGTTTTGGGCAGTACGCTCCAGCCCAGTCCCACCGACACCATCATCTTGATGGTCTCCAGGTAGTTGGTCGACATGGCCACTGTTGGTGTTACCCCGGCTTGGCGTAGACCCTGATCCAGGATGTGGCGGGTATAGGTTTGCAGTCCTGGCATAATGGCTGGGATATCGGCCAGCTGTGAGATGTCGATTGTCTTGTGGTGCACCAAGGCATGATCTGCTGCCACCACAAGGTGCAACGGATCGTCCCAGATGGGTTGACATATCAGCGGTGGGCTGGGGTCAGGAGGTAAGGTGACCACGCCGAGTTCCAGTTCGCCCCGTGCCACCCGTTGACAGGCAGCTTCAGAATCCATGAACTGTAATTCCAGGGTGACATCCGGGTAGTGTTCGGTAAACCGGCGAAGCACCGAAGGCAGCCGGTGTAGACCGATATGGTGGCTGGTCCCCACCAGTAGTTTACCTTCGATCTGGCCAGACAAATTGCTAATCACCCGTTGGGTATCCTCAAATTCCGCCAACAGGTGCCGGGCCCTGGGTAATAGGGCTTCACCGGCCTCGGTGAGGCTGATCTGTCTGCCAATACGGTGAAAGAGTTTCACCCCCAGCTTGCCTTCCAGAGCACCCACGCGCTTGCTTACCGCAGGTTGGGTGAGGGCAAGCGCCTCGGCGGCGAGGGAAAATGAACCGCTGGTGACGATGGCCAGGAAGGCCTGGAGTGAGGGAATATCCATAATAGTTAGTTATAGGATACATGATTAATATGAATTTGTGTTATTCATTTCCACGCCCTATTATCTCACCACATTTACAGTAACGGTGGTTCGGAACCAGGTGTAGGAGATGTCTGCCAAGACCCTTTATGACAAGATTTGGGATGCCCACATGGTGAGGTGCAGTGAGGATGGCACCGCCTTGATTTATATTGATCGTCATCTGGTGCATGAAGTGACATCTCCCCAGGCCTTCGGGGGGCTGCGGCTTGCCGGGCGCGTTTTATGGCGCCAAAGTGCCAATCTTGCGGTGCCTGATCATAATGTACCCACTACCCACCGTGACCAGGGTATCAGTGACCCGGTCTCACGCATCCAGGTGGAGACCCTGGATCAAAACTGTGAGGAGTTTGGTATTCAAGAGTTCTCTATGTTGGATCCGCGCCAGGGTATTGTCCATATCGTGGGGCCGGAACAAGGTGCTACTCTGCCGGGGATGACAGTGGTGTGTGGCGATTCCCATACCTCAACCCACGGTGCCTTCGGTGCCTTGGCCTTTGGTATTGGTACATCAGAGGTGGAGCATGTTTTGGCTACCCAGTGCCTCATTCAGCGCAAGTCAAAAAATATGCGGGTGTGTGTGGAAGGTGTGTTGCCCATGGGGGTGACGGCGAAAGACATCGCCCTCGCCATTATTGGGCGTATGGGCACTGCCGGTGGTACGGGCTATGTTATTGAGTTTGCCGGTTCTGTTGTTGAGAGTCTTTCTGTTGAGGGGCGCATGAGCTTGTGTAATATGACCATCGAGGCCGGGGCCCGGGCCGGTATGGTGGCGGTGGACCAAAAGACCATTGATTATGTGCAGGGTCGACCCTTTTCACCCACCGATGACCAATGGGATCAAGCGGTGTTGGCGTGGGCCGATTTGCACAGTGATAGTGGCGCGGTGTTTGATGCGGAGTTTGTGCTCAATGCCACCGATGTTGAGCCCCAAGTGACTTGGGGCACGTCCCCGGAGATGGTGGTGCCGATCAGTGGCAAGGTGCCGGACCCGGACGAGGAAACCGACAGCGTCAAACAGTCGGCGATGAAAAAGGCCTTGGATTACATGGATCTCGAGCCTGGTACTGCTGTCGTTGATATTAAGCCGGATAAAGTTTTCATCGGTTCATGCACCAACGGGCGCATCGAAGATCTGCGCGAGGCAGCAGCGGTGGTGGGCCATAGTCAGGTTGCGGCCAATATCAAATTGGCCATGGTCGTACCGGGGTCAGGCCTGGTGAAACGACAGGCGGAACAGGAGGGCCTGGATAAAATATTTCTGGGTGCCGGTTTTGAGTGGCGTGATCCGGGGTGTTCCATGTGTTTGGCTATGAATGCGGACCGTCTGGAGCCCGGTGAGCGATGTGCCTCGACCTCAAACCGAAACTTTGAAGGACGTCAGGGCCAGGGTGGGCGTACCCATTTGGTCTCTCCGGCCATGGCCGCCGCTGCGGCTATCGCCGGACACTTTGTTGATGTAAGGAATGGCGATGACGACATATAGGTTCTGGGGTGTAGTGCGTACAAAGAATACCAGAGTGTTTTTAAATACTTTGCGTCTTAGCGCCTTTGCGGCGAACAGGTTTTAGCAATGGAGAAATTTGAAAAATTAAACGGTATCGTGGTGCCTCTGGACCGGTCCAACGTGGATACCGATGCGATCATTCCCAAGCAGTTCTTGAAATCGGTGGAGCGGACCGGTTTTGGGCCGAATTTGTTTGATGAGTGGCGTTACCTGGATCACGGTGAACCGGGTCAGGATAATAGTGACCGACCGCTCAATCCAGAATTTATACTCAACCATGATCGTTACCATGGTGCACAGATTTTGTTGGCACGGGACAATTTTGGTTGTGGATCTTCTCGCGAGCATGCCCCCTGGGCGCTGGTCGATTACGGTATTAAGGTGATCATTGCCCCGAGTTTTGCGGATATATTTTTTAATAATTGTTTCAAGAACGGACTCTTGCCTATCGTCATGGAGCAGGCGGTGCTGGATGGTCTTTTTCAGCAGACTGCCGATACGGACGGTTATCGATTGCTGGTTGACCTCGAGGCCCAGACCATTAGCCCACCCGACGGTGAGCCCATAGCGTTTGAGGTGGATAGCTTTCGCAAGCACTGTTTATTGAACGGGCTGGACGATATCAGCCTGACCCTGGAGCATGTGGATGATATCCGCGCCTACGAGCAACGCCGCAAGCAAGAGGCACCGTGGTTGTTTTAAAAAATCGGAATTATCAATGAGCAAAAACATACTGATATTACCTGGTGACGGTATCGGCCCGGAGATTGTCGCTGAGGCAGTGAAGGTCATCGAGTGTCTTCAGGCCGAGTTCGGCCTGGATGTGATGATGGAACATGCCGATGTAGGGGGTGGGGCCTATGATGCCCACGGCCATCCCCTGCCCGATACGACTCTGGGTTTGGCCCGGGCGGCGGATGCAATATTGTTGGGGGCGGTGGGGGGTCCCCAGTGGGAGGGTCTGGATATTGCTGTTCGGCCCGAAAGGGCCTTGTTGGGTCTGCGCTCCGAGTTGGCCTTGTTTTCCAATCTACGTCCGGCGGTGTTGTTTGACCAGTTGGCGGGGGCCTCCAGCCTGCGGCCTGAGATTGTGGCGGGTCTGGATATGATGATCGTGCGCGAGCTGACCGGTGGGATTTATTTTGGTCAGCCCCGTGGTGTGCGTACCTTGGAACATGGTGAGCGGCAAGGGTTTAACACCCTGGTATATAAAGAGTCCGAGATCGAGCGTATCGCCCGATCCGCATTTGTCATTGCCCAAAAACGCGCTCACAAATTGTGTTCAGTGGACAAGGCCAATGTGCTTGAAAGTACAGAATTATGGCGCCAGTGCGTCAGTGATTTGGCCTCTGATTACCCCGACGTAGAATTGAGCCACATGTATGTAGACAATGCCGCCATGCAGTTGGTACGTGCCCCTAAACAGTTTGATGTCATGGTGACCACCAATATGTTTGGTGATATTTTGTCGGATATCGCTGCTATGCTGACGGGGTCTATCGGTATGTTACCCTCGGCATCCCTGGATGCCGAGGCCAAGGGGATGTATGAACCCATTCACGGCTCGGCGCCGGATATCGCCGGTCAAGGGGTGGCCAATCCTCTGGCGACCATCTTATCGGTGGCCATGATGTTGCGTTATACCTTGTCGGAACCGGCGCTGGCCGAGCGTATTGATGTGGCCGTTGGCAAGGTGTTGGATCAGGGCTTAAGAACCCCCGACATCTATAGTCAAGATGGGACACGAGTGGGTACTGTGGCTATGGGAGACGCGGTGGTATTGGCCCTACGGACCTAATTTAGAGCACTTCTATTAATCCCCTCTCCCTCTGGGAGAGGGCTAGGGTGAGGGGAGCAAACAAAGCTAAGACACTGATTTTATTATCCCCTCATCCCAACCTTCTCCCGGAGGGACCTCGGTGCCCCCTCGTGGGGTAGAAGGGGCTATCAATTAATAGAAGTGCCCTTTATTTCAATCAACATTGAATTGGATCGGAAAGACTTTATGAGCAAGAAAGTGAATGTTGCAGTGGTGGGTGCCACCGGTGCGGTGGGTGAGACGATGTTGTCTATCCTCGCTGAGCGAGATTTCCCGATAGACCAGGTCTTTGCCCTGGCGAGCAGCCGGTCTGCAGGCAAGCAAGTGGCCTTTAAGAAAGGCTATTTAAAAGTTGAGGATCTGGAAAGTTTTGATTTTTCACAGGTCCAGATTGGTCTGTTTTCTGCGGGTGCCTCGGTGTCTGCCGAGTACGCCCCCAAGGCAGCGGCAGCGGGCTGCGTGGTGATCGATAACACATCTCACTACCGTTACGACGATGATATTCCCTTGGTGGTGCCTGAGGTTAATGCCCATGCCATCGCGGCCTATAGGAGTCGTGGCATCATCGCCAACCCCAATTGTTCAACCATACAGATGTTGGTGGCATTAAAACCCATACACGATGCGGTAGGTATCGAACGTATCAATGTTTGCACTTATCAGGCAGTGTCCGGGACCGGCAAAGAGGCCATCGAAGAGTTGGCCAGCCAAACTGCTGAACTGCTGAATGGCCGTCCTGCCAGTGCCAAGGTATACCCCAAGCAGATTGCCTTTAATGTGCTGCCCCACATCGACGTGTTCCAAGATAACGGCTATACCAAGGAAGAGATGAAGATGGTGTGGGAGACCCGCAAAATTTTTGAGGACCCCACCATTCAAGTCAACCCTACGGCGGTACGGGTACCGGTATTTTATGGGCATTCAGAGGCCCTGCATATCGAAACCCGCCAGGCCCTCGGTGCGGACGAGGCCAGAGCCCTGTTGCAGAAGGCCCCAGGGGTGACGGTCTATGACCAGCGTGCCGATGGGGGTTATCCCACCGCAGTGACAGAGGGTACAGGCTCTGATCCGGTATTTGTGGGGCGTATTCGTGACGATATCAGCCACCCCAATGGGCTCAATATGTGGGTAGTTTCGGACAATGTGCGCAAAGGGGCCGCCCTAAATAGTGTTCAAATTGCCGAAATTCTGCTAAAAGAGCATTTACAGCCGTAGGTTAGTTGCTTTTTATAAAGGGTATTCATAATATATGGTTATAACTAACAGACTTATAAGCATTTTTTGTTATTAAACATGGTTAATACGCCCAAGGTCTGCCGGGGAGACGGCCTGGGGCGGTATCACTGGATACCGCTCAGTGTTGTTTTTCTGATGGTATTGACAACCTCAGCCGCTCACGCCCTAGGCTTGGGTCGGCTGGACGTGCGTTCCGCCCTGGACCAGAAGCTCGTTGCCGTTATCCCCATTATCGCGGTCAACGATAAGGAACGTAGAACCCTCGAAGCCAAATTGGCCAGCCGTGAGCAGTTTTCCAAGGCTGCCATCCCAAGGCCACCATTACTGACCAGGATTAAGTTCGAAATTGAGCGCCTTCCAGGTGGGGGTGATGCGATTAAGCTCACCAGCCAGGTGCCTGTAAAGGAACCGTTTCTGCATTTTCTGATACAACTGGAATGGGCGGGTGGTCGCCTGGTAAAAGAATTTACCACCTTGCTTGATCCACCCCACTATCTAGAGGGCCAATCTCCCGGGGTGACCAGTCCACGCCTGGACCCTGTTGCCCCCGCGTCCCCTGGTATCCAGGAGTCTGATGTTGAGACCCAGCCCTATATTGCACCAGAATCCCCAAGTCCAACCCCCACCCCGGTGATGGCTCCTGTGGAGTTGCTGGGTCCGCCTGAAATTGGACAAGGTACCTCCCCGGTATACGGTGTGGGTCTGGTCGAAGATGATTCTGGCAAAGATGATGCTGCTAAAGCACCTAAGTTGGTTGGGGCGGTGCCCGCCCAGGTGGGCCCTACTAAACGGGGTGACACCCTTTGGGGCTATAGTCAGTCCCTCAAGGCTGGTCTAGGCGCCAATGAATACCAGATCATGCTGTCATTGCTGCGCGAAAACCCGGATGTTTTTGTAGCCAACAACATACACAGGATGCGAGTCGGTAAGATCCTCAAGGTGCCATCAGCGAAGGTGGTGCAAGCCATGTCGCCTACCGAGGCCCGCGCCACCTACAAAGCCCAGTTGGATGCCTGGCAAGACTACAAATCTAAGTTGGCCCAACCCGGTAAACTCCTCACCCAACCGAGTGCTTCAGAGTCTGCCAAAAAAACCGTTACCGACAAGTCTCAGGTCAAACCTGAGACCGAGACGCCCGAATCCAAGGCCGCCAAGTCCAGTGCTACCGGGGTCATCGAAGAGCAGGACAAGCCTTCTGCCAGTAAAAAGGCAGGCGGCGAAGAAAAAGACCTATTGAAGATTGTTCAGGCTACCCTTGATTCTGAGAAATCGGCCTCCGCTACTGCCCCAGGTGCTACTGATGCGGCAAGCGAAAAGGAAAAGGCAGTCCTGCGCAATAAGATTACCACCCTTGAAGAGTCCATGTTATCGGGTGAGCTTGAGAATAAAGAACTCACTGAGCGCCTCAAGATATTGGAAGAACAGGTCGCCAACGCCCAGCGCCTGATCGAAATGCAAAACACAGATTTGGCCTTGGCTCAGCAGCAGGCGGCACGGCAGGCAAAGACCAATTCCCAGAAGCAGACGGCGCAGCAAAAGGCCCTCGAAGACAGCAAGCAGGCGGTTGAACGTCAGCGCCTGCTAGAGCAACAGAAGGCGGTGGAGCAGCAGGCGGCACAAGCGCAACACCAACTCGAACAGAAGCAGGCCGCAGAACTTCAACATCTGCTGGCGCAGAAAAAAGCTGCGGGGCAACAGAAGGCGCAAGAGCCTGCGGTTGCAGCGGCACCCACCCAAGCTATTGCCAAGCCCAAACCCATACCTGCAAGCCAAGATGATTTTGTGGGCGGATTTGTGGATGAATTGTTGCGATCGGTCCTCGACAGCTTCGGGATGAGTTCGATGGTTTTGGCGGGTGCCGGTGGTGGAATCATTATAGTCATGCTTGTCGCCATGTGGATGCTTCGGCGCAGGCGTTCCATTGCTGAATTTGAAGACAGTATATTATCCGGTAGTGCCCTGGACTCGCGTACCCATACCACACCCTCAGAGCAGGTATCGGGTGGCACAGATACATCATTTTTAAGTGATTTTGGTGTGCCAGGGATGGGCAGCATGCATGCGGATGAGGTGGACCCCCTGGCCGAAGCAGAAGTCTATCTGGCTTACGGGCGCAGTGAACAGGCCGAAGAAGTGTTGCGCGAAGCGGCCAACAAACACCCAGATCGGCCTGAGATCAAGATTAAGTTGCTCGAGATATACGAAGACCGCAAAGACCTTAATGCCTTTGAAACCTTGGCTGAGGAACTCTATCCGGCACAGGGTGCGGCGGGTGATCCCACCTGGGCGCGGGTCGTGGAAATGGGTAAACGTCTAAATCCAGATAACCCATTGTTTAGTGGTGAATCAGCAGAAACGACAACACAATCTGTAGCACCTTCGTCCACTGAAGAAGACAATGGGTTGCAACCATTCCAGGCCCCGGATAACAAGGGCCTGGAGCTCGATCTGGATGATTTTTTGGGTCCTGCGGGGGCCGGGGCGGCGCCACCCGACACTTTGTCTTCAACGCCTGATGATGGTGTCAACGATGGCGTCGACACCACCTCTGCGGTTGATATGGACGCTACCAGAGAAATGGATGCATTGGATATCACTGGCGGCCTGGATACTGCCCCAGCGACGGAGGCCTTAGATCTTAGTGCCACGGTCAAGTCAGATATTTCTGATATGGGTACTGCAGAGCTTGCTGACAGTGTGCGCCGGGAAGGCGAGTTCAAGATGGAAGGTATTGATCTTGATTTGGGTGAGGACGATGTTGCACTTCCGGATGATGCCGATGTGGATGGTGTTTTTACCTCGACCGAGAGTCTTGAGTTAGAAGCCGAACAAGGTCGTGATACGGTACAGTTGGATCAGCCGGACCTTTCCGGTGAAATTGACCTGGGCACCACCGCCGACGATCTGGGTGCGGGCTTAGACGGTGAGACCATCAGTTGGGATGATCCCGAGCTGACAACCACTGCAGACAATGTTGCCGCAGACACGGGTCTGGGGGAGATGAGCTTTGATGCTGATTTAGTCGACCCCGAAGCCGATGAACCGGCCAAGGGTAACGGTGATGCCGGTGGTGAAGATATGGGTCAGTGGGATGAGGCCGCGACTAAGCTTGATCTTGCCAAGGCCTATATCGACATGGGTGACCAATCTGGGGCTCGCAGCATCCTGGATGAGGTGTTAAGCGAGGGCAATGATGCACAAAGGCAACAGGCTACTGACCTCGCTGCGCAGTTGGGTGGCTAACCAGATCACAGTAAGATCTGAGTGAGTCAAAGTCGATAAAATTTCTGCGCGTCCTTGGGATTGCCCCACCTGGTATGGTGCTGGGCTAAATCGATGAAACACCCGTCCATTCGTAATTATCAGTTTAGCCTTGCTGTTCGTCTTGATCGTACGGGTCGAAGCCTGGGTTCAGGTGCAGATTGATCTGCCCAGTGACTTTGCTTAGCCTGATTATTATCGCCTGATTGGGCGGGTGCGCATGAAATTCGCTGCCGGTGTAGAATATGACGGTTCCCACTTTTGTGGCTGGCAATCCCAGATTGGGGTGCGTACGGTACAAGATTGTGTTGAGCGGGCGCTGTCGGAAGTCGCCGATCAAGCCATCCGTGTTGTTACTGCGGGTCGAACCGATACCGGGGTGCATGCCTGTGCTCAGGTGATTCACTTTGTGAGCGATCTTGATCGCGGTGAATTTGGTTGGCGTCGCGGTGTCACCAGCAATCTACCGGATGATGTGGCCTTTCTATGGGTGCAACCGGTGGTGGATGATTTTCATGCACGATTTTGTGCCACCGAGAGACGTTATCGCTACATCATATTGAACCGGCCTACGCGCCCAACCTATTTAAGCCGTCGGGTTACATGGGAGTATCGACCTCTGGATGAGGGCCGCATGCAAGAGGCGGCCAGGTGTTTGTTGGGCACCCATGACTTCAGTGCCTATCGCGCCAAGGGTTGTCAGGCCAAGTCGCCGGTACGAGAGCTACGGCGACTTGAGGTCAGACGGCGTGGTGACTTGCTGTGTATCGAGGTGGATGCCAATGCCTTTTTGCAACACATGGTGCGTAATATCGCGGGGGTGTTGATGACCATTGGTGCCGGTGAGCGTGAACCCGTGTGGGCGGATGAGATTTTGCAAACCCGGCAGCGGCAGCTCGGTGGCGTGACTGCACCACCCGATGGGCTTTATCTGATGTCAGTGGTGTATCCATCCCAATATGGCTTGCCACAACAGAGCACTCATTGTGGGCCTTGGTGAGTGGACGCAGGTAAACGGCCAAGTGTATGATTTGAAGGAGGATACTCTCGCAAAGGCGCCAAGCACGCAAAGAATGTTTGGGTTTATTTAAGGCGATCCATCCTACGGATGAAACTTACACAGCCGCTAAAACGTAGGTTGGGCTTCGTGCCTCAGCGCCAACCTATGTTACAAGTCATTATGTTACTGAGGTTAACCGGACCTTTTTCCTTTGCGGGCTTGGCGTTTTTGCGAGAACCCATTCAGCTTGACGCCGGCAATATATTGAAGAGCCAGAAGTTATTGGTGAGGCAAGTAATTTAGAGGGGTTGAGTGCGTACACGAATTAAAATCTGCGGTATAACCCGACCCGAGGATGCCGCTGCTGCTGTGTATGCGGGGGCGGATGCCATAGGCTTGGTCTTTTTTGAAAAAAGCCCACGCCATGTGCAGATGGACCAGGCGGTCGATATTGTTTCTGGTTTACCCCCCTTTGTGACGGTGGTAGCTTTGTTCGTTGATGCCGTCGCCAGTTTGGTAAATGAGGTGTTGAAGCAAACGCCTATCGATTTGTTGCAGTTTCACGGGGCCGAGGATCCGCAGCAGTGCACCAGTTTTGGTCGGCCATATATCAAGGCCATCCCCATGCGTGATGGCGTTGATTTGCATGCCGAAGCTAAGCGTTATGGCAGTGCCGCAGGCCTGCTGTTAGACAGCTATACACCAGGCCTTGCTGGGGGCAGTGGCCGGGAATTTGCCTGGCAGCGTATTCCGGGTGACCTAAAAAAGCCTGTTGTGTTGGCTGGGGGGCTGACGCCCAGTAATGTGGCTACGGCCATCCGCCAGGTGCAGCCCTATGCAGTGGACGTGAGCAGCGGGGTAGAAAGCCAGCCGGGAATAAAAGACAGGGATAGAATTAACGCCTTTATTAAGGCAGTGAACATGAAAGAGGTTTGAGAAGCATGGCAGCCTATGCCCTTCCCGATGAGCGGGGACACTTTGGAGACTACGGCGGGATCTTTGTCGCTGAGACGTTGATGGAACCCCTGGCCCAGTTGCGCCAAGCTTACGAGCGGTATATCAAAGACCCCGCATTCTTGGCGGAGCTGGACGAAGACCTGCGCCAGTATGTGGGTCGACCCACACCCCTGTATCTGGCTCAACGCTATAGTGAACATATCGGTGGGGCACGTATCTATTTAAAGCGTGAGGATCTCAATCACACCGGCGCCCATAAAATTAACAATACTGTGGGACAGGCCCTGCTCGCCAAACGCCTGGGTAAGAGCCGTGTGATTGCCGAGACCGGTGCGGGTCAACACGGTGTGGCCACGGCCACGGTGGCGGCGAGACTGGGGCTTGAGTGCGTGGTCTATATGGGTGTTGAGGATATGCAGCGACAGGCCATCAATGTGTATCGCATGAAATTACTTGGTGCCAGGGTTGAGCCCGTGAGCTCTGGTTCACGCACTTTGAAGGATGCCCTCAATGAGGCCATGCGGGATTGGGTCACCCATGTGGATGATACCTTTTACATCATCGGCACGGTGGCCGGACCCCACCCCTATCCGGCTATGGTAAGAGACTTTCAGGCCGTCATTGGCCGTGAGACGAAAGAACAATTCAGCACCCAGGTCGGTGGTCTGCCGGATGCCCTGGTGGCCTGCGTGGGCGGAGGGTCCAATGCCATTGGTCTGTTCCATCCTTTTATCGATGATGCCGGTGTGGCCTTGGTTGGTGTGGAGGCGGCTGGAGAGGGTCTGGACAGTGGCCGCCATGCGGCCCCCCTGTGCGCGGGTCGCCCTGGAGTATTGCACGGCAATCGTACCTATTTGGTTGAAGATGATGATGGTCAAATTATCGAGACCCATAGTATTTCTGCGGGTTTGGATTACCCCGGCGTGGGTCCCGAGCATGCCTGGTTGAAGGATAGTGGCCGTGCTCGATACGTCGCCGTGTCCGATGCTGAGGCCATGGCCGCGTTTCATGGCTTGAGTCGTATCGAAGGGATCATGCCGGCCTTAGAATCCAGTCATGCCATTGCCTATGCGGATAAGCTCGCCAGAGAGCTGGGGCCGGAGGCCGCCATCGTTGTCAATTTATCGGGTCGTGGCGACAAAGATGTCCATACTGTAGCAGCCACCGAAGGGATCACATTCTGATGTCACGTATTGGACCCTGTTTTGAACGACTGCAACGGGCCGGGCGTACTGCCTTGATTCCCTATATTACAGCCGGAGACCCCGAGCCGGCGGTCACCGTGCCCTTGATGCACGCCATGGTTGAGGCCGGTGCCGATATTATTGAACTGGGGGTGCCGTTTTCTGACCCCATGGCGGAAGGTCCCGTCATTCAACACGCGTGTGAACGGGCCCTGAAGCACCACATCAGCCTGAATCAGGTTATAAAAATGGTACAGGCCTTCCGTGTGGATGATGACACCACCCCGGTGGTACTGATGGGCTACCTCAATCCGGTGGAGATCAAGGGCTATGGGGCATTTGCCCAGGATGCCGCCACCGCCGGGGTCGATGGGGCGATTATTGTTGATCTGCCCCCTGAGGAGGCTGGAGGTTATATTACCCTGTTAAAGGCCCAACAGGTCGACCCGGTGTTTCTTCTCGCCCCCACCAGTGGTGATGAGCGCATACAAAAGGTCTGCGCTGCCAGTGGTGGCTTTGTCTATTACGTATCCCTGCGGGGTGTTACCGGTGCTGCTCACTTGGATACTCAGGAGGCCGCTGCTAAGGTGGCGACAATACGCCGTGTTACATCCTTGCCTGTGGGTGTGGGTTTTGGTATTTCTGATGCAAAATCGGCGGCCCAGGTGGCACAGTTTGCCGATGCGGTTATTGTCGGTAGTGCCATTGTCAAACGTATAGCCGCCCTGGTGGATAACCCAGGTCAAATTAACCTTGAAGTTTCCGGGTTTCTGAAGGAATTGAGACACGCCTTGGATGACATCACAACAGATCAAGCGGTGACAACAGTATGAGCTGGTTCGAAAAACTACTTCCCCCCAAAATCAAAACAGACACCAATTTTGGGAGGAAGGGCGTACCCGAGGGTTTATGGAGCAAGTGTCCGGCTTGTAGTGCGGTACTTTATGGCGCTGAGTTGGAGCGCAACCAGTCTGTTTGCCCAAAATGTAATCACCATCTGCGTATTAGTGCACGGCAGCGGTTGGAGCAATTTCTGGACAAAGAGTCCCAGGAGGAGTTGGGCGCCCAGATTAAACCGATAGACGAATTCAAATTCCGGGACTCCAAAAAATACAAAGACCGACTGTCCGCAGCTCAGAAGGCCACCGGAGAGAGCGATGCCCTGGTGGTGATTCAGGGTGAACTCAAGGGTATGCCGGTGGTGGCTGCCGCCTTTGAGTTTAAGTTCATGGGGGGATCCATGGGTGCTGTGGTGGGGGAACGTTTCGTCCAGGCGGTGAATGCCAGTGTACGCCACCGCAAGCCGCTGATCTGTTTTTCTGCCAGTGGTGGTGCACGCATGCAGGAAGCTCTAGTCTCCCTCATGCAGATGGCCAAGACCAGCGCAGCACTGCGTAAACTGGGTCGGTTGGGTGTGCCCTATATTTCTGTGTTAACTGATCCGACCATGGGGGGTGTCTCCGCCAGCCTGGCCATGTTGGGTGATCTTAATGTGGCGGAACCCAAGGCACTGATTGGCTTTGCAGGTCCCAGGGTGATCGAACAAACTGTGCGTGAGACCTTACCGGAAGGTTTTCAACGCTCCGAGTTCCTGCTTGAGCACGGCGCCATTGATATGATTGTGGACCGGCGTGATTTGCGCGACAAACTTCACTCTGCTTTGTCCATACTAAGGGGTTAGTACACCACAGTCCGTCTATTGCGTTAGTCTGATCATGTCCCGTTCCCTATCCGATTGGGAATCTTATATCCAGACCTTGCATAGTCGCAGCGTCGATCTTGGGCTTGATCGTGTGGCCCAGGTCTTTGACCGTCTTATTCCCCAACCCATCCCCTTTGCCGTCATCACCGTGGCCGGTACCAACGGTAAAGGTTCCTGCGTGGCCATGCTCGAGGCCATCCTCGACGCCGCCAGCTACACAGTAGGGGCCTATACCTCCCCCCACTTCATCGACTACAACGAACGCATACGTATCAATCGCCGTGATATGGATGATATTCGTTTGTGTCAGGCATTTGAATGCGTCGAGGCTGCACGCGGTAATACTGCGCTGACCTACTTTGAGTTTGGTACTTTGGTGGCCCTTGATATTTTCGTCAAGGCAAACCTGGATGTGGTCATTCTGGAGGTGGGCCTCGGCGGACGCCTCGATGCCGTGAACCTGGTTGATGCGGATGTCGCGTTACTGACTTCCGTGGCCATTGATCATACTGACTGGTTGGGTTCTGATCGCGAAAGTATTGGCTACGAAAAGGCCGGTATTTTTCGTCCCCACAGACCGGCTATTTGTCATGATCCCCAGCCCCCCGATTCGGTGACCCAACATGCTCGTCACGTTGGCGCTCACTGGTATGGGATCAACACCGAATTTGGGTACCGTTGTGAGGATCAGGCTTGGTCATGGTGGGCCGAAGATGTCCATCGTTATGGACTGCCGTTTCCCGCCCTGCGTGGCAAGGAACAGATGGGCAACGCCGCTGGGGTGCTCATGGCCTTACACTGTATACGAGAGCGTTTTCCGGTCAATCAGGCCCAGGTCCGTGAGGGGCTTTTGGTGGCCTCACCCCCCGGTCGTTTTCAGACCTTGCCGGGTCGACCGCTACGGGTACTGGATGTGGCACACAATCCTGAGGCTGCCTGTGCCCTGAGCGCCAGTCTCAAGCACCAGCCAGTCCAGGGGCGTAGCTTGGCGGTGTGCGCTATGCTCGAAGACAAGGCCCACCATGATATTTTTGCACAACTGGTCAGCAACTTTGATGTTTGGTACCTGGCCAGTCTGGATGTAGCTCGGGGTGCCAGTGGCCAGGCATTGGCGGCAAAACTCCAAGTACAGCCTGAGGTCCGGATCATGGTATACGATGATGTGTTGGCCGCTTACGCCGCAGCTACGGCCGATGCCTGCGATCATGACCGGATTGTGGTGTTCGGTTCTTTTTATACCGTCGGTGCTATAATGTCGGCGGTGAAAATATCTTCAAAGCAAAACGTCGTATGACGAAACCGAATAGCCATACCAGTACGGAGTTTGACCCCAAACATCGTGTTGTGGGTGCGGTTATCCTCGTCCTTTTTGCTGTCGTTTTTTTGCCCATGATTTTACGCCATAACCCACCCGACCCCAAAAATAGTGTTGCGCCAAGTGGATTTGGTGGTGATAAGGGCAAGGTCTTTGTGTCAAAGATTACCCCGGCACAAGGGCAGGCGGCCCCGCCGTCAACACAAAAATCCGCACCCATCCCTGAGCCAGTGGAGATAGTTCGGCCAAAAACTATCGCCGTGGCCAAAAAACCCAAGCCCATTGTTACCCCCCCCTCCGTGGCTACCGGTGGCAATTGGTTGGTGCGTATCGGCACCTTTTCACAAAAGGACAATGCCAAACGTATTGTGACGGCCTTGAAGGCTAAAGGTTTCGCACCCAAAACGGGCACCATTAAGTCTGCCAAAGGTACTGCGACGCGAGTGTGGGTGGGACCGTTTAAAAAACGTGACAAGGCTGTTTTGGTGCGTCGGCAGATCCTCAAGGAAACCGGACAGGAAGGACTTATCGTCGCAACGCCCTAGGACCTAAATGGAGTTTTCAATGCCATGTTGGCAGCAGATCGAAGCGGTATTCTTGAGTCTAATTTGTGAACGAACTCGACATTATCATTAGTGTGTTGGTGGTGATCTCTGCGCTCATCGGTGTGTTCCGGGGGTTTGTGCGTGAGGTGCTGTCTGTCACCTCGTGGGCATTGGCAGCATTCCTGGCTTGGACTTACAAGGACGAGCTTGGCCCCCAGGTGTTGGGTTTTATCGATATTCCCAGGGTGCAAATATTGGCCGCCGCCGCTTTGATCTTTGTCGTTGCTCTGGTGTTGGCCACTATAGTCAGTTATTTGATTCACAAGCTGGTCGACGCCGCAGGCCTGGGTACTTTGGACCGGGTATTGGGCCTGGGTTTTGGTGTTTTGCGCGGTGGCTTGATTGTGGCTGCACTGACTTATGTGGCCGGTACTATGGCCCTGACCAAGGAGGCCCTATGGCAGGAATCCACTCTGGTGGCACAATTTCAACCTATGGGGCAGTTTTTAGCCGATCGGGTCCCCGTAGACATTGAACGTGGCATTGCCTCCCGCTAGACTACGTTTTTAACCAGTGGGATAAATATCTTGTGTGTGGCATTGTCGGCATTCTTGCCAAGCAGCCTGTTAATCAGGCGATCTACGACGGTCTGACCGTTGTCCAGCACCGTGGACAGGATGCCGCCGGTATCATCACCAGCGATGGCAATCGGGTCTACCTGAGAAAAAATAATGGCTTGGTGCGGGATGTATTTCGCACCAGTCACATGGTTGAGCTCAAGGGTAATATGGGCATAGGCCATTGTCGCTATCCTACTGCCGGTTGTGATTCTCCTGCCGAGGCGCAGCCGTTCTACGTAAACTCGCCGTTTGGTATCAGCCTGGCCCATAATGGCAACCTGACCAATGCCAAGGAAATTAAGGAAGAGCTGTTTCGGGATGACCAGCGCCACGTCAATACCGAATCCGATTCCGAGATATTGCTCAATGTCTTTGCCCACGAACTGCATGCGGTAGCAGGCTTAAGTCCCACCCCTTTCGATATTTTTAGTGCAGTGGCGGCCCTGCATCTTCGCTGTCGTGGGGCCTATGCCGTGGTGGCCATGGTGGTGGGTGCAGGTCTGGTGGCATTCCGGGATCCCAATGGCATTCGCCCCATCCTCTATGGGCGGCGTGAAACACCCAGTGGCGTTGAGTATATGATTGCATCCGAGAGTGTCGCCCTGGACGTGTTGGGCTTTGAGGTGGTAGGGGATATCCAGCCCGGTGAAGCCATTTTTATCGACATTGAGGGGACAGTCTATCGCCAGCAGTGCGCGGAACATTCGCGCCACTCACCCTGCATCTTCGAGTTTGTCTATATGGCAAGACCCGATTCCATCATCGACCAGATTGTGGTGCACAAGACGCGTATGCGCATGGGAGAAAAGTTGGCGCGCAAGCTCAAACGTGAGTGGCCGGACTTTCGGGATATCGATGTGGTCATTCCTATTCCCGATACCAGCCGTACCGCCGCACTACAGTTGGCCTATGCTTTGGATTTGACCTATCGAGAGGGCTTTATCAAGAATCGTTATATCGGTCGCACCTTTATCATGCCAGGGCAGGCGGAGCGTAAAAAGTCTGTACGCCAGAAGCTCAATGCCATTGATTTGGAATTTCGTGACAAAACAGTATTATTGGTGGACGATTCTATCGTCCGTGGCACCACATCTAAGCAGATCATTCAGATGGCACGGGAGGCAGGGGCCAGGCAGGTGTTTTTTGCCTCGGCGGCACCACCGGTGAAGTATCCGAATGTCTATGGCATCGATATGCCGACAGTGAATGAGCTGATTGCCCACAACCGCAGTGATGAAGAAATCTGCGAAGAAATAGGCGCAGACCGGTTGATTTATCAAGACTTAGATGATCTGGTGGAGGCCGCCCACGAGGGTAATCCGGCAATTACTGATTTTGACACATCCTGTTTCAATGGCGTCTATGTAACCGGTGACATCAACCAGGACTATCTGGATCATATCGAAGGTCTGCGTAACGATCAGGCCAAGAGTGAGCGTGCAGTCAGTGAGCTTGATTTCGCGGAATTAAATAACCAGACCTGAGCTATTAATATTTTGTCAAACAAAAAAAATATAAAAGATTGGGGGGCCTACGGATTACAAACCCGGGCGGTACGCGCCGGTCAACAGCGCAGCAATGAGGGGGAACATTCCGAACCCATCTTTGCGACCTCCAGCTATGTGTTTGACAGTGCTGCCCATGCTGCGGCACGTTTCTCCGGTGAAGAACCGGGGAATATCTATTCCCGTTTCACCAACCCCACAGTACGCAATTTTGAAGAACGTTTGGCAACCCTGGAACAGGGTGAACGCTGTGTCGCCACGGCCTCGGGCATGTCCGCCATACTTGCCACCTGCATGGGCCTGCTCAAGGCAGGCGATCACGTTGTCGCGTCGCGGGCCCTGTTTGGCTCTACCACTTTATTATTTCAGAACATACTCAGCCGGTTTGGCTTGAGTTTCGACCTGGTGGCACCAGAGGATATCAATGCATGGCAACAGGCCATGCGTCCCGAGACCCGCATGTTGTTTGTCGAGACGCCATCCAATCCATTGATGGAGGTGTCAGACATACGCCAATTGGCCGACCTTGCCCACCAAAATGATGCGCTATTGGTGGTGGATAATTGTTTTTGTACTCCGGCCTTGCAACTCCCTTTGGCCCTGGGTGCCGACGTGGTAGTGCATTCAGCGACCAAGTATCTGGACGGTCAAGGGCGTTGCATGGGGGGCGCGGTGGTCGGCAGTGAAGCCCTGGTGGGCGAGGGGGTGTTTGGTTTCTTGCGCAGCGCTGGGCCGACCATGAGTCCATTTAATGCCTGGGTATTTTTAAAGGGTCTTGAGACCTTGCAGTTGCGCATGCAGGCCCATTGCGCTGCAGCATTGGAGCTTGCCACCTGGTTGGAAGACCAGGCTGCTGTGGCACGGGTGTTTTACCCTGGGCTGGCCTCTCACCCACAGCATGAGTTGGCATCACAACAGCAACAAGCCGCTGGGGGTATCGTGTCCTTTGAGTTGAAGGCAGGTAAGGCGGCGGCCTGGAAACTCATTGATGCCACCGAGTTACTTTCCATTACCGCCAACCTGGGTGATACCAAGACCACCATCACCCACCCGGCCACCACCACCCATGGCCGCTGGACCGAAGAGGCCCGGGTTGAGGCCGGCATCAGCGATGGCTTGGTGCGCGTCTCGGTGGGTCTGGAAGACATTGAAGATATCAAGGCAGATTTGGAGCGGGGTTTTTAGTGTTAGCTTGTTGAAGAGCGTTGCCGCAAAGACGCTAAGGCGCAGAGAAGATAGAAAAAAGATACAAGTAATCGAGTGAGAAGTATTTCTCTGTTCCCTGATGTCCTACGCTGCACCAGGTTAGTGGGCGGTGGGGCAACTGACGGATAGGACCACAATAAGTGATGTATTCACAACATCGCCAGAACCTGCTCGATATTTTTTCTGCCGCACTAAAATCCGTGCATGGGCGAGATCGGGTACGGGATGCCATAAAAAACGACCCCATCACACTGCCTACACATCTTATCGCTATAGGTAAGGCCGCTATGGCCATGGCCCAAGGGGCGCTTGATGCTTTAGATTCTAATATTGTTGATGGCCTGGTGATTACCAAGGTGGCTTATGCCCAGGAACTTGCCCAGAATTTTCCTTGGACTACCATCGAAGCCGGTCATCCCCTACCGGATAAAAATTCACTTGTTGCGGGCGACGCCTTGTTGGCCTTCGTTGAGTCGATTCCAAAGAATCACCTCGTGCTTCTATTATTGTCCGGGGGCGCGTCGGCGTTGGTGGAGCGATTACCCGCAGGCGTTGAACTTGATGATTGGGTGAAGGCCAATCAATGGCTACTGGCGTCCGGTCTGGATATCTATTCCTGCAATCAAGTACGCAAGGCGCTCTCACTGATAAAGGGAGGCCGACTCGCCGAGGTGTTATACCCCAGGTCGGTCCGTTGTCTTGCTATTTCAGATGTGAAAGGCGATGACCTGAGTGTCGTTGGCTCCGGGCTCGTCGTCCCGGGCAGTAGAAGAGTAAAATCTGCCAAGTTGCCCCCATTTTTGGAAGCGCTGGTGTCCAAGGCGCCTCCAGCCCCCGATTTGGGTGCAGCCTGCTTTGAGCGAATCGATGCCCACGTTATTGCCAATCTCGGTGATGCAAAACAGGCCGCCAAGCGAGTGGCGCAGGGGCTCGGTTATGATGTAATTGTGCATGACGCTTTTGTTGAGGGTGACGCGGCAGATGCTGGCACGACTCTGGCGAGTGTGTTGCTTAACGAGTCAGCAGGGGTGTTGCACCTCTGGGGAGGTGAAACCACAGTGACCTTATCTAAAGACCCCGGTCGAGGGGGTCGCAGTCAACATTTGGGCTTGGCGGCGGCGATCACGTTACAGGGTCAGCCGGCTGTGATGTTGCTGGCCGCAGGCACCGACGGCAGCGATGGCCCTGGCAAGGATGCTGGGTCTTTGGTGGACGGTGAAACTGTTAAACGTGGTGAGACAGTGGGACTGAATGCACTATCCTGTCTTCAGGCCACCGACTCGGGACGGTTTCTGGAAGCCAGTGGAGATTTGATCAGTACCGGACCCACGGGGACGAACGTCATGGACATGATGATTGGTCTGAGGTTTTCTTCATATTGAGCCACTACCATCGGCGGCGGAATTTGTGTTGGTGGCGATATTAGTGCTATAGAGGGCGGTATGTGGATTTTTGAATTCTTCATCTAACTTTCGTTTTCCTTAAGTTAAGGGCAAGCCTACAATTAAAACTCTCAAGGGGATAACTTTTGTTTAAATCGACCCAGCCTATTTTTGTTCTACTTGTTGTTTTCGTGCTCGGAATCACGGCCTCCTGCTCCCGTTCAGATGGTGCCTATATGGTAATGTTCTCAGAAAAGGATGGGGTCTCTGCGTCTGCACCTACCCGTATGATTGTCACCGATAAATTTATGCGTATTGATGATGGCATAAACAATAACGATTTTTTGTTATATGATCGTGCGCAAAAGACAATCTATAGTGTCGCTGCCGAGAATCGGGCCATTTTGATCATCGAGCCACAGGTCATTACAGTTAAGCCGCCGAAAGAGTTTAAGCACGAGGTGAAGACCTTTGAACTCAAGGATAGTCCGGATATTGATGGCAAGAAGGTAACGCGATATACCCTGTCTACTAATGGCAAGCGTTGTTATGTCGTGTTCGCGGCCAAAGGCCTGATGGAAGAGGTGCGCCAGGCCCTAATCGAATACCGTGAGGTGCTCGCTGGTGAACAGGCTGCCATGTCAGCCTTTGTGCCCCTGGAATTTCAAACAGGTTGTGACTTGGCCAATAATGTCTTTTTGCCGGCCCGGCATTTGGAATATGGTTTGCCCGTGCGCATGGAAGACATGACAGGCAAGGTGCGTAACCTGGGTAACTACGAAAAAAACTACAAGGCCGACCCGGTCTTGTTTACCTTGCCGGCGGACTATTCCCGTTACACCCCGGCACAGATGCGCAATCGGGAATCTAAAGCCAAGTCAGCCGAGGAGACACCTGGTACTTGACCGTTTTGGGTATAACTTGTCGGATCCCCATACCAGGTCGCCTCTGTGGCCAGGGTAGTATGGTCATGATGTTGAGTTGGGCCGCCAGCAATTCCTGTGCATGTTTTCGGTAGTAACAACTGGGCACCGGGTATGGGCGGCTTTGTCTGTTGCCGTGGTTTTGAATGTATATGCAAGTAATGATCTGGAACCTGTGCTTGACTTGCCGGATATGAGTCAGTGGGAAAGGCAGGAATTTAAAGGGATAACCCGCTACGAAATCAAAACCTCAGGTGATCGGGTCTATCTTCATGCTACCAGTAAGGGTACGGCTTCGGGTTTGGTCAGAAAAATATCGGTCGACCTGGAAAAAACACCGTATATAAATTGGTCATGGCGTGTTAATCAGGTGTTTTCCGGTATAGATGAAACCCACCGTGACGGTGATGACTATCCAGCACGGATATATGTCGTCATTTCCGGTGGCCTGTTTTTTTGGCGTACCCAGGCCATCAACTATGTTTGGGCCAGTCAGCAACCCATTGGCAGCGTATGGCCCAATGCCTACGCCCGTCAGGCTACCATGATTGCGATTCGTTCGGGCAACACGGATGCCGGAAACTGGGTTGAGGAAAAACGTAATGTGCTGGAAGATGTAAAGCGTCATGTTGGCGGTGATGTCACGCGGATTGACGCCGTTGCTATCATGACCGACACCGACAATACAGGGAAGTCAGGTTCCGCAGATTATGGCAATATCTATTTTTCCAGTCGATGAGTTACAATTTAGATATGCTGTGAAAAACGCAGCGGCCGCAAAGGCACAAAGACGCAGAGAAAAAGAAAGTTATCGTTGCCGCGCGAAACTTTAATTATTTCAATGAAGGTCTTGCAGATTGACTTCCACTGATCAACCGAGACTTTGAAGATCACTGACCATTTCTTACTTTAACTGTCATTCCAGGCTTTTGATCTTTTTCTCTGCGCCTTAGCCCCCTCTGCGTTGCTCCCAGAATATTTGCTAGTCCAACAGCCCCAGCTCTATCAATTCCCAGTCATCGCCGGTACAGACCAGTACGCTACCCTGTTGGTACCAGTCTCCCAGTACAATACGTCTGGCGGGCTCACCATCCAGCTCAAATCGGTGCCGTCCAGGGCGATGGGTGTGGCCGTGTATCAACAGTTTGACCTTATGTTGGCGCATGATGTCTTCGACCGCCTGTTGGTTGGCATCCATAATCTCCATAGCCTTGTGTTGTTTGTTCTTTTCGCTTTGCTGGCGAAGGGACTGGGCAATCTCAATGCGCTTGTCCAGGCTTTGAGCGAGAAATGCCTGTTGCCACTGACTGCTGAGTACCTGCTGTCGCCAGGCCTGATGCTCGACATCATCTGTGCAAAGACTATCCCCGTGCATGATGAGGGCGGGGGTCCCGTAGAGATCAATCACCGTGGTTTCTTTTAGCAGGGTGCTCCCCGTGGCCTGTGTGAATTTCTGGCCCAATAAGAAATCTCGATTGCCGTGGGTAATATGAACGGATACATCAGAGTCCGCTAGTTGCTTTAGGGCCGTGCCTAGATCAGCTAGACTTTCTAGCTGCAACATATCGTCGCCCACCCAGTAATCAAAAAGGTCGCCGAGTATATAGAGGTGCTCTGCATCCTGAGCCGGACCCTGCAAGAATCGCAGAAAAAGATCAATGATCTGAGGGCGAGACACAGACAAATGCAAGTCAGAAATGAAGAGTGTCGACATGGAGTGGATGAGCCGGTCAGTTTATTCGTTCTATGAGTTCAATAAAGACATCTTGAACGGGCACATTTTCATGTTCTCCGTGGGCGCTGGTGGGTGAGCCCTCAATACGCTCAATGACGGCCATACCCTCCAGGACTTTGCCGAATACACAATAGCCAGCGGGATCGGCACCATTGCTATGGCGGTTGAGGCTTTCATTATCCTGGGTGTTGATGAAAAATTGAGAGGTGGCCGAGTGCGCATCCCCCGCTATACGGGCCATGGCCACGGTGGCCATTTCGTTGCGCAGTCTGTTTTCTGCCTCGTTGGTGATGGGGGGCCGTGTTGTCTTTTGCACCATGCCAATTTGAAATCCACCTCCCTGGACGATAAAACGGTCGATCACCCGGTGAAACAGGGTATTGATGTAGAATCCATCGTCGACGTATAACAGGAAATTCTCTACAGTTTTCGGTGCTTTGTCAGCAAACAACTCGATTTTGATGGGGCCAAAGGTGGTGTGGATGACGACCTTGGGGTTGGGCTTGTTTAGAGGCATGTCGGTCCAGTGAATTAAATTTCCAATCAAGCGCGAATGAGTGCGCACCTATACTGTAGGGCTGACTGATTCAGCTAACGAGTGTTCATCCCGTGTTTTATTGTCGTTCAGTGGCCAATAAGACACAAGTGGGTTTATGGCCAGAGGTGACCAAGGGCTACCCCGGCAGGACCGGAGGTTGCGGTGGTCCCCGGCGGTGAAATTCGACTGGGGGGTTATGATATATTCCATCTTTTGGCCAAAACCAAACGATGTTGATGCAAATCTATAACAGCCTAAGTCGACAAAAAGAACCCCTCCGTCCCATCGAAGCCAACAAGGTCCGTATCTATGTTTGTGGTATGACCGTGTATGACTATTGTCATCTGGGCCATGGCCGGGTGTTGGTGGTATTCGATATGGTGACGCGCTATTTGCGTGCCCGGGGTTATGAAGTGACCTATGTGCGTAACATCACTGATATCGACGACAAGATTATTCACCGTGCTGCCGAGAATGGGGAGGATTTTAATGTTCTGACCCAACGATTTATCCAGGCCATGGCCGAGGATGCCGAGGCCTTGGGGGTGTTGCCTCCAGATGAAGAGCCCAGGGCTACGGCCCATATGGATCAGATTCTGACTATGATTCAGGCCCTGATGGACAAGGATTTTGCCTATTTGGCGGACAATGGTGATGTCTATTACCGGGTGCGCCGGTTTGATGGCTATGGTGCGTTGTCCGGTGAGTCCCTGGACGATCTCAAGGTGGGAGCCAGGGTGGAGGCTGACGAGGCCAAACAAGACCCCCTGGACTTTGTGTTGTGGAAGGCGGCCAAGCCGGGTGAGCCGAGCTGGCCCACCCCTTGGGGGGCTGGTCGTCCCGGTTGGCATATTGAGTGTTCGGCTATGTCCACTCACTGTCTGGGTAATCACTTTGATATCCACGGGGGGGGTCAGGATCTGCGTTTTCCCCATCACGACAATGAGATCGCCCAGTCTGAGGCGGCCACCGGTAAGACCTTTGTCAATCTGTGGATGCATAACGGTTTTGTGCGTATCAATGAGGAGAAGATGTCCAAATCTTTGGGTAATTTCTTTACCATCAGAGAGATACTGACCCGCTATGACCCGGAGGTGGTGCGCTATTTCATCCTCACCAGCCAGTACCGTAGCCCTCTCAACTATGCCGATGGTGCCCTGGAAAATGCCAAGGCCGGTCTCACCGGCTATTACATTGCCCTGAATGGGCTCAGCCCTGGGTCAGGGGGGGACTTTGGTGAATATGGGCAGCGGTTTTATGCTGCTATGGACGATGATTTCAATACCCCGGAGGCCTTCGCGGTATTGGCAGACTTGCGTCACCAGCTTAATGCCATCAAAGAGTCGGGGGAGGTGGATAAGGCCACTCACCTGGCAGGGGTATTGATGGGCTTGGGGGCTATTTTGGGGTTGTTCCAGCAGTCCCCCCAAGAATTTTTGCAGTCTGGGTCCGGTGCTGGTGACGATGAGGGTGGACTTTCCGATGAACAGATCCAGCAGCATATGGATGCCCGTGATGGTGCCCGTAAAAACAAGGATTGGGCAGAGGCGGATCGAATTCGGGATGTGCTTTTGGCTGCCAATATCATTCTCGAAGACCGTGATGGCGTGACCACTTGGCGGCGCAATTAGATCTACTTCTGGAGTGCAGTTTTAGCAGGATTTTTTTGTTCGGAGTATTGACGATCCCCAACCGAAACAGTAAGTTGCAGGCCTACGCTTGTGTTGACGTTTTATCCCGAAAACGCCCGTTCTGCGGGCATTTTTTATTCATGAGGTCATTTTGGAATTAACCGGCGCTGACATATTTGTGCGTTGCCTGGCAGATGAGGGTGTGGAGCATCTCTTCGGCTATCCAGGGGGCGCGGCCTTGCACCTTTATGATGCCTTGTACACCCAGGACAAGGTACAGCATATTCTGGTGCGCCATGAGCAGGGTGCGACCCATGCTGCGGATGGCTATGCCCGCTCTACTGGCAAGCCCGGCGTGGTGTTGGTGACCTCGGGGCCTGGTGCAACCAATACCGTGACCGGCATCGCTACCGCCTACATGGATTCCATCCCCCTGGTGGTCTTCACCGCTCAGGTGGCCTCTGCCCTTATTGGTGATGATGCCTTTCAGGAAGTGGATTCGGTGGGCATTACCCGACCCTGCGTAAAACACAATTTTTTGGTGCGAGATGTACGGGACCTGGCGGTTACGATCAAGAAGGCCTTTTATATTGCCACCAGTGGCCGGCCTGGCCCGGTGGTGGTGGATGTCCCCAAGGACATCACGGCCAATAAGACCGAATATGCCTACCCCGAGACTGCGTTTATTCGGTCATACTCACCGGTAAAGGAAGGTGATCCGGCGCAGATCAAAAAAGGTGTGGAATTGCTGTTGGCCGCCAAGCGGCCCATGATCTATACCGGCGGCGGTATCGTTCTTGGTGAGGCCTCGGCCTCGCTCACCGCCTTTGTGCGTGAGCTGGGTTACCCTATTACCAATACCCTGATGGGTTTGGGGAGCTACCCGGCGACGGATTCTCTATTTTTGGGCATGTTGGGCATGCACGGCACCTATGAAGCCAATATGGCCATGCACGAGTGTGATGTGTTGTTGGCGGTGGGGGCCCGGTTTGACGACCGGATCACCGGGGAACTCGCCAAGTTTTGCCCCCATGCCCGTATCGTCCACGTGGATGTGGACCCCTCATCCATTGGCAAGACGGTGCCGGTGGAGGTGTCTATCGTGGGTGATGCCGACACCGTTTTACAAGATATGATGAAACGGGTGAAGGCCTCGGATATCAAGCCTGATAGTCAGGCCTTAAAGAGTTGGTGGCAACAGATAGAGGAATGGCGTGGACTCAAGTGCCTGACCTACCAAAAGAGCGATGAGCTCATCAAGCCCCAATATGTGTTAGAGCAGTTGTATGAGTTGACCGGTGGTGATGCCTATGTGACCTCGGACGTGGGCCAACACCAAATGTGGACCGCGCAGTTTTACAAGTTTGATCAACCCCGGCGCTGGATCAACTCTGGCGGTCTTGGCACCATGGGTTTTGGTCTGCCGGCAGCTATGGGTGTGCAGTTTGCCCATCCCGAGGCTACGGTGGCTTGTGTGACCGGTGAAGCCAGCATCCAGATGTGCATTCAGGAATTGTCGACTTGTAAGCAGTATGCCTTGCCCATCAAGGTGATCAATCTCAATAACCGTTACATGGGTATGGTGCGGCAGTGGCAGGAGTTCTTTTATGAGCGGCGTTACTCACATTCCTACATGGAAGCCTTACCTGATTTTACCAAGCTGGCTGAAAGTTACGGTCACGTGGGCTTTCAAATCACCAAGCCATCCGATGTGGAAGGTGTGTTGAAGGAGGCCTTGGGGATGAAGGATCGCTTGGTATTTATGGATTTTATCACCGATCAAAAGGAGAACGTGTTTCCAATGGTGGCTGCAGGCAAGGGTCATCATGAGATGCACCTTGCCCCCTGCAACGCTGTCGTACCGACGGATAGGGAGTTGGCGTGAGCGACGACAGACACATCATTTCCATCTTGTTGGAAAATGAAGCCGGTGCCCTTTCAAGAGTGGCGGGCCTGTTTTCAGCCCGGGGCTATAACATCCAGTCTTTGACTGTTGCCCCTACAGAAGACGAGACGCTGTCGCGTATGACCATCGTCACCAGTGGTTCGGAGCGTGTCATCGAACAGATTACCAAACAATTAAACAAGCTGGTCGATGTGGTGCGCCTGGTGGATTTGACCGAGGGTCCCCATATTGAGAGGGAGATGATGCTGATTAAGGTTAGGGCCGAAGGCAGTTTGCGCGATGAGGTCAAGCGTTTGGTCGATATTTTCCGTGGCCGGGTGATTGATGTGACCGATGCCTTCTACACCATCGAGGTCACCGGTACGGGCAGCAAGCTGGATGCCTATTTGGAGACTTTACCCACGGGCTCGATTATGGAGACCGTGCGCTCGGGAGTATCGGGTATCGCCCGGGGCGAAAGGGGTTTGCAGGTTTAAGGCGGGAAAGGGGGCTGAGTCGAATAACATAATTCCACCGTCATCCCGGTGTAGGTCGGAATGACGGATAGAGTTGCCATCCGATGCTGACTCCATTTTTTAATATCTTCAATTTTCAGCGTCGACACTAAGTTGGCGTGCAAATTAACAGAGGTTAGCTATGAAAGTTTTTTACGATAAAGATGCCGATCTTAGCAATATAACGGGAAAGACCGTTGCCATTATAGGTTACGGCTCACAGGGCCATGCCCACGCCAACAATCTAAAAGAAAGTGGTGTGAATGTAATAGTGGGTCTACGTGAGGGTTCTGCGTCTCGCGACAAAGCCCAGAAGGCCGGTATTGCTGTGGCTACCGTGGCCGATGCCGTTAAACAGGCCGATGTGGTCATGGTGTTGGCGCCAGACGAAAAGCAGGCGGCTATTTATGCGGCTGATATTGCCCCCAATCTTAAAGACGGTGCAGCCCTGGCCTTTGCCCACGGCTTCAATATTCATTTTGGTTTTATTGAGCCCCGCAACGATATAGATGTTTTTATGATTGCGCCCAAAGGCCCAGGACATTTGGTACGCTCCACCTTCTTAGAGGGCGGTGGTGTCCCCTGTCTCATCGCTATTCATCAGGATGCCTCAGGCCATGCCCGGGATATTGCCCTGGCCTATGCTTCGGCCATCGGCGGCGGTCGTGCCGGTGTCATTGAGACCACCTTTAAGGATGAGACCGAAACAGACTTGTTTGGTGAGCAGGCGGTATTATGTGGCGGTTTGACCTCGCTGGTACAGGCTGGATTTGAAACCTTGGTGGAGGCGGGTTATCCACCAGAGATGGCCTATTTTGAATGTTTGCATGAAACTAAGTTGATTGTGGACCTCATGTATGAGGGCGGTATTGCCAACATGCGGTATTCTATTTCCAATACCGCCGAATATGGTGACTTGACCCGTGGGCCTCGTATTGTGAATGAGCAAACCAAGGCAGAAATGAAAAAAATTCTGGGTGAGATTCAATCCGGTGCCTTTGCCAAGGAATGGATGGCGGAGAATGAATCCGGTGGCAAGCGATTTCCAGAGTTGCGCAAGAAGGGTGAGGCTCATCCTATTGAAGACGTTGGTGCCCGTTTACGGGATATGATGCCCTGGATCAAATCAAAGAAGATCGTCGATAAGGCGGTTAACTGATTCGGTTTTCTGATAACGACTCCAAGGGCACTTCTATATAATTAATAGCCCCTTTTCCCCCAGGGAGCACCCGGAGGAAGGGTTGGGTAGAAGTACCCTTAAATAACATCTTACCAAAAGGCGGTACTACGATGGCTGAGCGGCGTCACCCTCTGTTGGCCCGTGAGGGCTGGGTACATATTTCAATAGCGGTCCTGGCAGCGGCTGTGGTGCATTACCACTACGGCCCCTATTGGGCAGCCCCTTTGTGGGGCATTACACTGTTTGTATTGCAGTTTTTTCGTGACCCTCGACGTCACATCCCTTCCGATCCCTTGGGTGTGGTGAGTCCTGCCGACGGTCGGGTGGTATTCGTGGGTGAGACCCAAGATCCCTATTTGGATCGTCAGGCGATCAAGATCAGCGTGTTTATGAATGTCTTTAATGTACATTCCAATCGCGCCCCTATCGAAGGCAAGGTCATCAACCGGTGGTACCACAGGGGACGATTTTTTAATGCCGCCCTGGACAAGGCCTCTGTAGAAAATGAACGTAATGCCTTGTGGTTGCAAACCGATGAAAAGGACGATATCACCTGTGTACAGGTAGCCGGTCTCATTGCCCGCCGGATTTTGTGTTATGCGCAACCGGGTGATCGTCTGGGTCATGGTGAACGTTATGGTTTTATCCGATTTGGTTCTCGGGTGGATGTTTATTTGCCTACCAATACCAAGATTGAGGCCAAGCTGGGGGATAAGCTTAAGGCGGGAAGTGATATCATTGCCCATCTGGTCCATTGATTCAGTTTTGTGATGGCCTGTAGTGGTGTGACTGCAGCAAGGGGAACGGATAATGCCAAAAATAAAACGCCCAAAACTAAAGCCACTTAAACGGCGCAAGCGTAGTGCAGTGATTGAGGGTGAGCGCCCAACCCGTAAGGGCATTTACATCCTGCCCAACTTGTTTACCACCGCCGGTTTGTTTGCCGGATTCTTTGCCATTGTTCAGGCCAGCAAGGGCAACTATGAAGCCGCCGCCATTGCCATTTTTATCGCCCTGATTATCGATGGTCTCGACGGGCGTATTGCACGATTGACCCATACCACCAGCGACTTTGGCTCTGAGTACGACAGTCTGTCGGATATGATCTCATTCGGGCTTACCCCGGCACTGGTGCTCTATGACTGGACTTTACATCTACGTGGCAAGCTGGGTTGGTTAGTGGCCTTTATATACGTGGCAGCAGTCGCCTTGCGCCTGGCACGATTCAACACCCAGAAGGCCCATGATAAGCGATATTTTCAAGGTCTGCCCTGCCCTGCCGCCGCCGCTATGGCGGCTTCACTGGTATGGGTGGTGACGAATTATGAGCAGCGTGGTGAGGATTGGCTTATGGTGACCCTGGTGTTTACCGTATTGGCCGCCTTGGCCATGGTCAGCAATATTCCCTATCGAAGCTATAAGGACCTTGATCTGAAGGGTCGAGTACCCTTTGTGGTGTTGTTGGCCATGGTGTTGGTTTTGGTGGTGATCTCGTTTGATCCGGCACGGGTGCTTTTTGCGATGTCCTTGCTCTATTTTCTGTCTGGCCCGGTCTCGGGCCTGATGCTTCACCGTAAAAAACGGCGTGAGCGGGAGAAGACCTAAGGCTTTCGGTAATGATTGGGGCTTGAATTAAAATCAAATCACAGCTATATATAGATCATCATGACTAGGCGAGCCTCTCAATCTCCACTCTTTTCTCACGCCAATTTTGGCGCCGGTCGTGTTTGTTTTGCTCTTGTCCCGCTCTTCTCAGTGCTGCTGCGCCGCTAGGCGCAACTATCCGATTTTAATATCCCTGTATTTTTTTATCCCTGCCCGCTACGGCAGTGGATTTAATGGCCTAATGGTTATGGATTGATAGCGGAGAGAATCCCATGAGTGACAAATTGATTATTTTTGATACCACCTTGCGTGATGGCGAGCAAAGCCCCGGTGCGTCGATGACTCGAGACGAGAAGGTGCGTATTGCCAAGCTGCTGGAACGTATGCGTGTCGATGTCATCGAGGCGGGTTTTCCGGTGGCCAGCCCTGGGGATTTTGAGGCTGTCAAATATGTTGCCGAGGCGGTTAAGAACAGTACGGTTTGTGCCCTGGCACGGGCCACCGAAAAAGATATTGATGTTGCCGCCGAAGCGGTCAAGGCTGCGGCCCGTGGCAGGGTGCATACCTTCATTGCTACTTCGCCAGTGCATATGAAAGAGAAACTTCGTATGCAGCCTGATGCGGTATTGGAACGGGCGGTGTGGGCGGTCAAGCGTGCCCGACAGTATACCGATGATGTGGAATTCTCGCCGGAAGATGCGGGCCGTTCGGAGATTGATTTTTTGTGTCGGGTGCTAGAGGCCGTGATCGATGCCGGTGCCCGTACCGTCAATATCCCCGACACCGTGGGCTACAATTTACCCCAGCAATTTGGTGGCTTGATCCAGACTCTCATTGAGCGTGTCCCCAACTCGGATAAGGCCATTTTCTCTGTACATTGTCACAATGACTTGGGCTTGGCAGTGGCCAATTCTTTGGCGGCGGTGGCTGCCGGTGCTCGTCAGGTGGAATGCACCATCAATGGTTTGGGTGAGCGGGCAGGTAACGCCTCACTTGAAGAGATTGTTATGGCGGTGCGTACCCGTCAGGATACGTTTGACTGTGACAGTTATATCGATACCACCCAGATTGTGCCCAGCAGTCGCTTGGTCTCGGGCATAACCGGGTTCCCGGTGCAGCCCAACAAGGCCATCGTCGGTGCCAATGCCTTTGCCCATGAATCGGGCATTCACCAGGATGGTGTGATCAAACATCGTGAGACCTATGAAATTATGCGTGCCGAGGATGTGGGTTGGTCGGCCAACCGCATGGTGTTGGGTAAGCACTCAGGCCGAAATGCCTTTCGTCAACGTTTGGCTGAATTGGGGTTTGAGTTTAAAACTGAGGAAGATCTGAATTCGGCATTTAGTCGATTCAAGGACCTGGCCGATAAGAAACATGAAATCTTTGATGAGGATTTACAGGCCCTGGTGACCGAAGAGGGTCTTGAGCAGGCCACTGATTATATTCGTCTGGTGTCATTAAAGGTCTGTTCTCAAAGTGGGGAAATACCCCTTGCCAATATTACCTTGGCGGTAGATGGCAAAGAGCAAAAGGCAGACTCAGAGGGTAGTGGGCCGGTGGATGCCGCATTTCGGGCCATTGAGAATGTGGTGGATAGCGGTGGCGAGTTGCAGCTTTATTCGGTCAGCAATATCACTAGCGGTACCGATGCCCAAGGTGAAGTTACCGTGAGGCTGGAACGCGGTGGCCGTATGGTCAATGGCCATGGTGCGGATACGGACATCGTTATTGCATCGGCCAAGGCCTATATCAATGCCCTGAACAAAATCGTGTCACCGGCTGAGCGCCGTCACCCACAGACCAATCAGCCGATTTAGGGGCTATAGGAGAATATGTGCTTAAAGCTCGACGCCGGTAAACGACCAAGTGTATTATTTGAGGGCTGATACTCTTGCCGGGGTCGCCAAGAATGGGGCGATTGAATATTGATAATAAAGCCCGGCATCTTGGCGGTTTAGAAAAATAGGCTCTTCCAACAAGGGATGCGCGATGGTCGATAAACAGCAACACCAAATCCTGGATGCCATGGGTATCCAGGTTTGGGAGTTACGTCACTCGATAATTTCTCCGATTGAGCAGCCCGGTTGCATCGATACATCCGATCCTGAAGTTGAAGCCAAAGTTGAGGTTAGGGCGACACCCCCTGCTATCGCTAAACTTGATTGGCAAGACCTGCAACAAACTGTGGCAGGCTGTCAGGCCTGTGAACTGCATAGTACCCGCACGCAAACCGTTTTTGGTGTGGGCGATCAGGGTGCCGACTGGCTGTTTGTGGGTGAGGCCCCCGGTGCCGAGGAAGATCGTCGGGGTGAACCCTTTGTGGGCCGGGCAGGCCAATTGCTGAATGCCATGCTGTTTGCTCTTAACCTGAAGCGTGAACAAGTGTATATCGCAAATGTATTGAAATGCCGCCCTCCGGCCAACCGGGATCCGGCAGGTAAGGAGGTCCAGCACTGTGAGCCTTATTTGTTGCGCCAGGTGGAACTCATTCAACCCCGTATCATCGTGGCCCTGGGCAGATTTGCGGCACAGTCTTTGTTGAAGACTACGGACCCCATTAGTCGTTTGCGTGGCCGCAGCCATCAATATGCAGATACCGGTATTCCCTTGGTTGTAAGCTATCATCCGGCCTATTTGTTACGCAGCCCCATCGACAAGAAAAAGGCATGGGCGGACCTGTGTCTGGCGCAATCACTTTTGGGGGCATTGTCATGAGCGCGGTGATGTCTATTGATGAGCCCCAGTTGCGGCCCATGACAAAAGAAGACTTGTTCGGGGTGATGGCTATTGAGGAGCGCATCTATTCGTTTCCCTGGTCGGAGGGTATTTTTCGCGATTGTTTGCGGGTGGGCTATTTTTGTATGGTCTACGAAACTGCCGGTGAGATCCGGGGCTATGGCGTGATGTCTGTGGCCGCAGGTGAATGCCATATACTCAATGTTGGTATTCACTCAGTGTGCCAGAGGCAGGGCCTGGGCGTGCGCCTGGTAGGATACTTATTGGATATGGCGCGGCACTACCATGCGCAAATGGCATTTTTGGAGGTACGTAAATCTAACAAGCAGGCGCGACGCTTGTATGACAACGTGGGTTTCAACGAGATTGGGGTGCGGCCTGATTACTACCCGGCCGAGGATGGCAAGGAAGATGCGTTGATATTGGCCAAGACCCTGTGAAAACGATTATCTAACGACCTTGATTTTCTGACCCAGATTGAGGATGCCATCCACATCAAGCTTGTTCCATTGGGCCAGTTGATAGACGTAGACATTGTATTTTTTGGCGATGGCGTAGAGGGTTTCACCCCGTCTTACCTTGTGAACAAGTTGAGCTTTGCCCCTTGTGTTGCGGTATTTTCTGGCGCTGACCACCCGTCGAGGTTTAGCACGTTTGGCTTTGGCCAGGGCGCGACTCGATAGGGGGATGAGCAGATTCTGGCCTGCACGTATCATGTTGCCGCGTAATTTATTCGTTGATCGCACGGCCCCGGCGGACAGGCCATAGCGCTGGGCAATACCCCCCACGGTGTCACCCCGTCTGACCACGTAACGGGTGTACTGCATGCGCTTTGATGCGGGTAGAGCGGCGATACCTTGTTCAACCACGCGTTTTTTACCTACGGGTACCAGGATACGGTGGGGTCCCTGGGGATCGGTAGCCCAGCGACGGAAGGCTGGGTTTAAGACGTGTAGTTCACGAATACCTATATCGGAAAGATTGGCCACCACTCCCAGGTCTATCTGGCTGCCCACATCCACTGTCTCAAAGTAAGGCTTATTGGGGATGGGTTCTAATTCAAGACCGAAGGCCTGGGGGTCGCGAATGATATTGACCACGGCAATGAGCTTGGGCACATAGTGGCGGGTCTCTCGCTTCAGACTACGCAGGGATTGGTAGTCCGTGGACCGGCCCTTGCGGGCGTTGTAGGCCAGGTTTCTTTCAATGCGGCGTTCACCGGCATTATAGGCTGCCAGGGCCAAGTGCCAGTCACCGTTGAATTGTTTATGTAATTTTTCCAGGTAGTCGAGGGCGGCATCGGTGGCAGCCAATACATCCCGGCGACCGTCGTACCACCAGTTTTGTTTGAGCCCATAGTGACGGCCGGTGGAGGGGATAAACTGCCACAGCCCCGATGCCCGGGCACGGGAATAGGCCAGGGGCTTAAAGGCGCTCTCAATGGCGGGTAATAGGGCAATTTCGGTGGGGATTCCCCGTGCTTCGACCCGGGTGACGATGTGGTGCAGATAACGCCGCGCCCGATGGGTCATGTTCTCCATGTACTCCGGACGGTCGGCATACCATTTTTCGTAGCGGCGCACGATCTTGCTATCGATGGGCTTCAAGGCAAAACCAGCTCGAATCCGATCCCATAGGTCCTCATATTGGCTGGGGTCTTGCAGGTTTGTGGTCTGTTCAGACTCACCACCGGGTGCTGGGTCACGCTGGGTTGGGCCTTGGCTGGCACAACCGACCACCAGGGTCGTCAGTGCGATCAAAACCAGGTGCTTTGCGGCAATCGGGCTACGGTTCTTATTCATTGTTTTGGACGGGTCCGATTTTGTTTAGTCTTTTGGTCCGGAGGCAAAATACTACCGATTCGAGAAGATAGCGTCAACTGCTTGTTTTTATAGTAAAAATGTGCTTCTTGGCCCCATCTTGCGGAGGGTGTTTTCGCAAATATGCGAAGGAAAAAGTGGCTTGGGGTGCAAACTGGTACTGCCCGTACCGTTCATTACCTTGCCGTGGACAGTCAAGAGTTCTTTGGCGGCTTGGTGAGAGCAACAAGCATCCCGGGATCCCCGCGAATTCTGGAGGCTTATTTTACTGTGTCTGGTTTGCTGGTCCGCCTAAAACCGGTCTTTCCACTTTCTAACTTCGGTAAATACTTCTTCCGGGGTGCGCAAGGCGTGTCCACAGTGTGCTTGTGCAGCTTCTTTAACTTCGGGTTCGGCGCTGCGCAGAAAGGGGTTAAAGGTCTTTTCCGCACCGATGGTGGTGGGTAGGGTGGGCAGTCCAGTTTGACGCAGCTTTTCTATCTTCTTGATATAGGCCAATAAATCAGGGTTACTGGGTTCTAGTTGCAGGGCAAAGCGCAGGTTATCCGCGGTGTATTCATGGGTGCAGTAGACCTGTGTATCGTCAGGCAGGGCGCTCAATTTGTTTAAGGAGATCAACATCTGTTCAGCGGTGCCTTCAAACAAGCGGCCACAGCCGGCACTAAACAGGGTGTCACCACAAAATAACATACCGTGACCATAGTAGGCGATGTGGCCACGGGTGTGTCCGGGCACATCCAAGACCTCAAAGCGAAGCCCGAGGCCATGAAGGTCAACAGGGTCACCTTGTTTTAACCTATGGCTGATCCCCGGGATGTGCTCCTGGGCGGGGCCAAATACCGGGATGGAATAATGCTTGAGGATATTGTCAATACCACCGGTATGGTCACCATGGTGGTGGGTGCAGAGGATGGCCAGGGGTGTCAATGCATGTTTTTTGAGGGTGGCATAGACTGGTATCTCATCGCCAGGGTCCACTATGGCCACTTTTGAAGTGTCATCAAGACCACGGATCAACCAGATATAGTTGTCCTCAAATGCATCGACGTGTAAAACCTCAACCATGAGAACTAAGTGTCAGGCCCACAAAGGAAAGAGTCAATGCATAATTGCGCTAAGGCTGTTGATCTGAGCCAGGAGCTCACTGACTGGTTTCATTGCCCCATGGGCCAGACTTTGCAGCGTCTTGAGGGTGATCGACTGGCAGATGTGCTGAGTAAACTCTATGGCCCGGTTGCCGTTCAGATAGGGCGTTATGGTGATGCCGATTTTTTACAGGCCAGCCTGGCGGCCACACGAATCGTTCTTGAGTACCCTTCCTGGGGTGGAGGTCATAACGAGGTGGGTGTTCGCGCCCAACCGGATGCCTTGCCCTTTGACACCAAATCTATTCATGTCGCGGTATTGCCCCACACTTTGGATTTTGCCGATGACCCCCATGGTGTATTGCGTGAGGTGGACCGGGTGCTGATGCCCGAGGGCCATGTGGTCATTATTGGGTTTAACCCTTTGAGTCTGTGGGGGATACGCAAGTGGATGCGTTTACCTGTGGTAGGCCGGCGTCAGCAGGTACCCTGGTGTGGTCAGTTTCTAAGATTGGCAAGGATCAAAGATTGGTTGGCATTACTCGATTTTGAGACGATCGCCGGAAATATGTTGTATTACCGCCCCCCTGTGGGCAATGCGGTGCTCTATGAAAAACTCCGGTTTCTGGAACCCGCCGGTGATCGTTGGTGGCCGATGTTGGCAGCGGTGTATATTTTGGTAGCCAAGAAAAGAGAACTGGGCATGACCCCCATCCGACCCGAGTGGAAAACGAAAAATGCGGTGGTTCGGCCACTGGCCGAACCGGTGGCGCGGGGGGTGCGGCATGCCCAAGGTTGAAATATTTACCGATGGTGCCTGCCGTGGAAACCCAGGCCCAGGTGGCTGGGGGGCATTGCTGCGTACCGGTAAACAGGAAAAGGAACTCTATGGGGGGGAGGCGGATACCACCAACAACCGCATGGAACTTATGGCTGCGATCAAGGCCTTAGAGTCTCTGAATCAGCCTTGTGAAGTGATCCTTACTACCGATTCCACCTATGTTAAAAAGGGCATCACCGAATGGATAGAAAACTGGAAGCGTCGTGGTTGGAGGACGGCCAGTAAGTCACCCGTAAAGAATGCCCAATTGTGGCAACGCCTGGAAGCGGCCGAACGTCCCCACCAAGTGACTTGGGAGTGGGTCAAAGGTCATTCTGGTCACGACGGTAATGAACGGGCTGATGTGTTGGCCAATCGAGGGATTGATGAGCTGTAGGTTGTTTTTGTGCCATGTGTTTTTAACATGCTCCGTCATGCCGGACTCGATCCGGCATCCAGAAAGTTGTTGAAGGAACTGGATTCCGGGGCAATTCCTTGAATATGACGCTCCGGAATATTTGGGCCTAGGCCTCCCAACTTGAATCCACTCGAGAATAGCCAGGCTTAATATACTAATGAGTTCATTAGTTACCCTTGGTGTCTGGTGCTCATCGACTAATCTCAGTGGGACAGCGCTTATTTTTAGAGTGATTCATTTACCGTTATGCAAGATATTCATGATTTAGAGTTATTGTTTCGCGCTCGCATTCCCATTGTGGTGGTGGAGAGCCAGGACGAGAAACGTGCGCTAAAATTATTTGCTCCTTTATCAGAAAGAATGGGCGTAGCCCTGTCGGTGTGGACCGTGACCGACGGATTGGCGCGAGTCGACCGCGGTATGCCGCCACAAAAGCATAATGCAGAACCGATACATGTCCTGGGTCATATTAAATCTTCAGAGTTACCGGGCATCTACGTATTAGTCGATTTCCATCCTTATCTGGAAGACCCCATTTTGGTGCGAAGTCTGAAGGATATTGCGACTGAATATGATCAAGTTAAAAAGATCATAGTATTGCTAAGTCACAAACTTGTTCTACCGGATGAGTTACGCCGTTATAGCGCCCGATTTGAATTGGGCCTGCCTGATAGCCAGGCCATCAAGAAGATTGTTGAATCCGTGGCAGTAGAATGGAAAACTGAAAATGGCGGTCAGAATGTAAAGGCCGATCCCGAGGCATTGAGGATGTTAATAAACAATCTTCGTGGCCTGACCCATTCAGATGTGCGTCGGTTGACGCGCAAGGCTATTTATGACGATGGTGCGATTACCCAAGCAGACCTGCCAAAGCTAGCCAAGGCCAAGCATCGTCTGTTGGACAAGAGTGGTGCCCTCACATTTGAATACGACACAGCACACTTTGCCGATGTCGGAGGGCTCAGCCAGCTCAAGGGCTGGCTGGATCAGCGCAAGGCATTTTATGGCGGCAAAAAGGCACAAGACGGCCTTGACTCACCCAAGGGCATTTTATTGTTGGGGGTTCAGGGTTGTGGCAAGAGTCTAGCGGCCAAGGCGGTGTCCGGTATTTTTGGAACACCTTTGCTTCGACTGGATTTTGGCACACTCTATAACAAATACTATGGAGAGACAGAACGCAATTTGTGCGAGGCCCTGCAAACTGCAGAGGCTATGGCACCGTGTGTACTCTGGATGGATGAGATCGAAAAAGGTTTGGCCCCCCAGGGTAGCGACGATGGTTTGGAGCGCCGAGTACTGGGCACATTGCTGACCTGGATGGCAGAAAACAAGTCTGCTGCGTTTCTGGTGGCGACCGCGAATAACATAAAGAGCCTGCCGCCAGAATTGATTCGCAAGGGACGATTCGACGAAATTTTCTTTATAGACCTGCCCGGTGCCGGGGTTCGTCAGCAAATACTTAATATCCACCTGCATAAACGCGGTTTGCCAGAAGCGGATTTTGATTTGGCCTTGCTGGCCGAAGCGTCCAAGGGTTTCACCGGTGCCGAATTGGAACAGGCCATTGTAAGCGTGTTGTATACCGCCCATGCTAATGACCAGGAACCCAACACTATGCTGTTGCTGGATGAGATCGAGCGTACACGACCCCTCTCCGTGGTCATGGCCGAACAGGTCAACGCCCTACGGGCCTGGGCTGAGGGGCGCACGGTTCCGGCCGATTAACTTGCTTGAATTTGATCTCTTCGGTGTAAGCCTTCCGCCACAAAGGTGCTAAGACACAAAGGATGCCGCAAATTGTAGGTATACCTGCTTGTAGGGTAGAAGGGGTGGCTTCGATTGTCGAGTTGTTCAAACTCATGTCTGCAAGATCGTTGATCGTATTGTTTGTCCCGACAATCAGGGTGTTATGGTGCATGAAGCTTAGGTTAACGGGATAGCATTGATATTGCTCAGTGATTGTGCTGTTACGCTACTTAACTGTAGTGACTATTTTGTTTGCTAGTGTGTCTTGTAGTCGTTGAGACCAAATCCTGGAGGAAATATCCAAAGTTTGAGTTTTTGCGTGGACGGATTTATTCGGTGCTTCTCAAAAGATCAGCTGAGGTGGTGTGATGAGTAATAAAATTAAAAAGACAGACACCCAGTGGAAGGCGCAACTGAATGAGGAGCAGTATCAGGTCTGTCGACAGAAAGGTACTGAGCGGGCCTTTAGTGGTCAGTATTGGGACTGCAGGGATATGGGAATTTATCGGTGTGCCTGTTGCGGGGCACCGTTATTTAATTCCGAATCGAAGTTTGATTCCGGGACGGGATGGCCTAGTTTTACCCAACCCGAAAAACCAGAGGGTGTGCAAGAAAGACAAGATAATGATCTTGCTATGCAGCGAACTGAAATACTTTGTAGCCGTTGTGGAGCACACCTGGGTCATGTCTTTGATGATGGTCCACAACCCGATGGGCGTCGTTACTGTATTAATTCGGTGGCGCTTGACTTGAAGAAGAAATAGAAACAAGGTGAGTAAAATTGGTTATTGCCAAGACTTAATGTCAGTCCCCATGAACTATCCGAATATTGGCTACAGATCCCCATAAGTGAATCAATATGGCATTAGAAATCAGTAAAGAGTCACCAAAATTAGATTCCCATCAGCAGGAAATTATCGCGATCTTTGATCAAGTTGCGGCTGATTATGACAAGGAAGCCTTACGCTGGTTTCCATTTTGTGCAGATAAAATGATGGATATTTTATTGCCGACACCAGGCATGAAAGTACTGGATGTAGCTGCGGGTACGGGTGCGTTGGCTATTGCAGTGGCGCAGAGAATTTGCCCCACAGGCAGGGTGTGCGCCATTGATCTTGCCGATGGGATGTTGTCTGTTCTGGAAAAAAAGAGTCGAGCGATGGGGCTTGAGAATATCGATTTGTTCAGTATGGATGGAGCTCAGTTGGAGTTTCGAGATCGATATTTTGATGCGGTGTGTTGTTCTTTTGGTTTGTTTTTCATGTCTGATATGCAGCAGGCCCTGCACGAGTGGTGGCGCGTGCTCAAGCCCGGTGGCAGAATTATTTTTAGTAGTTTTTCTGAGGGTGCGTTTCAGCCCATGAAACGTATGTTTTTTGACCGAATAGAGGGGTTCGGAGTCGAATTAGCAAAAGGGCGGGATCAATTTGTGGTCGATCGTCTCCAGGATGAGTTTGTCTGCACAAAGTTGTTAGAGGGTGCCAGCTGTAGCGACGTGCAGCTACATCACGCCCAGGTGGGATACCACCTTCAAAGGGTCGAGGATTGGTGGGATGTATTGTGGGGTAGTGGTTTTCGGGGTCTGTTGCTGCAGTTAGATGAAAAAAAACGATTGCAGTTTCAGGGTGAACACCTTAGAGAGATAGCCCCTCTGGCCAAGGAAAATGGTATCTGGATGGATGTGGGAGTTAATCTTACAGTAGGGCGGCGGGCTTGAATGGGCTATGGCCGATATGACAATTCATTACGATGACGTTGAGCCCATTTTGATAGAAACCGGTGGTCCCGTCACTGCCAGTGTTATTTGGCTTCATGGGTTGGGGGCGGACGGGAATGATTTTGCCGGTATTGTGCCCGAACTCGGTATGCCTGAAGACTTGGGATTACGTTACATATTTCCTCACGCACCCATGCGTCCAGTGACATTGAATATGGGCCATGTGATGCGTGCCTGGTATGACATTGTGGGCCTTGATGCGTCGTCTGCAGAGGACAAGGTGGGTATAACGCAGTCTCAACAATATATCGATAAGCTGATTCAGTGTGAGATAGACCAGGGAATAGCGTCACAACGCATCATTGTTGGTGGGTTCTCTCAGGGGGGCGCCCTCGGGCTTTATGCGGGTCTGCGTTTTGATCAAGCTCTGGCGGGGATTCTGGCCCTGTCCTGCTATCTGCCTTTGGCGTCTGAGCTTTCTGTGCAGATCAGTGATGCCAATCGGGGTACACCCGTTTTTTTTGCCCATGGGCGTCAAGACCCGGTAGTCGACTTCTCTATGGGTTGCCAGTCCTATGAACGAGTTAGGGGGGTCAATCCCGCTGCCGTATTTCATGAGTACCCCATGGGGCACAATGTTATTGGCGAAGAGATACAAGATATTGGTGTATGGATTCGTGAGTGCCTTGGCTAGGTTGGCCTCGTATGGGATGGGTGGTGGGCAAGAGGCTGACAATTTTGACGGTATTTTTATATTATTTTCAATAGGTTGCTGTTAAAACATAAAGTGATTCATTTTGTTTTTATGTGTAAGTCTATGTATAGGATGGAAATTACAAAGCCATGGCAGATAAATAGCGAATTTGATGTGGGCGTCTATACTGTATGCTAATCCCCTCAAAGGGTGTGAGCATGAGCTAAGACTTGGGCGCGGTTTCCGCCCCTGTTGGGTGTCGTCGCAATGGGTTAGGAGGTGATTATGTTGGAACGTCGATGGAATCCACGTAAAGAGTTTGAGGTGCATGTGGCTATTTACTATAGTGGCCTCGGTATACTGCGAGGTGTAAGCCGTGATATCAGCCTGAAAGGGATGTTCATCAAGTTACCTTCGGTACAGTTGCCCCTGAATGCTGCCTTGGATGTTGTTTTTTCCCTCGGATCACAGAAGGATCGACAACGTATGCGTGTGCCTGCGCTCGTTGTACGTAGTGAGTCGGATGGTGTGGGTGCAATGTTCAGTAATCTGGAGCTCAGTGCCTCGGCGGCCTTGTGCAAGATGATGAACCAATCTCCGGCGATGGAGGTGCAATCCCACCAAGCTGCTGCCACTCCCGCGCACGGATAGCCTCTGGCTGTATCGCTGTCGAAGTACTAAACGTATTGTCAGCACGAGTTGTCGGGGATTCGTTTTTTCGGCGGCTTATTTCTTGTCTACCTTCTCGACCTTTATTTGGATGCGTGCTGTTTCGTCACGATGGGTGGTGTATTGGTTCCAGATTGCAGCATGAACCTCGTTGAGGTTTGTATCGTTACTACCAATGATGGCCCATCGACCTAATTGGACCTTAATTTGGCTGGCCATATTGTAAAATCGGACATGACGTAGCGAGTCATCCACCGCAAAGGAGAACCGCGGTGTAATTTTGACATCAGCAATGCCTTGCAGTAGGTGGACGGTAACTAAAAATCCCGATGTTACACTGCGAACCACTTCTGATTCGGTCAACGCCAATTGGTCGTGGGCCAGGTTGACGAAGTACTGCGTATCTACCCGGCTTTTGCCCACCTCAATAAAGCCTGTTTTTCCCTCTAATACCCGTATGGTTTGCAGTTTCTGCTGGCGTTGTGTGGAATATTGGTGCTGGATATCTCCTTGATTGGTGTTGCCAATATCCCAAAAACGCAGGCTGACCAAAAGGTTGGCCTGGGCCACATCAAGCTGTTTGAGCGCTGTCTTGATATGGGTGATATTCTGTGGGTCGTCTTTGATGAACAGTTTTTGTTGCGCACCGCTGATAGAGCCTTTGGGGCCTAACAGGGGTCGTATTGCAGGAATTAAATCCTTGGCCAATTGGTGCTTGAGAGAGACAACCTCCAGTACAAGTTCAGTGCTGTGGGCCGAGCCTGCCCAGCTTAGGCACAGCAAAATGATAACAAGACGGGCAGTGAGCTGAGTATGAGGCATCTTGCACCTATTGGATTGATGAGGGATTATAGTCATACAGATAACGGGTATAGTGCGAATTCATTTGCATATAAGTGCTTATTCAGACCGATTTAGGACACACCAATGAAAACAAGAGTACGGATAGCCCTGGCTTTGGCATCGATCCTTTTTTTGGCGTGGGGCCTGGGTTTGGTGTTTTATCCAGAAGCCAGCCATAAGCTGATCAGCCGGGGGGCCTATGACAGTGTTACCGTGCGCATGCTAGGGGGCTCATTTTTAGGATGGGTGGTCATTTGTCTGGTTGCTATTTACACCCCGGGCCAAGAGATAATACGTGCTATTTCATTGGCCACGCTAATTATCAGCATTGTCACCATTGTATTGATGTTCGTGATCCACAGTATGCCAGTTCAAGACACTACGGTTATTAGTTTAGTCGTGGCCATCGGTAGTGCAATCTATCTTCTTGTTTTTGGCTCACAATTGGGCAGGAGAACCCAGTAGTGGATACCTGCTGTGCACCCTGCGTTACTGGGGGATTAATTTCTGGAAATTGTGTCCTCACAGCTTGCGGCGGGGGGTATGCAAAGTATTTCTAGGCTTGGCTTGGCTGGGCAGGTGCTGGGCTTGCTCTTTAGCGTTACCGGTATAGTTGGATGGGGTGAGTGCCAGAAGCTGCCTTTTGGTCTTGTCGGGCAGATCCAGAGATTGAATAAAGCTCTCCAAAGAGCCTTGATCGATACCCTCATTTCCCCGGGTTAATGCCTTTAGTTTTTCATAGGGTTCTTCGATACCATGGCGTCGCATGACCGTTTGTATGGCCTCGGCGAGTACCTCCCAGGTTTGGTCAAGCTCCATGTCAAGCCTGTCGGTATTGATATCCAGCTTTTTCAGGCCCCGCAGGCAGGATTGATAGGCGAGTAAGGAATAGCCCATGGCCACACCTACATTGCGCAATACTGTAGAGTCGCTCAGATCTCGCTGCCAGCGGCTAATGGGCAGCTTGGCTGCCAAATGAGAAAACAGGGCATTGGCCAAACCCAGGTTGCCCTCAGAATTTTCAAAATCAATGGGATTAACCTTGTGTGGCATTGTTGATGAGCCCACTTCCCCAGCGACGGTCTTTTGTCTGAAATATCCCAGCGAGATGTAGCTCCAGACATCACGATCAAAATCGATCAATATTGTGTTAAAGCGACTGATGGCGTGAAACAGCTCGGCCATATAGTCATGGGGTTCGATCTGAGTAGTATAGGGATTCCAGGTTAGCCCCAATTCCTCGACGAACTCTTTTGCGATGTGGGGCCAATTGATATTGGGGTAGGCCGCCAAGTGGGCATTATAGTTACCCACCGCACCATTCATCTTGCCGAGGATGGGTACGGCAGCAATTTGTTCGCGCTGTCGGTTGAGGCGACTCACGGTGTTGGCCAGCTCCTTGCCCACGGTAGTGGGGGATGCGGGTTGGCCATGGGTACGGGCCAGCATGGGTTGTGCCGCATAATGTTTGGCGAGATCTGTCAGGGTGCCAATGAGCTTGTCGATACTTGGCAAAATCACTGTGTCCCGCCCATCCCGTAGCATCAAGCCATAGGCCAGGTTATTGATATCTTCCGAGGTGCAGGCGAAGTGAAGAAATTCTTTGCACCGGTTAAGTTCGGCGTGATCCTGAGTGCGTTCTTTCAAAAAATACTCCACCGCCTTGACGTCATGATTGGTGGTGGCTTCGATCTCTTTCACCCGCGTCGCATCAGACGCATTAAAGTCCTCTACAATGCGGGTCAATCGAGCCTTTGCTCCGTCTGAAAGCATATTGAGTTCGGTTATATCGGCGTCTTCGGTCAATTGGAGCAACCAATGTATTTCCACCATAACCCGGTAGCGTATGAGGCCGTATTCACTAAACAGCGGACGTAAGTCGGCCAGTTTATTGGCATAGCGTCCGTCCAGGGGTGACAGGGCCAACAGACTTGGGTGGGTTTGATCGGGTTGAGTGCGCTTGGTGGTCATGGGCGTCCTACTGTCCTTACTTGTAAGTTTTCAAAGGGTGATAAGGCCCAGGTGTAGAGTCGTTATAGGGCCTTTTACGTGCGATGTCCCCAGTATAGGTTGAACCTCAGCTGCTGTTAAAGACATAGCGGACAGGGGATTTTACCGAATTTGCCCGGTCAGGACGATCTTAGCGCAGCTATTTCAGGGTGTTGGGCCTTATTGTTCACGACAGTGGAGGGTAATGGGCTAAAGAATCGGGACACCAAACCGATACACATGGTGTACGGAAGCGGGTTTTTGCTCAATTCAGACTCTGTGTGGAACTTGGCAGCTAAACCTTAAATATCAATATCTTATAGTAGATAGGAGGGAGTAGTGGATCTCGCTACCACGCTGGGACTGCTGGGTGCCCTCGGTGTTATTGTGGGGGCTATTCTGGTTGGCCCCAGCCCCATGATTTTCTTAAATATGCCGGGTTTGTTGATTGTGATCGGCGGTACCTTTGGTGCCACCCTGATCAAGTTCAATCTATCCGACATCTTTGCCGGGTTTTCGGTGGGTCTGAAGGCGTTTTTCTATTCCAACGACAAACCCATGAATCTCATCAATGAGGGTATTGAATTGGCCCAGGTGGCCCGCAAGGAAGGCCTGTTGGGTTTGGAGGGACGTGAGACCGAGAATGAATTTCTAAAAAAAGGGATTCAGTTGGCAGTAGATGGCCACCAACCGGAGTTGGTGGCGCGTATGCTGGCCAAGGACATTAATCTCACCATAGAGAGGCATGATGATGGTAAATCCATCTTTAAGGCCATTGGTGATGTGGCCCCGGCCATGGGAATGATTGGTACCCTGGTAGGTCTGGTGCAGATGCTTGCCAATATGGATGACCCGAAGAAGATTGGTCCCGCCATGTCGGTTGCCATCCTCACTACCCTTTACGGTGCGGTTATTGCCAGTGCCTTTGCCCATCCCATTGCCGATAAATTGGCCTTGCGCAGTCGTCAAGAGAGAAATACCAAGCGTCTTATCCTTGAGATAATCACTGCCATACAAGAAGGGATGAACCCCAGACTCATGGAAGAAATGCTGAAGACATACCTGCCTGGGAGTAAGCGTGAAAAGGTCGAGGGTGATCAAGAAGAAGCGGCATAATCACAGCGGGAGTTTAGTCGAGTGGCCGCTGTGTGTCCGGTTGGGTAAATATGGAAGAGGCAATCGCCAATCAAGAGCAAGTAGACGAGGGTTCACCGGCATGGGTGATGACCTTTGCCGATCTGATGACCTTGCTGATGAGCTTCTTTGTATTGCTCCTGTCTTTTTCTGAAATGGATGCGCTCAAATTTAAACAACTCGCAGGCTCCATGAAGGAGGCCTACGGTGTGCAACGGGATGTGAACGTTAAGCAAACCCCCAAGGGTATCAATATTATTGCCCGTGAGTTCAGTCCCGGTCGGCCGGTGATGACCATCCGTAATGAAGTACGCCAGTTTACCACCCAGGACATGAAGCGGAATCTGGAAGTCCCGGATGAAAGAACTGACAAGATTGAAGTGTCATCGCCACAGGCACCTCAGCCAGAGATGGTGTTGAGCAAAAAGGGCCTGAAGGATGACAAAGGGACTCCGGGTAAGCAAGAGGCAAAGAATATCGTCGGGGTAAAATCCGGTAAGGAAACCCCGGATACCCATGGCCAGCATGAAGGCGCAAAAAAGTTGGGATTGACCGGGTTGGGGGACAGTGACAAGGAATTTACCAGCCCGGTCACAGACAGCAAGGGCGATACCCAGCAAAGTGGGACTACCCTCAAGGGACAGGAAATGGCCAAAGCCCAGGATGCTCAGGCGGCCGAGGATATGGCGTCCAAAATAAAGGGCATGCCTGAACAGACTGAAGCAGGTATGGATAAGGATATCCAGCTGGCCAAAAGTACGGCAGAGAAGGATCTCGGTATCTTGGCCAAAGATGATGTGGGTGGCGTTCAAGGCAAGGAGAAGGATGAGGCACTCACTAAAGAACTCAAGGCCATAGAAAAATCCCTAAAGAAAGAGATCCAACAAGGTTTGATTCAGGTGGTGGCTGAAGGCAGTAGGATTATTATTCGTATACGCGAGAAGGGATCGTTCCCTTCGGGCAATGCCGACCTTATCGAGCCCTTCTACCCGATCCTGATGAAGATGAGTGATATACTGGAGGCCTCCAAGGGTGAATTTATCGTCGCCGGTCACACTGACAGTGTGCCTATACGCACTGCACGGTTCAGGTCCAACTGGGATCTATCTGCGGCCCGGGCCGCAACCGTGGCCCACGAGTTGATGGCGGTAAGTAGCATCAAGCCCAGCCGCTTTCGCATAGAGGGCTATGCCGATACTCGGCCCTTGGACAGTAATCGTACCGCCTCTGGTCGCGCTATAAATCGTCGCGTGGAGGTAATCATCGTGCAAGGCAAGGATGCTGAGGGTGGCTCTATTAGTGTAATGAAAAGGAATCAATCACCCGATGGTGCCCGGCCTGCCCGGCCTGTCAGGTCGGTACCTTCTGCTACTAAAGTCTACCCGATGGAGCCAGATATGCCGCAATTAAAAGGCCATACGATCCCCTCTACAATCAGCACTACAACCAGGAAATAGGTGGGTCGCCATGGTTCAAGTCAAAACGCAAAGTGCTGTAGACCGGCGAAATTTTTTTCGTGTCAATGATAGTGTGATGTTGCGTTACCAGCGGCTATCACCAGATACAGTGGTCCCGTCAGATCGGCCCGGTGAACAACAGCAAGGGGTAGATCAATTTGTGCTCGCCGCCAGATTTTCATCTACCACTCAGGAAATGAGGCCCCTGCTAAGTACGATTGAAAGTCGTAGTCCAGAGGTGGCCAAGTATCTTTGGGAGATCGATAAGAAACTCAATCAAATGGCGCAAATCTTTATGATGCAGGAACTTCAGCATAGTGGGAATCATATACGAGATGTGAGTCTCGGTGCCGGCGGGATTGCTTTCACTCTTGATGAACTGCTGCCCATTGGTACGCCATTGGAGATTCGTCTGGTGTTGATGTCATCCATGGTGGGAGTGAAGGCCCAGGGAAAGGTGGTACGCAGTGAGCATGACCCTGAACATCGCTATTGGGTGGCGGTAGAATTCACCGACATCCGTGAACAGGACCGTGACCTATTGGTTAGGCATATGCTGGGCAGGCAGTTACAAGAGCGTCGTGAACAAAAACAGGCCGAGTAAACAGACCTAAGCATTCACGCGTCATGGTTTCTGTGTGGCAGAGTGCCGTCCTGCTTTGGATGTATAGGGCGTCCCTGCACGTTTTTGGATAACTCCTCCACCCAGACATATTTCACCTTGGTAAAACACCACCGACTGGCCGGGCGCCACGGCACGTTGCGGTTTGGAAAACTGTACATTGATCTGGTCCTGGGTCAATGCGTGTACTGTGCAGGTCTGGTCGTCTTGGTGGTAGCGGATGCGTGCAGTGCATTGAAGCGGGAAATGTGGCGATTGCTGGTCTAGCCAGCGTAAGGAACTGGCAATGAGTGCCTGGCTAAACAAGGCAGGGTGACCAGTCCCTTGTGCTACGTAGAGAATATTTTTCTCAATATCTTTATCCACCACATACCAGGGCTCACCCGGACCACCGATACCCAGGCCATGGCGCTGGCCAATGGTATGGTACATCAAACCCTGATGTTCACCTTTGTGCTCGCCTTCAATATCATGAATTTCCCCTGGTTGAGAGGGTAGATATTGCCGTAGAAATTCAGTGAACTTGCGTTCGCCAATAAAACAGATGCCGGTACTGTCTTTTTTGTCGTGGGTGGGAAGGGTGGCCTTGCGTGCTAATGTTCTTACTGTGTCTTTAGTCAGTTCACCCAGTGGAAACAGACTGCGTGACAGGGCCGCAGGCTCAATGGCATGGAGAAAATAGCTTTGATCTTTTTGAGAGTCCTTGCCGGTGAGCAGTTGAAATTTATCGCCCTCTCTCTTGATGCGTGCATAGTGCCCTGTGGCCACAAAATCGGCGCCGCCGGACAGAGCATATTCGAGGAAGGCCTTGAATTTTATTTCCTTGTTGCACAGTACATCCGGGTTGGGGGTACGCCCGGCGCTATATTCATCCAGGAAAAGGCGGAATACCCGATCCCAGTATTCAGTGGAGAAATTGACCGTTTTGAGCGGGATACCCAGCTGGTCGCAAACCCTTTGTGCATCATCCAGGTCCTGGGCAGCGGCACAGTATTCATCGGTGTCATCTTCTTCCCAGTTTTTCATGAACAGGCCCTGGACTCGATGGCCTTGTTCCAGCAATAGCATGGCGGCGACAGAGGAGTCCACACCACCGGACATACCCACGACGATCGTACTGCCTTTTGGAATATTCAATATTTTGGCTCTTCAGTAAAAATTGTGGACCATTTATGGGGAATAATGGGCTCTCGCCAAGCCGCCAAGCACGCAGACCTCGGTGCCCCCTTGTAGGGTAGAACTGCTTTTGCCCATGGTATCGGGTTCGGCACAGGCGTACCGAGGCCCATGCCTACTGTGCTATTAGCACTCGCATAGAAAACACGAACCCCATTGAGCACTTTTCTCTTGGCGGCTTGGCGAGAGTCCCAGTGCGGTGAAAGAAAACCGCTAGAAGGTGTAGTCAAACGAGGTGCGGAAATAGCGTATTTTTTTCCATTTTTCGACCTTCTGGATAAAGGGTAGATGGCCGTTGGCGGAAAACCAGGAGTCGACCACATAGCCCTGCCCTGTAGCGATTTCTTCGATCTGGCCTGCCCAGTGTTGATCCAGAATCGCCTTGCGATAGGCGCGGTCTACTACCCGGTGCCATTTAAGTAGTCCTTCACGTTCCAATAGACGCAAGTAGGTCGTGGTATTGAGCGATTCATCGATGCAGTCTTGCTGGCCTTCGGCCTGGGAGGGCAGGAGATCATTTTTGGCGCTATCCAGGTGGGTGGGAGTATGCCGCCCAATCAGTTCTTCGATCCACCCAATCGCCTGGCGAATCCTTTTACGTTCTTCTGCTGCGTTGGTCGCGGCCGGTTGTAGCCAGCCCAGTACCCCTTGCCATTCTTCACGGGACAGGCTCACCACCTGACGGGTGTTGCAGTCGAAGTCATAGCATACCGGGATGGCATCAAGGGTGGGCGTTGGTGAGGTGCCCGCGACCACCAGGCCCCCATTCGTTAATAGGCTGATCAGGAGTCCTGCGCAGATAAGTTGGCTTGGTTTCATGTTGTTTTGTCGGACAGGTCTTTTGGGAAGCAATTTGATGAAAAGAGTTGTCAGTTGGGTCATCATTCCTAGCAGACGGCGGTGGGCAGACTGCGGTGGCACTGTTCACAGGGCCCATTTTCCGATAACCGGAGGGTTTGTGCAATGTCACTGTTCAGTGCTTGGACCGGGCCATGTTATATGAGTTCCCCAACGAAAGTGAGGTGCAAGGTGGGCCAGTATCCATAGGGGGGTGGCAAGGCCAGGCTCTAATTAACCCCTAATATGTCGTGTGGCATTATCTATGTGCGAGGGTCATGTTAGAATGCGCATCTGGTGTGGGTCGCCAAAATGAATCCCAGAAACAACACTTTTAAATCAAAACGTTACTTTATAATTTGAAGGGTCCTCGGTATCTGCGATCAAAACGCTGAGCCCCCTGTGGGTCATTTTTATAAGGGTACTTTCATTAATTGATAATCCCTTCTTCCCCAGGGAGAAGGTGCTAATAGAGAAGTGCCCATAAGCAGTTTTATGCCCTTAATTTACACCCCGGAGTAGTCTATGGCCTATCAAAATATCCAAATCCCCACCAACGGAGAGGCAATCCGTTGCAATGCGGACAATACTTTAGATGTCCCGAGCCGTCCCATCATCCCCTATATTGAGGGTGACGGTATTGGTGTGGATATCACTCCGGTGATGAAGAGTGTGGTGGATGCGGCGATAAGTAAGGCCTATGGCGATGATCGGGCCATCGCCTGGATGGAGATCTATGCTGGTGAAAAGGCACTATCGGTCTATGGACCAGACAGTTGGTTGCCAGATGAAACCCTGGAGGCGATCAAGGACTTTCATGTCGCCATTAAGGGCCCCCTAAGCACCCCGGTGGGGGGAGGCATCCGCTCTCTCAACGTGGCCTTGCGTCAACAGCTGGACCTCTATGTCTGTCTGCGGCCAGTACGTTACTACCCCGGTACACCCAGCCCACTACGCGATCCCAGCAAGACTGATATGGTGATTTTCCGGGAAAACTCGGAAGATATTTATGCCGGTATTGAATGGGCGGCAGGGTCGGATGAAGTCAAGCGCGTTATTGCCTTTTTGCAAAACGACATGGGTGTCAGCAAGATTCGTTTCCCGGAGTCTTCGGGTATTGGTATCAAGCCGGTTTCCAAGCTGGGTACTCAGCGTCTGGTGCGCAGGGCTATTCAATACGCCATCGACAACGACCGGCGTTCCGTGACTCTGGTGCACAAGGGTAACATTATGAAGTTCACCGAAGGCGCGTTTAAAAACTGGGGCTATGAACTGGCCAAGTCCGAATTTGGCGCCGAGGAGATCGATTCCGGGCCATGGTGCCGCTTTAAGAACCCAAAAACTGGAGCAGAGATTGTGATCAAGGATGTTATTGCTGACGCTTTCTTGCAGCAAATCCTGTTAAGGCCGGAAGAATACGATGTGATCGCCACCCTCAATCTTAATGGTGACTATATCTCCGATGCCCTGGCCGCCCAGGTAGGGGGAATCGGTATCGCCCCAGGGGCCAATTTATCCGATACCACCGCAATCTTTGAGGCCACCCATGGCACCGCACCCAAATATGCCGGTAAGGATCAGGTCAATCCAGGCTCCCTGGTATTGTCGGCAGAGATGATGTTGCGTCACCTGGGTTGGGTTGAGGCGGCAGACTGTGTGGTGCGTGGGGTATCCCAGGCCATCGCTGCGAAGACGGTGACCTACGATCTGGAACGCCTTATGGAGGGGGCGAGCCTGGTGAGTTGTTCCGGGTTTGGGCAGGCTATCACCCAGCACATGTGATCACTGGGGCTGAACTTCGAGCCGGATTGATAGATTGAGCCCATGGTGGCCAAGACGCGCCACCAAAATCATTCGATTCCAGCGAATGATTTCGCAAGCCGACCGAAAACCGCAAATTGCGTTTTTGGCTGTCGTACCCAGATTATTCCTGGACGGAATTATCCGGACCTAAGCTCTGTTGGCTTAATGCGTCTTGGCGGATATGTGATGCTTGCAAACCTTTAGGCCCTTCCTGAAGGTCGAACTCCACTTCCTGTCCGCGTTTGAGGGTCCTGTAGCCCTCCATTTCGATGGACGAGAAGTGCGCAAAGACATCATCACCACCATTTTGGGGTGATATGAATCCATACCCCTTGGCGGCATTAAACCATTTAACCGTACCCTTAGGCATCGGTATGCTCCTTTTCGGCGATTATGGTGCGTTTTTGCACCCCACTTTATAGTTATAATGGTCCCCGGTACTGTGAGAGTGGGTGGGAGCCATCAGACCAAGGCACCCCGTGAGCTGGACCCTGATAGTTCCGGGACCCCACATCTTGCCTCCTTTTCCGGACATGTCAAGATGCAGACGGCCTTAGAAGTTCCCAATATTCAAGTTATTATTTTCCAGGTATTATGGTGGTGCAGCAATGTCCTTGCTAAATATGTGCTTGAAATTTCAGTGGATACCCCCAAACTTTTAAGTGCAGGGGGAATAAATTCTCGGGTGAGATCATGAGTGAGAAAGACCCTCTGGGCGAGCGTGATGGTGTCGATAGCTTGACGGTGGCCGAGGTCCGGCCCGAGTTAAAGCGGCCTCGTCTCTACAAGGTGTTGTTGCTGAATGATGACTATACTCCGATGGAGTTTGTCGTTACGGTGCTTCAGCAAATTTTTGGAAAGCACCGTGAAGACGCGGTACGGATTATGCTTCATGTCCATACCAAGGGTATGGGTGTGTGCGGTGTGTTTACACGCGAGGTTGCAGAGACGAAGGTGAATCAAGTGGTAAATTTTTCCCAAGAAAACCAGCATCCCCTACAATGTACGTTGGAACCTGATTGACTATGCTTTCTCACGAACTTGAGTTCGCGTTAAATTCCGCCATTGGCCAGGCCCGTGAGTGGCGTCACGAGTTTGTTACCGTGGAGCATCTGCTGTCGGCCTTGTTGGATAACCCCTCTGCAGTCCGTGTGATTCGTGCCTGTGGTGGCAATATTGATGCCTTGCGCAGCAATTTGGATCAGTTCCTTAAGGAGGAGGTTCCGGTATTGCCGGTGGACAGTGCCGATGATACTCAGCCCACCTTGGGGTTTCAAAGGGTGATACAGCGGGCCATCCTGCATGTGCAGAGCTCGGGGAAAAAAGAAGTGGATGGGGCCAATGTGCTGGTAGCCATTTTTAGCGAAAAGGACTCCCACGCCGCATTTTTTCTACAAAAACAGGGCATCAGCCGCTTTGATGTGGTCAATTATCTGTCCCATGGTATTTCCAAGGTGATGGGTGACGATGGTATTGGCTTGCCCGCTCCCGAAGACATAGAGGAGGGAGGTGAATCCAGCCCACAAAGCCCACTGAAAGCGTTTACCTCAAATCTCAACGAAGTGGCGCGACAGGGGCGAATCGATCCCCTGATTGGCCGTGAGGCCGAGGTAGAACGAACAGTCCAGATTCTATGCCGCCGCCGCAAAAACAACCCTCTCTATGTGGGTGATGCCGGTGTCGGCAAGACCGCCTTGGCTGAGGGTCTGGCAAAAAAGATTGTTGATGGCGAAGTGCCGGAGATACTTAGCGATAGTGTTATTTATGCGCTTGATATGGGCGCCTTGTTGGCGGGGACCAAGTACCGGGGGGATTTTGAGCAACGTCTGAAGGGGGTGATCAAGGCCTTGTGCCAGGAAGACCGCGCCATCCTGTTTATCGACGAAATCCATACTATTATCGGTGCCGGTGCTGCCTCCGGTGGTGCCATGGATGCCTCCAATTTGTTAAAGCCGGTACTTGCCGCCGGTGATTTGCGTTTCATCGGTTCGACCACCTTTCAGGAATATCGTGGCATTTTTGAGAAAGATCGAGCTCTGTCCAGGCGTTTTCAAAAGATCGATGTCCTCGAACCTTCGGTAGAAGAGACAGTGGAAATTTTGCGTGGCTTAAAATCTCGTTTTGAGGATCACCATACGGTGAAATATACCCACCAGGCCTTGCGTAGTGCGGTGGAGCTTTCCGACCGTTACATCAACGAACGTCAGTTGCCGGACAAGGCCATTGATGTCATTGACGAGGCGGGTGCCCGTGTACATTTAGTGCCTGTCGATAAGCGCAAGAAGTCTATCGGTGTGACCGATATCGAGTCGGTAGTGGCCCTGATGGCACGTATCCCACCGAAGAGTGTTTCCAGTTCGGACAAAGAGGCCCTGCGCACATTAGAGACGGACCTGAAGCGTATGGTCTTTGGTCAAGACCGGGCCATTGACGCCCTGGCTACGGCTATAAAGATGGCCCGCTCCGGTCTGGGGCAGGCGGATCGGCCTATTTCCTCGTTCTTGTTCTCCGGTCCCACCGGCGTGGGCAAGACCGAGGTGACACGTCAACTCGCCCATACGCTGAGCATAGAGTTGATCCGCTTTGATATGTCCGAGTATATGGAACGCCACACCGTGTCCCGTTTAATCGGCGCGCCTCCCGGATATGTGGGTTTTGATCAAGGTGGGTTACTCACCGACGCGGTCAACAAAAATCCCCATGCGGTTTTGTTGTTGGATGAAGTTGAGAAGGCCCATCCCGATGTGTTCAACTTGTTATTGCAGGTCATGGACCACGGTACTCTCACCGATAACAACGGGCGCAAGGCAGACTTCCGTAACATCATTATCGTCATGACCACCAATGCCGGGGCCGAGCGTATGGCCCGGTCTAATATGGGTTTTACTCAACAAGACCATACTGGTGATGATCTGGAAGAAATCAAAAAAATGTTTTCTCCGGAATTCCGTAATCGTCTCGATGCCATCATTCCCTTTGCCGCACTCAACGAGAAACACATTCGCCAGGTGGTGGACAAATTCTTGCTGGAAATGGAGCAACAGCTCGAAGACAAGAAGGTGACCCTGCAGGTGGATGAGGCCGCACGGGAGTGGCTGGCTAGGAACGGTTATGATCGTATTATGGGTGCCCGCCCCATGGCACGTCTGATCAAAGACAAGATCAAGAAGGCCCTGGCCGAAGAGCTTCTTTTTGGGCGCCTGGCCCAGGGTGGTCACGTCGATCTAAGCGAGAAAGACGATGAGTTGGTTTTTGATATTGAAACCACAGCAGAGAAGGTTCATTGATCTATAAAGATTCAAGTTGCTCTTCTCATTAAACGCGCTGGATGAAACCTATTTCTGGGATGGGGTAGAATATTATAAATTACTAAATTACCCAAGTGGGAGTTGTAGGGATGAAGCAGGCCTATTTGTGACCAGTTTGGATAAATTGGTTGGGAAAAAGCAGGCAATATTTTGTCTGCTTTTTTTTCGTATATTAGAAATATTCAGTGTACTGATAATCCCCCCAAAACCAGTGAATTGCTGCGATGTGGCTGCTTTATTAGGGGGTCTGGTCTATCTCCGAGATGTGATCAAAGGCTTGGGGCATGCCTAAGAATATCGAGAGGGGTGGTTTGCCAATGCAGTCTACTTTCAGTAGTATAATTGCAAGAAGAATGGGTAGTGCCCCGGATTTGGGCAAAGCCCGCACAATCCTGAGGAACCGTGCTGGATTAGTCACGTGCCCACAAAGTTAGTTTCTTCGCCCGTGAAGCTTAGCTTGGTTTGTCTTTTGCTGTTTTGACTGCTAGAGCCGAAATTTGTAGCTACCAGGAAAAACATGGATACGGCTTAAGGAGGATGTCTCGATGGTTGAGCAGGAAACGGAGTACTTCGCTTTTATCAGTTATGCCTCTCAAGATCAGGATCGGGCATATGAAATAGCCCTGCATTTGGAAAAGAAGGGTTGTCGGTGTTGGATCGCGCCGCGAGATGTTCGCCCTGGCAGGGAGTACGGCGAGGAAATTATCCGCGGCATCAATAGCTCGAAGTGCATGGTGCTGGTTCTCACGGAGGATGCCAATGCATCACCTATGGTAAGACGCGAGGTAGAGCGCGCAGCCTCAAAACTCGTTCCAATTTTCCCTTTCCGCATAAAGGATATTCTTCCATCCAGCTCGCTTGAGTTTTTTATTGGCGCACATCACTGGATTGATGCTTTCGATGGACCGCTTGGTCCGCACATTAACAGACTCATACCTGTTGTAAATGGGCAGCAAGAAGTGCATTCCCGGCAGTCTCGAAATCTGCTAAAGAAAAAGAAGGTAAAATTTTTCCATAGACATGGAATTGCTGTAGGGGTGGTCATGTCCACAATCGGTATACTTGGTTTGTTGGTCGCATGGCAACTTCTATTTTCCGGTGGTGATGGAAATTTCAGGGAAAAGGCCGTGCATGCCTACGAAGTGCAGAGGGCTCTACAGCGATTGGGTTACTATAATGGCAGGATTACAGGTGCAAGCGACACGAATACCAGGTTTGCGATTAAGTCCTTCCAGAGGGAGTACGATTTGATCGCAGATGGATTGATTTCAGAAGAGTTGTTGCGCTCACTGCGAATCGCTGAGCGCAATATCTCGGGTCATTCGAAGCATAAAAATAACGAAATTAGTGATAGTGATAAGATTTTTGCACAAACAGTTTTTCAGTCTATCCTCGATAAAATATTAAATAAACACTGAACAGAGGCATTTGAAAATCAAATCCTTCTACGGTGGCTTGGCTAAGGTGGTGAAGGCGGGAATCTGAATAGCGGTTATTTATCGTGACAAAACCGGGAAGGAAAGGTAAATAAAATCATCCAAGCGTTGAAATGGAGATCGTATCGGTGGTTAATGGAAGATTTGCTAAGTCATTAAACTTTGGTGATATAAACCTGTGTCAATAAAACGAACCGATAAGTTTTTATGGGTCGGATTGTTCCTTTGGGCGGCAGTAAGCGCGGGTCTTGGCTTATACGGTTGGGCTGTCTATGAGCTGGCCCGTGGCAATAAATTTGACCCCAGCCTTTTCTTAAAAATTGTAGCCCGGACAATCTCGTTCTTTTCTGCAGAAAAACCGGATATCCCCATTCCTGATGATTATTATTCTCTTTTGATTGCGCGTGTTACAGCCCCTCTGGCGACAGCGGGTGCGATTCTCAGGGTCGGTATCGAGTTCTTCGCGAGCACCATCAAGGCCAGGCGTATCCGCATGATGAAGGACCATACGGTTGTCTGTGGGCTTTCGAAGAATGGCCTTGCATTCGCCAAGTCAGAAGTAGATTGTGGGCACAAAGTTGTACTGATAGGCAACAAGTACGATGAGGCGAATGAGACTGTTGCGCGGCTTCTTGGTTTTGAAATCTTGGTGGGCAATCCGCTTGATCGGGCCATTCTGGAAGAAGCAGCAATCCATAAGGCCAGGCGCCTGATCGTGGCACTGCCCGATGATAGCGAGAATCTTGAGGTGACTATGATGGCTCGCAAGATTGTCGAAGAGCGACTAAGGGTGGGGTCACGGTTACTCGCAAGTGTCGCCGTCAGTAATCGGCAACTGTGGCGTCAACTTGTGCGTTCGGAATCCATTAAACGAAGTTGTGGTAGTTTTGATATGTTGCCGTTCAACCTCAGCGTTTGGGCGGTACGCCAGTTCATCTGGGCTGAACCACTGTGGAACTATGCCAAACTTCGCAACCAGAAGCGTATTCATGTAGTTTTTATTGGATTCGATGATTATACCGAGGCGATGATTGGATACTTGCCACCCGCTAGTGTATATCCTGATTTTGAGTGCCCCGTTTTTACCATCTTAACTGATGATGAAGCTATGGCGAAGTCGCGGATCGAACAGGCTTATCCGCAAATCAAAGGTAAAGAGATTGCAGAGATTAGGTTCGAAAATTTCCGATTTGAGACTGACCGTTTGTCGAAAGAACTCATGGCTAAGATCGAGAGAGCCGATGAAGTTACCGCCGTGTTTATTTGTCTGGATCAGGGTGCTACAGCGCTGAGTGCTGCCATATGCGTCCAGAACACGATGCAGCAGACTGGGTGTTGGAAGTCTCCGACCTATGTCCGCTTGTCCAAATGCGAAGGAATCGGGGACCTGCTTGTTGCTTCGTCCCATGCACGACGGTTCAGCGATATAATCCAGCCTTTTGGTGTCGAGGATCGGTTATGCTCGCTGAAAAAACTAGAGGGGTCTTTGGAGGACATTGCCCTGAAGATCCATCTCGCCTATGTGGGAGATCGCCAGACCCGGTTGGGTCATGAGGGCGAAGGGCGGAGTGGGTTGCCGCTATCTAAATGGCGGGAGCTAAGCGAAACTTATCGTGTCTCCAATCGTCGGGCCGCAGATCATATTAAAACCAAGCTTTCGGCCGCTGGGTATTACGTATCAGGCGGATACGCTTTAGATGTCTCGAATGGATTCCGGTTTTGTGAAGATACGGATACGCTAGAGATGCTGGCCGAACTTGAGCATCGGTCATGGGTGGCGGGAAGGTATGTGGATGGATGGCAATATGGTGAGCGCCGGGATGATACCCGTAAACTTCATCCCAATATTGTCCCTTATGAATCTTTGGATGAGCAAACCAGGGATTTTGACCGTAATCAGATTCGCCTTTTGGACCGAAGTCTACTGACCAGGGTAGAGGACGGTGGAAATCAAGACTTAATCCGTAAAGATTGCTGGATTGGTCTGATTGGAAAGAACCATATTGATGCGGAGGAAGGAGATTGGCTGCGAGAACAAATCGCCGATATCCTACGTAAATTGGCCGATCGAAATCCCGATGTTCACTTAACCCTGGTTACGCCGCTTGCCCCCGGATCAGACTATGTGATGACGAAGACGGCTGTCGAGTATTTGCAGAAGCATAACGTTCCACACCGGCTCCTTATTATAGAAGCGGTTCCCGAGGCCCGGATGATAGAGGACTACAAGAAGGTGTTCGAGGCAGGTGCAGCATGGAACGGTGAGCCTCGGATCGATAACACGGTGTGGAGAGGAAGTGGTAAAGACAATAAGCCATTACCCGGTTTAATCAGCAATGCGCGGCAAGACATCATTGATGGGGGCTCAACGGAATGGGTGATTGATCTGACGGAATCATCAGCAGATTATTACGATGTAAAGGTTCGTAAACTCGGCTATCAAAAGGCATCTGAGTATATTTACCAACGCTCACACACGCTGGTGGCAGCCCATCGCCCTGGGCGAGAGCAAGGGAATGGTCTGGCTGGCGTTGGTGGTACAGAAGAGGCGCTCCTGCGGCGTGCCGAGTTTCTTCAAGGTGCTCAGAAAAATGGTTTTACAAACGTCATCCTGGACCTGGATGAACATCTGGTTTCCGAAGAAAGGCTCTAGAAATAAAAATGATGCTCTTCCCCAGATTAAGTGGGTAACCCGTGCCTTTGTGGCGAAGAGAAGGCTTTATTTTTTGTAGTAGTTGCGACCACTACACTATTCTTGCGCTAAGTCTGTTCCTCTACCCGCTTTTTCCATTTTTGTGCCTCATCTAGGTCTTTTTCAACACCCTGGCCTGTCGCGTACATCTCCGCCAGGATTGTCTGTGAACCGATCAATCCCTGTTCAGCAGCCTTGTGAAACCACTGTGCGGCTTCGGTCTCATTCTTGTTGATACACTCTCCGTGCAGATACATAAAACCGAGTCCATGCTGGGCGTTGGCGTGGTCCTGTTCGGCAGCGGCACGCATCCACTTGTAGGCGCACATTTCATTTTTTACCAGACTGAGTCCATTTTGATAGATAATGGCGAGCCGGTGCTGGGCCTCGGCGTTACCTTGATCGGCAAGCGGTGACAATAGTTGTTTGGCACGGGAAAATTCCTTGGCCTCAAAGGCGGCAAGACCTGTGCTCAGTTCCATATCGATATCGGACATTGGTTGGACCTCCAATTGGCATACAGACAAAAACTGATCTCTTTACCATTGAATAGATAGGGAAGATGATACACTTGCAAGGACGGGAAGGAAAAGAAAAATTATGATTTTTACGTTACGGTCAACGGTAAGGTTGCGATATTGCGCTTACAAATTACTGTCTTTTTTTTAGAAAATATATAGGGTCAGGTTGGAATGGCACTTACTTAAGCCCCCTCTCCCTCCGGGAGCACCCCTAGGGCATAAAAGGGTTGGGGTGAGGGGATAACAACAAAATCTGCTTTTTACTTAAAGTATCTACTTCCCTCATCTTAAGCTTCTCCTGGGGGACCTCGGTGCTTCCTTGTGGGGTAGAAGGGACCAGAAAGCACCTTTGCTAAGGGGGGTAATCCTGTATTTTCTTAATTACTGAGTCTTGTTGTATTTATTCAGTCTCCGGCTAACTTCCGAAAATGAATCCAAAACCGGGATTAATTCTTGACCCATATCAGAAAGTTTGTATTCTACGTTTGGGGGTGTGCCACCTAATACCGATCTTTCGACCACTCCCCGTTGTTCAAGTTCCCGTAGCCGTGCTGTAAGCACCTTGGCCGAGACAGATCCCAAGCTGCGTTTAAGTTCCCCAAAATACAGAGGTCTATCCTTTAGATAAAAGAAAATTTCTAAAGTCCATGCACCCGCTAATAGTTTAACGCAAGGACCAAGTTCGCAATCTGACAAAGGCTCAAGCATCGTTAGTTCCGCTAAATTGGATGATTACCAACTGGTAACCATGTTATAAATTCCAATATTTTAAGTTATTATTAACATAACACGGCCAGCAGAATATATAAACATGCAAGGCCCCTCACCTCGGTATAAATAGGGTTGGTAATAATACCCCCCCTGGTAATTTGTTGTTGCCGTTGCGCATTACATATATTTCTTTCTTTCTTTCTTTCTATGTCATTACTTAAGTAACCAGGTGAATGAAATGGATCAATGGCTTGTTGATATTATCGAAAAAATAAAAACCAGCAATGATCTATCTGGTATTAGATGTATTTTAGTAAAAATAAGAGAGCATCTGAATTTTAGAAATATCATCTATGTAGTCAAATGCCCCGAGACCTTTACTCGAAGTTCAACAGTTTTTGTAGGCGACTATCCTTCTGAGTGGGTCGAGCGTTACAGTGAGCGGGGTTATGTCAATATCGATCCCGTTGCATTACATTGCTTTAACTCGCAATCCCCCTATCACTGGAAGCATTATAATGAACATACCGAAGGAGTTGTGCGTAAATTTTTTGGTGAGGCGGAGGAATTCAAATTATGTGATGGAATAAGTATAGGCACGTCTCATTTTGATGGAAAAACGGGTCTCATCAGTTTGGCTGTAGATAGAAGCATGGCTAAAGATTCTGCGCAGCAACGCCATGCGATCATTTACATGAATGCCTTACAACCTTTTATACATGAGCGTATCAGTCAATTATTTCAACAATCTCAGAAAAGTACATTGAGTATCCATCTGACTGAGCGTGAGAAAACCTGCTTGGTATGGGTGGCAGAAGGAAAAACTGCGCATGATATTGCGGCAATTCTAAGTATTTCTGAAGCGACAGTGGTGTTTCATTTAAAAAACTCGATCCAGAAACTAAATGTTACAAATCGCAGCCAGGCCATTGCAAAATCTGTTTTGCTTGGTTTGATCTCCCCACAATTTCCTCATAATTCAGTACCGAACTATCATTTTTGATAGTTACACTCTTCCACTAGTATTCCTATCATTGTTCACCACGCAGGTTTGCCACTATTTCATTGTGGTTGGCTGGAGTCTATGTGTCTCAATTTATTGAGGAGCATGTGATGATAACCCTACGCAGGGCAAAAGAGAGAGGGCGGTCACAAATTGATTGGCTGGATAGCTATCATACTTTTTCTTTCTCTGATTATTATGACCCTGAACAAATGGGGTTTTCAGAATTACGTGTGATTAATGATGACCGCGTGGTCCCAGGCGGAGGTTTCCCCACCCACTCCCATCAGGATATGGAGATTATTACATATGTGTTGAGTGGAGAGCTGGAGCACAAAGACAGTATGGGTAATACCTCTATTATTTTTCCCGGAGATGCGCAAAGAATGAGCGCAGGAAAAGGCATTACTCACAGTGAATTTAATGCATCAAAAGAACACCCTGTACGGTTTTTGCAAATCTGGATACAGCCTAATGAGTTGGGTATAGACCCAAGCTATGAACAAATACATGTTTCCATTGAAGAGAAACGTGGGGCCTTAAAATTAATTGCTTCTGTCGATGGTGAAGATGGTTCTATTGTAGTCCATCAGGACATAAAGCTTTACGTCTCTGTTTTAAAAGAGGCGCAACAAATTGATTACGCTATCAGCCCGATTCGTAAGGTTTATCTGCATGTAGCAACAGGCAGCATAATGTTGAACGATACTAATATAGGCGAAGGGGGTGGTGCCAAAGTGGTTGATGAAAAACAAATTACTATAAGTGGTCTTGATCGTGCGGAAATACTTTTATTTGATCTTCCGTGAAAAATAAAACTAAAGATAAATCATCAAAGGAGAAATCCATGTCTAAATTGCAGCTTCTTAATGCAGATAACTGTACGGTAATTTTTATCGATCACCAACCACAGATGTCCTTTGGGGTCGCCTCCATCGATCGCCATCTGTTGATGAATAATGTGCTGGGCTTGGCTAAGGCCGCGAAGGTGTTTGGTGTACCTACGATCCTGACTACTGTTGAGACAGAAAGTTTCAGTGGCCAAATGTGGCCGCAGTTGCTCGATATTTTTCCGACTCATGAACCTGTTGAGCGCACCTCAATGAATTCATGGGAAGACGCTAAATTTGTCTCAGAAGTAGAAAAAGCCGGCCGCCAGAAATTGGTGATTGCCGCTTTATGGACCGAAGTATGCCTTGCTTTTCCTGCACTAGAAGCAATGGCAGCGGGGTATGAAGTGTATGCGGTAGTTGATGCCTCGGGCGGAACCTCTCCAGTGGCGCACGATATGGCAATACAACGTATCACCCAAGCAGGTGCTATACCCGTAACCTGGCAACAGGTGTTACTTGAATTCCAACGCGATTGGGCACGCAAAGATACCTATGACGCCGTTATTGAAATTGTGAAAGAGCATAGTGGTGCTTACGGCATGGGCGTTGAATATGCATACACGATGGTTCATGGGCAACCTGCAAGTCGCAAGGAAAGAGCATAATTAAGGAACTAAGATGTGAATTTCTAAGTAAGTTCTTTGTGGATGAAGACCAGAGAAAGGTTGCTGATAGCGGGAAGGTGAGATGATGGTTTCTGATCTAAATAATGGTGTTGAAGAATATGCGGACATAATTTTGTTTAATGGTCGCATTGCAACGATGGATAAAAAGAATGCCTTTGTCTCTGCTGTCGCAATCAAAGATGACCAATTCATGGCCATTGGGTCCGAAAAGGAAATTATGCGGTATCGAAATAATGATACCCAGGCTATTGATCTGGTACAGCGCACAGTTATTCCGGGACTTAATGACTCACATACTCATCTGATTCGTGGTGGTCTAAATTACAATCTGGAGTTGCGTTGGGATGGTGTACCATCGCTTGCAGACGGCTTGCGTATGTTGCGGGAGCAAGTACAGCGCACACCCAATGGTCAATGGGTTCGTGTTATCGGTGGGTGGTCAGAGTTCCAGTTTGCTGAGCGACGTATGCCGACGTTGGCCGAAATTAATAGCGCTGCGCCGGATACCCCGGTGATGGTATTACATTTATATGCGCGGGCTATTCTCAATCAGGCCGCCCTGCGTGTATTGGGATATTCAAAAGATACACCGAATCCACCCGGTGGTGAAATTCAGCGGGACAAGGGCGGTCATCCTACAGGCCTACTGATTGCACAGCCCAATGCATTTATTTTGTACTCTACTTTGGGCATGGCACCTAAACTTCCTGTTGAACAGCAACTGAATTCAACACGACAGTTTATGCGCGAACTCAATCGCCTCGGTATTACCAGTGTGATAGATGCAGGTGGTGGATTTCAAAATTTTCCCGATGACTATGAGGTTATTGACCAATTGCATCGGGATAATCAGTTGACGGTGAGAATTGCCTATAACCTGTTTACGCAACAACCCGGTCAAGAGATGGATGATTTTAGTAGATGGATAAAAATGACTAACCCCGGTCAAGGTGATGATTTTTACCGTATGAATGGGGCAGGTGAAATGTTGGCATTCTCTGCGGTAGATTTTGAAGATTTTCTGGAGCCTCGCCCGAATCTTCCCGAGACAATGGAATCCGACCTTAAAGAGGTTGTTACCTTGTTGGCACAGAATCGTTGGCCATTTCGTATTCATTCCACCTATGATGAATCGATCACACGTGTGCTCAATGTGTACGAAGAGGTGAATAAAGAAGTGCCGTTTGATGGTATGCACTGGATTATTGACCACGCAGAAACAATTTCAGAACAAAATATTGAACGTATCAAAGCACTTGGTGGAGGTATTGCTATTCAACATCGCATGGCCTATCAAGGTGAATATTTCGTTGCTCGTTATGGTGCAGACAAAGCACGGCAAACGCCACCCATAAGCAAGATGTTGGAAATGGAAGTGCCCGTCGGCTCCGGCACCGATGCAACACGTGTTGCCAGTTACAATCCATTCGTTTCACTTTATTGGTTGGTGTCGGGAAAAACAGTGGGTGGTCTGTGCCTTTATTCCGAAAATAATTGCCTTGACCGAATGGAGGCACTACGTTTGTGGACAGTTGGAAGCAGCTGGTTTTCAGGCGAAGAAGACAAGAAAGGAAAGATTATGGATGGGCAACTTGCGGATCTTGCGGTGTTGTCTGATGACTATTTTTCTATCCCTGATGAGCAGATTAAGGCGGTGGAATCTGTGTTAACGATTGTTGGCGGTAAAATCGTGTACGCTGCAGGGGGCTTTAGCAAATTGGCTCCTGCGCCTCTGCCGGTTAGCCCAGACTGGTCTCCCGTAGCAATCTATGGTGGATATTCGCAGTTTTCAACAGCCTCGCATGTCACACCTCCTATGGGTTGTTGTTCACGTTCACATGCCTCAACACAAAAAAGCAGAGGATATGCTACACGAGATCCCTTTGGTTGGGATGGTGGCTGTTCGTGTTTTGTATTTTAAGGGTACCATTTGTTTGTTGCGCCGGTATTACCGTTTTGTGGTGATGGCCGGAGTAATTAGTGGGTTGGTTGGATGCGTATCACCAATAGCGATGGATCACGCTGTGATTGGATATGATAGAGCGCACGCACAAATTCAGACCCAGCTTTTATTGCTGAATATTGCCCGTGCACGTAATCACATGCCTATTCATTTTACTGCTGTACCCAATGTGGCAGCGACTTTTGATTTTCGTATGAATGCTGGCTTGGCACGGGAGCCGCTTAGAAATGGCGGTGGTGGTATGGCACTAGCCCTTGGCACCAGCGTGGCTGAAAACCCAACGATCAATATTGTCCCGATCCAAGGGGAGGCCTTTACCAAACGCCTGTTAACACCGATGGATGAAAGCAAGTTTGAGTTTATGGCACATCAGGGTGTTGATATTGGCATGGTGCTTCGTTTGATGGTACGCGCAATATTAATTGAAAAAAATGGTGTGCGAACTATTTTTCATAATGATGCTCGTCATATCAAAGAGTTTCAACAATTCCGTCGTGCAGTTTTTCATTTAGCCGCGTTGGAATATGCGGGTGTTCTTGATATTGGGCCAATAAATTACGATCGGCAATGGAGTATTAGTGGACGTGATCCCTCAATGGATGAGCTTCTCAAAATCGCAGAGCGAGGTTATTTCTGGACTACAGAGGAAAATGAAAAAATTTTTAGCAAACCTGTGCGTGGGCGTATATTGATTGCCAACTTTGATCCAAACACGCTCTCAAATTTTGAGCGTCGCCGGTTAGACAAGAAAGCCCGGCAGTATCCGAATAATTTTATACTTGTGGATATTCGGCCAGGTTACCCCGGTGGAGAATTCCCGATCCAAGCATGGATTAAGCTCAGGAGTTTTAATGCAGTAATCGAGTTTATTGCAAACAGCATGCACAGTTATCCTGAATTCCGGGTTGAGAAAGACCCGCGTAGTGGAACAATACCAGCCAATCCGGTTAAGACCTTGGAGATTCTGGAGTCATCAGAAAAACCAAAGAATGTAGATTTTTTTGTGGAGTATCACTCGGCGTATTATTGGTTGGCGGACGATAAAAGTCGCCATGAACCTGATATTTCCTGGAATCAAGAAGTCTTCAAGTTACTTTATCACTTATATCAAATGACGGTTATGGATGTAACGCACGTTCCAGGTTTGCCGATTAGCATTGCAAAATAATCGAATAAATATCGATCATAAACGTGAATACACAACAAAAAAAACTGCCTGATTCTAAAATATCGGAACAGGACTCTCAGGCTTCCAGAGACAAATCGCCTTGGGTACCGTTTCAGCACAAAACTTTTAGGTTTATCTGGATTGCGACCGTCGTCTCAAATATGGGTACATGGATGCACGATGTGGGCGCGGCATGGCTTATGACGACCCTCACTTCAGACCCATTCATGGTGGCGATGATTCAAGCCGCAACTGCATTTCCTATATTTCTATTTGCCTTACCCGCAGGTGCTATGGCAGATATTGTTGATCGAAGGCGTTATTTGCTTGTTGTGCAATTACTAATGGCTACAACGGCGATATCACTTGCACTGGTGACATGGTTTGGCATGACCACACCCGAGATTCTGATTGTTTATACTTTTACGCTTGGCTGTGGTGCGGCTTTCAATGCTCCTGCTTGGCAGGCGATAACACCTGAACTGGTGCCAAAAAAACAGCTGACTGCTGCGATAGCGCTTAATAGTATCGGTATCAATGTTTCACGAGCGATTGGCCCAGCACTGGGCGGTGTGTTAATCGCATTGCATGGGCCTGTCTTAACTTTTGCTCTGAATGCACTGACCTTTGTTGGCATTATATGGGTGTTGTTGCGTTGGAAAAATGAGCATATCGCAACAACATTACCCACAGAACGGTTTTTTAATGCGTTGCGTACAGGTTTGCGTTATGCACGCCATTCTCAGTCTATCCATATTCTGGCAATACGGGCGATGGCCTTTTTTATTTCCGCCAGCGCCATCTGGGCGCTACTGCCACTGTTGGCAAGGGGTGAATTGAACCAAAGTGCGGGTGGATTTGGCCTATTATTGGGCGCCGTCGGTCTGGGAGCCGTCATTGGCGCAACCCAGTTATCCCGGCTTAGGAAACTGCTAAACAATGATCAATTAGTGATGACCGCCAGCGCCATAATTGGTGTTTGCACTTTTGGTTTGGCGTTTACACAATATTTCTTGCTTGCGGTTGCCCTTATGCTTTTTGCCGGGATGGCGTGGATCATGGTGTTGTCTACACTGAATGTTGCCGCACAAAAGGCTGCCCCGAGTTGGGTGAGGGCACGAGTGCTGTCGGTTTATTTGGTTGTATTTTTTGGCAGCATGACACTTGGTAGTGCAGTGTGGGGGCAACTTGCCAAGGCGTTAAGTATCTCAGATGCTTTGCTTATTGCTGCGGTTACTCAATTTCTGGGTATTGTTGTGACGGTAGGTTTTCATCTACAAAGGGGTGAAGGGGTTGATAATGCAGCATCTGGTCATTGGCCTGCGCCTGTAGTAGAAGATGAGCCCGAATCCGATCAAGGGCCCGTGTTAATTACTGTCGAATATCACATTGAACTGGAAAAAAAGGAACAATTTGTGAAATTGATGAAGGAATTGCATCGCACGCGTAAACGCGATGGTGCATTTTTCTGGTCTATGTTTTCAGATGTGGCAAACCCGTGTCGGATTGTAGAAACATTTATGACTGAATCCTGGTTGGAGCATCTGCGTCAACATGAGCGCTCCACCAATGCTGATTATATTTTGCAAAAAAGTATCAGTGATATTTCTATAACAATACAGCCACCCGTTGTTGAGCATTATATTGCACTCCGTTAGTCATGCCATAAAAGACACATATCAAACTAATTTATCAGGAGGTTACATATGAACAGTAGTGAAAAACCATTTATTGTGTGTTTACCAAACGGACCTTATTATTTGATCGAAGATTCCAGTCCACAGGAAGTATCCCATCTTTCCAGTGAAACAGGGCAACCATATTCAACCGTTCGTGGTATTGCGCTTTGTCGATGTGGATTATCTGCTAATAAGCCATTTTGTGACGGTACACATGGCACATCAGAGTTTACAGACAAAAAGTCAGACGGCCGGCTAAAAAACCGACGAGATAAATATGTTGGTGAGAAAATTACAGTTCTTTTTAACGGTGCTGCCTGCGCCCATGCAGCGCACTGTATTAATGATCTTCCCTCTGTGTTCAAAACAGATGCTGATATATGGATACAGCCCGATTCTACATCAGTAAAGGAGCTTATTGATCAAATTGAAAAATGCCCATCGGGCGCTTTGAGTTACAGTATAAATGGCGAGGAGAAAAAAAATTTACAGAGTAACCCCAATGTAACTGTACTTAAAGATGGGCCATATGCTGTTGTCGGTGGAATAGATCTTGTAGGGCAAGAATGGTGCGATGGTGTTTCTAATGAATGTTATGTTTTATGCCGTTGTGGGGCTTCTAAGAATAAACCCTTTTGTGATGGCAGCCATGCTGTTATTGGGTTTGATGATGATCCTTAAAAGTTTAGAAATAAATAAGCTTCGATGAATAAACCCATTGATATAGTATAAATACAAACAGGAAAGATTCAGATGAAAATTGCAATTGGAATAATACTTGCTTTTGCTATCGGTGTAATTTGTCGATTTTCCGGAATACCCGTACCTGCGCCACCCGTTATCGTTGGTGCATTACTTGTTTTGGCGATGACAGTTGGATATACCTTGGCAGACCGGTTTAGTGGGCGGCGCTCGAACAAGCATCGAGAACTCTGTGGAGGGCCGACGGGTGCGCCTCTGGAGACGAGAGCTAAAAAATGACAGAAGCAATAGTTGGCATTTTGTTGGGGATGGGTATTGGTGCTGCATGTCGGTGGTTCGATATCCCACTTCCTGCCCCACCTAAACTTGTTGGTGCCCTGTTAGTGGTCGCAATGACGCTGGGTTTTGTTGGGACTGATCTTTTTATGTAGTTGGGAGTTGATTTTCTTTAAATTGTTTTTTGAGGATTTGGCCCAGGGTGGGTCCGACGATCTAACGAGGGAGATGATGACCTAGTGTTCGATTTATAAAAGAAGCAATTCGCCGCAAACCTCGGTGCCCCCTTGTGGGGTAGACGTCAAGGCGCAAAGAATTCGCTTGTTAAAACTATAGGAGCGGCGTCCTTCGCCACGATTATCGCGGTCAGGAGGACGCTCCTACTTATAGAGTGATTAGTCCCTGTTTTCTTTGTACCTTAGCGGCAAGATACACTGTAGGACACCAGTTTTCCTATAGACCCACTACAGACTCAATCAGTAGGGTCGTGGCCGGTCGTCCCTCACGTTGTTTTATAATCTTGACGGGCAGGTTATGTCTATCGGTGGCTAACCATACGGTCACTGTTTCCTTTCTTCCAGGTTTACTGCGCACGATGCGGCGGGTGTTGAGGGTGCCAATAGGAGTTTGCAGTTGTTCACTGCCCCCCAGGGTATAGCGGTAATGGCTGAGCCTGCGACCGTTGGTGACGTGGACTGTCTTGTTGTCCAGTGTCTCCTCGGACTGGAGCATCAAGGCGAAAAATAACGAACCTGAATCTTGAGTGCCCTTGGGGAGTTTTTCTTTGTGGCCATTAGCATAGACCAAGGTGTTGTCTTGCCAGTCGAAGGTGACCTGGCGTTGGTAAGCCTTTTTGCCGGTACGGGCTTGCTCATAACGAAGTGGAATCACGGTTTGGCCGTCAACTTTGAATTCACCCCGTTCCTGCAGCAGACCACTGTCAAGAAGTTTGCCCAGACCTTCAGCCTGGGTATGGGAAGTGAGAATATAGCGGTCAGATTTTAGCTTGAGTTCCTTTTTGGTGGCCCCCAGTTTGACGTTGCCGTAGTGCCAGCTATAACGGAGTTCGAGGTGGTTGGGTAGGTCCTGGGCCAGGGTGGGCGTTGGGATCAGAATTGCCAGTAAGATCAAAATGGCGAGCAGGTTGGCAGATCTAAAGTTCATGATGATAGTGGCTGAGGTGAATAGGCCTTTTTTTGGGCCGCACCGAACCCCTGTTCGGGCTGTTGCTTGCCATCAAGTAGTACCTGGTCTCCGTGGATCTGTAGTTTGCCTTGGGCAAACCAGGCGATGGCCAGGGGGTAGATGCGGTGTTCCTGTTTCAGGACACGCTGTGCCAGAGACTCCGGGGTATCATCTTTCAACACCGGTACCGCTGCCTGAATGATGAGGGGCCCGGCATCGAGGTCTTCGGTGACAAAGTGAACGCTGGCGCCGTGTTGTTTGTTGCCGGCGGCCAATGCCCGGGCATGGGTGTTCAGGCCACGCAGGTCGGGCAGCAGAGAGGGGTGGATGTTGATCAGGCGGCCTGCATAGTGGCGTACAAAGTCCGCGCTGAGGATGCGCATGAATCCTGCCATGACCACGAGCCCAGGTGCGGTCTCGTCGATGGCTTTCATCAGGGCGAGGTCATATTCATCACGGCTGGCATATTCTCGGTGGTCGATGACCCGTGTGGCAATACCGGCCTGTTGTGCGATGCGAAGGCCCGGGGCATCCGGGTTGTTACTGATGACGGTGCTGATCTGTGCCGGGATGCGGTGTTGCTGGCACTGGTGGACAATGGCCCCCAGGTTACTGCCTCGACCGGAGATCAACGCTACCAGGGACAGGGGTGTGTTACTGGATGACAACCGGATCACCTCCACCGCGGATTTCAATAGAGCCTATGATCATTGCGGTTTCACCCGCCTGGGTCAGGGTGTCCAGCGTCTGTTGGGCATCCTGGGGACTCACTACCACTACCATGCCTACACCACAGTTGAAGGTACGGTACATTTCGGCGTCTTCGATATTACCCCTATCCTGTAACCAGTCGAATATGGGGGCGGCAGTCCAACTATCCCTCTGTAGTCGGGCCTGAGTGCTGTCGGGTAACACTCTGACCACATTTCCCGGCAGGCCACCGCCGGTAATATGGGCGATGGCCGCCACCGGGACTTTTTCCAGCAGGGCCAATATGGGCTTGACGTAGATTCGGGTAGGCGTCAGCAGGACTTCACCCAAGGGTGTGCCATTAAAATCGCTGTTCAGATCGGCTCCGGCGTGGTCGATGATACGACGGATGAGGGAGTAGCCATTGGAGTGGGGCCCGGAAGAGGCCAGACCTATGATGGTCTGGCCGGGCTCTACCTGGGTGCCATCAATGATCCTGGCCTTCTCTACTACGCCGACACAGAACCCGGCGAGGTCATAGTCATTATGGGCATACATCCCCGGCATCTCGGCGGTCTCGCCACCGATGAGGGCGGCACCGGCCTGGCGGCAGCCCTCAGCGATGCCCTCGATCACGGCAGTGGCGGTGTCGAGCTGGAGTTGGCCACTGGCAAAATAATCGAGGAAGAACAGGGGTTCCGCGCCCTGGACGATGATATCGTTGGCACACATGGCCACCAGGTCGATACCGATACTGTCGTGCTTGCCCATGGCCAGTGCCAGCTTGAGTTTGGTGCCTACGCCATCAGTACCGGAGACCAGTACCGGCTGCTGGTAACGGCCAGGCGGAATCTCGAACAGGGCGCCGAAGCCACCCAGGTTATTGAGCCAGCCTGGGCGCACGGTCGATTTGGCGATGGGTTTGATGCGGTCGACCAGTGCGTCGCCGGCGTCGATATCGACACCCGCATCACGGTAGGTCAATGTAGTTTTGTCTCGGGGGGTCACGGGGCACACTCGGTCTCGTAAGAGGAGTTATGTTATCGTATAGGGAGAAGTTGTGACACCTAAAATAACCTATGGATAGCGAAAGTCTTCAGTGGATGAGAGACCCATCATTGAATCGAGCTAAAAGATAATACCCATAAGCAGATACTATGTCCTATTTGCCGAATATCATTACCCTGTTTCGCATCGGGATGGCCCCGCTGCTGCTGCTCTTATTCAAAGATCACCAATATGTGTTGGCGTTTTATGTGTTCATTATCGCCGGTCTATCCGATGCCCTGGATGGTTTTATCGCCAAGCGATTTGGTTATGTGAGTCAACTCGGTGCGATATTGGATCCTTTGGCGGATAAACTGCTGTTGGTGACCAGTTATGTGATGCTGTCTCTGGACGGCCATGTCCCGTTCTGGTTGCTGCTCACCGTGGTTTTTCGTGACCTGCTGATTGTGGCGGGTTATTTGATTCAAGTCAGCATGTTTGGTGCAACGCAGATGCGCCCCAGTTACGCCAGTAAGCTCAATACCTTTATGCAGATATTCCTGGTGGTGGTCATACTCGGTACCCAGGCGTTTAATTTGTCCATGGCGGCGTGGATAGAAGTCCTGATCGTTGTGGTCTTTTTGACCACTGTGGTCAGTGGCCTCCATTATCTGTGGATTTTATTGGCCAAGCGCGAGGTGGCCAATGACTAAAGAGGCCCATTATCCCGCCTTGGTCTGGACAGGGCTTGTGGCGGGTCTGGGGGTGCTTATTTATTTGTTGGCACCCATCCTGACCCCATTTTTGATCTCTGCATTGTTGGCTTATATGTGGGACCCGGTGATCGACCGCCTTGAGACCTGGCGAATCAACCGTGTTGTCGGCATTGTGATTGTTTATATCTTATTGTCCCTGATCCTTTTGGTGGTTTTTCTGGTGCTGACACCCATTTTGCAAGACCAGATTGGGGTATTCATCGGCAAGCTTCCAGGTTATTTCGATTGGATCAATACCACCGTGTTTCCATGGTTGTTTGAGACCTTGTCTCTTGGTAGCGGCGCATTGGAGCTGGACCAAATCAAACAGCAGGCCTTGGCCAATTGGCAAGATATGGGTGTCTGGCTGGGGGGGTTCGGGACCTATGTCACCCAATCGGGCATGCAGTTTTTGGCCTGGACCATTAACCTCGTGCTGATACCGGTGGTGACTTTTTACCTGCTGCGGGACTGGGATGATATTGTTGCCAGGATTCATGACCTTGTGCCACCACGTTATCAGGACACGGTAGCGGACTTGGCCAGACAGACAGATGAGGTCTTGGGCAGTTTTGTGCGTGGACAGGTGGTGGTGATGTTGGCATTAGGCACGATCTATTCTGTTGGCTTGTGGCTGCTGGGTCTGGATCTGGCCCTACCCATCGGTCTGTTGGCGGGGCTGGTCAGCTTCGTCCCCTATTTGGGGTTTATTATCGGCTTGCTTACCGCAGGTGTGGCGGCGTTGCTCCAGTTCAAGACCGGGATGCCCCTGGTCTGGGTGCTGGCGGTGTTTGGGGTGGGTCAAATACTGGAATCCACGGTGCTGACCCCACGGCTGGTGGGGGAGCGTGTGGGCCTGCACCCGGTGGCGGTGATTTTTGCGATCATGGCGGGGGGACAGTTGTTTGGGTTCTTTGGTATTTTACTGGCCATTCCCGTTGCCGCCGCATTGATGGTGTGGTTGCGCTACCTGCATAATTACTATCAAAACCAAGCCGTTGCTCAGGAATAGGTCCAGGCTTGGATTGCCTGGGACCTTCATTATTTGCCGTGCCCACTGATTTTACTGCACAATTACCCCTTGATGTTGGCCTGCGTGATACCACATCGTTTGACAGTTTTTGTAGCGGTCGTAATCAGGAATTGGTGGACCGGCTCAAGGCCACGGTCTTGGCTGCAGATGATAAAAAGGGCAATCAAATCTATCTCTGGGGGCAGGTCGATTGTGGTAAAACCCATCTTCTTCAGGCCCTTTGCCGTTTGGCAAGCCAACAAGGGTGTTCAGCGGTCTATCTTTCTCTAGCCGATGCCCAACAGCATGGTGTGCAATGGCTGGAGGATGTCGATCGCTTGGGTTTGGTTTGCATTGATGACGTACAGGCCATTGCCGGCCAACGTACGTGGGAGACCGCCCTATTTACTTTGGGTGACCGTGTACGTGAGCAGGCCGGATCTTGGGTGGTGGCAGGTATTGCCCCACCCAAGGGTTTGTCTTTGGTGATGCCGGAACTGGAATCACGGCTTGCCCGGGGGCTGATCTATCGTGTGTTGGGGCTCAACGATGACGAGCGTTGCCAAGCCGTTCGAATACGGGCTCAACAACGGGGTTTGGAACTGAGTAATGAGGTGATGCGATACGTCTTAAATCGTTATCCTCGTGATATAGCCGCCTTATTTGAATTGTTGGATCGCCTGGACAAGGCCTCTTTGGCCAGCGGTCGACGGCTGACCATCCCATTCTTGCGGCAGTTGGAGGCCAGTTGTGGTGAAGGGGGCGTAGAGTAAGAGACAGAATTCTCGGGGCCCATTTATGGGTGCCGTAAATTAAACATCATTCTCGCCAAGGCACCAGGTGTAAAAAATTAAAACCTCGTTCCCTCCTTTATGATCGGCACCTCTCTTGATGAGGGTATTTTTTGTCCTTCCTCAGTGGGACGCGGTGAATACGTCCCTGTACGCTTGATAGCAGCGTCCATGCTGCCAACACCCGCTGATAAAGGGTGTCGGGTAACTTTCCTTTTCCTTGGTGTAAGTGCTATGCCGATGATTCTGTGGGCGCCCCGGTTCTCACGTAGAGCAGGGCGGCGAAGAAAAAGCCCAGCACGATAAGCAGTTCGATTAGCGCAAAACCCAGTGGTTCGTGAATCGACAGGGGTTGGCCCCAGCGGCTGTAGATCACAATGATGGCTTCACTAAAGTAAAGCAGCATCAACAGGCTGGCCCAAAGCATGCTTTGGGCGCGACCGTGTATGACCCCGACCAGGGGCGCAAGCAGTGGCAGGGATTTGGCTATCAACCAGAATCCCGTGGGTGCCAGTTCCGCAGGTGCCGCCCATCCCTCCCAAATCAGTGTCAATGCAATCAGCGATAGATAGGTTATTACCGCGATTTTGTGTAGGGATTTAGATGTCGGCAAGGCCTCTACTCCTGTTAAACGGGTTTGGTGTGTGCCCTGGCCGCGATATAAAAGTCATCTACGGGCCAGAGCCTTGGCAATACTGGCCAGACGAGTGCCCAGGCTCTGACACAGCATTTGTTCATGTTGTGACAGGGGTCGATCACCCCCGGCCCCGGCCACATGACTGGCACCGTAGGGTGTGCCCCCGGTCTGGGTGTCACGCAGGGGCTTCTCGGAATAGGGTATGCCAACCATCACCATGCCATGGTGCATGAGTGGCAGCATCATGGACTGCAGAGTCGTCTCCTGCCCGCCGTGCAGGCTGCCGGTGGAGGTGAATACCGCTGCCGGTTTGTTGATCAGGGCCCCGGATAACCATTGTGGTACGGTGCCGTCAAAAAAGTGCTTAATGGGTGCCGCCATATTACCAAAGTACCCTGGGCTGCCGAGGGCCAGACCTATGCATTGTTCCAGGTCTTCAGTGCTGACATAGGGTGGCCCCGATTCGGGGATTGAGTCTTCGCAGGCTGCGGTGACAGTGGAAACCGTGGCGACAGTGCGTAGACGTGCCTGTACGGCCTCGACCTGTTCGATGCCACGGGCGATATGATTGGCCATGCTCGCCACCGCACCGTCACGGCTGTAGTACAGCACCAGAATTTCGGCCATGGCCTACAGAATCGCCAGCACGTTTTCGGGGGGACGGCCCAGGGCTGCCCTGTCATTAGCCAGCACAATGGGGCGCTCAATCAATATGGGGTGCTGGACCATCAATTTGGTCAGCGCATCCCGGCCCAGATCCGGGTCGGCAGCACCGCTTCGTTGATATTCGGGCTCTTTTTGACGCATCAATTGGCGGGGTTCCAGCTTCAGCAAGACCAATATAGATTCGAGATCAGCTGGGCTTGGGGGAGTCCTTAGATACTCAATAATCGTGGGCTGGATGCCTCGTTCTTCGAGCAATTTGAGGGTCTGCCTGGACTTGGAACATTTGGGGTTGTGATAGATGGTAACGGACACATTTCCTCCGGTTGATGGGGGTAAAATTACCTGTTAATTCGAGGCTTTGCGTGGTGCCTTGTTCCTTGACGATTGTCCGGCAGGATGGTAGTGTGCCTGCAAATGCGGGTGTCCTGTGGGCCTTAGCTGCCGTGCAGGGTGCCGTAAAATTGAGTCAATTACAAACCCATTTGGTCGAGAGGAGTCTTCACCATGAAATGCCTGAACAACACTATAAAAATTCTGGGACTGGGCATGATTGCCGCAGTAGTCGCGACCGGTTGTGCCGCGAAGAAGGGGCCGGCCTCGAGCCAGGCCGCTGCAGCAGATTCCTCCTATACCGTAGCTAAGGGTGATTGCCTGTGGTGCATCGCCGGCCAGTCCAAGATTTATGGCAACCCCTATCTGTGGCCCCTGCTTTACAAGGCCAATAGCGGCAGTATTAAAGATGCCGACTTGATCTATGCGGATCAGGTGTTGACCGTTGACCGTGCCGCTTCTGATGGCGAAAAGGGTCGTGCCGACAAGCATTCGCGTAATCGTGGTCCGTGGCAGATCGGTGTTGTGGAAGAGTCCGATAAGGCCTATTTGGCGGGCGGTTAGTTCCAACCCGTTTTTAAGCTGATACAGTCGACGAAGGGCCCCACCAGTGGGGCCCTTTTTTATTGTCTGTGTAGACTATGGCTATATGTCGAGGGTGGTGAACTCAAACCAGTCACAAGAGACCGTTTCTTCGATCAGCCGTTGGGCACGAATCATCTTGAGTTCCTTGCCGGTGTCCAGAAAAAGATTGCGCTCTGGTCTATAGAGCCCTCGCGCGGTCACCAGTGTTTGAGGTTGGTTGAGGGCGGTCATTTCCGGTAGCAACACCGCCGGCTTGAATTGATCTTCATGTTGGCCCTCTGCCTTGACGGGCTTGATAGCCCCAGGACGGGCATTAGGTACCAGTTTCTGAACCCCCAGAACCACATTGCCTTGTTCATCATTTTGCATCCAGCGAATGAGGCCTACGCCCCACCCATCTTCTTTGTCCTCCACATTGATGCTCAACAAGTCGCCTATCTTAATTTCGCAGTGGTCTTGTTCGTCGGTGGACAGGCCATAGCCGCAGGCTCCTTCGTCAACAATCAGCCAGGTGTGGGCGGTATGTTTGATTTCCCCTGACTGGCTGTAGTGGTGCACAAAAGAGCCGACATAAGGCATGTTGATGTGGTTGTCCGGGTCTTCAGAGCTGAGTTTGAATGCCTGTTTACCGTTGAGATAGTAGCTTACGGAGTCAATACCTATGGCCATGTTGCAGGCCACATTGCTTGGGGTGCGGACAAATCGACGCGTTGGATTAATGCCCCACGACACCACTAGGCGGCGCAACATGGTGCAGGCTCTGTCATCGTAAAATTTCTTACCCAAACCTGTTTTGGGGATAACCCCCGTATTCATGGCGGTGAGTTGTAAATGGGCCTCTCTCACCAGGGGGCGGGTGCTGAGCACATAGGCCCCTGAGGGAATATCGACATCACCGTAGCAAGGCCTGCCTGGCCGATCCTCCAAGGGCGCCACCAGAAACTGGCATTTCTTTTTTTCACTTTGAGCCGCATCGGTGATATTGACCACTGCCGACCAGTATTCGAGATATTCATTGACCTTGATTATCAGGTGAAAGGGCTGTTGGTAGGGGCCACTAAGCCCCAGTAATACAGCATGTTTGTACATCTGATCGATGGTGGTATTGGAGGTTGCCTTACGCAGTGGGTCTTGTGTCAGGGTTTGGGTCATCTTGCGTTCAGCGGCATAGGTGTATAGGGCGTGCAGTTCAATCCAGATCCCTTCTGGTAGAGGCCGGTAGTGTTCGTAGGCCTTGAGTAATACCTTTGTGAGGTGGTATATGGCCCGATGCACGGCGATCACATGGCTCTCATCAGAACTACTACGTGTTCCCTGGTTGCTAAATTCCTGGGCGACGATTTTGTAGCCACAAGCCAATTCGGCCTGGAGTTGTTGTCCTTGTTGGACAAGTGACCGATTTTTTTCAGATAGAGGGAGATGAAAGGCCTGGAGTCTGCTCTGTAGGGCGTGTTCGATGGTCTCTGCCGGGTAGCGATATTCGTCCAAAAGGGACAGGCGTATCCCGGGTTTGACTGGCGTTTGATTGAGTGCCTTGATGGCGGCCTGGATTCGGCTCAGGTTTTGGGTCACGTCGAGGGCGGGCAATCCCTCTAGCCATGCGCGTAACTCAGCTGGGCGTGTCTCGACCGCTGGATCCGGTTTGCCGTCTTGGGTGGGGAGGGCGAGAGTGAGCACGTGGCAATGACCGTATCAGTATTCCCGTAGGCTGCAATAGCCAAGACCGCACAGAGAACTCCCTGGGCAGGGAAATGACGATGCCGCATTGTAAGTTATGTTCATGAGTTTGTGTAACCGCTGAAATAAGGGTGAAACTTGTGGCCCCTGGCGCCCCTTCTGGTGTGGGCATAAACATGGCCTGATTTCGAGCTACTTCGCCATTATGTCGTGACTAATCCGGTTTGTCGATGTGCCCATCCTTGGCAGCACGAAGTACCATGGCATCAAAGATCTCCGGGTCCATGAGGCCCTTTTTGGCAACGATGTCACGCACCGGTTGACCCGATGCCTCTGATTCCTTAGCCACCTCAGCGGCCGCAGTGTAGCCGATGGAGGTATTGAGAAGGGTGGCCAGGCCTACAGAGCCATGGGCAAAGGCCCGGCAGCGTTGTCGGTGTACAGTAAGCCCGTGGAGGTTTTTATCGGTGGCGGCACGTACCGCGTGGGTCAGCCAGTCCATAGCGTCAAATAGGGCAGAACCCAGGGCAGGCATCATCACATTGAGCTCCAATTGGCCGGCCTGGGTCATGGCGGCAATGGCGGCATCTTGCCCCAGGACCTGGTAACACACTTGGTTGAGCATCTCGAACATTACCGGGTTGACCTTGCCGGGCATGATACTGGAGCCAGGTTGTACCGCCGGTAGGGTCAACTCCCCCAAACCTGTGCGTGGGCCCGAGGCCAACAGACGCAAGTCATTGGCAATACGTGTGAGTTCCAGGGCCAGGGCACGTATGGCATTGGACAAATGTTGCAAGTCGGTCATGGACTGCATCTGCGCCGACAGGTCGGGTGCGGGGCGAATGGCCTCACCGCAGAGGCTGGCAAGTTCACGGGCGGCATTTTCGACATAACCGGGGGCGGTGTTCAATGCGGTACCTACGGCAGAACCCCCAAGACCGATCTCACACAGCGGATCCCGTGTCTGTTCAAGGCGATTCACACAACGCCGCAGGGTCCAGGCGTAGGCGTGAAACTCCCGGCCGATGGTGGTGGGCACGGCGTCCTGTAGATGAGTGCGGCCACTTTTGACAGTATCCTGCTCGCGGGTGGCGATGTGGTCCAGGGCCTCGGCCATATCAGATACGGCTCGGCACAGGCGGGGTAACTTCGCCAACGCCGCCAGGCGGATAGCGGTGGGGATGGAGTCATTGGTGCTCTGCCCCATATTGACGTGATCATTGGGGTGGACGGGGTTATATTGGCCCTTGCTGCCGCCCAGTGATTCATTGGCCAGGTTGGCGATGACCTCGTTGGAATTCATGTTGTGGCTGGTACCCGCCCCGGCTTGAAAGCGGTCGACCACAAAGGCGTCATGAAATTCGCCGGCGATGATCCGGTCAGCAGCCTTTACAATGGCTTGGCTACGATCATCATCCAACCAGTTGGCCTGGTGATTGGCCACGGCAGCGGCGCGTTTAACGCGGATATGGGCAACCACAAAATCAATATCGGGGCCTCGACCTGATATGGGGAAATTGTCTATCGCCCGTGCGGTCTGTATGCCATACCAGGCATCGGCAGGAACTTTATATTCACCCAGGCTGTCTGTTTCTATGCGGTAGTCATCTGTCAAGGACGTGGCTCCCATGTATCAGGTATGCAATGATCAAGTGTTACTTCACCACCATTATAGATGACACCGACCGGGCAGTGTATCCATTTTCAAGAGACCAGGACATGAAACACCATAAAATGAAACATCCGCTTAAAGTAATCTTGTTTGCATGTACATTATTGTTGCCCATGGGCCTGCTAAGTGCAGAATCAGCCCCTAAGCTGCTGGATTTGAATGGGGGTGAACACAGTCTCAAGGAATATCTGGGCAAAGGTAAGTGGTTGGTGGTGATGGTATGGGCATCGGACTGCCATGTTTGCAACCAAGAAGTTCATGAGATGGTGGCTCTGCACAAGGCCCATAAGGACAAGGATGTGCAAGTGTTGGGCATCGCTATTGATGGTTATGAGGGAAAGAAGGACGTACAGGCCTTTATTGACCGGCATAAGGTAAATTTTCCAAATTTAATCGACGATGGCTCGGTGGTGATGAAGGAGTATGCCGAAAAGGTGGGTAAGCAGTGGTATGGCTGGACGCCGACCTTTCTGATGTATGACCCCAAAGGTGAATTATCGGCCCAGAATATCGGTGCCATCTCCCAGGCCGATATAGAAAAATATCTTGCCGAACAGCCCAAACAGGTATCGAAGACACCAGTATCGCCGGCGGTGGAAAAGGGCTAAGACAGATCTCCATCGGGTTTTGGTTACACTCAGGCGGGATTAGCAGAGTATCTGTTTGTTTAATGCGGGTTAACTTGATGCGGTCGATCAGAGCGTGTTTGTGCACAGAGAGTTTGGCAGAGGTGAGATTTAAATGAGCCAATGCCGAATGTTCAAGGTCAGTGGCCATGTCCAGGGTGTCTTCTTTCGTGCCTCCACGCGTGATCAGGCTCGACGTCTAGGGCTGACCGGATGGGTGCGTAACCTGCCTGACGGCAAGGTGGAGCTGCTTGCTTGTGGTGAGGGAACTGCTTTGGCCTATCTACAAGACTGGTTGTACCAGGGGCCACCCATGGCGAAGGTGGCGCAAGTAGTGATCAGTGATGCTGAGGAGCAAGATACAGAAGATTTTCGAATCGTTTGATTTGAAAAAATGCTAAGATTTTCCGCCGCAGAGACGCGAAGGCACAAAGGGTTCGCAGAGGAATGTGCAGCAATGCAGGAAGGGGGTCTTGCATGGATGCATCTTGACCCTCTTTAGACCTCATCCCTTTGTGAATCCTTTGTGCTTCTGCGGCAAAATAGAAATTACAAACAGGCCTCGTCCCTTTTTTCTCGTATCTGCCCTTATTGCTTGTACCACTTGCGTTTCAACGCAGCATAGACCCGGCGTGGATACTTGTTGGTCTTGACGCTGCCGTTATAGCGGGCCAGGGCTCGGGTTAGATCCCCCTTTTCCCTATCCAAATAATATTTCAGAATCGTGCAACCGTAGCGCAGGTTGGTTTGGGGGTGAAACAGATTGTCTCTGGGGTGACCGATTTCTTTTTTCCAGAAGGGCATGACCTGCATGAGGCCACGGGCTCCATAGCTGGATATGGCAAATCGATCAAAGGCGCTTTCTACCTGAATGACCGATAAGACCAACTCGGGTTGCAGTCCGACGCGAATGGATTCGGTATGAATAGCGCGTAACAACTCCAGTCGGTAGAACGGATCGGGGATCTTGTGTTTCAGGCGGTTTGACATGTCGGCGAGCCATACCCTGGCCTGGGCAGGGTCCTTAAAGCTGCTGGTATCTTCGATAGCCTGTTTGAGAGCAAGTTTGAGGGACTCGTCCGCAGGCCTTGCCACGGGGGCTTGGCTTGTGAGTAGCACAGCGATTAAAACGGACAAAAATCGTCGTGTCATCTTCTTACCATCTCGCTTCAGTCGAGGAAAATAAAACTGCGTGTTTCCAAGGCTCGGAGCCTGCCACGATGGGCACTCAGAGTGACCCGAGTACTTCGACGGCCTCATCCAGGTTAATGTTCCTGGCCTCGGCCTCGTTACGGGCCTTATATTCAATCTTGCCTTCGGCCAATCCACGCTCACCGATCACAAATCGGTGGGGGATGCCGATGAGATCCATGTCCGCAAACATCACCCCAGGGCGCTCGTCGCGGTCGTCAAGGAGCGTATCAACCCCGGCCTTCCATAGCTCTTTATAGACGCTTTCCACAGCTGAGGCCACTGTTTCGGACTTTTTCAGGCCGATGGGGACGATGCAGGCGCGGTAGGGGGCGATGGTTTGGGGCCACAAAATACCCCGATCGTCGTAGTTCTGCTCGATAGCGGCGGCCACAATACGGGAGACACCGATACCGTAGCACCCCATGGGCATGACAACGCTGGCCCCCGACTCGTCGAGGCAAGTGGCATTGAGGGCCTCGGTGTATTTGGTGCCCAACTGGAAGATATGGCCTACCTCAATGCCGCGGCGAATGGCCAGATGCCCTTCACAATGGGGACAGGGGTCCCCGTCGACCACATTGCGCAGGTCAGCAATCTCCGGTTCAGGCAGATCACGGTCCCAGTTAACATTTTTGAGGTGCTTAGCATTGGTATTGGCGCCGCAGACAAAATCATGCAGACGCACCGCACTCTCGTCGGCAATGATGGGAATGTCCAAACCTACTGGCCCGATAGAACCGGCTTCACATTTGGCTACCAATTCGATCTCGGCATCACTCACCAGGCTCAATGGTTTGGCTACTTGAGGCAGCTTTTCCGCTTTGATCACGTTGAGTTCATGATCACCCCGCAGTACCAAGGCCACCGCACCACCGGTACCGTTGACCAACAGTGTCTTAAGCGTTTGAGTGGGGTCAATTTTGAGAAACTCACTGACTTGGGTGATGCTATGCTGGCCTGGGGTGTCCACGATCTCCATGTCCACAGAGGCCGCCTGGCGTTTGCCCACGGGTGGCAGAGCGGCAGCCAATTCTACGTTAGCGGCATAGTCGCATTGATCGCACTGGGCGATGGCGTCCTCACCGGAATCTGCCAGGACGTGAAACTCATGGGACGTGGCGCCACCAATGCTGCCGCTATCGGCCTCTACAGCGCGGAATTCCAGGCCCAGTTGACTGAAGATGGTGGAATAGGTGGCATGCATCTGTCGGTAAGTCTGATTCAGAGAGGCCTCATCGATATGGAAGGAGTAGGCATCCTTCATCAGGAACTCCCGTGCCCGCATGATGCCGAAACGTGGGCGTATTTCGTCACGAAATTTGGTCTGGATCTGATAAAAATTGGCGGGCAGTTGACGGTAACTCTTGATTTCACGGCGTATCAGATCGGTGATGATCTCTTCGTGGGTGGGGCCAAAACAGAATTCACGCCGATGACGATCATTGATGCGCAACAGTTCGGGCCCGTATTGATCCCAGCGCTTTGATTCCTGCCATAGCTCGGCGGGTTGTATCGCCGGCATCAAGACTTCCTGGGCACCGGCCTTATCCATCTCTTCTCTGACAATAGTCTCGACCTTGCGTAATACGCGCAACCCGAGGGGCAACCAGCTGTAAATGCCCGCTGCCAGCTTGCGAATCATGCCGGCACGTAACATGAGTTGATGGCTGATGATTTCCGCGTCGGCGGGGACCTCTTTGACGGTGGACAAAAGTAGATTGGAAGTACGCATAACAGTCCTATAAAAATATTATAATTTGCAGTGGGATCGACGAGGGCGAGGCTTCGCTCCCTAGTGACTATTATAGGGCTTTGTGGGCGTGAGCGTGAGCATCTGAGGAATAAAATCTATGGCACACGTCAGTGCCTGAGCACCCATATCATGGGCTTGGGGGGCGAGAGCAGCTAGAGGTTTATTAGCTATTTAAGGTCTTGACAGTCCAAGTGTGGCGCACTTATCCTTAGACCATGTATGCGCGTACACATTTCAGTACCGGTCTTGCCCTAGTGAGCTTTGATGTCTCCAAGGCCGCGTCTATGAAGTGGCTGCCATGGCTTAAAGCCATGGGCGGCCACTTGCGCTAGCACGTTCTAATCACTTAAACGAGTAACAGCACAGTGGTCGCGGAACTCTCCGCGCATAGGCCGCTGTTTTGTTGGTGTGCTGTCTGCGTCCAGAGTTCTGCGGCCCGAGATACGGAGCGGACAGTGGATATCCATTATCATCAACAACAATCCAATCCTCGTTATGTTATCGGTGGCATGGCGTTGGCGCTGGCAGGTGCCCTGGGGTTTTCAGCCAAAGCCGTATTGGTCAAACTCGCCTACCAATACGGTACCCGTGTCGATGCGGTCACGATTATGACCGTACGTATGTTGCTGGCCCTGCCATTTTTTTTGTTCGTTGCCCTGTGGGCGGGTCGGCATGCGCGGCTGTCGCGCCTTATCTTGCGGGACAAAATCGCCATTTTTGTGTTGGGTTTCCTGGGTTATTATTTGGCCAGTTACCTCGATTTTTCCGGCCTGGCCTATATCTCTGCGGGTCTGGAGCGCATGATATTGTTCGTCTATCCTACCTTGGTGGTAGTGATCCTGGCCGTGGTGGGTCGTAGCCGCATTGAGGTCATTACCACGGTGCAAATTGTGGGGATGCTCATGGTGTTGATGGGGGTGGTTATGGTGGGCTGTACCGGCTCCGGGTGGAAAAATAGTTTTTGTTGAGAAGGCACAGAGAGATTGGGGCGATGAATTCGTACCACTATTTTGCATCCTGCACATCAATCCCGACCCACGGTATGCAGGTCGGGCCTTAGCCTGACATTTTTGCTTACTGGAGCGCCTCATCAATAATTCCGGTGAGCAGTGTTTCCACTGCCCGTAACGCCTTTTTGGATTCTTCTGAGCCTACGATGGCGGGTTTGCGAAACATTACGTAAACTTTCTTGGGGTTGTCCGGGGTATTATAGACGTTGATGATATAGGGGCAGAAGGCGATATTGTGGGGGTCGGCAGATAACATGTTGCGAGAGTATTGCGCCGGACAGAAGCGGAATTGCTGGGCGTTGAGGTAGACTGTATTTTTAGCCCCTAATGCCTCTTTGGTGCGTTCCAGCATACGTCCGATATAGGCGTGGTTATCGATCTTGTATCCCAGGTCTGTAATGGCCATGTCGATATTTTCTGCAACATCATTGAACGGAAATTTGGTGGTAGATCGCAGCACCATATAGTCGCTGCTGGTAGCCGATGACGAAGGTGACGGGGTCCCAGGTTCGTCAGTGGAACAGGCCAAAAGTGGTGTTAATAGCATGGCGATGAGGAAGAGGCGAAACATGCGTAGTCTCCTGTGGTTTGGTTAGGATGCTGATATTGCCCAGTTTAACGTACTTCGCTATGGTCACGAAGTGCGGGTGGCTAAAATGTCCGGGCTGGATTGGTTATACTCGGGACCTCAGCTTTCCGTAGGGGCTTCGGTTTTTCACAAGCCCAAACAACATGCTATATAGCGTAACTATGACTCCCAAGCATTTTTTTCGTGTTGTCTCAGGCATCGTCGCTATCCTTCTGGCCATCACCGCTGTGGTCTGGACCTTGCTGTTTTTAAAGTTTATTCCTGCCGAACCCGGCAATAGCCTGTTTTTTCTGTCTGCCATGGAGGACCTGGTGCAGACACAATTTTTCGCCGGAACGGGTATGTCTTTTGATGCCAGTGTGGTGCTGATTGGTATATCGTTGGCCTTGAGTGCCGTTTTATCATGGGTGAGCCATGCCCTACGTGATCGGGTAATACGCTATAAATTGGACCAAGGAGAGGTTAGGGTACCCATTCATATGGTTGAGCGCCTGGTACTGGACATTGTGAATTACCATCCGGGTCTGTCTTTGACGGACGTGCGGTTTTATAGGCACCGTGGCAAGCCAAACTTGGGTCTACGGCTTAACGCGGCCTACAAAGGCCCCTATATGGATACTGTTTTATCATTGAAAAAGCGATTGATCCGTGAGATTGAAAGCTATACGGGGGTCACACTTGGGCGTGTGGACGCACAAATTAAATTGGTAGACGCACCTCTTGGTTTGAGTGTGGCGGGAATAGCCAGTACGGAAAGGGCGTCCGAATCGGAAGGTTTTGAATGCGATAGCGCGGATGATGAGAATCTGGATGAGATGACCAATCAGGTCTATGAGGAGTCACTTGCTGACCTTGAAGAAGTGGTGTCAACTCTTGATGATGAGCCGGACCCCATGGACCTCTCTCTTGGATTGAGCTCTGAATCCGGGGTTCAAATCCCGGATGATGTTCACCACCAGGAGGCTTCCCCCGGTAGTGTCCATAATCCCTATTACAGTGCCATTGACCTAATGGAGAAGGCTGGGGTAAACCGCGAATACATCAATGGTTGGGCCTGTGGATATCTGCACAATCCCGTTCGTGAGGAACAACGCTTAAATGATGCCTATGAGGCCGGTTACGAAGATGGCATGGGTGGGGACACCTCGAGCTATCGAAGTTGGGTGAGTAGCGCAGAGTCACCCACCTCCCAGGACATAAGCTGAATAGTTTTACAGCAGCCCCTGTAGCCAACGCGCATAAATCTTATCGGCAATTTGCCTCAGGTCTCGGATGTGTTGGTCCAGGTCTGTAGTCAGCTCTTGTGCCGATTGAATCGTTTCGGTGGGTTGGGCGATTTGATCCGCGTAGAGCGTTGCCCACTCGGGGACCATCGGCGCGGTGACTTCGATGTGGCATTGCATGGCCAGGGTGCGTCCCATCACAAAGGCCTGGTTGTTACAGGCCTGGCTCTCCAGTATGCGACTTGCCCCTTGGGGCAGAGAAAAGGTTTCGCCATGCCAATGGAAGGCATTGAACTGGGGGGCAAGTCCGGTTAGCCAGTCATGGGGGTTTGCCACCTGCTGTACCGGAAGCCAGCCAATTTCAGAGGTAGGGTTGGCGGTGACTTCAGCCCCCAGGGCTTTGGCGATGAGCTGGCCCCCTAGACAATGCCCCAATACCGGCATGTCACGTTCCTGGGCCTGGCGTATGAGCGACAGGGCTGGTGGTATCCAGGGCAGGGTATCGTTGACACTCATGGGCCCACCCATCAGCACCAGGCCATCATAGCCCTCCAGGGTTTCAGGCAAGGCTTCACCGGCATCCACTTTGATCGTATGATGGTCGATACCCTTTTCTTTGAGGACTTCGCCAAGGTAGCCTGGGCCCTCGCATGCGATGTGGCGTGAGATCAACAATTTTGGCATCGGCCAATTGTATCATTATTGCGGGGGCTCATTCGTTACCCTCAGAATCTAAGTATCTGCTATGAAGCTCCCATCCTACGTGTTTTCTTTTGTTTTATTACTGCTGCCCACATCTATGATGGCGATGGAGAAGTTAGTGGTGCTGGCGTTGACTGCAGACAAGGCCATTTTGCGTATTGATGGTGAGCGTCGGGTGCTCAAAGTGGGAGAGATCAGTCCAGAAGGGGTGCAACTTATCAGTGCAGATACCGACGGGGCCATAGTTGAGATTAAGGGTAGACAGATAAGCCTGCCCTTGCAGGCCGTGATCTCTCCCATTGTAGACAGTGATGATCCTGTTAGTGTGGTGTTACTTGCCGATGGCAGTGGCTTTTTTTATGCCGAAGGTCATATCAATGGTCATGCGGTCCGATTTTTAGTGGACACCGGTGCCAGCAGTGTCGCCATGAGCAGTCACATGGCAGAACGCCTGGATATTGATTATCGCACTGGCAGGCCGGGTTATGCCGCAACGGCATCGGGTGTGGTCAAGATGTACGCCGTAACGCTGGACAAAGTTGATATAGGTGGGATTGTTCTGCGCCATGTTACGGCGGGGGTGTTAGAGGGGCGTTATCCAGATGCGCCCCTGTTGGGGATGTCTTTTTTGGGTCAGGTTAAAATGATTCGAGATGGGCATAAAATGGAATTAATGAAAAGATACTAGGGAACTATCTGCTTAGCTGATGCAGGTTGGACTAACAGCCATTTCTTCATGTAGCGACTCACCACTGTTGGGTCCAGCCGGTAATATATTCCTAGGCGATAGTCATCTGTGCCGAGCCCGACTCTCCTTTGTTGTCTTTCCAGCTGACTTCCAGGGTATCACCAGAGTGGGCGGTCTTGGATGACAAAATCAATATGGGATTGGCGGATACAGCGATACCCAGTTGGCCCGTGGCCACAGGTTTACCGTTCAGCCTGAACACAATTTCTTTAATGAAGTGTGCGGGGATTCTGGCACCCGTTTTTTTATTGCGCCGAAAACCCGTTTCCATGGGGTGGTTGATGAGAACAAGAAATCTTGTGGTGTCCCCAATTTTGCGGGTCTTGAGTTTTGTTAAGCGGCTCATAGTAGTACCTTTTGCGGGTGCGCTGTTTAACCGCCACAGCCACCTTTGGTGACGTCAATTTTGGCGGTTGAGACGTAGATTTGCTTTCCAGATTTAACCAGTACTTTAGCTTGGGTGGGTTGGGCTACCTTGTAGCGTGTCTGCACGAATCCATCCATTTCTTTGCTTAGGCTAAAGGTCATTGCCAGAGGGTGGGGGTTGCCGGCCAGAAGCAGGGAGATGGATTGAACATGGGGTAATGTGGTTTTGATGCCTATCTTGACCGCCAGGCCATTTTCAGAAATGGCAGGGGCGTCGATGGTGGTGGCTAGAGTCTTGGCCGGTGTGGTACCGCTATATAATAATTGCAATACATCTTGTTCTTTCGAGGCACCAAAGGCCGCCGTGGGCCAGGCCGAGGCCAATACGCGGTCTGGTCGTGGCAGACCAGCCCCCGTTGCCACGGCCAGTATAGCGGTCGTCATGCTACGGACCAGAAAATGCCGACGCCCAGGGTCTTGTTTGTGCATTTGTTGTACTCCAAGTCAGGCCTGTTGCAGGCCGTAATCGTAGCCTGCCAACAACAAAATTGTTCATACAGTTTTACTTCTGCACAGCTGTAGAATCAAGACCATCACCAATATTTAATAGGGAATAAAACGGAGTTGCGATACGTCGCAAATCACGTCATGACATGATGTGTTATGGGATAGGGTGCCCTTGTGCAAGGGCACGAAGGGTTCCGGATGAGTGCTACGGGATGATGGGTGGCATGGGACAGTCAAGGACATCCGCAAAGGTGCGCAATAACTCGACTTCAACGGGGGATATTATTTGATCTTGTGTAACGCTGGCGGCACAGGCTTTCAGTAGTGGGGGTTTGGCCAGAGGTTTTAGTCTTGCAAGTTTCTGTAGAGCCCGATCCAGGCCTGAAAGACTGATTGCGTGGTTGGGTACTAATTGAAGCCCACCAAAATCCAACGTGGTTGTTGCTGCCGCAAATGCTCTTTCAGCATCGCCTTGATTTTGTTGGCCGGCATAGGCCATTACCGAGAGGATTAATCCAACTTCTTTTTTGAGTTGCCTGGGTTGGGAATATCGGGTCTTTATTGGTTCCAGTTTAAAGAACTGTCCATCCAGGTGGTTAAAAATAATTTTCTGTAACGACCACTCCAGAAGATCAATCCTGGAATCCATCTCAATCAATGCAACCAGATTTTTTTTGAATAATTTATACTGGTTGATTGACATCTGCTTTAGTGCCGGTATGGCGATATCAATCAGTGGTAATCTATATTTAATATCCAGCCCGTCCATTTCCGGTATGAGCTTATGTGTTAGCACAAAGACATCTGGATCGGCATGTCTCTTTAGATGATCCAATTGCTTGTCACGAACCTCTTGTTCTGGATCAAGCACCAAGGAGTAAATAACGGCACGGGCTCCGTAGGGCTCACGGGCAGCTTCCTTAATAACTGCAGGCAACTCTGATATCAGCAAGTGGGCGTAACGGATTGTCTCCTGCTGGGGTTGACCAATTTGTTCAATAGCCTGGGCGACATCGGCCATTGCAGCACCCGTGACGACAGTAGCGACCTTTTTAGCAAGCTCCTCACGTGTCATGGACTCTGATTTGCCCGTCCCTTCTTCATTCTGGGGTGAGTCTACTTCACGGGAAGTGTCAAATTTACCGTCCCATTGGGGGTCAAGGCGCAGGATACGCTTGGCCAGAGGTGGGTGGGTGGCGGACAATGACTGCATGAACCCCGAAAGGCTTTGGGCAAAAAAGGCGTGACTGACTTCGGATGCGCCTGGGTTTTCCACTTTTGAGCCAAACTCGAGCCCACCGATCCTCTTTAATGCACCGGCAATCCCATCTGGGTTACGGGTAAATTGAACCGCTGAGGCATCCGCCAGATATTCCCGTTTTCGGCTTACTGCAGCCTTAATCATACTGCCGAAAAATGTACCGGCAAAACCAATGACCATCAGCCCAATAGCCAGCGCCAGTATTCCACCTGCACCCTTATCATTGCTCCTGCTGTGTCTCGAAAAGGAAGTGGAATATAAAATATAGTAGCCAATAATGCCGATTATGAGGATGCCGTGCAGTACGCCCATTAAGCGGATGTTGAGTCGCATGTCGCCATTAAAAATATGGCTGAACTCATGGGCAATGACACCTTGCAATTGATCGCGGCTTAGCTGATCGATGGTCCCCTGAGTGACGCCAATGACAGCATCGCGCGGTGAAAAACCAGCCGCAAAGGCATTGATGCCTGGTTCATCCACAAGCAAATAAACCGGCGGTGCCGGTGTGCCGGAGGCGATAGCCATTTCTTCTACCACATTTAATAATTTGCGATGTTTCGGGTCATCGGTATTTTGTGGAATCAGCCGTCCACCCAACGCCTCCGCAACAGCCTTGCCACCGGCTGACAAAGTCATAATCTTGTAGAGACTGCCCACCACCACTACTACGCTGACGCCCACACTGACGGCGATAAAGGTTTGCCAATCTATTTGCTGGAGTAGCGTACCGCCCTCTTGCATTTGTTGGCTGTCAATATAGCCAAACACCACCATGACCAATAGATTGGTCATGGCAATTAAGGTAACTACAGCCAGAACAAACAGGAGTACAAGCTGGACTGTGTTTCTACGGGCACGGTCTTGAGATTCAAAAAAATTCATTTCAAGCAGCTATATCTTTATAGTGGTGATTAGAATGAGACTTTTGGTGCAGCTTGCATGGCTTCGCTGTCTTCAAATTCCAGTAATGTTGCATCTTGCGAATGGCCAAATGCTGCCGCAAAGAATACAGGGGGGAATGTTTGTTTGTAGGTGTTATAGTCCATCACTTGGTCGTTAAAGCCTTGTCGGGCAAAAGAGATTTTATTCTCGGTGGAGATAAGTTCCTCGCTTAGCTGCATCATATTCTGATTGGCCTTGAGGTCTGGGTAGGCCTCCATCACCATGTTAAAATTCATCATGGCACCAGCAAGCTTGCCTTCGGCACCGCTCAGCCCCTTTATCGCCTCGGCATTGCCCGGATCAGCCGCCGCTGTCGACAGCATATTTTGTGCCGTATTACGCGCTTCGACTACCGCCGCCAAGGTTTCACGTTCGTGTTTGATATAACCTTTTGCGGTCTCGATGAGATTGGGTATCAGGTCGTAGCGACGCTTTAATTGTACCTCAATCTGTGCAAAGGCATTCTGATAACGATTCTTTAGCGTAACCAGTTTGTTGAAAATCCCGATCACATAAAAAATGACCAGTGCAGCAACAACCAGAATAACTATTAATGTGGTGCCCATGTTATTTCACCTTTTTCAAACTATTGAATCGGATAGGTGCGACCATTGTTACACCTTAAATGGGGGATGTAAACGAACGGGTCAATATTGGTAGTGGCTTGTAGTACCTTAAACTATTGGTCCTCGCAGATGACCTGGGCAGAGTATTATCGGTGTGCCCACCAGGGTGCTTTCTGAGCCAGGTTTAGGCTGCATCAGCTTTATGAAGCGGACTCTCGATGGGACCGATTACCTGATAAATAGTTCCACATAAACTGACAGGATTCCATATTAACCTTTCATTTTCTTTGCTTGCCGCATTTATTTTCAGCTTGGGCGTGATGCTTATATAGGACGATGGAGTGGTGATTGGCTTGTATCATTTGTAACGAATAAACTTGCAATTTAAGAGTTGTTGTCGATTATCTGTACCAAAGTGTTTTGTTAGTTAGCAGATTGATGAATCTTGTTTCTTGAATACAGCCATGAACCTGCGGTTAATAGCGTATATAGACCAAAAATAAAAATTATTTGTTGCGGTTGGTTGTTTATTTCATAATATAAAATAAGCGCCGTCCCAAGAAAGAGTACAAAAAAAGAAAGAATTGTAATGAATGTTGATGAATGGGTTAAATCACGAATTTTGTAATTGGCATAAGCCATTAACAGAGAAACCAGCAGAAATGTGATGCTACCAAATTCAAGTATAACTTTCAGGCTACCGGCAAGCACAAGGAGAAATGCCAAGACAGACATGCTTATAATGGCAAAAACAGGAATGTGATTGATTCGCTTGGCAAGAAGACCTGGAAAATACCCATCATTTGCAATAGCAGCGATTTGTCTTGATGCTCCAAATACAGTTCCGCTGATAGCGCTACTTGTTGCTAATAGCGCACCCAGAATAACGAGATCAGTCCCCCAATGACCTAGTATATTTCCAGCGCCAGAAGCGAGAGCATTTTCCTTGTTTTGTATAATCTCATCAAAAGGGATTGCCAGAATAGCGCCTAGTGAAATAACAACATAAATCAGAATGGCAAGGAGTAGGGCAGAATAGATAGCTTTTGGGATATTTTTCTCTGGATTATCCATTTCACTGATGGCATTGATAACAAGCTGAAACCCTTCGTATGCCACAAAGGTGATTGAAGCAACTATCAAGATGGATAATATCCCCGTGTCATTGTTATCCTGCAATAATACGGGGAGAGTTGTTTGGCTATTGTTGATGAGTATAAAAGAGATGATAGCAAGTATCACCAGTTTGGAATAAACCATAATGTCTTCAATTTTTCCCATTCCTTTAACACTCCAAATATTGATAAGCGTAAAGGTAAGGATAACGGCTCCCGCAACAAGTTTGCGTTCCCATTCAGTATTGGAAGACGAAAAACCACTAATGGCATAAGATGCAAAGGTATATGCGTATAGTGCTAGTGTGCTTATATAACCAAATATGACCCACCAGCCAATAAGTGATGCGGCAAAGGGAGATTCTGGAAATGTCCTTTTATAAAAGGAATAGGTGGCACCTTCATCTTTGTAGTAAACACCTAGCTTGATATACGAATAGGCGGCAAGAGAGGCCATTATTCCACCAAGGATTATCGCCAATGGCGTAAAAACACCTATCATTGAAACCGAAATACCCAGAATGGTAAAAATTCCACCACCCACCATACCCCCAAGTGCGATAGCAATCAGCTCGGGGAGGCCAAGTGTTTTGTTTCGCTTTCTATGGCAGGAGCCATTATGGTTAGTCATCAGTGCTGTCCCGTTAACGCCACATTGTCATGCCGGACTTGTTCCGGCATCCAGGAAGCCGTTGAAACGACTGGATTCCAGCTTTCGCGCATCAATAAATACAGTGGTGGTTCGGTTAATGATCTTTTTAAATGCATCAATAGCTGCAATCTCTATTGTGCTATTTAATGAGGAGCGTCATTTGATGTATGGCATGAAAACTGATGCTTTTGCGGTGCGGTCAGTCTTTAAGGTTGTTTTTCTGCGAATCCTTGCGTGTCAGCACCTTTGTATCAAATAATTATTATTCCTCCGACTTATCCTTTTTTATCATCGCGTAGGCGGAGTGGTTGTGGATGGACTCAAAGTTTTCAGATTCCACGGTATAGGCATCAATGCGCTCATCGTCGTTCAGGCGTCCGGCCACATCTCGCACCATGTCTTCAACAAACTTGGGGTTGTCATAGGCACGTTCGGTGACGTGTTTCTCGTCGGGGCGTTTGAGTAAGCCGTAGAGTTCACAGCTGGCTTCTTCTTCTACCAGGTCGATGATCTCTTCAATCCAGATGAAGCTGTTGGGTTTGACCTGAACGGTGACATGGGAGCGTTGGTTATGGGCACCGCGTTCGGAAATCTTTTTCGAGCAGGGGCATAGGCTGGTGACCGGGACGACTACTTTAAGTTGCATGCACTGTTTACCGTCTTTCACTTGCCCGATAAAGTTGACATGATAGTCCATGAGGCTTTGTACACCGGATATTGGCGCGGTCTTATTGACGAAATAGGGAAAGTTCATCTCAATATGGCCGGTGGTGGCTTCCAGTTTATCCGCCATCTCTGACAACATGTCTTTAAACGAGTTTACCGAAATCTCGGTTTCATGGTTATTTAATATTTCCACAAAACGCGACATATGAGTGCCCTTAAAATTATGTGGCAGTTCTACATACATATTGAAGTTGGCGATGGTGTGTTGTTCACCACGGGTGCGGTCTTTGACCCGAATCGGGTGGCGAATATCTTTAATGCCTACTTTATCGATAGCGATACGGCGGGTATCCGGGGAGCTCTGGATGTCTGCAATGGAAGTGCCGGCCAGTTTGGCCTTGATGGGGGTCGTTTCAGACATGGTGACTAGGCTCTTTCAGTAAGGGGCGTGGGGGAAAAGTTGACCAAGACGATCAAGTATAGGCGGCACCCAATTGTGAGGCAAGGGGTTGGGGTTGTGCCTGAATAATGGCGGCCTGGATGCCACGGCTGTCGAGACCGCAACTGGCGAGTAAGGATGCCTGATCACCGTGGCCCAGAAAGACATCCGGCAGGCCAAGATTGAGGGTGGCGACACGTAGGCCTGCGGCTGCGAGGTATTCGTTGACCCCGGCCCCGGCCCCACCCGCGATCACATTCTCTTCCACGGTCACGAGCAAGTTGTGATCGGCAGCCAATTGGGCGACAAGTACCTCATCCAGGGGCTTTACGAAGCGCATGTTGACGACAGTGGCGTCCAGAGCCTCTCCTGCCTCCAGGGCGGGTGCCAATAGGGTGCCAAAGGCCAGTATGGCGACCCCATGTCCCGAGCGCCGGATCTCTCCTTTGCCCACGGGCAGGGTGCGCATCGTCTTTTCCACCTTGGTCCCGGGGCCGCTTCCACGGGGGTAGCGTACGGCGCTGGGTCCAGCGATGCCCATGGCGGTGGTGAGCATCAACCGGCACTCATTTTCATCGGCGGGGGCCATGACCGTAATATTGGGCAGGCAACGCAGAAAGCTCAGATCAAAATTTCCCGAGTGGGTCGGGCCATCGGCACCCACCAGACCGGCCCGGTCGATGGCCAGCACGACGGGTAAGTCTTGCAGGCATATATCGTGGATGAGTTGATCATAAGCCCGTTGCAAAAAGGTCGAGTAGATGGCGACAACCGGTTTCAGACCTTCACAGGCAAGGCCTGCGGCGAAGGTGAGCGCGTGTTGTTCGGCAATACCTACATCGAAGTAGCGCTCCGGAAAGCGTTGGGAAAATTCCACCAGTCCGGAGCCCTCACGCATGGCAGGGGTGACCCCGACGACATCTTCGTCTTGATCCGCCATGTCGCATAGCCACTGGCCAAATACCTGGGTATAGGTTTGGGCGCCTGATTTTTTCTCCATCTTGCCGGTTGCGGGGTCGAAGGGGGAGACGCCATGGTAACTGCAGGGGTCACCTTCGGCGGGTTTGTAACCCCTGCCTTTTTGGGTGACTACGTGCAGAAACTGGGGGCCTTTTAGCTCGTGCATGTTTTGCAGGGTTTTGATCAGGGTATGTAAGTCATGCCCATCAATGGGGCCAATATAGTTAAAGCCCAATTCTTCGAACAGGGTACCGGGCATGATCATGCCCTTCATGTGTTCTTCCCAGCGTTTGGCCAGATCCATGACTGGGGGGACCGTGGACAATACGGTTTTACTGCCTTCACGCACACTGGAGTAGACTTTTCCCGACAGGATACGGGCAAGGTAGTTAGACAAGGCACCCACATTTTGGGAGATAGACATGTCATTGTCATTGAGTACCACCATCAGGTCCGCATCCATATCGCCGGCGTTGTTTAGGGCCTCAAAGGCCATACCGGCTGCCAGGGCCCCATCACCAATGATGGCGACCACTTGGCGATCCTTTTTTTGCTGGGCAGCGGCGACTGCCATGCCCAGGGCAGCACTAATGGAGGTGCTGGAGTGTCCCGCCCCAAAGGTATCGTACTCGCTTTCATCGCGGCGTAGAAAACCGGACAGTCCACCATCCTGGCGCAGGCTTGCCATGGCGGCACGTCGTCCGGTTAAAATTTTGTGGGGATAGGTCTGATGCCCCACGTCCCACACCAATCGGTCGTAGGGGGTGTTAAATACATGGTGGAGGGCGATAGTCATCTCTACCGTACCGAGACCGGCGGCCAGGTGACCCCCGGTCTGTGATACGGTACTGATCAGGAAACCACGCAACTCATCTGCCAAGAGGACGAGCTGCATCTCGTCCAGCCGACGCAGGTCGGCTGGATCATTGATGGTTTCAAGTAACGGGTAATGGGCCCTTCCAGGCATATCAGTAAGATCTCTGAGTCACGTAGTTGGCAATGTTGCGCAGGAACTTGGCATTATCTCCCAATGCCTCCAAGCTTGCGAGTGCCGAATCGAGGCTCTCCTGGGCGGCCCGTTTGGCACCCTCCAGGCCCAGCAGCGCCGGGTAGGTGGGTTTGGATTGGGCGACGTCACTGCCACTGTTTTTCCCCAAAATGTGGGTATCACCTTCCACATCAAGGATGTCATCCTGGATCTGAAAGGCCAGCCCGATACAGTGGGCATAGTTATCCAGGTCTTTGGCTACACTCGTCTCGACCGGGTCGGCACTTAGTGCCCCCAGGGCTACTGCAGCCTGAATCAGGGCACCGGTTTTCAGGCTATGCATCTGCTTGAGCTGGGCCAGGTTCAGCATTTTTCCTACCGCAGCCAGGTCGATGGCCTGACCGCCTGCCATGCCTTTGCTGCCGGCGGTGTGGGTGAGCTTTGCGACCATGTCCATACGCCGCTGTGGGCGCACCCGAATGGCGGGGTCCTGGGCCAAGGTCTCAAACGCCAGGCTGTGTAGGGAGTCTCCTGCCAACAAGGCGAGGGATTCACCAAATTTTATATGGCAAGTGGCTTTTCCCCGTCGTAGCTCATCATTGTCCATGGCCGGCAGGTCATCGTGGATGAGCGAATAGCCATGAATAAACTCCACTGCGCAGGCTTGGGCATCGAGTTGTTCTATGGGGACGCCCAGAGCTTCGCCGGTGGCGTAGACGAGCACCGCACGGATACGCTTGCCACCCCCCAAGATGCCGTAGCGCATGGCTTCATGCAGAATCTTGGGTTCCTGTGAGGCCGCCGGGAGACGTTGCAATAAGGCCTCTTCGATACGCGATTGGTATCGTTGCAGTTGGGCTTGGAAGCTGTCCAAGTCAGTCTTCGGGGGCAAAGGGTTCGGTGACAAATTCTCCATTTTTCTCGATGAGTTTCTCGACCCGCTGCTCTGCAGCTTTAAGGTCCTTTTGACAAGATCGAGCCAGCGAGATACCCCGTTCAAAATCCTCTAGAGACTGTTCGAGTGTCTGTTCACCCCCCTCCAGGCGGGTGACGAGTTTCTCCAACTCTGCCAAAGAACCCTCAAAATCAGCTGATTTACCGGATTCTACAGGTTTGACGACTTTCCGTTTTGGCACACAAAGGCTCCGGCAGGGCTATGGGGGGGAGGGATTGTACACCAGTTCATGGGTATGGGGGGTGGTGCCCGTTGACAAGTTCCTTGGGCTAAGTTTAGAATCATTCTAAATGTGGAATTCAGTGTGGGTCCTATACTAGTGTGGGGGCTCATGGGTGGATGTGAGCCACCAAAGACAGACCTTACCCACAGAAACACACCGCCCCGGCGTTGAATTCTGTGCCACTTTACTATCAATTAGGAGATCATGATGGACCTTAAGGGCAGCAAGACTGAACAGAATCTAAAGGACGCCTTCTCTGGTGAGTCCCAGGCCAATCGACGCTATTTGTACTTCGCGGCCAAGGCTGATGTAGAAGGCTATAATGACGTATCCACCGTATTCCGTTCTACTGCGGAAGGCGAAACGGGCCACGCCCACGGGCATCTGGAATACCTTGAAGCTGTGGGTGATCCTGCTACCGGGCTTCCCATCGGTGGTACTTCAGATAACCTCAAGGCCGCCATCGCCGGTGAGACCCACGAGTACACGGATATGTACCCAGGTATGGCCAAATCTGCCCGTGATGAGGGTTTTGATGAGATTGCCGATTGGTTTGAAACCCTGGCCAAGGCCGAGCGTTCTCACGCCAATCGTTTTCAAAAAGCCCTGGACAGCTTGGACTAGCCTGTCGGCTTAGATGTTCTATAATCAGGGGTCGTTTGCGGCCCCTTTGTTTATCAACCAGCATCTATTCGATTATGCCGATCACCCATGAAGGTAGCCTGAAGGCTCCTACCCGCCACGCAGTTCAGTGGCGGGAGGGTGATTTTTACAACCATGATTTGCTCAACGAAGAACTGGAGCGGGTCTTTGACATCTGTCACGGCTGTCGGCGCTGCGTCAATCTGTGCCAAGCCTTTCCCACCTTATTTGATTTGGTAGATGAGTCTTCTACCCTGGAAGTGGATGGGGTGGATAAGAAAGATTACCCCAAGGTGGTGGATCACTGTTACTTATGTGATCTATGTTTCTTGACCAAGTGCCCCTATGTCCCCCCTCATGAGTGGAATCTGGATTTCCCTCATCTCATGTTACGTGCCAAGGCGGTGTATTTTAGAGAGGGACGGCCCAAGACCCGGGACAAGATTCTGGCCTCCACCGATAAAGTGGGGCAGTTGGCCGCTATCCCCATTGTGGTCAATGCAGTCAATGCCGCTAACCGTAGCGGAACGATGCGTAAGCTATTGGACAAAGCACTGGGCGTACATCCTGAAGCCACAGTGCCTCAATACCATCGGCATACCTTACGTAAGCGTTTCAAGGAACAAGGTGTGGATACCTCACAGGTCGAGCCGGTGGGGGGTACCCAGGGCAAAGTCGTGTTATTTGCAACTTGCTACGGCAATTACAACGAACCTCGGATAGGCGAAGACCTGATTACGGTGTTTGGGCACAATGGTATTCCTGTGCGAGTGGCAGACCAGGAGCGATGTTGTGGTATGCCCAAGCTGGAGTTGGGTGATCTGGAGGCCGTCAACAAGTTAAAGGAAGTCAATATCCCGGTGTTGGCCAAACTTGTCGATGAGGGTTGGGATATTGTTGCCCCGGTGCCTTCTTGTGTGCTCATGTTCAAGCAAGAATTACCCTTGATGTATCCGGAAGATATGGATGTGCTAAAGGTCAGGGATGCCACTTATGATCCTTTTGAATATCTCATGCTGAGGCACAAGGGCGGCAAGCTTAATACCCATTTTGTCGGCCCTTTAGGGAAGGTGGTCTATCACGCCGCTTGTCATCAACGGGTGCAGCGTATCGGCATGAAGACCCGGGATATACTTAAGTTAGTTCCTGGCACTACGGTAGAGGTCATTGAACGGTGTTCGGGGCACGACGGTACCTACGCGCTTAAACGGGAATTCCATTCGGCGGCGGTGAAAATTTGCCGGCCCATCGTACGCTTGATCAAAAAATCTTCACCGGATCACTATACTAGTGATTGTGCTATGGCAGGGCATCATATCGAACGTGGACTTGATGACGGTAGTCAATCACAACACCCGATTTCATTGTTACGACAAGCCTATGGAATTTAGTGAGTATCTGCCTTTAGCTAAACGTACACTTGGAAACAGAGATGCAGAAATTGACGCGCCAGGATTTGCTTAGCCTCGAAGATTACACTGAGCACCGCAGTGATTTCAGAACCAAAATCATGGCCCATAAGAAGGCGCGTAGGGTGCAAGTTGGACCTAATGCTGCTTTGTACTTCGAGGATCGTAAGACCATGCTCTATCAGATTCAGGAGATGCTGCGGGTTGAGCGTATCTTTGAGCCTGATGCTATCGAGGAAGAACTCTCAACCTATAATCCCTTGATTCCCGATGGTGGCAATTGGAAGGCCACCTTCATGATTGAATTTGAGGATGAAGGTGAACGTAAGGTGGCGCTTGAAAGCATGAAGGGCATTGAGAGCCGGGTGTGGGTCAAGGTGGCAGACCATGAACATGTCTGGGCTATCGCAGATGAAGACATGGAAAGAGAAAACAATGAAAAGACCTCCTCGGTGCATTTCCTTCGCTTTGAGTTGTCCCCGGAAATGGTTACCTTGGCCAAGGCCGGTGAACCCATCGCGGTAGGCATCGAACACGAGGCCTATTGCCACCAAAGTGATCCGGTTCCGGAAACGATACGCCACTCCCTGGTCCAGGATCTCGCCTGATTTGGGTTGCTAAAGGCGGTATACTGGCCCCTTTATTACTGCTCAAGGGGCCTTTTTGATGTCATTGCGTCTGTATTTTTCCGGTTTAGTATTTCTGACTATGGGTGTCGTCGTTGTCCCAGCCCTGTCAGATGGTCCAATGGAAGAACCTGAGTACAAATTTGATTTTGACCCCAGTGCGACCGCAGCCAAGCGTTGGAGTGAAGGCGGGACCCAGCTGCCTGCCTACCCCAAGGATCGTTACCTGGTGGAAGCCGGCAGATCACCTACGGATCGGGGTCGCTTGTTGGTTGATAGCCGGTCCGTGACTTTGGGAAAAGACGGGGTAGTGAGATTTGCCTACGCCATTGAATCGAAAACTGGGGTGCGCAATATCTTTTTTGAAGGCCTTCGTTGCGGGGCCCAGCTATACAAGACCTATGCCTACGGTATCCCGGAGGGTAAGTGGCGGCTTGTTAGCGACTCCCAATGGCAGCCTATCCGCTATTGGGGAGAGAGTCGATATCGTTTTGATCTTGCTCGTTATTATTTGTGTTCCGATAATGAGTATCCCAGATCACCCCGGGATATCGTGAGAAGAATTAAATACGATATAGAAGATAATGAGCCGTAGTGCTGGCCAAGCCTGTCTTGTGGAGCATCGTCCATCATGAATCGGGTTTATGATGCCTCAGCCATTGAGGTGCTTACCGGGCTTGAGCCGGTACGCAAACGGCCAGGGATGTATACCGATACTGATCGGCCCAATCATCTCGCCAAGGAAGTGATTGATAATAGTGTCGATGAGGCCATTGCTGGCCATGCCAAGCGTATCGATATCACCCTCCATAAGGATGGCTCCATGTCGGTGGAAGACGATGGCCGTGGAATGCCAGTGGATAAACATAAGGAGGAAGGGGTTTCGGGGGTCGAAGTCATTCTCACCCGCCTCCATGCAGGGGGAAAATTTTCCGGCAAGAACTATCGGTTTTCAGGTGGCTTACATGGAGTGGGGGTATCGGTGGTCAATGCCCTGTCCAAAGCGCTCATGGTGCAGGTGCGACGTGGCGGCAAAGAATACAAAATGCAATTTTCCGGTGGTGAAAAGACCCAGGACCTGAAGGCGGTGGGCAAAGTCGGTACCCGCAATACAGGGACCTTATTGCGCTTTCTTCCCGACCCACAATTTTTTGATTCCGTAAACTTTCATATTCCCAGCCTGAAGCATTTATTGCGAGCCAAGGCGGTATTATGCCCAGGTCTGCATTTATCCTTCGTTAGCGAGGCCAACAAGAAAGACAACGAACAGTGGTATTACGAAGATGGCTTGCTCGACTATTTGTTGGATGAATTGGCGGATGTGGAGCGGGTGCCCGAAGAACCTTTTGTAGGGTGCTACAAGGGTAGCGATGAAGAAGTGGATTGGGCCATAGCCTGGTTGTGTGAGGATGGTGAGCCAGTAGCGGAAAGTTACGTCAATCTTATTCCTACACCCCAGGGGGGCACCCATGTTAATGGCTTTCGTAGTGGACTGACCGAGGCCATTCGAGAGTTTTGTGAGTTTAGAAACCTACTACCCCGTGGGGTGAAGTTGGCCCCAGATGACGTGTGGGGGAAGTGTAATTATATTTTATCGGTGCGGCTCAAGGATCCCCAATTTTCCGGGCAAACCAAAGAGCGACTCTCGTCACGGGAAACTGCCGTATTTGTGTCGGGGGTCACCAAGGATGCATTGAGTCTGTGGCTTAACCAACACACCGCCGATGCAGAACGCATTGCCCAGTTGGCCATCGACAATGCCCAGGCCCGTTTGCGTGCTGGAAAGAAAGTTGCCCGCAAAAAAATATCCAGTGGCCCGGCCTTGCCCGGCAAACTGGCAGATTGCAGTAGCCAGGATCTGGAACGGACTGAATTATTTTTGGTGGAAGGTGATTCCGCGGGCGGCTCAGCCAAGCAGGCCCGGGACCGTGAGTTCCAGGCCATCATGCCGCTACGGGGAAAGATATTGAACACCTGGGAAGTGGACCCTGCGGTGGTATTAGGCTCTCAAGAGGTACACGATATTGCCGTGGCCCTGGGGGTAGACCCCGGCGTCAGCAATATAGACAACCTGCGCTATGGCAAGATCTGCATCCTTGCGGACGCAGATTCAGATGGCCTGCACATCGCTACGCTGCTATGCGCCCTGTTCGTGCGTCATTTTTCTGCGCTGGTGGTAGCCGGTCGTGTCTACATCGCTATGCCGCCCCTGTACCGTATTGATGTGGGCAAGCATGTTTACTATGCCCTGGATGACCAGGAAAGGAAGGGCGTGTTAGAACGCATCGAAGCGGAAAAACTTAAGGGTAAGGTGAATGTGCAGAGATTTAAGGGCCTGGGGGAAATGAACCCCATGCAGTTGCGGGAGACCACTATGAACCCCGATACCCGCCGCCTGGTGCAGCTCACCGCCACACCCGGTGACACCACTAAAAAGGTGCTTGATCTGCTGTTGGCCAAGAAGCGTGCCGCAGATCGTAAGGCTTGGTTGACTAAGAAAGGTGACCAGGCGACTGTCTGATTTTTTAGTTGCTTTGGAAATAACGCGGGGGCCGCAAAGGCGCAGAGAAAAACAAGGAACAGGTATATAGGGAAATAGATGAGTCCTACGATATTCAGGGAGAGCGGATACAGGTTCTTTTTCTTCTCAAGGGAAGAGTCACGCCCACATGTACATGTGTATAGCCCTGATGGAGAAGCAAAATACTGGCTGAAACCAGAGCTTGTGTTGGCGAGAAACTATCGGTTTTCTAATGTACAATTGAACGTAATAGAGAAGATTATTGGAGAGCGCTACGATGAGCTCAAGACCGCATGGTATAGCTTCTTCGGAAGTTGAGATAACAAATATTTCAAGCCACGGTGTATGGCTGCTATTTGGGAATCGTGAGCATTTTATGTCTTTTGAAGATTTCCCATGGTTCAAGGATGCGCCAGTTGGGAAAGTGTTGAACGTAGAAGAGCATAGTCCCGGACATCTCTATTGGCCTGATCTTGACGTAGATCTAGGGATAGAGACCATCGAGCATCCCGAACAATTCCCCCTAAAAGCCAAGTGACGCATAACAAACCGACCAATTCGATGATCAAATTATGGTGCCCCGGTCTTTGTGCTTCCATCAAAATCATTTCAAGTAACTCGACCCCTTTGATCCCCTAGGTTAGTAAGTAGCGTGCAAAATAAACCTCTAACACATAGCTACACCGGACAATTTAATGCGGTACTTGTTTTGCACTCGCAAAAACGTGCCCTATTAAATTGCTAGTGAGCAAAGCGTTGGGTGGTATGAGAGGAATGGTCAAATTGCCGAAATTTTACACACAGTATCGGTACAGACAAAGGGAAGACCTAGCTGATAAGTGCTACATATGCGCTCTATGCCACAAGTACGATCTTGATGATAAGGAAACTATTGACTCCTGCATTAGTAATGTCCTATCCTTAGGGGAGGAGGTACCCTGTGATGAGACCTTGTGGAAGCCCCAAAGTGTTGGAACAACGCCGCCACCGAAGTATTGCATTGCTTAAAGAAGGTTACACCCCTGTTGAAGTCGCACGGCGAGATCGACGCAGTGTGCGCCGCTGGAATGCGGCTTACCGCAAACAGGGAGAGGTCGGCATTCAAGCCCGACCGACTCCCGGGCGACCACCAGCCCTGGATGCCAAGGGCAAAAAACGCCTGGAGAAGATTTTGTTGAAGGGCGCCAAGGCTGCCGGTTTTGCCACCGATTTGTGGACCTGTCCGCGAGTGGCCCAGGTCATCTGGGACCGTTTTGAGGTGGACTACCACGTCGATCATATCGGGCGCCTGCTGCATGGATTGGGTTTCAGCCCGCAAAAACCTACCCGTCGTGCGATCGAACGCGATGAGGACGAAATCCAGCGGTGGGTCAAAGAAGACTGGCCGCGGGTAAAAAAAACGCTACGCGCCTGAAGGCCTGCCTCGTTTTCCTCGACGAATCCGGGCTTTTGATGGCACCGCTGGTGCGGCGCAGTTGGAGTCCCTGCGGCCAGACTCCGGTCCTTGTCCAACGTACCCGTTCGCATAAGAAGGTCTCCGTCATCGCCGCGTTGTGTGTCGCCCCGAGGCGGGATCACATGCATCTGTACTTTCGCCTCCACCCCGATACCCACATCAACGCCGTATTGATCATCGCCTTCTTGCGCCAACTTCACCAATAGCTCGATCCTCATCCCATCGTGCTCGTCTGGGATCGGCTTAGAGCTCATCGGGCTAAATCCGTCATGGCGTTTTTGCGCGATACCCGCACGATTCATTCCGTCCTCTTGCCGCCCTATGCACCGGAGCTGAACCCCATCGAATACGCCTGGGGTTATCTCAAACAAAATCCTTTGGCCAACTTGAGTATTCCAGACTAACCCTGCCACTGATTCCAGAGGAAGGTTGCCCCCCATTCCATTCGAAGCCTGCCACCGATTCCGGTGAAAGCTGC
>JAADGI010000025.1 GCA_013152415.1 Gammaproteobacteria bacterium | reverse complement strand
GCCGCCGTCAGCGTCGTCTTGCCATGATCCACATGACCTATGGTCCCTACGTTGACGTGGGGCTTGGTTCTTTCAAATTTCTCTTTAGACATGGTTCATCTCCTAAAAATCTTTCACTCGCTTTTACCGTTAACTCGCCTTTTTAATAACCGCTTCCGCGATGTTGTTAGGTGCAGGCGCATATTTTTTGAATTCCATGGTGTAGTTGGCACGGCCCTGGGTGGCAGAACGCAAGGAAGTGGCATAGCCAAACATCTCAGCCAAGGGGACTTCGGCACGAATCACCTTACCCGCCGGGGCATCTTCCATACCCTGGATCACACCACGACGAGAGCTGAGGTCACCGTTGACCGGACCCATATATTCTTCGGGGGTCACGACTTCCACCGCCATGATGGGCTCCAACAACACCGGGCTGGCCTTCTGGGCACCTTCACGAAAGGCCAGGCTACCGGCAGTCTTAAATGCATATTCGGAGGAGTCCACGTCATGATAAGAACCGTCGTACAAGGTTACCTTGACGTCTACCACCGGATAACCCGCCTGAATGCCAGACCCCATAGTAGCGACAATGCCCTTCTCGACTGCCGGGATATATTCACGTGGCACATTGCCACCCTTGATGGCGTCGACAAACTCAAACCCTGCACCCCGTTCCTGAGGTTCGATCTTGAGATAGACGTGCCCATACTGACCCTTACCACCGGTCTGTTTGGAAAATTTGTGTTCCTGGCTGACCGCTTCTTTAATGGTTTCACGATAGGCCACCTGGGGTTTGCCCACATTGGCCTCAACACTGAACTCACGCTTCATGCGGTCGACGATAATATCCAGGTGCAACTCACCCATACCGGAGATAATGGTCTGTCCGGACTCTTCATCCGTCCTGACACGGAATGAGGGGTCTTCCTGTGCCAACTTGGACAGGGCCACACCCATCTTCTCCTGATCGACCTTGGTCTTGGGCTCCACCGCCTGAGAAATTACCGGCTCCGGAAACTCCATACGCTCCAGGGTGATGATGGCCTTGGTGTCACACAGGGTATCCCCGGTGGTGACATCTTTGAGGCCCACTGCGGCGGCAATATCACCAGCACGCACTTCTTTGATCTCTTCCCGGGAGTTGGAGTGCATCTGCAAAATACGGCCAATGCGTTCTTTCTTGTGGCGCACCGGGTTATAAATGCTATCCCCGGACTTCAGCACTCCCGAATACACCCGGAAGAACACCAACTGCCCCACAAAGGGGTCGGTGGCAATCTTAAAGGCCAGGGCAGCAAAGGGTTCTTTGTCACTGGAGGGGCGCTCGGCTTCAGTCTCGTCCTTGTCATCAAGGATGCCTGTAATAGGAGGCACATCAACAGGAGACGGCATATAGTCAATAATCCCGTCTAACATGGCCTGGACGCCCTTATTCTTGAACGCAGAACCGCACATGACGCAGACAATCTCATTGTGCAGCGTACGCAGACGCAGCCCCGCCTTGATATCTTCTTCAGACAGGCTGTCGGCCTCAAGATATTTGTCCATCAACTCTTCGGTGGCCTCGGCCGCAGCCTCCACCATCTGTTCACGTAATGCCTTGGCCTGCTCCAGGAGCTCGGCAGGAATGTCGCGTTCCTCAAACTTGATGCCCTTGTTCTCTTCTTCCCAGTAAATGGCCTTCATTTTGACCAGATCGACGATACCCTCGAAGCCCTCTTCGGCACCAATGGGCAGCTGAAGGGGAATGGCGTTGGCACCCAGACGAGTCTTGAGTTGATCCACCACACGCAGAAAATCGGCACCGGCCCGATCCATCTTATTCACGAAGGCCATGCGGGGCACACCATATTTATTGGCCTGACGCCACACTGTCTCGGATTGAGGCTCTACACCCCCCACCGCACAAAAGACCGCACAGGCACCATCAAGCACCCGCAAGGAACGTTCTACCTCAATGGTGAAGTCCACATGCCCAGGGGTATCAATGATATTGATCCGGTGCTCGTCATAATTCTCATCCATACCCTTCCAGAAGCAGGTCGTAGCCGCAGAGGTAATGGTGATACCACGCTCTTGTTCCTGCTCCATCCAGTCCATCACCGCAGCGCCATCATGCACCTCACCAATTTTATGGGAGACACCGGTATAAAACAGGATGCGCTCAGTGGTCGTCGTCTTACCCGCATCAATGTGGGCCATGATGCCGATATTACGATAGCGCTCAATAGGGGTAGTACGTGCCACGATAGTTACCTAAATATAAATTCTGTGATACTGACGGATTAAAACCGGAAATGAGAAAAGGCCTTATTGGCCTCTGCCATACGATGTACATCTTCACGCTTCTTGGCCGCACCACCGCGATTTTCGGCGGCATCAAGCAACTCATGGGCCAAACGCTGGGTCATAGACTTTTCATTGCGCTTACGGGCCGCATCAGTAATCCAGCGCATAGCCAGGGCGGTGCGTCGAATGGGTCGTACTTCCACAGGCACCTGATAGGTGGCCCCACCAACACGGCGGCTTTTGACCTCCACCTGGGGTCTCACATTATCCAGGGCGTCATTAAAGACCTCCAACGGGTCGTTCTTACTGCGCTCGGCAATGATATCGAGTGCGCCATACATGATCCGTTCAGCCACCGACTTCTTGCCATCAAACATAATCACGTTGACGAACTTAGCCACCGTCTGATTCCCAAACTTGGGGTCCGGCAATATCTCGCGCTTTGGAATTTCTCTTCTTCTGGACATGGGTCCCGTTTGCTTCCAAATTGTTAAATCTTAAACAAGAAAAAACGCCGCACAGCCATAACCGTGCGGCCTGTATACTCTCACTGAGGAACCCACGATTTGTTTTCGCAGATTCCGGCAACACGAATTGTGCCGCCACGCTCTCCTACCCACCAAAGTGGGGATAAAAAGCGGAAAACTTAAAAAGTCCAGCCTTGTTTTCCAAGCTCAGGCTGTCCTTTATTACCCAGGACCGCCCCTATCCTCCGTACCGCACCATAACGGTGAGGCCGGTGATCACCTATAAAACTACTAAGGTGGCCTTGGGTTTGCCCGGTTTAAACCTGGAGCAAAATACTACCCCACCGGGTGCTTTAGGCCTTGGGACGCTTGGCCCCGTACTTAGACCGGCCCTGGCGACGACTGCTCACACCCGTGGTATCAAGTGAGCCGCGTACCGTATGGTAACGCACGCCAGGCAAGTCCTTCACACGCCCACCACGAATAAGCACCACGGAGTGTTCCTGTAAATTATGGCCCTCACCACCGATGTAGCTGGTGACCTCAAAACCATTGGTCAGCCTGACACGGGCGACTTTTCTCAATGCCGAATTAGGCTTTTTTGGGGTTGTGGTATAAACACGTACACACACCCCACGCCGCTGTGGACAATTCTGCAAAGCAGGCACAGCACTCTTTTTCACATGCCTCTTACGCGGCTTTCTGACCAGCTGATTGATCGTTGGCATCCCATTTTTCCCAATTTCTTAGGCTAAAAACAAACGACAGGCCGAGCAACCCAGCCTGTCGAAAAGAGCGGCGATTCTAGGCATAGGGCCCCGGTCTGTCAAGGGGATTCGGAGGATCAGTGCACCACCTCGGGTTTAGGCAGCCTCACCATCCCCACCACTGGCCGCAACTGGAGCCTTTTCGCCCCCACTACCGAGCAATTGCTCCAGCTCACTAGCCTTGTCAGCGTCCTCTTGGCGCTTGCGCCGACGTTCCTCGTGGTAGGCCAGACCCGTACCTGCCGGTATCAATCGACCCACTATAACGTTCTCCTTCAGCCCTCGTAGGCGATCGCGCTTGCCGTTGATGGCTGCCTCGGTGAGCACCCGGGTAGTTTCCTGGAAAGAGGCCGCAGAAATAAAGGATTCTGTCGTCAACGAGGCCTTGGTAATGCCCAACAACATACGCGTATAGGTGGCCGGTTTCTTACCCTCCGCCTCCATACGCTCATTTTCACCTAATAATCTGGCCCGTTCGACCTGTTCCCCTGGTAAAAATGGGGTATCACCGGGGTCATCAATCTGTGCCTTGCGCAACATCTGACGGACGATGACCTCGATATGCTTGTCATTGATCTTCACACCCTGGAGTCGATAAACATCCTGAACCTCCTCAACGATGTAATTCTCCAAGGCCTCCACACCGAGCAGATTGAGGATATCTGATGCCACCGGTGCACCTTCAACCACCACCTCACCCCGGTCCACGGTCTCACCTTCGTAGACCGTAATCTGGCGAAGCTTGGAAATCAGGGACTCGTGGGACTCACCGTCTTTGTCGGTAATCACTAGGCGATGCTTGCCCTTGGTCTCTTTTCCGAAGGATACCAAACCAGAGGTGCTGGCGAGGATGGCAGGCTCCTTGGGCTTACGGGCCTCAAATAATTCAGCCACCCGAGGCAGACCACCGGTAATATCGCGGGTTTTAGTAGACTCCTGTGGCATACGAGCCAACACATCGCCACTGGTGACCTTGGCACCATCGGCCACCACCACAACAACACCCGGAGGCATCTGGTAGCGGGCTGGAATGTCGGTCTTGGCCAGTTTGAGCTCCTTGCCTTTACTGTCCACCAAGGTAATGGCCGGCTTCATGTCACTGGCAATACCCCGGCGTTGCCCGGGATCCAGGACCACGTAACTGGTCAGACCCGTAAGTTCATCGGTCTGCTCATTCACGGTCATCCCATCGACCATATCGGTAAAGGTGACCTTACCGGCCACCTCGGTGATGATAGGATGAGTGTGGGGATCCCAATTGGCCACCACTTGACCGGCCTTCACCGCATTGCCATCGGAAACAGTCAACACCGCGCCATAGGGAATTTTATGGCGCTCACGGGCTACACCGTGTTTATCCTGCACCACCAACTCACCTGAGCGCGTCACCACCACATACTTGCCATCCGCATGTTTAATCAGGCGCATATTTTCCAGTCGCACCTTACCGCTGTTTTTGGTTTCCACATTGCTGATGGTGGCGGCCCGGGACGCGGCGCCACCAATATGGAAGGTCCGCATGGTGAGCTGGGTACCGGGTTCGCCGATACTTTGGGCAGCGATCACACCCACCGCCTCACCCGGATTGATGCGGTGGCCCCGACCCAAATCACGGCCATAACACTGAGCGCACAGGCCATATCGGGTCTCACAGGTCACCGGTGAGCGCACTTGTAACTGCTCGATATTGGCCGCTTCGATGGCCGCAACTGAAGCCTCGTCGAAGAGTTCACCATCGACAACCATCACACTCTTATCCACCGGATTGACTACATCGCCCACGGCGACTCGGCCGAGGATGCGATCACCCAGGGGAATCACGATCTCACCACCCTGGACCAGGGCCGCCTTGGTGACACCCAGCTGGGTACCACAATCCACTTCGGTCACCACCAGATCCTGGCACACGTCGACCAGGCGCCGGGTGAGATAACCTGAATTGGCGGTCTTGAGTGCGGTATCGGCCAAACCCTTACGAGCACCGTGGGTGGAAATAAAGTACTGCAAGACATTAAGGCCTTCACGGAAATTTGCGGTAATCGGTGTCGGTATAATGGAACCATCGGGCTTGGCCATCAGACCACGCATACCCGCCAACTGGCGGATCTGGGCATGGCTGCCACGGGCGCCCGAGTCGGCCATGATATAAATGGAGTTGAAGGATGCCTGTTTGACCTTCTTGCCGTCCGTACCAATAACTTCTTCGCTACCCAGCTCGTCCATCATCGACCCCGCCACTTTCTCAGCTGTACGGGTCCAGATATCAACGACCTTGTTATAACGTTCACCCTCGGTGAGCAACCCCGAGCTGAATTGCTGTTGAATACCCTTAACTTCATCTTCAGAGGCGGCGAGGATGGCCTTCTTGCTGGACGGAATAACCATATCGTCAATGCCGACAGACACGCCCGAGCGCGTCGCATAGCTAAAGCCGGTATACATCAACTGGTCAGCAAAAATAACCGTTTCCTTGAGGCCGACATCTCGATAACAAATATTGAGGACCTCGGAGATCATCTTCTTGGTCATGACCCGATTGATGGTCTCAAAGGGCATACCGGCAGGCAGAATCTCTGACAACAAGGCACGGCCCACGGTGGTATCGTAGACCTTATTACTCGTTTCTTTCTCGCCCTTGTCATTAACCAGGCCTTCGCGAATACGCACTTTAATGCTGGCGTGCAAGGTGACATCGCCATTTTCATAGGCGCGGTGCACCTCATCCACATCGGTGAGCAACATACCATTACCCTTGGCAGCGGCACTTTTGCGAGTCAAATAGTACAGTCCTAAGACGATATCCTGGGAAGGCACGATGATCGGCTCGCCATTGGCCGGTGACAGCACGTTATTGGTAGACATCATCAGGGCGCGCGCTTCGAGTTGTGCCTCCACCGACAGCGGTATATGCACCGCCATCTGGTCACCATCAAAATCTGCGTTATAAGGTGCGCACACCAAAGGGTGCAGCTGAATGGCCTTGCCTTCGATCAATACCGGCTCAAAGGCCTGTATGCCCAAGCGATGCAGCGTAGGGGCGCGGTTGAGCATAATGGGGTGCTCACGAATGACCTCTTCCAGAATATCCCAAACCTCAGTGCTCTCCTGTTCAACCATTTTCTTGGCCTGCTTAATGGTCGTGGCCATCCCCCGCAACTCAAGCTTGCTGAAAATAAAGGGCTTAAAGAGCTCCAGGGCCATCTTCTTCGGCAAACCACACTGATGCAATTTAAGTGTCGGTCCCACCACGATGACGGAGCGACCCGAATAGTCGACCCGTTTGCCCAACAGGTTCTGCCGAAATCGCCCTTGCTTGCCTTTGATCATGTCGGCCAGAGATTTCAATTGGCGTCTGTTGGCGCCGGTAATAGCCTTACCCCGGCGACCATTATCGAGCAGGGCATCGACTGCCTCTTGCAACATGCGTTTTTCATTGCGCACGATAATATCGGGGGCATTGAGATCCAAAAGACGCTTGAGGCGATTGTTTCGATTGATGACTCGTCGATACAAATCATTGAGATCAGAGGTTGCAAAACGACCCCCGTCCAGGGGCACCAGTGGCCTTAAATCCGGCGGTAACACCGGCAACAGCTCCATCACCATCCACTCTGGCTTGTTACCCGAATAGAGGAAGGCTTCTACAACCTTGAGGCGCTTAGTGAGTTTCTTGATTTTGGTCTCTGAAGTTGTGGCCGCCAGTTCTTCGCGCAGCGTTGCAGCGTCCTCTTTGAGATCAATGGACTTTAATAATGCACGTATTGCCTCAGCACCCATACGGGCATCAAACTCATCACCATATTGTTCCACTGCATCCAGGTGGGTCTCTTCGCTAAGGAGCGTACGCCGCTCAAGTGGCGTCATACCTTCATCAACGACTACATAGGCCTCGAAATACAGTACGCGCTCAATCTCACGTACTGTCATATCCAACAACAGGCCCAAACGTGATGGTAGGGACTTCAAGAACCATATGTGGGCCACTGGGCTGGCGAGATCGATATGCCCCATACGCTCACGGCGTACCTTGGACAAGGTGACTTCTACACCACATTTTTCACAGATCACACCACGGTGCTTGAGCCTCTTGTATTTACCACACAAACACTCATAGTCATTAATAGGGCCAAATAACTTGGCGCAAAACAAGCCGTCACGCTCCGGTTTAAAGGTTCGATAGTTGATGGTCTCGGGTTTTTTTACTTCCCCAAAGGACCATGACCGAACTTTTTCCGGCGAGGCAATTCCAACACGAATGGAATCAAAATCCTCGTTCTTTTTTGACTGCTTGAAAAGATTGAAGAGATCTCTCAAGGTCTTACCTCCTCACTAATGGTTGCCCGGTGGTTGCCCGGCACGGGCCACCCTGTTTCGTGATTACACAAACACTACTGATCACCACCCATGCCATGGCGTAATCGTTAGCGCTTGTCATGTTTTAACTCAATATCAAGCCCCAAGGAGCGAATCTCCTTGACCAGAACATTAAATGATTCCGGCATGCCCGCCTCCATAGCATGATGACCCTTAACAATGTTTTCATACATCTTGGTTCGCCCGGCGACATCATCTGATTTCACCGTGAGCATTTCCTGCAGGGTATAGGCGGCACCATAGGCTTCGAGCGCCCATACCTCCATTTCCCCAAACCGCTGACCACCAAACTGGGCCTTTCCACCCAGGGGCTGTTGCGTCACCAGGCTATAGGGACCCGTGGAACGAGCATGCATCTTGTCATCAACCAGATGGTTGAGCTTGAGCATGTACATATAACCCACAGTGACAGGTCGATCGAAGGGTTTGCCAGTGCGGCCATCATACAGGGTGATCTGACCGCTGCGTGGCAGATCGGCCAGTTCCAGCATATCCTTGATCTCAGACTCTGCGGCGCCATCGAATACCGGCGTGGCCATGGGCACCCCTTCGCGCAGATTGCCAACCAACTCCATCACCTCTTCATCACTGAATGATTTGATAGACTCCTGTTTGCCACTGCTGTTATAGATGCTATCCAAAAATTTGCGGATTTCAGCAATCTTGCGCTGTTCGTCCACCATACGGCCCAACTTCTTGCCCAGGCCCTTGGCGGCCCACCCCAAGTGACACTCTAAAATCTGCCCCACGTTCATACGTGACGGCACACCCAAGGGGTTCAATGCAATATCGGCAGTGGTGCCGTCTTCCATATAGGGCATGTCCTCCACTGGGACGATACGTGAAATCACGCCCTTGTTACCATGACGACCGGCCATCTTGTCCCCCGGTTGCAAACGCCGTTTGACGGCGACAAATACTTTCACCATCTTGAGCACACCGGGCGCCAGATCATCACCTGCCTCTAGCTTGGCCTTCTTTTCCTTAAATTTTTCGTCAAAATTCTTTTCCTGCAGATCCAGTTGCTCACGAATCTGTTCCAGGGCCACATTGACCTCTTCGTTGCGCAAGCGCACCTCAAACCACTTTTTACGCGGCAACTCGGTGAGATAAGTCTTGGTGACCTTATCGCCAACCTTAAGCTCCAGTGGACCCCCCTCTGCGGTACGACCTATTAACAGGCGTTCGATACGTGCATAGGTGTCTTCCTCCATGATCCGCTGCTGGTCTTGCAGATCTTTTTTAACGAGATCCAACTCCTGCTCATCGTTCTGCCTGGCCCGCTCGTCTTTCTCGATTCCGTCACGGGTGAAAATTTTCACATCGATGACCGTGCCCTTCATACCTGACGGCATACGCAGCGATGTGTCTTTCACATCAGAGGCCTTTTCACCAAAGATGGCTCTTAGTAGCTTCTCTTCCGGGGTGAGTTGGGTTTCACCCTTGGGAGTGACCTTGCCCACGAGAATATCACCGGATACCACTTCGGCACCCACATAGGCAATCCCGGATTCATCGAGTTTGGACAACGCGCCTTCACCCACGTTAGGGATATCCCGGGTAATCTCTTCTGAACCTAACTTGGTATCACGGGCTACTGCAGATAATTCTTCAATATGAATTGTGGTGTAGACGTCGTTCTCGACTATCCTTTCTGAAATGAGAATGGAATCCTCAAAGTTGTACCCATTCCATGGCATGAATGCCACCAACACATTGCGGCCGAGGGCCAATTCGCCCATATCGGTAGACGGACCATCGGCCATGACATCACCTTTGGCAATCTGATTGCCCACATGCACCAAGGGGCGCTGATTGATGGTGGTGTTTTGATTGGAACGGGTGTACTTGGTGAGATTGTAAATGTCCACCCCAGGCTCACCGGGCTTGGTCTCATCATCATTGACCTTGATCACAATACGCCCGGCATCCACTGAATCGACCAGGCCCCCACGACGCGCAACCAGGGTCACCCCGGAATCAACAGCCACAGTACGCTCGACCCCTGTGCCCACCAAAGGCTTTTCAGTTCTCACCGTGGGCACGGCCTGGCGTTGCATATTCGACCCCATCAAGGCCCGGTTGGCGTCATCGTGCTCCAGAAAAGGAATCAAACTGGCGGCGACCGATACGATCTGTGCCGGTGCCACATCGATGTAGTTCACTTCATCCACATTTGCCAAGGCGAACTCATTGTTGTGCCGACAAGACACCAGTTCATCGGTCAGCTCTCCCTTATCATTTATGGTTGCATTGGCCTGGGCAATAATAAACTTGCCCTCTTCAATGGCAGACAGAAAATCGGTCTGCTCTGTGATCTTGCCTTTGACCACCTTGCGGTAGGGTGTTTCCAAAAACCCGTACTCATTGGTCCGGGCGTAGACCGACAGGGAATTGATGAGGCCAATATTGGGACCTTCAGGGGTCTCAATAGGGCACACCCGGCCATAGTGCGTAGGATGCACATCACGTACTTCAAAGCCTGCCCGCTCACGGGTCAAGCCGCCCGGGCCCAGGGCCGAAACACGACGCTTGTGGGTCACCTCTGACAGGGGGTTAGTTTGGTCCATAAATTGAGACAATTGGCTGGAACCAAAAAACTCTTTAATCACCGCCGAAACCGGTTTGGCATTAATCAGGTCCTGTGGGGCAAGCCCCTCTGACTCGGCAAGACTCAAACGTTCCTTGACCGCCCGTTCTACACGTACCAGACCCACGCGAAATTGATTTTCGACTAACTCACCCACTGACCTCACGCGGCGATTACCCAGATTATCAATATCATCAATATCACCCTGGCCATTTTTCAGGGTAATCAGGATCATCATCACATCAACGATATCCTGCTTGGACAGAGTACGGGCCCCTTCGTCAGTCTCCCGATTCAAGCGCCGATTAAATTTCATTCGACCTACCGCGGATAAATCATAGCGATCGGCATTGAAGAACAGATTAAAAAATAGGTTCTGTGCCGCATCCTTGGTGGGAGGCTCGCCCGGCCGCATCATCCGGTATATCTCGATCTGGGCCTCTAACTCATTGGTTGAGGGATCAATACGCAGGGTATCGGAGATAAACGGACCACGGTCCAGGTCATTGGTGAACAAGGTCTCGATTTCGCTGACACCCAATTCCAACAGCCGTTCCAGCACTTCTTCGGTAATCAATTCATTGGCGTTAAACAGAATCTCGCCACTTTCCGGATCAATGATATCCTTGGCCAAAGATTTTTCCAGAAGAAATTCCTGGGGCACCTGGATACTCTTCATCCGGGATTTTTCCATATCGCGGACCAGTTTTGCGGTAATACGCCGACCCGCCTCAACGATAACATCACCTTTGGATGTCTTGATGTCGAAATCAAACTGCTCACCACGGAAACGCGCCGGAATAAGGTCTAATTTGACCTCCTTCTTACCGATACGGAAGGTATCGGTCTCAAAAAACATAGCGAGAATTTCCTGGGTGGTAAATCCAAGTGACCGCAATAAAATGGTGGCGGGCAACTTACGCCGCCGGTCAATGCGTATGTAAAGCAGGTCTTTGGGATCGAATTCAAAGTCCAGCCATGACCCACGATAGGGAATCACCCGGGCCGAAAACAATAATTTACCAGAAGAATGAGTCTTGCCACGATCATGATCAAAAAACACGCCCGGAGAGCGATGCAGCTGTGACACCACAACACGCTCGGTACCGTTGATCACAAAGGTGCCATTATCAGTCATTAATGGGATTTCGCCCATATAGACCTCTTGCTCCTTGACCTCTCTTACTGCCTTGTTGATATTGCCCGCTTCGTCTTTTGCGTACATACCCAGACGCAACGTCACCCGCATCGGCGCGGCATAAATCAACCCGCGTTGACGGCACTCTCTTACATCGAAAGGAGGCGTACCCAATCGGTAGCTCACAAACTCTAGTGAGGTATTGCCATTATAGCTCTCGATAGGAAATACAGACTTGAATGCCGCCTGTAGCCCCTGGTCTATGCGCTGTTCCGGCACAACCTCGGCTTGCAATAATTTATGGTAAGACTTCTTCTGGATCGCCAACAGATTGGGAACAGGATGAACGTACTTACGCTTGCTGAAACTCTTCCGAATCCTTTTCTTTTCAGTAAAGGAGTAACCCATTTAAACCCCTCTTAGCAAAAGCTAAACGGTTTGATTGCCACCACGCAGTGATCGCCTACTTAGAAACGGCACTACGCACCGGCCGGGCTATACGCCCAACCGGTGCGGTTACCTGTGCCTGACCGATAGCGGTTAAACCCGCCATCTGTATTACTTAACTTCAACTTTGGCGCCGACTTCTTCCAGCTGCTTCTTGACGTCTGCGGACTCGTCCTTTGACACGCCTTCCTTAACCGTAGCAGGCGCAGATTCCACCAAATCTTTGGCCTCTTTAAGACCCAGACCGGTGATGGCACGAACGGCCTTAATAACGCTGACCTTGTTGTCGCCAAAACTGCTCAGCACAACATCAAATTCGGTCTTCTCTTCGGCACCCGCTGTGTCACCACCTGCTGCACCCGCTACGGCCACGGCCACGGGAGCGGCAGCAGACACGCCAAATTTATCTTCCATTTCTTTGATCAATTCGGACAGATCAAGCACCGACATGCTGGCAACAGCATCCAAAATATCTTCTTTACTTACAGCCATGATTTTCTCCAATGTGTATCTTCAGTTTGTAGCTGTGGTCAACAACCACGTCAGGCACCAAATAGGTGCCCCTACGATGATTAAGCGGCCTCTTTACTATCGCGTACAGCGGCCAGAGTGCGAACAAAACCCGATGGGACCTCGTTAAGGGTCTGCACAAACTTCTGTACCGGGGCCTGCATGGTCCCGAGAAGTTTGGCGAGCAGTTCCTCGCGGGAGGGCAGTTTGGCCAGGGCCTTGATCTCATCAACAGTCATCAAGGCACCGGACATGGCACCCGCTGTTATATTGAGTTGATTATTGTCCTTGGCAAAACTGCTCAAAACCTTGGCTGCGGCCACCGGATCCGGTGACATGGCGAAGGCAAGGGGACCCACAAAGTGTTCAGTCAAACACTCAAAGTCAGTCCCATCGACCACACGCCGGGCCAAGGTGTTCTTTACCACGCGCACATAGACATCCGACTCCTGAGCCTTGCGACGCAGTTCGGTCATTTGTGCGACACTCAAGCCACGATACTCAGCAAGTACTGCTGCCTGGGCACCTGAAACTTTTTCAGCTACTTCAGCAACAACCGCTTTCTTCTCTTCAAGGGTTAGGCTCATAGATGAGCTACCTCCAGTGTTGTTGGTGCCCGCGTACGCAAGAACAGACAATCTGTCCCCAAATATTCGGTGCACCGTCTACGCAGGATATTAAGAAAAATGGATTTAATCCAAGCTTCACCTACGGTCTTTGACGATTCCCCTTGCCGACCCCAAGTTGATCGAGTGTTACGATCAACTCAGTGCCGTCACGAGGTGCAAAGTCTTTCTTCGCAAGCGGTGGACATCAAATCACGAGCCAAAACTCGCAGCCCACTGCTCACGGCTGTACTGTTATGCCGGCAGTGACGCCCTATCCACACGAATTCCGGGGCCCATAGTCGTAGACACCGATACCCGACTGATATATTGCCCCTTGGCAGAGGACGGTTTGGCCTTCTGCAAGGCACCCAATAGGGCGAGAAAATTCTCCTTCAGCTCCTCGGCGCTAAAAGAGGCCTTACCGATAGAACAATGGATAATGCCAGACTTATCGTTACGAAATTGAACCTGACCGGACTTAGCATTCTTAACGGCCTCGGCCGCCTTGGGGGTGACCGTTCCCACCTTGGGATTGGGCATCAAACCACGTGGACCCAAAATCTGGCCCAGCTGGCCAACCACCTTCATGGCGTCAGGGGTGGCAACAACAATATCAAAATTGATATTGCCCTTTTTGACTTCATCTGCCAGATCTTGCATGCCCACCACATCGGCACCCGCAGCCTTGGCCTCGTCGGCCTGGGCCCCTTCGGCAAACACCGCTACCCGTACTGACTTGCCCGTGCCGTTGGGCATCACGGTTGATCCACGTACCGTTTGATCAGACTTTTTGGCATCAACTCCCAAATTGATGGAAATATCCACACCTTCATTAAACTTCGCGCTTGCAGATTCTTTGATCAGGGTAAAGACATCATCTAAGGGATAAAAGCGCTCACGATCAATTTTGTCTAACAAGGATTTCATGCGCTTGCTCTGCTTTGCCATTATTTGACCCCTTCCGTTTCGATACCCATGCTACGGGCACTGCCCGCAATAATGCGTACTGCGGCATCGGTGTCATAAGCATTAAGGTCTTCCATCTTGGTCTGAGCAATCTCTTCGAGCTGCTTACGATTGACCTTACCGACTTTATCCATATGGGGCCTGGCGCTACCACTCTTGATACCGGCGGCCTTTTTGAGCAACACCGAAGCCGGAGGGGTCTTTTTGATAAAGGTAAAACTCTTATCGCTATAGACCGTAATAACCACCGGGATCGGCAGGCCAGGCTCCACACCTTGGGTCTCCGCATTAAACGCCTTGCAGAACTCCATGATGTTAAGACCGTGTTGACCCAGGGCCGGGCCCACCGGTGGACTGGGGTTGGCTTTACCTGCGCCAACCTGCAACTTAATATATGCTTCAACTTTCTTAGCCATTTTGTACTCCTGATGGGTGCAAACGCCTTACGGCTCCCCGTTATTCAAGTGTAGGAGCGAGCCCCTTGCCGCAAATTTTCGCGATCAGGGGCTCGCTCCTACAATATTAACTAACCCTTCTCCACCTGGGAGAAATCCAATTCCACAGGTGTCGAACGCCCAAAAATAGACACCGCTACCCGTATTTTGCTCTTATCAAAATTCACATCTTCAACGGTGCCATTGAAATCCTGAAATGGCCCATCGATGACGCGCACCAATTCACCCGGCGCAAAAGAAAATCTGGGTCGTGGATGTTCGGCCCCCTCCTGTACCTGCTGCATGATGGCATCGGCCTCTTTCTCGGTTATCGGTGCAGGCTTGGTACTGGTGCCGCCAATAAACCCAGTGACCTTAGGCAAAGCTTTAACCAGGTGCCAGGTATCGTCGGTCATTGCCATGTTGACCAACACGTAACCAGGAAAAAATTTACGTTCACTGGTACGCTTTTGACCACCGCGCATCTCGACCACATCTTCCGTCGGCACCAAAATGTCACCAAAATACTCTTCCAAACCGGCCCGTTTGATATGCTCACCCAGAGATTTTCGCACTTGCTTCTCGAAGCCGGAAAAGGCATGCACCACATACCAGTGTTTTTCCATCTCAGCCACCCGCGACGATCAGTGCCGCGACCAATTTGGATAAAACAGTATCAAGAAGCCAGATATACACACCGATTATAATTACCCCAACAATGACAATCAGGGTAGTCTGTGAGGTTTCGCGGCGGGTAGGCCACACCACCTTGCGTGCCTCTAAGCGGGCCCCCTTGGCAAATTCCCAGGCCGCCTGTCCCGGTGCCGACTGCAAAGCCACAACCGTGGCGACTATGACTGCAACCAGCACTATGGCGACCCGTAGCAACTCGGACACATCCACATAGTAATAATAGCCACCGATACCGGCGGCCAACAACAAAACTGAAACTAAAATGAGTAACTTATCCACGTATCACTACCTGACATCCCCTGACTATTTGTGAGGTTGGCAGGCCAGGAGGGAATCGAACCCCCAACCTGCGGTTTTGGAGACCGCTGCTCTGCCAATTGAGCTACTGGCCTAAACTTGTTAACTGTAGGAGCGGTCTCCTGGCTGCGACAGTTCACAGCCAGGAGACCGCCCCTACAATAATCTCTTATTCAATAACCTTGGATACCACACCCGCACCTACTGTGCGCCCACCTTCACGAATGGCAAAGCGTAGACCCTCTTCCATCGCGATCGGTGCAATCATCGATACCACCATCTTCACGTTATCTCCTGGCATCACCATCTCCGTACCTTCCGGCAGATCACAAGAACCGGTCACGTCCGTGGTCCGAAAATAAAACTGCGGCCGATAACCATTGAAAAACGGCGTATGACGTCCGC
>JAADGI010000005.1 GCA_013152415.1 Gammaproteobacteria bacterium | reverse complement strand
CCTTAATCCGGGAAAGCAAAAGATAGAAATTGAGGAAAACAAGGCGGCATAATTTTAAACTTTAGGCGACAACTCTCTTGAAAAACGCCGCTCCCGGAGGGAGAGGGGATTAATAGAAGCGCCCTATTATGAGTAAGGAATACGCTGGCTTGGTTACTTTTATTTCTCCGGCTCTCCGCTTGTATCGTCGTTGGGGGCTTTGCTGAGGTCCTGGAATCGCCCCTGTTCGCGCATATCCGCAAAATGCTGTGCCAGCTCACCCATCTCTTCCAAGGCGCATAGCCGTTCTCGCAAGCTAAGCTTGCACCACTGGCGTAGCTGCGCGCGCCGACTTCCCTCCCAGGTGGTCAGGCTCCAGTCAATTTCATCATATTGGCTACTCATGGCTATTTTGGTCCTCCAGTATCCAACGCAGGTGCCGGATGTCATCCACATCACGTGGACGATTGGCCGTCTCCTTCATGCAGATCAGGGCCGGGATAGAAACAAAGCGTGCGTACAAACCGGGTAACAACTCACCCCGCATGGCGGCCGAATACTCGGTTTCGAAATCGAAGGGCGCGTACACAAATATGTCTAATCCCGTTTCGCGGTGTTGGTCGCTGAAAAAGTTGAGCACCTTCATGCCCTTTTCGTCGATCCATTGCTGTCTCATGTTGGGGTTGGCAAATTGTTCTGCGGTAATCGGTACCAGAGGTTTATAATCAAGTGTCCTTAGCGCTTTGAACGCTTTGATGATGTTATCCGGCTCGAGCGCGACCACGAGATCCACATCACTCGTGAAGCGCAGGTAACCATGTGCATTTACGGCCAGTCCACCAGCGACGAGATACTGTACATCGGCACTATTCAGGGCTTGGAATATCTGTTCGATGCTGTTCAGTTTCATCGGCTTTTTCTTTTACCTCAGAAATGCCTTTAGGGGTGTACTCTCAATGGCACTTATTTAAGCGGGTTTAGTGCTTTCTGGTCCCTTCTACCCCACAAGGGGACACCGAGGTCCCTCAGGGAGAAGCTTAGGATGAGAGAAGGAAGTGCTAAAAAAGAGCAGATTTTGTTGTTATCCCCTCACCCCAACCCTCTCCCGGAGGGAGAGGGGGCTTAAGTAAGTGCCATTCGGGTGTACTCTATATCATTCCATTCTTTTAAAACATAATGAAGCGCCTGATCTTAGTCTGGTTTCTTAAGCAGCAAGGTTTTTATATGCCCCACTGCATGGGTACATGCGGGGTAGACATGAGCCCGTATCCAGTTTTTAACATCCAACCCTGCAGCCAGGGTGGCGGGTATGGTGATGAGGGTAATCAATGTGGCGAACACCAGTCCCCAGGATAGGGCCAGGGCCATGGGGGAGACGAAGGGGTCCAGGCCACCCCAGCCGTAGGCGGTGGGGAGCAGGCCGACGATGGTGGTGATGGCGGTAAGGATGACCGCCCGTAGACGACGACGGCCTGCCTTGATGATGGCCTCGTGGGCCTCCATGCCTGCCTGGCGTGCTCGTTGAATAAACACCAACAACACCAAAGAGCTGTTGACCACCACACCGGTCAGGGCAATCATGCCCAGGCTGGTCATAAAGGACAGGGGCATGGGTTTCCAAAAAAGATCGTGCAGATAAAAGCTGACGATGATGCCAATGGCCCCGAAGGGGATGGCCAACATGACCACGAAGGGATAACTCAAATTGTTAAACTGAATGGCGAGGATAAAAAAGATACCGACCATGGCAAAACCAAAGGCCACTACCAGGCTGACAAAGGACTCCCTGTTTTTTTCCTCTTCACCGCCATAGCCCACTTTTACCTTGTCAGTAAGGTCACCCAGCCACTTGTCCTGGTTGTCACGCACCAGGCCATTGAGCGTAACACTGGTGAGTTGGGCCACATTGGTGTCGGCGACCACGTTAATCACTCGAGTGCCTTCCTTGTGCCGGATGGTGGTGTAGCCCGGTTTTTCTACCAGCCGGGCGATCTTGTGCAGAGGGACCAGGCCGTCGCGTTTATTGGGCACCAGTGAATCCATAAGTTGTTTGAGTGCGTGTTTGGTGTCGTCTGGATAGCGAATGGTGACATCAATCTCTTCGGTGCCATGGCGAACCACCGAAACGGTCAGGCCACCACTGGCGGCCTTGACGTGTTGTGCCGCCGTCGCCAGGTCCACATCGGCGTAGGTGGCCAACTCCCGATCTAGAATTAAGTGCAATTCATCGTCACCACGTTTTAGACCGCTGTCAATGGCGGTGATCCCGGAGATAGTTTTGAGATATTTTATTAAACGGCGTGCGGCTTGTTCGCTGGCCTGTTGGTCATAGCTGGATATTTCTGCTTCCAACGCCCGGCCCAGGGGTGGGCCGGGGCGAATTTCAGTGAATGAAATATCCAGGTTGGGGAATTTGCCGGGAATGATCTGCGCCAGTTGATGCATCTCTTCCAGGGCGTCGTGTTCGGGTCGGCTGATCGAAGAGATGTAGATGGCGCGAATCTGGCCATAGCGACTGCCCCGTTGAGTCAGGGGGTCACCCAGGTCCACCGAAATATCACCGCTTTTTTGCAGAGTAGATTCCAGATACTTGGGGTCGACGCGACTGCGAATTTCTTTGTCGATTGTCCGCAGGTGTTGGCGCATGGTGTCGAGACTGGTGCCTGGGGGAGCCGTGACACGGACAACAAATTCCTCTACCCCGGCGGGGGGGAATAATTGAAACGGCATGGTCTTGGCCAAGGCCAGTGTGGCGATCAAGGCCGCAAAGGAAATCGCCACCGTGATCCATCGAAACCGTATCGCCCGTGCCAGTAAGGCCGAATAGCGATCTTCCAGGGCCACGATCCAGCGGCGCTCTGGTGGGTGCCTGTCCGGGTGGGTAACGTGGGCGACATGGCTGGGCAGGATCAAAAAAGATTCCAGCCAGGACAGTGTCAATAATGTAATGACCACCACCGGGATGGCAAAAATAAATTTACCGATGAGCCCGGTCATAAACATCATGGGGATGAAGGCGGCAATGGTGGTGAGAATGGTGGTGGTCACCGGGCCGATGAGTTCCACTGCACCGGTGATCGCAGCCTGGCGAGGTTTCATGCCCTGTTCCATATGCCAGGTAATATTTTCACCGATGATAATGGCGTCATCCACCAGCATACCCAGCACCATGATGAAGCCCATCATGGAAATCATGTTCAGGCTCACACCAAAGGTGAACAATATGAAGATGCCCGACATGAAAATGATGGGCAGTCCCCAGGTGGTGGTCATGGCCACCGAGAATCGTAAAAAGAGTAATAGGGAAACAAAGACCAGGACCAGCCCCACCATGCCGTTGTTGGTGAGTACACCGAGGCGCAGGCGGACTAAACGTGAGAAGTCCTGGAAGGCCGTAATTTCAACCTTAGCGCCATAGCGATCAGGCACTGTAGTGACGTATTGCCTGACTCGATCCACCGTGTCGATGATGTCGGCATCGGATTGTTTCAGTATCAGCATGGACAATGCCGCCTCGCCTTTCACGTCATAGTGGACCGTAGGTTCGATCAAGGTCTCGGTGACGGTGGCCACGTCAGCAAGGCGCAGCACGTTACCGGCCTGATTGGCCCGTAACACCAGGTTGGCGGCATCTTTGGGATTCTTAAATTCTCCCACCACCCGTACTACCTTTTGCCCTTCGTCGGTATCAATGTCGCCACCGGGTACAGTGAGGTTCCAGTTTTGGATGCTGCGGGCAATTTCACCTACTGAAATGTGTTCTGCGGCCATGCGTTTGGGGTCAACGGTTACCCTGATTTCTGCCTTACGGTCACCCAGTACCGTGACCTGGGCCACACCTTTAATATTGAGCAGGTCGTCTTTGATGTCGTCCCCAAGGCGTTTGACTCCCAGTTCACCGGTGGGGGCGGAGAGGGCCAGACGTATAATAGGAAATACTGAGCCATCTATTTCCACTACTAAGGGGTCTTCACGCAAGTCGCTGGGCAGATCGGCACGGTTAATCGCCAGGTTGACCTCGTTGGTAATGCGTTCCCGGTTGTTAGCGTCGGCATCGACCTCAAGAATAATGCGCCCGGAACTGGGAAACGACATGGAGATCATTTTGTCGATGCCGTTGAGCGAGCGCAGTTCTTGCTCAATGGGTGTAATAATAAGTTGTTCGATCTCTTTGGGTGAGGTGCCGGGATAGACTACGTTCACCTGGATCATGTCCAGGTTTACATTGGGGAAGGCCTCGCGGTGGATGGTCAACGCGGCGTAGAGGCCGAGTATGATCAGAAAAACAGAAACCAGGTTGACGACCAGTCCACGGTCAACCAAAAATCCGATGATGGTCCTCATCCTTTTTGTCTGCCTTCAATGTCTTTTGCAGGAAGCGTAATCGTGGGTCGTGCGATACCCTTCCATAGCTGTCCTCGGATCAACACCAATCTGTAGTATCGGCGTTGCAGTTCGATGCGGTGCAGTGCCAGGGCCAGTTCTGTGGCCGACAATTCATTTTCAAATTGAATCAGTTGATCAGTATCGGTGCGGCCCTGTTTATAGCGGTTCAGGGCCTCATTCAGTTTGGCGTGTTCACTTTTCAGGCTGATGCGGTAGGCCCCCAGGGCAGTTTGGCCGATTTTGAATTCGGCCAACAAGCTGGCGAGCTCATAGCGCAGGTCATTGAGGGCTTGTTGTCTGTCCTGGATGGCAATGCTGCGGTCCAGGCGGGCCTGATAGAGCTCTGCGTTTAATCCCTGTTTGTCCAGAGAACGGGTAAATTCAATATTAATGCTACCGACATTATCGGACTCATAGCTGCCGCCATCTATGGTGTCGCCCACGCGGGTGCGTTTGCCCAATGTCATGACCAGATCAAGTTTATCCTTACGGGAATCCCGTTGGGTCTTGATGGTGCTGTCGGCAAGTGTAATGCGTGCCTGCGCCGATACCAGGGAGGGACTGTGTTGGGCCACCTCTTTGAATAAGTCATCAATGTCCCTATCCGGAAGCGATGTATTCGTCGCCAGCATGGGTGTAAATGTGGAATTCCAGGGTCGCCCCATGAGCCGGTTGAGGGATATTTCTTGCTGTGCCCAGGCCATTTCCAGGGCCTTGAGTTGGGCGCGTTGATTGTTCAGTTGTGCGGCAACTTGTAACAGGTCTTTGTCTTCGGCGATGCCGAGCCTGGACTGGGTCTTGATGTATTTTTGCAGGCGTTGGCTGCGCTCCAGTGACTGCTTGGTATTATGGATACGCTCCAGGGTTGTCTTTGCCGCCAAATGGAGATCAATGACCTGGGATGCCAACAGATCATATAAGCGCTGTTCTTCTGCCTGGGCCAGGCGCAGGTTGACACCCGCACCGGTTAAGCCCTCTGCGTAAGCAGGATTACCTTTGCCTTTGCCCAGGGGTACGCGGTAACTGATATCCGCGTTGGTGGTGCTTAGGGGATTGGGGAGTGTGGGCAGTACCGTAATCGCGGATTCATCACGTCGGTGTTCTGCCCGTACCCCCAGGGTAGAGCCCGAGCGGGTGAGTTTAGACAGGTTGCCTACGGTGCTGAGTGTGTCTACCGTTGTACCCAAAAGGGTATATTCTCTTGTGGCCCCACCCCGCAGGGTCAATTGCCAACCCAATTGGCTCTGCACGCGAAGATTATCCTGCCTGGCCTTTTCTACCTGCAGGGTGGCGCCCTTGATAGATGGGTAATAATCCACGACTTGTTGCAACACCTGCTCAACGGTGAGGTTGTCTGCGTGGCCAGACTGAACCCACAGCGATGTCGCCAGTATGAGGGTTGTGATTTTTTTCACGCACCTTGTCCGTGTTTTTTCAGGCCCTGTAAAAATAAATCAAGGTGCAGGTTAATATAGGTATCCCCATCCTGGGGGTCATCATAGGGCCGCAGGGAATTGGCCCAAATATAGGCCTGTATGACCGGCGCCATGAGCAGGCGGGTTACGGTCGGGACATCCACATCACGAAATTCACCGTTCTGAACCCCGGATTGAATGATTTGTTCGAGCAGATAGCGTACCCGTTTAACCACGTTTTCCATATAAAAGCGTGCCATGTCTGGAAAATTTCCAGCTTCAGATACAATGAGTTTTGAAATACCGGAAAGGGGAGTGTCCCAGACGCTATCCCACCAGCCGCGCACAATTTTTTTAAGCAGGGTTTCGGTGTCGCCGTCATAGCTTTTGACCATGACCTCAACTTCTTCAATCATGGGGGTGATCATATTTTGTATCACCGCTTGAAAAATCTTCTCTTTGCTGTCGAAGTAGAGATAGAGTGTGCCTTTGGAGACGCCGGCCCGTTTGGCTACCTCTGCTATGCGGGTGGCGCTAAAGCCCTTGTCCACAAACAGGCCCAGGGCCGCCTCCACAATTTCCTCGGGGCGGGCCTCTTTGCGTCGGCGCCAACGGCAATGTTGTTTGCACGGGTGCATCTTGGGCGTCCAGGATCCTTGACAATAACTGACCAGGGGGTCATTTAATCCTTAATCCTGGCTGTTGTCCAGTGCCCGGTGGGTAATATTAGGTGTGAATGGGGCCAACGGTATAAATAAAGGGACGATCCAGGGCCCCAGACAGCAGGGCTGGATTTGCAGCAAACGGGGTCTCTGGTGCCCAGGAGATGTGGCCAGAGAGTGGGGGGTTATTTCAGCCGGGAAAGATCAAGTGCCATCACCACTATCTTGAGATGATTGCCAGTGTGTATATTGTTATTGGGACATAGGATATTAATTTTGCTGTCTTCAATATTCAGAGTTTACTTGCGATGAGTTTGTCGTGCCTGGCCTCATCTTCTGGCAAGACCCGTTCTTGTAGCAGACGCCATACCCCGTCTTCCTCCTGTTCGAGTAGGACCTCAATACCCTGGGCCGTCACTGTGCCGTCTTTGGCTTCCACGGTTTCACAGGTCTTGAACATGATTCGATTGGGGGTTTTGCCCAGGGGCTTAAATCCGTCATAACGCACATCCTTTATCAACCCGTTCTCAAACTCATGTCTACACTGGGCTGCCCAGTCGTCGTAGCCAATGCTTTCAAACCCTGGCACGCCGGTGAGGCTGACACGTTTAGAGATCAGGTTCATATGGGCGTCGAGGTCCATATGTTTGGCGGTTCTGGCCGAGGATTGTAGCCACTGTTGGGCGATATCGTTGGGCATAGGGTTTTCCCTGGTTATTTCTAATCTATTCTATCCCTTTTGCTCAATAGCGACACCGACCTCAAGTGCTTCGAACCAGTCGAGGAATCGCTGAACATCATCGCCCTTGAATATCCGACCATGCTGGGGCGCCATGTATTCTACATCCAGTTCGCGAACCCGCCTAACCCAATCATTTTTTGCTTTATTGGAGGGCATCCAGCGTTGGTGAAACATTTTCATTTTGTCGATATGCTCATTAAAGTCATCGACAAAAATGGGTGACTCGGTTGCCTCAAGTGCCGCACCGATATCACCGCTCATGAGTATCTTCGCTTTTGGGTCGTAGACATTAAAATTGCCCGAGGCGTGCAGGTAATGGGCGGGTACGAGTACGAGTTCAACGGATCCCAGGTTGATGGTGTTGCCTTCATCGGGGATGCCCACATACTCGATGTTATTCATACCAAAGTGGGCGAGGAAACTTTCCCATAACCAGGGCGCATGTAACCTGGCGTGTGGCAGGGCCTGGTCCCACAGGCCCAGTGACGAGATGATGTCAGGGTCCTGATGGGAGGCGAACAGGTCCGTGATCTGGTCCACCCCGGCGTGATGCAGGATGGCACCCAGCATCGGTGCGAATACCTCAATGCCTCCCGGGTCCATCAATATGGCACGATCACCCGCTACCACCATATATTGATTGGTATCAATGATGCTATCGGGTTTCTCCGGGTCACGGCCGTACATATACCATTGGTGCCCCTGGTCATAGAGTGTGGTTGCCTTCATTTGTTATTCCCAGAGAGTGAAATTAGCGGTGTTGGTTGGGTATGAGATTAGCACTTCTCAGATGTTCGTAGCTATCGGATACCTTCTTCTTGATGTACATAGCAGCTTCCTGCAGGCCATTGGCGACTACCTGCAGGTTGGTGCGGTATTCACCCGTATTGGATGTGACGATGCGCGATACTGAGGCGATGGAACATGCCGAGAGCATACATTCATCCATCGCATCAAGCAGCACAACAAGCCGATTAACACATTTTTTAAATTCTGTGCGGCTGGCTATCATATTCTCTTCGGCGCGGTGCATGCCTTCTTTCAGTGACCCGATATAACGGGTGCCATTGTGTTTTTCCATAACGGACTTGAATCGCCTGTAGGCATCATCGGCCCGCTGTTCGTAGACGGCGATACGCGATAATTTGAGCGCCTCGTCATTAATCTCACCCACACCGCTGATGGCCTGGTGTGCAATTTCATCAATGAAATTCGTGATAGGTTGAAACCCGAGTGCTTTTTCACCGGCTTGGGCGGACATGACCTTGGCATTTTTTGCTGCCAATGACACCCCCCAGGCGACTTTCATGACGGCATGCAGTTCAGCCGCGATGCTGGCGACAGCAACGACCTTGTGTTCGCCGGTGTTGGCTTGAGAGTTTGGAGCCATGGTATAACCGCCTGTGCATGCGCATTGGTGTATTATTTATCGGCGGGACGAGCAATAACATTACCCTTGGGGCAGGAAGATTTTGCCACTTAGGCGCACTAATAACCCACTAATACGGTCGGGTAATGCCGGGCAAATTATCGCGTCTGCGCCAATCCGAGCCAAACGAACAGCGGTAACCTTAGGCTATAGGCGGTTTTGTCGGCCTGGACGGGGTTGGGTTTGTCTGTAAACAAGGTTCGCAGACGGTAAGGCATGGCAATAGTGCCAAATAGCAGATGTGCCATTACTTTTTTGGTCTTTGTCCGCCGTGCATACACGCCATGTGGCGCGGTCCCTGACAAGATAGTTCCCATGCACCCCACAGGCTCTTGATATAGGCCACTAAATCCTGCGCCTGTTCTGTTGTGAGGGTCTTTTCCCAGCCCGGCATGCGGCCTTTTGGACCTGTCCCCTTCAGTATCGTTTTCAGCAAGGCCTCATCTGTGTGGTGCCAGCTATGCATGGAGTGATCCAGGGCCGGTGCGGGGCTGTAATTCTTGGCCCAGGGGGCCACAGACTCACCCACGCCTCGCTCACCGTGACACTTCAGGCAGTATTTTTCGTAAGACTTGGCCCCCCGGGCAGCGGCCTTGGCTTCGGGGGGCTTATTGGTCTCTGCCGAAACAGGCCAGGCCATCACGAGGAAAGGAACCAATATTGTTAATAGAGTGCCTGCACGCATTACGTTCTCCAGAATCGTTAAATCAATCGCGCCCACACCAATGGGCGCTTGATGGTTATGTAAGTCACTGGGTCCGGTGATCGTACCCACCCAGGTATGTATGGAAACAGATAAAGTGTGGATTGTCTGCGGTCATTCTAGTTCTTTGCCACAGAGATGCAAACACCCGTCAACGAAACTGAGGCAGAGTTAAAATGGATCAGCGCCGCTTGAACTCTGTTGCACCAATATCACAACCATTACCACCGCTCGGGTTGCCAATATTCGGATCATCAATGGGGCGTTTGACCCCGTTTTGATCTATTTGTGCTACACAATTTCCGGCATCCAGTATGGCACTGTCATTACTCAAATGTGATTTGCCGATTCCGCCATTATTGGCCAGGGGAAATACCCTCAGAACAAACGGGCTCGTGGCGGTCCCCCACTTGTCGCTGGGTTGGCCCGCAAATGCAGCGGCGATGCCCACCCTGTTAAACCCTTAAAGAGGTGACCGCACTGTCCAGATCCGGGTGGCTGGAGTCGAGGTCTTCATTCAGGGCAATGAGTGTATTTTTAATGGATACAGTCTCTCCAGAGATACCGCCCCCATTTCCTCCTAGCACACCCCCTTGGTTGTTATCAGTATTGGCAGTGTTGTAGACAAAAGTTGAGTCGGTAATCGTAATTTCCGGTCGTGTAGAACTGGCACCTGTAGACTCTGATCTGATGGCGCCACCAGAGTGTACAGCCTTGTTTCCACTAAAGGTTGAACCCTTGATTGAAACTGAGACGGTTTGGTTGCCAAAGGAGCGAATAAATAAAGCACCACCTTGAGGTCCGGCAACCAAAGGACTTGGTGAAGGAAAGGAGGCTATATTCCCTTCGAAAGTTGTATTGGTGAGAGAAAGACTGCCATCATCTGCGACCATCGCTATGGCACCCCCTCCATAAATACCGGCGCTAGCGATCACAGCATTCCCTTCAAAACTACTGTTTGTGATTTCAACATTGCTCCCCCTGCCGATGAAAATGGCCCCACCCAGTTGCTCGGCGGTATTGGCCAAAAACCGAACCTCATTAATTTTTACAGTTGAGGTCTCAATGCTCATCGCCCCCCCTGAATGTTGTGTCAACGGGTTTGCGCCAAGTCCCCCGCCTTTTTGCAATAGAACTCTCGATAAAGTAAATCTGGCAGGGTAAACAACACTAAAAATTCTAAAAGACCCCCCACCATGAATGACGGGCAGATTACGGCTGCGACCTGCTATCATCAATTCACTGCTAATGGCGGGTAGTTCATAGCTAAGATGCACGCCGGTAACAGAGGATTGAAATCTGATCTTGTCAGAACCGTTTCCAGCAGAACACCCTCCAACTGCCGCGTCAGTATTCGCAGCAATAATGGCTTCTCTCAATGTGCAGCGATTTGGAACTGAGCCGACGCTGGCTGCATCATCAATGTCTGAATTGACCGTAATTGTGTTCGCGAAGCCGCTTTGTGCAAACACAGAAAGAAATATTACGAGCATGAGTTTTATGCGGCGATCCATCCAATTCTCCTTGAGTTCAATAAAGGTCAGGCTTTGGTGTGTTCTTGTTTTCCAGGGATAAAATTATACTGGTGCGATTGGGGTGAGCTAGGGGAAAATAAACCACCTATCCCGGAGGGTCAAGGGGCGGCTAAGCAAAACTGGGGCCAAGTTATGTTACAACATGGGTGGTTGTTTAATGCCATGGTGGATTTGGCTCGACGGGATGAGGATGGAGTTGTTGGCACAAGAACGCTATGATCGACACGGTGTTGGTATTGGCATCGCAGAAACTCTGGCAATTAGGGTTTCCCTTGCATTCACTCATTTGACCTATTGAGGTGTGACGCGATGGTAACGGTAAAAGAAATTATGACTACGGAGCTGTATACCTTGAGGCCCGAAGACACCCTTCAGGATGCACACTTGTTGATGACCGAAAAACATATTCGCCATATCCCTATTGTCGATGGTCTTGGCCAACTGGTGGGCTTGGTGTCACAGCGGGATGTGCTTGCTGCAACTATGTCAGAGTTGTTGGGCTTTGATGAGAGCGAGAAACGCCGGTTTGAGAATAATGTTAGATTGGATGAGGTGATGAAGGAAGAGCTCTATACGGTGGATGAGCATGCCGATGTTCGAAAAGCCGCTATATATTTGCAGGAGCACCATTTTGGATGTCTACCGGTAGTCAGCAACGGGGAGTTGAACGGTATTGTTACCGATGCCGATTTTGTCAATGTTGCGGTCAATTTACTCGAGCAGACCGAGGCCATTGAGCCTGCCGCAGGACCCGAAGACGATTTTGGAGAAGAGTTTAATGATGGAGACTAGCCGCTATCGTCTGCGCCATGGAGAGACAGCGAATAAATCCACCACTTCGGTTTTAGCATGTCTAATCTAATGGCCGTTTTACTCAACGGCGTCGCTCAACTCGAGTACTACAGGGACCGGCCTTTGCCCGATCATCAAGCCCTCCATCTGGACAAGGTGGATCAAAAGATGGACAACGGTATTGAGGTGGGTGGGGAGTACATTAGCCATCCCAATCAAGACCAACGGGCGCGGTTTGTTGCCGCCAATTTGGTTCATGCCCTAAAGACAAATAACGAACCTATGGCCGGTGCCCTGTGTACCTACTTGGCTAATCGTTTGCCGGATCTTAAACAGATCAAGATTGTTGAGGACGGTGATGATTTCTCTGTCGACCTTGTTTTTGACGAAGACTATAAAAAGCAAGTGGCAGTTGCAGTTCCTCAAATGCACTAACCTAAACAGGTCCAGCCAATGACCCCATTGATTTTCTGTTTTCGGCAGGGATGCATTTAAGCTATTGACCGGGGCGGGCTAATAGGTGCCCCCCTTTACGCTTGTGCTTTAATTTAAGTAAGGGAAACTCCCGGTTATTCCCTAATCTCGAGACTTGAATCTACGGGCAGACTGTAGGGTATGTTTATAAAAGCGCCCCAATGCCCGTTCGTTTACCCGTCTTTCCGCCAAAGACTCGCTGCTACGCGTCTGTTCGGCCATCAGTTTTTGGTAATTATCCAGGCGGCGTTGCTCTAATCTTCCTTCTTTAATTTCCCTAATCACCGCACAGCCCGGCTCCCCTTTATGCCGACAATCACTAAACCGACACTGGGCCGCCAGCTTATTGATGTCTGAAAAGGTGGCATGAATACCTTCTTCTGAATCGACCAACTGCAATTCCCTTATGCCAGGGGTATCCAGTAGTACGCCGCCTCCATCAAGTAGATGCAGACTCCTGACAGTTGTCGTATGTCTGCCTTTGCTGTCTGATTCTCGAATTGCCCCAGTGGCTTGTTCATCATTGCCTATAAGGCGATTGATAATGGTCGATTTCCCCACGCCCGAGGAACCGAGTAAGGCAACCGTCTGGCCACTGCCAATCCACTTGTCCAGTGTCTTAATTTCATTGGCGTCAGTGGCATTGACCCGTTCAACTGGCAGGTTGGGATAATCCTTGTCAATAGCATTGACATAGGCTGAGTCATCCGCGCAGAGATCGATTTTTGTAAGCACTATTACAGGCTGGATCTGTGACTCAGCGGCCAACGCCAGATAACGCTCTATCCTGTTTAGATTAAATTCATCATTACATGAGGTCACAATGAACACGGCATCTATATTTGCCGCAATGAGCTGTATGAGTGATTCACGGCCTGCAATGCGTCGCTTTATCAGGGTTTTTCTTTCCAGAAGATAAAGTGGCGTGAGTTGGTGGTCTAGCATCAACCAGTCCCCAACGGTGGGATGCCCTTCCGGTGGTTCATTTCGCCAGGTGTAGGTAGGGAGCCTGAGTACTTTTGGCTGTTGATGTGCATCGAGTCCAAGGCATGCAATCCGGTTGCGATGCACTGAGGTAACTCGAAAAGGCAGCTCAGCCTCCAGTGAGTCCAGAGTTAATTGAGATTGGAAATGGTTGTTCCAGCCTAGTTGATTAATATAGGTTTGCATTCTTTCAAAAAGAATTTAGAACCAGTTCACACGGGCCCTACTGATCGTGATTCGATTTCAGCTTTGTCGATCGTTTCTTCGTCGGATAGCGTGAGAGGCTTTTCGAGTTTACGCAACCGTTTTTCATCCTTCTTCTTTTTCTTGGCTATTTCTCGTTGTCGCTTGTCAAAGGAATAATTAGTTTTGGCCATCGGCACCTCGGTTAAGTCGGGTAGTAGTGTAAGCAGGCTGAATATCAGCCCTGATAGATGAATCTGCTGGGGCATCACCCGAGGCAGACCCAAAAGAAAAGGCCCCGCGCAAGCGGGGCCTCACTCAAAACAGCTTGTGCAGTGAGAACTGCTTACTCCGGTTGGACATTCGTCGCCGACGGACCCTTCGGGCCATCTTCGATGCCGTATGACACTTGTTGACCTTCAGCCAGCGACTTAAAACCATCGCCTTGAATGGCGCTGTGATGCACGAATACATCCTTGCTGCCATCTGAAGGTGAAATGAAACCGAAGCCTTTTGAATCGTTAAACCATTTAACTGTTCCTGAAGCCATGAATATATACCTCTAAATGTTAAGTTGTGATAAACCGCAGATATGTCCTAAAAGCGAAGTGACGGTAGTGGCTTCCAAAACAGGAGGGGAACTTCCGAGCTGACTACGAGGACTTCTCTGCGAGAGTGCCACTATAAACCATATATTGACAATTGCTACTGATAATTTGGGTTTTCGGGGCAGAAAGCAGGATATTACTAAAAGGAGGCTCACTCCGAGCCCTTTAATTCTAGTCGGACGCCAAAGCTTCTAAACAAAACTGTACCGGATACGGTGCCTCGCTAGGATGATTTACATTGAGATAATCCCGTATGGTGCGCATACTGACGAGCGTGCGCCACGCTGTGAATATCCCGCCTTATTCAGAAGATCGCGCAGATAGTCTGGGTCTGGATTATATTTTGATGCGTCTGGCAGCATTAGAGTTTTTGCTCTGACCCCAATTATTCTGCAATTATTCAATTATTCAATTATTACAATTGCTACTGATAATTAGGATTTTCGAGGCAGAAAGCAGGATATTACTAAAGGAGGTTCATGCTGACCCCTTTAATTCTTATCAATCCTGTCTGTCCCCATTGATTTTTCAATCTGTAGGCGTTTCCTACGTTCGGCCATACCCCTGCATTTTTTGACTATTCCTCCAAACAATATATCTGGGAACCTCCAAAAGGTTATGGCCGACAGAAAAAAAGAGATTCCAGTTACATACTTGGCCATTGTTTTATCAAGTCCGAGCCATGCTCCTAAGACTAGCACGGCAAAGAACGTACCTACGATTAGGAAACGAGAGAATCGCTCAGCGCGGTCTCCAGACCGCTTCACTTGCCGCTCTATTGATTTAGTTTGATTTTTAAAGAGAGACTTAAGCTCACTCACCTCACCTTCTAGATTCGAAACCTCCGATTTAAGCGCTTTTGATTTTGTCTGTTCGGTATCCAGCTTCTGTTCATATTCCTGAGCCACAACGGCTTTCAACTCGTCCATATTCTGTCGCGCATTTTGAGGCGTAATGGTTGGTGGACCACCAATAGTTTGAACTGTCAGGCGTCTCCGCACACGCTCATCATTTACAAGAGTCTTGAATGTTTCGGTGTCCTCTGTACTAGTCTCGTTAAGTACTTCCATCATTTTTCGTACGACCTGAGCACCTGGGGTCAGCACTCTCATGCAATTTGCTATCAACCGTTTTTTAGACAACGAACCAAGGTTCCCACCCACCGCCAGCCAAAGCAGACCCGCAAGCTGTCGATCAGAAATAACGACAGGAAAGTCCGTCTCTTGAAACTCTTTTTCCATGAGCAGTGTTTTTCGAGATCTTTCGGCCAGCACACGGTTTCTGGTTACAAAGACCCAGCCAGCCTTAGAAAGAGTTTTTGGATTTCTTTGTCTTCCGCGCAACCGAATTGTAGTTGCGACTGTCAAAGCATCCCTTTCTCTCGCTTCTAGCTTTTCATGTAAGTAACCCAAGTTGTTCCTAATCTTATCTTCCAAGTCACGGGAGCAGTACTGTAAGTATTTTTGACTTACATAATCGCTTGCAAGAAGAGTCTTAAACCCGCGGCGTTCAATTTCAGTTTGTAAATTGCCAATTAGATGTTGTGCCCCTACGAACCTGTCGCGGTCTGCCTTTATTCGCTGTCCTACCATCTGGGATTGAACAGCGTTTTGATTTACCGATTGGATCGCCATTTCTATGATGCTCACCATTTCTCTGTAATAATGCCTGAATGCCACGCTGCGCATCTCAGTCTTTTTTATCAGCTCCAAAAGGTCAGTCGCATATTGAAAAAGTTCGGGCGTATTCAGATTAAGAAGGTCAAGCAGAAGTGGCCCGTCCCATACAATAGAGACATTTGATAGAATCTCTAGATCAGTAGGCCGTGCCTGCAAAGACAGAACTAGTTCGGCAATCAGAGCACCCTTTATTACCGAAACTAATAATTCCAAATCTTGCTCAGAGAGACTAAGTACAAACTCGGCACACAGAATATCGATAGCTCTCTCATCAGCCATTTCCCTATCTGTGTCTTCGATTTCGCCCTCGCCTTGTTCGACTATTCCCAGAAAATCGGAAGTCTTGAATCGCTCGAATAACCCAGTTTCTAATTTCTCTTGCGAGATCTCTCTGTTCGCGTCTTTTAGATGTTTTTTAGAAAACCCTAGAAAATCGCTAATTATAGATTGAAGGCGTTCGGCACAGGCCGAGTCCTTGAGTGGCTTTAGTTTTTTCGTGACACGATAAACGGCAGTGTGCTGATCTCCTTCCATTTGCAATAGACGCGCATGCGTCATATCAGCGACAAGACCCTCGGCTACAAGTGGTGCCATGGGGATGTCATAGCGTGATGTGACTTCCCGTGCGAATGCGGTGGGATCAAAAATTCTTCCGCGTTGCTCTGCTAATATTGGTTCAAACAGTGGCATTAAGCCTTGAAGAAGATCGCCAGATTGAACATAATCATCTCTAACTAGGGCATAGGCAACCAAATTCCGAGGTAACTTATTCATAGCAGCATCTCCTTATGTGTTGGTCCAAAATTCTTCCGATATGCCCACATTATGAACCCACACAAGTGATAGGGGCAATGCTGGGTAGTGATCTTGGTGAGTTTTGAGGGGTTTTTCTTTGCGAACCCTTTGCGCCTCAGCGCCTTTGCGGCAAATTATTATTATAATTTTCTTCTGGATTCCGGCCTCCGCCGGAATGACGAGCGTTAAACCACCAACCGCTTCCTTACCAGCACCACCGCAAAGTAATAAGCTACCAACGCATAGCCCACAATAACCGCCACATGCAGACCCACATCGGTTAGCGCTTGCCCCGATACCAGAGGTCGTACCAATTGCACCGCATGGGTCAGGGGCAACAGTTGCACCACGGCCTGTACCCCGGCGGGCAGGGCGCTGATGGGATAGAACACCCCACTGAGGATGAACATGGGGGTGATAAAGAGTGTGAGGTAGTAATTGAAAAATTCATAGCCACGGGAGAAGGCGCTCATGATGATGGCGGGGCCGGCAAAGCACAGGCCCACTAAAAAGAGGATGGGCAGTACAAAAAGTGCTTGGCTACCGTGGACGGCACCTAAGGCGGCGGCGACGGCCAGGATGGCGGTGCCACTGATGAGGCACTTGGTGGCGCACCACAACATTTCACCGGCGATGATGTCGTCTACCGACAGGGGGGTGGCCAGCATGGCTTCGTAGGTGCGTTGCGGCACCATGCGGGTGTAGACCGAGAACATGCCTTCAAAGCTGGCGGTGTTCATGGCCGAGGAGGCGAGGATGCCGGAGGCGAGAAAGGTCAGGTAGGGCATGTCTGACATCTCGCCAATAAAAAGTCCCAGGCCATAACCCAGGCCGAGCAGATACAACAGAGGCTCACCAAAGTTGATGAGCAGGCTTGGCCCCATCAATTTACGCCAGACCAGTATATTGCGTCGCCACACCGACAAGGCCCTAAGATTGGTATGAGGCAGTTGCCAATCCATGGTCAATCCCGAAGTTCGTGGCCGGTGAGTTTTAGGAACACGTCTTCCAGATTGGCGGGGCGTTGTAGGGTGGTGATGTTGTCCAGGCTTTCCAGGTGTGCCAATAAGGGGCGCACATCGTCCACGTAACAATACAGGGTGTCGCCTACCTGTTGGCGGCGACAGGGTGGGAAGGTGTCAAGGTTGATCGTAATCGATTCGGTCATACCGCGCACTTCAATCACCTGGGTCTCGATATGCTGTTGCACCAGTACAGCCGGTGAACCCTGGGCGATGATGTGGCCGTTGTCCATAATGACGATGTCATCACACAGGCGTTCGGCCTCTTCCATGTAGTGCGTCGTCAACAGCAAAGTCTTTCCCGATTGGCGTATCTGTCGCAGCCGTGCCCAGATCATGTGCCGGGCCTGGGGGTCCAGGCCGGTGGTGGGTTCGTCGAGGATGATCAATTCCGGGTCGTTGATCAGTGCCCGGGCGATGGTGAGGCGTCGTTTTAATCCGCCGGAAAGGTCATCGATCTTGGTGTGGGCACGATCACTCAATTCGGTGAATTCAAGTAGCTGTTGGATACGTTTTTTTATCTTTGTGCCATGCAGGCCAAAGAAGGAGGCATAGACCGACAGGTTTTCGATGACACTAAAGTCCGGGTCCAGGTTGTCCAGTTGCGGCACCACCCCGATGCGCGCCCGAATCCGGTGCGCCTGTTTGGGATCATCCACACCAAAGATCTGTAGCGCCCCACCGTCTCGGGGGGTGACACCGAGAATCATGCGCAAGGTAGTGGTCTTGCCGGCCCCGTTGGGGCCGAGCAGGCCAAAGCATTGACCTTGGGGGACGCTGAGGTCGATGCCTCGTACTACGGTGGTGTCGCCATAACGTTTAGTCAGACCCTGCGCCTCGACCACCGTCTCGGTCATGGTTGCAGTGGCAAGCGACGGGTATCGGCCACCGGTTTACGTTCAGGCAGACTGGATGACAGACAATGTAAGACCTTATCAGTTTCGGCGCGATAGGCGGTGAGTTTGCCACCGTAGACGGAGAGTACACGAGGTTTTTGGGGCCGATCAGTTAACAATACGGTGCCCCGTGGCCGCGAGAAGGCGTTGCCATCACCCACGGGCAGAACTCGCAAACCGGCGAAGGCATCGACAATGTCTTTTGTAGTCAGGTTCTCGTAGGCTGGAAAGTAGTGGGCCAGCCCCGCCAATAAATATTCCTTTTCCTCTTGCAAAGGAACAACCGCTGCGGGATCACCGTGATAGCTGTGTTCTGTGGTGCCCACCATGAGTTTATCCTTCCAGGGCAGCGCAAAGATGGCGCGATGGTCCTGGGGGGCCTCCATATAGTAAATCCCCCGCTCCAGGTGTCCGTCGACAATGATGTGGCTCCCTTGTACCAGGTCGACTGTGCGCTGGGGCAGGCCCGGCGTAAACCGATCTAAAACGTGGTTGACCCAGGGGCCACTGGCGTTGACCACTACCCTGGCATGACATGAATGCACAGAACCGTCTTTCTCATAGTCCACGGTACAGTCGTCCTGACCCAGTTCCACATTGACGCACTGACTGTGCAGGCTCAACTCGGCACCCAGTGACAGGGCCGAGTTCATGACCGCCTGGGTAAGGGCCACATCGTCGGTCTGGGCATCAAAATATTGGTAGACCGCCTTGAGGTTGTGGGTGGTCAGGCCATCCAGGTTTTGCCATTGGTCTTTGGGGACACATTTAAATCGTCCATGGGGATCAAAGCCGGTTAATGCCGCGTACAGGCTAAGACCAATGCGAATCTGCCACGGGGGGCGTCGTGTTTCTTTGAACACTGGAATGTGGAAAGGCACCAGGCGAACCAAATCCGGCGCGATCTTTAACAGCAACTCCCGTTCGCGCAGGCACTCATAGACCAGAGAAATCTGGAAACTCTCCAGATAGCGCAGGCCACCGTGAATGAGTTTCGATGAGCGACTTGAGGTGCCGCTGGCCAGGGTGTTTTGCTCCAGTACCAGTACCGAATGGCCTCGGGCTGCGGCTGCCTGGGCGACACCGACGCCATGGATGCCGCCACCGATGACGATGATGTCGTAATCAGCAGACATGATCGTCAGGCCCGTTATTAAAAAAGGGTTTTAAATTATGGGGTACGACTTCAGTCATGGCTGCAGGCTCGTTGCTGTAATACGGGGTGTTGTAACATGTTATCTATAGTATAGGTCTCAATGAGGTCTGCACCACGTTCGGCCCAGGCCAGGGCGGTTTGTGGGTCGGCTATCTCATACAGGGCCCACTTCCAGGGGCCTTGAGGTAGAGTGCGGATCTTTTTGGGCACCTTTTTATGGCTGCAGAATAAAAAATCGGGTTTTATTTTATCGGCCATTGCCAGCGTTCCCTCGTTCCACTGTGGGAGCACCCACCCGGTACTGTGGGCTCCCCGGTCTTTGGCGGCAGGGATGACTTTGTCCGAAAATGAAATCACACTACAGCGTTTCAGAATCGGCTGGATCGTGGCCATAACGGTATCGAGCACCAAATCCATGCCAAAATGATCCATGCTTTCTTCCTTGATCTCTACAAATGCAAAAAGTTTCGGCCAGGCCTTGAGTTGTTCGGTGACCTGGGCCAGGGATGGAATCGGGATGGGGTGCTTACTTGCCCCAAGGCGGGATGCCTCATCAGCCGAAATTTTCTTCAATGCCTCCCAGGGCATGTCAAATACATTCCCTGTTTTGCCTGTGGTGCGTTTAAGCTCAACATCATGAAACAGTATAGGGACCTGGTCCTGGGTCAACTGTATGTCGAATTCAACGTAACAGGCCCCTGCCTTTGCAGCGGCCTCGATGGCTGGGAGTGTGTTCTCCGGGTAACGTAACCTGTAACCACGATGGGCGATAAGTGTGGGGATGTTCACTGTTTTAGTGCAGCCTCCATGGCGGTAGACCAGGCATCATAGCGCAGCTTTAATGCCGGGTTGTTGGTGGGATAAAACTGATTGGCGGGTTCTTCGTGTTGCCATGAATCCTTTTGTTGTGCTACCACAAAGGCCGTGCCCCGTGCAGTGGCCTCAGATTCCTGGGGGCGATGAACAATAATCCCGGTGAGGTCTGCCAGGCGCTGACAAAGTCCGTCCAGGTTTCCCAAACCACCGCTAAGCATAATTTTTTCCGGTTCGGGACACAGTGCCTCCATATTTTTAAGATTAACATATAGCAGGAAAATAATACTTTCGATCACGGCGACGATCTTTTCCCAGTCCTCGGCCTCACTGTTGTCTGTGTAAATAAACCGAGACTCAAAATCAGGCGTCCAATAAGGTGAACCCAGGCCGGAGATACCGTTTAGAAACAGGGGCGGGCATGACGATTGAGACAACCACTGCGGTGCAAGCCCCTGCGCCTGTTGGGCGTTGATGCCGAGTTCTTGTTCTATGGCCTCCAGGGCACTACCGGCCCCATTAACAGTGCCCTCTAATACATAGGTCGTGGTCTGCTCGTCTTGAAAGGCGATACCGGTGAGTAGTGTTGGCGAGTAACCGGGATTGCGGTCCAGGATTCGTTGTACAAAGGCACCGGTGCCGATGTTCACGTAGGCCGTGTCTGTTGACGGTTGGCCGTGGGCGAAGAGGGCGGCGGGTTGGTCCCCCATGAGTATGGTGAGGGGCACCTGATGATCACCGCACTGGAGATGGCCATAGTTGTGGCGTGAAGCTACGCACCGGGGTAAGGCAGCCAAGGGTATATCAAAAAGTGCAAGCAGCTCCGGGTCCCAATCCTGACTGTTCACATTCCATAGCAAGGTACGGGAGGCATTGGCGGGGTCAATGCTGTGGGGTTGTTCCACCAACAGGCGGTGAAGCAGGTAGCTGGCCAGGGGGCCGAAGGCAAGATTCCCGGCATCCAGTGCCTCACTGACTTCGGTGAGGTGGTCGATGCACCAACGCAGCTTGCTGGCCCCGTAGTAGGCGGTGAGAAAGAGGCCGGTTTTTTCGTGGACGAGGGCAGCGTGGTCGGAGAACTGGCCCAACCATCGGTGGGCGCGTCGATCCTGCCAACTGATAATATTGGAGAGCGGCTCACCGGTGTGTTTGTTCCAGCACACAATGCTGGAACGTTGTGTCGCCATACCGGCAGCAGAGATGTGTTTGGCATCTTGTCCGATCTGGGACAAGGCCTCATTGATACTGGTGCTGATGGATGTCACCATTTCCTGGGGAAGGTGCTCAACCCATTCTGTTTTTGGATGTAGGGTTTGGATTTCGACTTCGGCCTTTGCGATTACGCGTCCCTGGCAGTCCCAAATCAGGGTACGGCTGGCGTGGCCGCCCTGGTCGATGGTCAAAAATAGATTTTTAGATTGCACGATTATATTGATTGGGTAGCCAGGCGTATTTGCCACAGGGGTACAGAGGTCTGTATTCTCCGTGTCTTTGTGACGAAGACCTTAATAAATGCGAGCACCCATAAATTTTTATCAACCTGATTCCAGTTTGTCGGGTTTTTCCTTGCGTTGTTCGTGGGACAACCACAGGGCTTCAAAATTGGGAAGGCATTCACGGCACTCTTTTACATGCTTCCAGGCCTTGTCCAGGGGCCAATCCCGATACCATGTGAGAAAGGCCACCGCGACCGAGGGTGAGCGTTCAATCCCCAGGGTACAGTGCAGATATACTTTATGATTAGTGCGGATCAGTTCTTCCAGGGCCTGGGCACCGGCCGGTAAGTGGATACGTAAATCAGTGGCATCAAAGTCAATGATGGGTAGGCGGCGGATGGTGATATCTTCATCTTGATACAGATTCAATAATCCATCCCAACTGATACCCAGTTGTTCCATGTCGGCATCGGATTGAAGGTTAAGGACTGCGGTAACGCCCAATTGTTCCTTGAGTTCCCGGATCTCTGAGCGCACACGGGGGTGAGCGCCAACAATCAGTTCCGGCAGGATGGGGTCATAGCGTGTCATGGGTGCACTGTTTAGCACGCGGACCGGTGGAATGCCATACTCTTCACAAGTGAGTCCGCGCCTATCTTGCCACTACTGATGAGTTATACTCGTTGTAGGTCATGGCGATATTAACCAGTGGGGTGTTTTTAATGGCAGACGGGCGTTTGGGTCAAGGACGGATTCCGCAGCTTATACAGGCCTGGGTTGAGCAGTTTCACCCCGAAAGGATAAGGGAGCGTAGCCACCTGTGGTTTGGTTATCCCATTTCGATTGCTTTGGTGGTGCTGTGGTTAGTGTTATTGGTGCTGTGGGGAGGTGAGCCTGCTGGTTTTGATGTTCAGCGTGCCGCCTTGGATCGGGCCGGAGGAGATTCCAAGAAGCTTGTCGTCGGTTATGTCACTACCGCTACTTTAATGAAGGTGGTGGAGTCCATGCTGGATAAGCCTGGTGGCTATCTCAGCAATGATGTTACCCCACCGGGATTGATGATGGATAACATTCCCAGTTGGGAATTTGGCGTATTGATACAAGTACGTGATATGTCGAGGGCACTCAGAAATGATATGAGCCGGTCACAGACCCAATCGACAGAAAATGAGGCCTTGTCACGGGCTGAGCCTCAATTCAATTTTGACAATGACTCCTGGTTGTTTCCCCCGAGTGAGCGTGAATATCAAAAAGGTATCGATGCCTTAACCGATTATATAAACCATCTGGCGGACCAGGGGAAACAGGGCACCCAATTCTATGCCCGGGCGGATAATCTGCGTGACTGGCTGGCTATTGTGGCCAAACGTCTGGGAAGCATGTCGCAGCGTCTTAGTGCCAGCGTGGGTCAGATCCGGGTGAACACCGATCTGGCCGGTGATGTCTACGCCCGACAATCTACCGGATCACCCACCATGGTTGTGGTCAAAACCCCATGGTTGGAAGTGGATGATGTTTTTTATGAGGCCCGAGGCATGACGTGGGCATTGATACATTTTCTCCGTGCCATCGAAGTTGATTTTTACGACATCTTACGCAAGAAAAATGCACTGGTCAGTCTGCGTCAGATCATCCGTGAGCTCGAAAGCACCCAGCGTCCAGTATGGAGCCCGATGGTACTCAATGGCAGGGGATTTGGGTTGGTGACAAATTACTCGCTCATCATGGCGTCATATATTTCCCGGGCCAATACCGCGATCATTGATTTGCGTAATTTGTTGGAACAGTGATGAGAGTTCAGGGGTAAATTCATCTGCACATTGATATTTTTATCTTCTTTGCGCTATTTTTAAAATCGCCTTACTGCATCAACAAACAGGCGATCTTTCTGTAGGCCATGATCCAGGAGGAGTTTTACGGCGGCGTGGGTCAGGGTGTTGGGGCCACACATGTAGATATCGTGGCCAGACAGGTCGGGATGGTCCTCAACAATTTGACGGCCTGCTTTGCTAAGGGCGGCAATCCGCTTTTCTTTTGTCAAACCCTCGTCCTCCAGTTTTTTATTGGCGGTGAGGGGTATGTATCGGAAATTGTCGAGGGCATCTACCCAGCTACGAATGTAGTTGCCTAGATAGTGTCCTCCGGGATTGTCTACCAACCAATACAGATGGATGGGTTGACCGAGTTCCAGGGCAATGGCGTGTTCCAGCATGCTCTGAAAAGGAGCAAACCCGGTCTCATAGGCCAGCAGAATAATCGGTCGGGTAGAGTCATCATCCAGTGTAAATACACCCCATGGCCCTTCAATGATGACTTCATCTGATGTTTTGAGTTTATTAAACACGTAGTTTGCAAATTCATCTCCAGGGTTATTGTGAATATGGAACTGGAGAAATCTTGCGTTGCAAGGACAACTGGCTACTGACTTATTGCGTATGCGGGTCTCGCCCATGTTGAGGGTGACGTGTTGGCCTGCAAAGAAGCGTAAGTTCTGGGAACGGGGCGTTTTAAGATGAAGGATGATGGTACGTTTGTCTACCCGGTCTATCTTGCAAACGGTAGTGCGAATCTGCTGGATGGGTATATCTTCAGCGCCCTGGTTGGTGGCGGCTTCAATGGTGACATCGGTTTGTGCGGTAAAGCTACAGAGCAGCACGTGGCCCTGGTTTTTCTCGGCTTCACTAAAGACATAATCGTAATGGCTACAGCGCTTGAGTTCACCCTCAATGAGTATGGCCCGACATTCCCCACAACTCCCATTGCTGCAGTTATAACTGAGGCTCAGGCCAGTACGCAGTGCTGCATCGAGCACAGATTCATGCTCGTGCACATCAAATTCTTTTTCGCTGGGTAGTAGACGAACGCGCCTTGTTGTCATTAAAGCGACCCCTGTATCAATGGTGTCCCAAGCATAGTCGAGAATGGCTAGGGCACAAGTGCAGGCTGCTATTGATGGTAAGGGGGGCTTAGGCGGTGTACTGCCTCTACCAGCACCGTAACCTTTTCAGGCTCGATGTGCTGATGGATGCCATGGCCAAGGTTAAATACCAGGCCGCTGCCGGCACCATAACTCGACAAGATCGTATCCACTTCCTGTTCGATGCGCGATGCTGAAGCATAGAGTATAGAAGGGTCCATGTTGCCCTGCAGTGCCACTTGTCCGCCCACCCGCTGGCGGGCATCGGCCAGGTCGGTTGTCCAGTCTATACCGAGGGCATCACAACCGCTGGTGGCCATGGCCTCCAGCCATTGCCCACCATTTTTTGTAAATAAAATCACCGGGACCTTTGCGCCATCGTGTTCGCGTTCGAGATTGTTAACGATCTCACTCATGTAGCGTAGCGAGAACTCGCGGTAATCCCGGGGCGTCAGTGCGCCACCCCAGGTATCGAAGACCATCACTGCCTGGGCACCGGCAAGAATCTGGGCATTGAGGTAGTGGGTGACTGAGCTTGCCAGTATATCAAGCAGTTGGTGCATGAGTTCGGGGCGATCAAACATGAGCCGTTTGGTGTGGGCAAAGTCACGGCTGCTACCGCCCTCAACAACATAGGTGGCCAGGGTCCAGGGGCTACCGGCAAATCCAATAAGAGGGACACGGCCATCTAATTCCTTGCGGATCAGGCGCACCGCATCCATCACATAACCCAGATCATCCTCGGGATCAGGGATCCCCAGGGCGGCAATGTCCTCGGCGTGACGTACGGGCCTTTTAAATTTGGGTCCTTCACCCTCCGAAAAATAGAGCCCCAGGCCCATGGCATCCGGGATGGTGAGGATATCGGAAAATAAAATGGCGGCATCCAGGTCGAAGCGGTCAAGGGGCTGCAAGGTGACTTCACAGGCCAGTTCGGGCGTTTGGCACAAGGTCATAAAATCACCGGCCTTGGCCCTGACTTCGCGGTATTCGGGCAGATAACGCCCGGCCTGACGCATCATCCACATGGGGGTCACATCCACCGGCTGGCGCAACAAGGCACGCAGGAATCTGTCGTTTTTTAATTTTGTCATGGTATTGGTTTTTGCCGCAAAGGCGCAAAGGCGCAAAGTTAATAATGTGTGTTTTGTTGTTCCCTATACCCACCGTATGACGAACCCGGATATTCGGATTTATGTCACAAATCTTGGTACCAATGGATTCCCCATTTTATAATTTTATTTTTTTCTTTGCGCCTCTGCGCCTTCGCGGCGAGAGCTATTAAACATCAAGATAATCGAGGATGCCTTCAGCGGCCTGACGGCCTTCATAGACCGCAGTGACCACCAGGTCAGATCCGCGCACCATGTCCCCACCGGCGAATATCTTTGGATTGGCAGTTTGATATTTGTACTCACCGTCCGCAGTCGCCCTGACCCGGCCACGCTCGTCCACATCGATATTAAATTCTTCAAACCATGTGGCAGGATTGGGTTGAAAACCAAATGCGATGATGACACAGTCGGCGGCAATGATTTCTTCGCTACCCGGTATCACTTGGGGCGTGCATCGTCCGTGTTCATCCGCAGGACCCAATTGGGTGGTGACCACCTTGATGCCTTCCACTTTACGGTCACCTACGATCTCCACCGGCTGGCGGTTCCAACGAAACTGTACACCCTCTTCCTTGGCGTTGTTGACCTCACGTTTTGAGCCCGGCATATTGGTTTCATCACGGCGGTAACAACAGGTCACGCTGGTCGCACCCTGACGGATGGCGGTACGGTTGCAGTCCATGGCGGTATCGCCCCCCCCCAGTACCACTACATTACGACCCTTCATGTCGATGAAACCATCCGCACCTTGTTCAAATTTGAGCAAACGTTGGATATTCGATATGAGATAGGGCAGGGCGTCGAATTTCCCCGGTAAGTCCTCACCAGGAAAGCCGCCCTGCATGTAGCCATAAGTACCCATGCCCAGAAACACGGCATCGTGTTGGTCGATAAGTTGTTGGAATGGTATGTCTGCGCCAATCTCGGTGTTAAGTACAAATTCCACACCCATATCTTCCAATACCTCACGGCGTTTTCTGATCACCTTTTTTTCCAGCTTAAAAGGTGGGATACCAAAGGTCAGCAGGCCGCCAATTTCTGGATGGCGATCATAGACCTTGGGTTTCACGCCATGACGGGCCAGCACATCGGCACAACTGATGCCGGCAGGTCCGGCACCAATGATGGCAACCGTCTTGCCGGTATCGACGACCTCAGACATATTGGGACGCCAGCCTTGCTCCAGCGCAGTGTCGGTAATGTATTTTTCTACCGAGCCGATGGTTACGGCGCCAAAACCATCGTTGAGTGTACACGCCCCCTCGCACAGACGGTCTTGGGGACAGACGCGGCCACAGATTTCGGGCAGGGAATTGGTGCGGTGGCAGAGTTCGGCGGCTTCGAATAGATTGCCTTCGGCCACCAGCTTTAACCAGTTGGGGATATAGTTATGTACCGGGCACTTCCACTCACAATAGGGATTGCCACAGTGCAAGCAGCGCGCACTCTGACAGGCGGCGGTATTGGCATCGAATTGACCGTATATCTCAGCAAACCCTTTGATGCGGGTCTGTGCCCTGGTCTTGGCTGGACCCTGTCGCGGCAGGGCCAGGAATTGAAAATCGTTTTTTGCCATGAGTTATGAGTGCCCAAACACCCGTACTTGCTTGAGGCGTGTTTGGTGTTGAGCCTTTATCTCGTCAGTGTCGTTGCTTTTATTCATGCTGCCTGGAGTAGGGTTTCCAATAAGGTCTCCAGGTTTGCCGCCGTAGGTTTGACTAACCAAAAATGCCGTGCCTTGTTGTCGAAATCATCCAATAGAGTTTTCCCCCAAGGGCTTGCGGTCTCATCTACAAACTCTTTAATCATGCCACGTAGATAGTTGCGGTGGGCCTCCATGTTTTCCGGGGTAATGCAGTGGATGTCCACCAGTTCGTGGTTGTAGTGGCGCACAAAGCTGTTGTCCAGGTCGAGCACAAAGGCAAACCCACCGGTCATGCCGGCGCCGAAATTGAGACCTGTTGGGCCCAGCACGGTGATCACACCACCGGTCATGTATTCACAGCCGTGGTCACCGATCCCTTCTACCACCGCGTGACAACCCGAGTTGCGCACTCCAAAACGTTCCCCTGCCAGACCGGCGGCAAACAGCTTTCCGCCGGTGGCACCATACAGGCAGGTATTGCCGATGATGGTGGTTTCATTGCTTTTAAAACTGGACCCTTTGGGGGGACGGATAACGATCTTGCCACCGGCCATGCCCTTGCCCACATAGTCGTTGGCATCGCCTTCAAGGTGAATGTTCAAGCCACCGGCATTCCACACCCCGAGACTTTGACCTGCGGAACCCTTCAAGTAGATGTTGATGGGGGAGTCGGCCATACCTTGATTGCCATGGCGTTTGGCGATCTCACCCGACAGGCGTGCACCGATGGAACGACTAACGTTATGAATCGGGTAGTGAAATTCACCACCACCCATAGAGTCGATGGCAGACAGTGTATCTGCAACCATAGTTTCAGCAAGTTCTGCTTTATCGAAAGGGACATTCCTGGCTTGTTGGCAGAATTGCGGCTTGTCTTTGGGCACCCCCGCGTCGGAGAGTATGGGGCTTAGATCCAATTTGTGTTGTTTACGAGTTTGGGCGCCGTCTTGTTGCAGCAAGTCGGTGCGACCAATGAGGTCGGTGAGTTTGCGGATGCCCAGGGCCGCCATATGCTCACGGGTATCCTCGGCCACAAAGCGAAAATAGTTCATTACCATTTCGACGTCACCGATGAAATGATTCTTACGCAGGGTGTCATTCTGGGTGGCAATGCCGGTAGCACAGTTGTTGAGGTGACAGATGCGTAGATATTTACAGCCCAGGGCCACCATGGGCATGGTGCCAAAGCCAAAACTCTCGGCACCGAGGATAGCGGCCTTGATCACGTCCAGGCCGGTCTTGAGTCCACCGTCGGTTTGTACCCGCACCTTATCGCGTAGATTATTGGCACGCAAAATTTGGTGGGTTTCGGTAAGCCCCAATTCCCAGGGACTGCCCGCGTACTTGACGCTGGTGAGTGGGCTGGCACCGGTGCCGCCATCGTAGCCGGAGATGGTGATGAGATCTGCATAGGCCTTAGCCACACCGGCGGCGATGGTGCCGACCCCGGCCTCTGCTACCAACTTTACCGACACCAGGGCATCGGGGTTGACCTGTTTGAGATCAAAGATCAGTTGCGCCAGGTCCTCTATAGAATAGATGTCGTGATGGGGTGGTGGTGAGATCAATGCTACCCCGGGACGAGAGAAGCGCAAGCGAGCAATAAATTCGTCGACTTTATGACCCGGTAATTGGCCGCCTTCGCCCGGTTTGGCGCCTTGGGCGACTTTGATTTGCAACACTTCGGCATTGACCAAATAGGCCGGTGTCACACCGAAGCGGCCCGAGGCCACTTGTTTGATTTTCGAGTAGCGGTCGCGGTCAACATAACGCTCGGGGTCTTCGCCCCCTTCACCAGAGTTCGATCGTCCACCGAGGCGGTTCATAGCCTTGGCCAGGGTTTCGTGGGCATCGGGTGAAAGGGCACCCAGAGACATCCCCGCCGAATCGAACCTGACCAGGATATCCTCGATGGGTTCCACTTCCTTCAGGGGGATGGGTTTGTCTGTGGGTTTGAGTTGCAGTAGGTCCCGCAGTACCGCTGGTGCGCGGTCATCGACCAATCGGCTAAAGACCTTGTATTTCTTATAGTCACTGTTTTGCACTGCAGCGTGAATGGTTTTTATAACATCAGGGTTGTAGGCGTGGTATTCCCCACCATGCACATATTTTAATAAACCACCCTGGGCAATGCTCTTGCGTGGATTCCAGGCAAGTTTTGACAACTGTCGCTGGTCAGCTTCCAGTTCTGAAAACGGGGTTCCCTGGATGCGGCAAGTGGTGCCTTTAAAACAAAGATCGACTATTTCCTGGCTGAGGCCCACCGCCTCACACAACTGGGACCCCCTGTAGCTGGCAATAGTGGCGATACCCATCTTGGAGATAATTTTATGCAGGCCCTTGTTGATGCCCTTGCGATAGTTTTGCGTCAGTTTGACCGCGTCGATACCGGTAATCTCTTTGCTACGCAACATATCGCATAGGCAGTCGTAGGCCATGTAGGGATAAACGGCTGTTGCACCATAGGTGATCAGGGTGGCAAAGTGATGGGAGTCTCGTGCGGTGGCCGTTTCTACCACGATGTTGGCATCACAACGCAGGCCCTCGGCGATAAGTCGATGATGGACGGCACCGGTGGCGAGCAGGGCGTGTATGGGTAGCTTATCACGGCTGATATCACGATCACTGAGTACCACAATAGTGGCCTTGCCATTGATTGCCTCAACCGCTTCATCGCAGACACGATGAATGGCGGTCTCCAGAGTTTCGTCAACTAAGTAGTTCAGATCGATTCGGACGTGGGCATAGGCCGGGTCATCGAAGGACAGGAGTTGATTAAACTTGCTGGTGGACAATACCGGTGAATTGACCAGCAACCGATGGGCGTGTTCGGGCGTTTCTTCGAATAAATTCTTTTCGCGACCAAAGCAGGTCTCCAAAGACATGACAATCTGTTCCCGTAGTGGGTCGATGGGAGGATTGGTTACTTGGGCAAATTGCTGGCGAAAGTAGTCATACAGAGAGCGCACCTGTTTTGATAGCACCGGCAAAGGGGTGTCGTCCCCCATGGAGCCGATAGCCTCCTGACCTGCCTCGGCCAGCACTCGTAATACCTGATCTCGTTCTTCAAAGCTGACCTGGAACATTTTTTGATAGATGTCCAGGGTGGCCGGGTTCATGGCCACGTTGCAATTCACTTCTTCGCCCAATACTGATTTGATGCGGGCCACATGGTCGTTGAGCCACTGTCGATAGGGGTGGCGCTGCTTGAGCGATTGTTCAATATCTTCGGGCAGAAGAAGCTTGCCGGTTTCGGTGTCGACAGCAATCATCTGGCCGGGTTTGAGGCGGCCTTTGGCCACCACATCTTCGGGTTGGTAGTCATAGACACCGATCTCCGAAGCCAGGGTGATATGGCGATCCTGGGTGATGACGTAACGGGCTGGGCGCAGGCCATTGCGGTCCATGACACAGGCTGCATGTCGGCCATCGGTGAGTACGATACCGGCAGGACCGTCCCAGGGCTCCATGTGCATAGAGTTGTATTCATGAAAGGCGCGCAGATCCGGGTCCATGGTTTGTACGTTTTGCCAAGCCGGTGGAATCAGAAGTTGCATGGCGCGAAAGATGTCCATGTCGCCCGCAAGCAAGACTTCCAACATATTATCCAGACTGCTGGAGTCCGAACCGCTCATGGAGACCAGGGGCCGGATGTCGGTCATATCTTTTATGAGCGGGGTTTCAAACTTGTGGCCCCGGGCCACGGACCAGTTGCGATTGCCCTGAATGGTGTTGATTTCACCATTGTGGGCAAGCAGACGAAAGGGTTGTGCCAATCGCCACTGGGGCCAGGTGTTGGTTGAAAAGCGCTGATGAAATACACACAGCGCTGATTTCAGCCGGGGATCATTGAGGTCGCCATAGAACTGGGACAGATTTCCAGGCATGACCAAACCTTTGTAGGAGAGCAGCTTGGATGACAGGCTGGGAATATAAAAGGTGTCATCGTTGTCAGCGATAGCCTTTTCTGTGCGTCGACGGGCAACAAACAGTTTGCGCTCAAAGTCGCTGGTATCCATGTCTTGCGGAGCGTTGACGAAGAGCTGTTCAATATGGGGGCGCGACGCCAGAGCTTCTTCGCCACAGGCCTGGGGGTCGATGGGTGGGGTGCGCCATCCGGCAACAGACAGACCGGCTTGGGCCAATTCAGTTTCAAGTTGTTTTTTGGCCTGCTCCGCTAACTGGGTATCGGTACTCAAAAATACCATGCCTACGGCATAGCGCTTGCCAAGTGAAATATTGGTCTCGTCGGCTACCGTGCGCAGGAACTCATCCGGTTTCTGCAGCAATAGTCCACAACCATCACCGGTCTTGCCGTCTGCCGCCACCGCACCACGGTGGGTGAGGCAGGCCAGGGAGTCGATGGCGGTTTGCACCAGCCAATGGCTCGGCTTCCCGTCCATCTGGGCGATCAGGCCAAAGCCGCAACTGTCTTTTTCAAACTCCGGGCGGTATAGGCCGCCGCAGATGGGGGTGTTCTTACTCACGGGCGTTCAACTTCAAAAAGTTAATGTTCGAATCCTGCCCGTCACACAAGTGCCGGGCCGGGCAGGCGGGAACCCCGCCTGGGTGTGCAGGCAAAGGGCGCAAAGTATACCGGTTTGGGGGAGTAGGGTTCAATGAAACCCAGGTAAAATGTGGGGAAGCCCCGATACCTTCCGCCCGTGGAGGAGCAGGGTCCTCAAGGCGGGCTAAAATCACTGTTTTATGTGTAAAATCAATCGCTTGACAGGTTGCACTTGTCTTACACTCGTATACAACAAGGCTAAAGTTTTCAACAAGTTGGCCGTAAACCCCTTTGTAATCAATTCACAGACAAGGTAATGGGCAATTGTATCATCGGCCTTTGTTTGTCTGGCCTGGAATTTATGGGGGGAAAGATGAAGATTTTGTTGAGGGCAATGGTTCTTGGAATGTTTTTCAGCACGGGTGCATTGATGGCCGGTAGCAATAATGCACCACAACCGGGAGACGTGGTTTGTGATTATTGTAGCACCACCGATGATGACAAGGACAACAACTGGGCAAGAAAGGAAAGCAAAAAATACAGAAACTGGGACGACAACAGGAACTCCGGTTCTGGGTCATCTTCAGGGGGTGGTTCACCCCAGGGCGGTCCACAAATCCCGACCCCGATCCAACCAAACTGATCACCTTGTATACAGCATCTTCGGAATATCGGGGCCTTGTCTTTTGCCTCTCCCCACCACTGTTGATGGTGGGGTTGATTCTGGGATAGCGTGTCGGGGGATACCTAAATTATTAAATAGTTCCAACCCGAATGGCATTGACCTCCCCCTATATCTTCTTTCTTATGTTTTATCTCAAGTAGGTCTCGGTGGATCAAACAGGCGGGAATGCTCGGCGATGGCGTAGCGGTCGGTCATGCCGGCGATGTAGTCCGCCACGATTCGAGCCCATCCGGTTTTGCCATCGGGGTCATCACAGGCCTGGATTCGTTTTTGATATTGGGGGGGCAATATTCGATAGTCTTCCATGAAGGCGTCAAAGAGTTGTTCTATGACTCGGGCGGCCTTGTGACTCATGCGCCTTACCCGGTAGTGATTATATAGGTGCTTGCGCAGAAATTGCTTGAGCTCCAGAGTCTTTTCCCTGACCTCGGTATCGTAGTCGATCAACGCGTGTCCGGCACCGCGGACATCGTCAATATGGGCCACTGCAGACTGGGTGAGCAGGGTTTGGCTGTGGTCGATGAGGTTGACTACCACATGGTTGATCATGCGGCGTATGGTTTCATGGATGTGCCGTCGCTCATCCAGGCCAGGATATTTTTGCGACACGCATTTGTATTGTTCAGCAAACAGCGCTACCTCCTGTAGCTGTTCGATAGTGATGAGTCCATAGCGCAGGCCATCGTCCACATCATGGTTGTTGTAGGCAATCTCATCGGCCACATTGGCAAGTTGTGCTTCCAGGCTGGCCTGTTTATGGTTGATGAAACGATCACCGATGTCGCCTAAGGTGGTGGCATTCTTTATGGAACAGTGTTTTAAGATACCTTCACGCGTTTCAAAGGTGAGATTTAAGCCTGGAAATTCTGCGTATTTTTCTTCGAGTTGGTCAACGACCCGTAGGGATTGCAGGTTGTGTTCAAATCCCCCTTGTTCACTCATGCAGGCATTCAAGGCATCTTGACCCGTATGGCCAAAGGGTGTGTGCCCCAGATCATGGGCCAGACTGATGGCCTCGGTGAGGTCTTCATTGAGTCTCAGGGCGCGGGCCACCGATCGACCGATCTGTGCCACTTCGATGGAATGGGTCAGGCGGGTACGAAACAGATCACCTTCGTGATTAACAAATACCTGGGTTTTGTATTCCAGGCGACGGAATGCGGTGGAATGGATGACACGATCGCGGTCCCGTTGAAATTCTCCACGGTGAGAAGGGGCCGGTTCCGGGTGACGGCGCCCTTGTGAGTGGGCATCGCTGGCGGCATAGGGGGCAAGTTCAGGCATGTTGCCGCCTACCCTACCGCAGATGGTGGACGATGGAAACGGGGGCTTGTCGGTATAGCTGCAGGTTTATCACCGGGCTTCAGCCCGGCACCCTGTTTAGGGTTTGCTTGAGCAGCGCTTGATCAAAGTCATCACTGATAATGGCCTGGCCGATGTCTTGTAATAGAATTAGCCGTAGCTGGCCCGCGTGGACCTTTTTATCTACGGCCATGAGATCCAGAAAACGAGATTCGGTTATTTCATCTGGGGCCACAGTCGGGAGTCCGGCCCGATGGATGAGTGTCTCGATCCGTTTAAACTTTGATTCGGACAGCCAGCCGCTACGTCGTGAAAGATCAGCGGCCATGACCATGCCCGCAGCAATAGCCTCACCGTGTAACCATGCACCGTAGCCCATGCCAGTTTCTATGGCGTGGCCAAAGGTGTGGCCAAGATTGAGGATGGCGCGTATACCCGCCTCATGTTCATCCTGGCTCACGATATCGGCCTTATTCTGGCATGAGCGCTCGATGGTGTAGACCAGGGCATCGTTGTCCCGTTGCAAGATTTGATCGAGGTGTTCTTCCAGCCAATCGAAGAATTCAGCATCACGAATCAGGCCATATTTTATGACTTCGGCAAGACCGGAACGGAGTTCTCGATCGGCCAAGGTATCCAAAGTCTTGGTATCGGCTATGACACAGCGGGGTTGATAGAAGGCCCCGATCATATTCTTACCCAGCCGGTGATTGACCGCTGTTTTCCCCCCAACCGAGGAGTCCACCTGGGCCAGCAGGGTGGTCGGAACCTGAATATAGGCCACCCCACGCTGATAACTGGCGGCGGCAAATCCTGTAATGTCCCCCACAACGCCACCACCCAAAGCAATGAGGGTCACGTCCCGGTCACAGGGTATCTCGAGCAAGGCATCAAAAATGGTATTGAGTGTATCGAGATTTTTGTACTGTTCACCATCGGCGAGAATGATGTGGTGTACTTCATATTGGCTAATTTGGGCCTGAAGTCGTTCGCTATAAAGGGGGGCAACGGTCTCGTTACTGACCACCAGCACCTGTTTTCCCTTGATGTAGGGTTCAAGCAGAGAGGGCTGGTCTAATAGCCCGGCACCAATGAATATCGGGTAGCGTCGTTCGGGAAGCTCTACGTGCAGGGTATTCACTTTGCCTCAATTTTTTCTGCTATTACCTGGGCGGCCTTGGTAGGGGAGCGGCCTTCTGTGTCGATAATCTGGTCCGCCTCCAGACGGTAGAGGGGGGCTCGTAGTTGCATGATTTCCTCGAGTCGGGCACGGCGATCTTCGGTATCCAGTAGAGGGCGATTGCGGCTGTTGCGGGTTCTTTCCAGTTGGGTATCCACTGATGTTTGCAGGTATACCACATGTCCCCGGCTGCGCAATAGCCGCCGATTATCTTCGGAAAGGATCACGCCACCCCCCGTAGCGAGCACGATATTGGGTTGGGCGGTGAGTTCACTCAACATGGCGGACTCCCTTTTACGGAATCCAGCTTCACCTTCAATCTCAAAAATGACGGGAATCTTGACGCCTGTGCGCTCTTCAATGGCTTGGTCACAGTCAACAAAACGCATGTTTAGTATCTTGGCCAGTTGCCGGCCGATGGTGGTTTTGCCGGCCCCCATGGGGCCGATGAGGAAGATACTTTCGGGCATTACCGGTGTCTTAGTGTAACGTCAGCGGGATATTTAGCAGGGTCTATACACTGCATATCACCTGGGTTTAAAAAAACCATAATAGCAGATAGTACTAGCGTACCGACCTTGGCGGCAATGATCTGAGGTCCATGTTGTTCCAGGGTGCCTGTTAGCGGGTCTTTAATTCCTGCGCCAGGATTCGAGGCGTTAGGAATATTAACAGTTCCACCTTATTGTCAAGCTTTTCTCTCTTCTTGAAGAAGTTGCCCAGTATAGGGATGTCGCCCAGTAGGGGGATCTTTCTTTCTATCTTTTGCAAAGTTTGCTGATAGATGCCGCCAATGACAACGGTCTCGCCATTATTGAGCAGGACCTGTGTTTGGATCATTTTAGTGTCCTTGGTCGGGCCTGTTGGCGAGTTAAAATTATCCTTGGTAATGTCTACATCAAGAATAACGCTTTGGTCGGGTGTGATATGAGGGATCACCTTAAGCCTGAGTTTGGCCTCTACGATTCGGGTGGTAAATAAATCAGCTCCCCCTGTGGCGCTGGGTATGGAAACGATCCGCTCTTCCCCCTGTTCAATGACGGCTTCCTTGTCGTTGGCGGTGACCAGGCGTGGTGTGGCGATGATTTTGCCGCGGCCTTCAGACTCCAGGGCACTCAGCTCCAGGGCCAGTAAATGGGTGGATGCAATCTTAAATAGGGTAAAGGCTATCGATCCCGCCGGGTCGCCATCGACACCTGGAGAAGGGAGGTCGAAGTTGAGTCCTGCACCATTAACCAGATAGGTGTCGTCGTTATAGATGGCCTCGGTGTTTTCTAGTTGACCCGTGAGTACGGCATCACCGGCATTTGTCCCGGGAGAACCGGGGACATTGAGTGAGCGATTGCGGTTGGTAATACCAAACCGGGCACCTATGGAGCGGCTAAAATCATCACTGGCCTCGACAATGCGGGTTTCAATCATCACCTGTTCCACCGGCCTGTCTAATTGAGCGATAAGTTTTTTGACTGCCCTTATCTGTGCTCGGGTATCCTGGACCAAAAGGGAATTGGTGCGGATATCAACGGTGACATTACCCCGGGGTGAAAGCAGGCTGTTTGAGACAGTTTCAAAACTGTCAACTGAGATGCTGGTAAGGTTATTGCCACCCGCATCAGTGGGTAAAATTGATTTAACAGATTGGAGCAGATCAGCGATGTCGGACGCCTTGGCATAGTTGATTCGTATCAGCTCACTGACCAAGGGTTCCAGGTCCGCTACCGCCTTGCTGGCCTTGAGTGCAATCTTTTCTTTTTCGGCAATTTCCTCTGCCGGTGCTACCCAGATGACGTTTCCTTTGGCGCGCTTGGCCAGGCCCTTTGCGCTCAAAATAATATCCAGCGCTTGATCCCAGGGGACGTCCTTGAGTCGTAACGTTAGCGTACCCTTAACGGTGTCGCTGGTGACAAAATTGAGCCCGGTAAAATCGGCAATCACGCGCAGGGCGGCCCGCACTTCGATGTTTTGAAAATTAAGTGACAGGGTCTCGCCATAGTAACCAAATTCATCCGCTTTGCGTTTTTCCTCTTCTTCCTTGCCAAAAGGTTTGACTTCGATGGTGAGAACGTTTCCTGACTGATAGGCCAGGTGATCAAACCGTCCACTGGCCTGTATGATCAGGCGGGTGTTATTTTTGTGGCGAAAGGTATCAATGGTTCTTACCGGTGTGGCGAAATCGACAACATCCAGCCGGCGTTCCAGTTTATCGGGCAAGTTGGTATTCAATAGGTCAATTATAATCTCGCCACTTTGTTCTTTAATGTCGATTCCAGCGTCATCATCGGAAAGGTTAACGATAACCTTGCCTTCCCCCTTAGGTCCGCGTCGAAAATCCACGCCCTCCAGGGTGTGAGATCCATCAGACGTGGGCTTGGCGAAATTGACCGTCCCCGTTTTTTGGGCCGTTTGATTGGGCTGACCTGTGGAGCCATCAATAACGATAGTCAATCCATCGGGTTCTATTTTTGTTTTGTATCCCACCGGTGCCAGAAGATTCAGCACGATGCGTGTACGTCCCTGGCTTTCAATTGCTGAGATTGTTTCCACGGCGCCTAGCTCTACAGGTATAGTCTTACTTCCAAAGCCGCTTCGGGTATCAAAAAAGTCCAGCGCTATGCGGGCGGGTTTGTTGATACTGAAACTACCCGGTTCTGCAGGTTGACGGGACATGTTGAGTTTTATCTGAACACGCCCCCCGGACAGTGTGTCGAACTTGATTCCCTTTAAGGTGTTTGGTGCCGAACCCTTTGGTGTGTCGCCTGAAGAAACCGGGTTGGGTGTGGTTTGATCCTGTGCCCCGGAGGTATCAGGGGTCGATGGTGTATTTACTGGCTTGATAACCAGAAGGTAAACATTTTTCTGGCGATTGACTTCTAAAGTCCCCGGTTCGCTGACCATAATATCAATATTAACCGAACGACCGTCATCGCTAGCAAAGGGAGCGACACTCTTTACAATTCCATTGCTGCCGATATTTAACGGCTTATTGGGGAGTTGGGTGTTTTCGAGTGTTACACGTAGCCGTTGGCCACCCTGTAATTCACTGGTGGAGAATGTGGTTTTGTCATCTACGACCACCCGCAGCGCCAGTTGGTCGCTCCCTTCTTGCCACGAAAGTGTCTTTAATGTCGCTGCCGAAGAGCTAAGGGAGACAAAAAATAGTCCAGTAAAAACGAATAGTGCTTTACCGGATGTTTTCATCACCTGGGTTCCTTTGTGTTGAGTATTCATGATAATTCGCCCCTCGCTAGTCAATGACGGCTAGACCTGTCTCCCGTTCCACCCATCTACCATTTTGGTCCAGCACTAGCTCCATAATTTTAATTCGAGAATCTGATAGTTCTATAATTCGCCCATAGTTTTCACCAACATAATTACCCATGTGGGCATGGTGAACGCTACCATCCGGTGCCCGAATGATAACCCAGGTCTGATTGGCACGGCCCAAGGTGCCGACCATAGCCAGGGAGTCCAAGGGATAAGACTCCAGGGGTTCTTTGCGTCGATTGGGGTCAGGGGACTTGTCGCCATGGCTGGCACCCAGCGGTGCCCTTACCGGGCGTAGATTGGTGGGTGAAAAAGGGTCTGTCAGGCTTGATGCCGAGTATGCAAAACCCGTATGGGGTTGAAAGAGCGGCAAAGGCTCAACCCTTGGTTTTTTACCCTTGTGTGCATTTTTGGTGAATTCACGTAGATCATCAACATTGGCACTGCCGCAACCGGCCAGAATCACGCTGACGATAACCACAAGATATTTTTTTATGTGAGGCATAATGACTATCTTCGGCCACGCCTACGTTTTTTCTTATTTTTTGCAGCCGATTGTGCCGCGATTTCCTCTTCATCCAGATAGTGATAGGTGAGAGCAATCGTTTTCATGGAAAGTTTTTTATCCAACGGCGAAATATCGATATTGCCTAATGAAACAATGCGTGGCAAAGCGGCCAGATCACTAATGAACTGACCTAGTTCATGATAAGTACCCATCACATTAAGGTCGATTGGGAGCGTTGCGTAAAAATCTGAGTATATCTTTACGCCGGGTTTGACGAGTTTAAATTTCAAGCCCCGGCTTAAACCTGCTTGGGTGATATCAATCAACAGTTCCGGGATTTCAGTTTTGTTGGGAAGCTGGCGCAGCATGACTCCAAAGTCTTCCTCCATATCGGTCATCTGCTGTCTATAGGCCGGAAGATTGATTGCCAGGGATTTTTTCATCAAGAAGGTGGCGCGTAATTCTTGTTCTTTGCGCCCGGCTTTATCAAGGGCGTCTAGTTGATCTTGAATAAAAAACCAGTAGCTCAGAGCAAGAATCAGTGCCGATACTATTATGGCGCCCACTACCTTTATAGGTATGGGCCACGATGCGATATCGTTTATATCTAAATTTTTTAGGTCGTCGGTTAACATAACGGCTTAGTTCGTGCCCCCACCGGCCACAATGGTTTTCTTTTGTGCCAGGGCAACCTGAAGTGTGAACTTGCTGACGCGCAGACCGCCCTCTTGAGCGATATTGATCACTTGAAGTCGTGGGTTGGTGTACCACTCCGAGGCATCAAGTTGGCGCATAAAGAGGGAGATACGGCCGTTTGATTGAGCGATACCCGTCAGAGTGACAGATTTTCCTCGTTTTTTCAGGCCGGTAAGGTATATTCCTTCAGGTAGTTTTCTGACAAGGTCGTCGAAGATGTGGACAATTCGTGTGCGATCACCTTGCAGGCTTTGGATGACGTCCATACGTGATATGAGTGCAGCGCGTTTCTTTTTTAATTCCTTGATTTCCTTGATCTGAGCATCCAGCTTTTTAATTTCCTTCTGGATGTAGGCGTTCCTGTTATTTTGTGCGCTGATCTTCCCGTTGAGATGGAGATGGGCATACAGGGATATGAGTCCCATCAATGCCCAGGCGAAGAAACTGCCCCGTAGGACCTGCAGGTCCAGTTGGCGGCGACGCATTTCACGCCAAGGTAGGAGATTGATCCTCGTCATTGGTCAAAGCTCCGCATCGCCAGGCCGCACGCTACCATCAAGGACGGTGCGTCACCGCTTAGGGACTGGGGTTTGATTCTCGATGCCAGCGACATGCTGGTAAAGGGATTGGCTACTGCTGCGTGAATGCCTGCCCGGTTGGCGATCAACTCATCCACACCCAATATCTGGGCGCAGCCACCCGCTATCAAGACTTGGTCTACGCTGCTAAATTGGCTCGATGAATAAAAGAATTGAAGTGCCCGGGTGGTTTCCTGGCACATGGCCTCCATAAAAGGGTGCAGGATGTCTGTTTGGTAGTTGTCGGGTAGGCCGCCTACCTTCTTGGCCAGTCCCGCTTCGGCATAGGACAGACCGTAGCGGCGTTGTATCTCTTCGGTTAATTGTTTGCCGCCAAATGCGTGGTCACGGGTGTAAACTGATCGATTGTTGTGCATCACATTCATGTGCATGGTGGTGGCGCCAAAATCGAGAATAGCGATGGTCTTTTCCATGCCGCCACCAGGAATATGCTTGGCAATGAGGCTGTAGGCACTTTCCATGGCGTAGGATTCCACATCCACCACTGCGGGGGTGAGGCCCGCCTGTTCTATCACCGCAATATAATCGTCTACGATTTCCTTGCGGCAGGCGGAGATGAGCACTTCATCCTGGTTGGGATCAGTCTCAGAGGGGCCAATGACCTCAAAGTCCAGATTCACCTCATCCAGGGGGTAGGGGATGTAGTGGTCGGCTTCCAGTTCAATCTGGGTTTCAAGTTCTGATTCATTCAGCCCCGAGCCCATGGTGATCATTTTAGTAATCACATGGGAGGCAGCAACCGCCACGGCGGCGTGTTTGCAGCGGGTCCCCGACCGTTTGATGGCGCGTTCCACGGCATGGCCCACCTGGTCGACGTCGGTAATGGCGTTTTCCACCACGGCATTCTGGGGTAGCGGGTCCACAGTGTAGCGTTCCACCCGGTAATGGTCCCCGCTCTTGCTGAGCTCGAGGACCTTGACTGCAGAGGAGCTGATATCCACACCTATGATGGACTGTTGTTTTTTGGCAAAAATTTCCAAAAAAGTCGCCTACTTTCTGATGGTTACAGGCATAATATCCCAACTTGGATTAAATACAGTCACAACTATAGTCGATAACAAATCTAAAACACAACAGACTTTTTGGGTGTAGCGGGTGAAATCCCTATAATATCCGACCGGCGGTCTATCCAATTTTATCTTAGGGCTCCATAACCATATGAAAAAATTAAGTATTTCTCCTATCGGCCTGCTCACCGGGGTGTTGGGTTTGGTGGTCACCGGGCTGTTGGGTTTGGCGGTGGTGGCCCTGGTGGTTTCCCCAACGCTACCTGAAGTCGAAACATTGAAGGATATACAGCTCAAGGTGCCCCTGCGGGTCTATACCGCCAGGGGTAAATTGATGGCGGAATTTGGTGATGAACGACGGGTGCCCGTCCGCACCGAAGAGGTGCCAACCCTGTTAATCAAGGCGGTGCTGGCCGCCGAAGATGACTCCTTTTATGTCCACCAGGGAGTGGATTTTTTGGGCATCATACGTGCTGCTGTCGCTAATCTGCGTAGTGGTGCGCACGGTCAGGGGGCCAGCACCATCACCATGCAAGTGGCGCGAAACTATTTTCTAAGTCCGGAAAAGACCTACACCCGAAAGATCAAGGAAATTTTGTTAGCGTTTAAGATAGAACAGGAGTTGGAGAAAAACCAGATCCTTGAGTTGTATCTCAATAAAATATTCCTGGGTCACCGCTCCTATGGTTTTGCCGCCGCTGCCCATGTGTACTATGGCCAATCCCTGGCGGATTTGACTCTGCCGCAAATGGCGATGTTGGCAGGCCTGCCCAAGGCGCCGTCAAGGAACAACCCCCTGAGCAATCCGGAAAATGCCAAGGCACGGCGTAACTATGTCCTTGATAGAATGTACAAGCTGGGGTTTATCGACGATGAAACACATAGCCAGGCTCGGTTGTCTGCATTAACTGCAACCAAACATTTGGCGGCGATCGAGGTTTCGGCCCCCTATGTGGCCGAGATGGTACGGCACTACATGGTGCAAAAATACGGTGATATGGCCTACGGTGGGGGCTATAAAGTCTATACCACTATTGATGCCACTCGCCAGCAGGCTGCCGATGTTGCGCTGCGTGATGGACTGATGGCCTATGAGCGGCGTCACGGTTATCGCGGACCCCTAAAGCGGACACAAATTGATGGGGCAACCGATCCAGCCTCACTCGATAAGATTCTGGCCAAGACGTCGAGTTCTGCCCATTTGGCCCCCGCCATTGTAATGACTACCGATACCAAGACGTTACAGGCCTATATTGGCCAGGGGCAAACCATTAGCCTGGAGTGGGAAGGGCTAAAATGGGCCCGTCGTTACATCGGTGAAAACAGCAAGGGACCCAGCCCAAAACGGGTTACAGATATTTTACGTGTGGGTGATGTCATTTATGTCGAAAAGCGAGTCGATAAAGAGGGCCAGGATAAATGGTGGTTGGCTCAAATCCCCAAGGTCAGTGGTGCAGTTGTGTCACTGGAACCGCAGGACGGTCGGGTGGTCGCCCTCAGTGGTGGCTTTGATTTTTTTGATAGCAAGTTTAACCGCGTGATACAGGCGCAACGGCAACCTGGGTCGAATATCAAACCCTTTATTTACTCCGCAGCCCTGGAGAAGGGCTTTACCGCTGCCAGCCGTGTCAGTGGTGCGCCTATTGTCGTGCCGGATGTTCAGTTAGAGGGTGTGTGGCGTCCAGAAAATTATAGTGGAAAGTTTTTTGGCCCAACCCGCTTACGGCGGGCGTTAACACTATCTTTAAATCTGGTATCCGTCCGTTTGTTGCGATCACTTGGGCCGAAGTTTGCTGTCAAGCATCTCCTGCGATTTGGTTTTGATGAAGAGCGGCTGCCAAAGAATCTGTCCTTAGCATTAGGCACGGCCTCACTTACGCCTATGGAGGTGGTCTCCGGCTACGCTGTATTTGCCAATGGAGGGTTTCTCATAGAACCCTATGTTGTTCAGCGCGTAGAAAACGGTGCCGGTGAAATTGTCGAGCGTGCCAATCCCACCATTGTTTGTGCGACCTGTGTGCCCGAAAAGACCGAGCAGCCAGAAATTACGGCTAAGGCTGAAACAGTTGATGAACTGTCAGCACCTGATGCCAATGCTGAGAATAAGGCACAAGAAGCAGCGCCTGAGGATAAGCTGATAGCACCCTCTGAACAGAAAAGACCGCGATACGCGAAGCGGGCCATCAGCGCTGAAAACGCCTATATCATGACCAGTATATTGCAAGATGTCATTAAGGTGGGCACCGGGCGTCGTGCCATGGTGTTAAAACGCAAAGATCTGGCCGGCAAGACGGGCACCACCAATGATTTTCGTGATGCCTGGTTCTCGGGTTTTAATCGTGGCTTGGTAACGACTGTGTGGGTGGGTTTCGATCAGCCAAAGTCCCTGGGGCGTGGTGAGGCCGGTGGTCGAGCAGCACTGCCGATTTGGATAGATTATATGCGTGTGGCGTTGGCAGGGACGCCGGAAGAGCCGCAAATCCCACCGCGTGGCATTACCAGCGCACAAATCAATATGGATACAGGCCAGCCTACTACAGATGATGATCCTATCGGTTATCGAGAGTATTTTATTGCTGGCATGGCCAGGGTTGAAGATATAGAGAGTGGAGACGAAACCACTGCTGCCCCGGTTGTTGTCGCGCCGGATAAGGCGATACCAGAAGGTCTGTTTTAGAGCAGATGCAGTTAGGTCTCCTCCGGTGCCTCGACCTGTTCGGCGTGTTTACATTCTTTTTGTGGGCAGACTTTTTCCGTTCCCCGGCGCTTGGTGGTCTTTAAAGTCAGGATAGGGTGTTGACACTCAGGGCAGGGCTCATCCAAGGGTTCATTCCAGACCGCATATTTACAGTCCGGGTAACGGGCGCAGGAATAGAAGACCTTGCCATATCGGGATTTGCGTTTGAGCATGGAGGCCTGTTTGCACTCGGGGCAGGTGACGCCCGTGTCTTCAGGTGCTTCCAGGGGCTCCATGTGTTTGCACTCCGGGTAGTTGCTGCAACCAATAAATTTGCCGTAACGGCCTCGTTTGATGACCAGATTTGATTCACACTTGGGGCATTGACGCCCCTCTACCACTTCGGGTTCGTTGGAAGTGCCGGGCTCATCGTCGAGATTTCTTGTGTACTTACACTCCGGGTAGGCGGTACAACCCACGAATTTTCCATGGCGGCCAAGACGGGTTGAGAGTTTGGCGCCACAAGTTGGGCAGTCTTCATCCATCTCTTCCTGGGTGACGTCTTTTCTATCCACAGTGGCCTCCTTGTGATCCACTTCCTTTTTAAATTCGGTCCAGAATTTTTCCAGCAAAGGTTTCCATTCCTGTTCACCACGTGAAATGGCATCCAGGTCATCTTCAAGCTTTGCGGTAAAATCATAATCCACGTATTTCGTAAAATGGCCAGACAAGAACTTGTTAACGACCATACCTACATCTGTTGGTGTAAATCGGCGTCTGTCAGTAGTGACGTACTCTCTGTTTTGCAGGGTAGAAATAATAGACGCATAGGTGGAGGGCCGGCCGATGCCGTGGGCCTCAAGGGTTTTCACCAGACTGGCTTCGCTAAATCGGGGTGGGGGTTCGGTAAAGTGTTGTTCCTTGCGGATAATCTGTAAGTTGATCTCATCACCCTCTTCCATGGGGGGGAGTATTTTTTGACTATCAGATTCGGGTTTGCTGTCGTCACTGCCTTCCTGGTAGACCGCCATGAATCCCGGATTGACTACGGTGGAACCGGTGGCACGAAAAATATTATCAGTGTGCGCCCCAGGGACCAGGTCGATACTTACCGTATCCATGGTGGCATGAATCATCTGGCAGGCCACTGCACGCTTCCAGATTAGTTCGTAGAGTTTGAGCTGTTCTGGTTTCAGGGCCTCTTTAAGTTGGTCAGGGGTCAGGGTGACCGAGGTGGGCCGTACTGCCTCATGGGCTTCTTGGGCATTTTTGGATTTATTTTTATAGGTCTGCGGTTCATCCGGCAGATTTTCTTTACCGTAGCGTTCTTCGATAAATGCACGAATCTCGTTAACCGCCTCTGTGGCCAGATTGACAGAGTCAGTACGCATATAGGTGATTAAACCCGTTGCTTCACCTTCAATTTCAATGCCTTCATAGAGTTGTTGGGCAATGCGCATGGTGCGTTGTGCTGCGTAACCCAGTTTACGTGCCGCTTCCTGTTGCAGGGTTGATGTGGTAAACGGCGGGGCAGGGTTACGTTTGCGTTTTTTCTTGTCGACCTTGGAGACTGTTAATTTTCCAGCGGCCTGTTTCGTTAATACAGACTCCACTTTATCGGCTCGTTTTTGGTTGCCGATGGCAAATTGATCCAGTTTTTCGCCATCGAAATGGGTGAGTTTGGCACCGAGCTCGGTTTTGTTTGACTTAAGGTCAGCCTCAATGGTCCAGTATTCTCTGGGTTCAAACTTATTGATCTCTTCTTCACGTTCACAGATCATTCTCAAGGCTGGGCTCTGCACACGTCCGGCCGATAAGCCACGCCTGATTTTTTTCCACAACAGTGGCGAAAGGTTAAAACCCACTAAATAGTCTAATGCACGACGTGCCTGTTGGGCGTCAATAAGTTTGAGTGATAACTCTCGTGGTTGTGTTATCGCTTTTTGAATAGCAGATTTGGTGAGCTCAAAGAATTCCACTCGGTGGACAGTCTTGCCTTCCAGTAAGCCCTTTTCTTTTAACATTTCGTATAGGTGCCATGATATGGCCTCGCCTTCCCGGTCGGGGTCCGTTGCCAGATACAGCGCCTCGGATTTTTTAAGCGCTTTGACAATGGCATCGACGTGTTTCTTGTTTCTGTCGATGGCGGCATACTTCATTTCAAACCCATTTTCAGTGTCGATAGCACCGGTTTTGGGGATGAGGTCACGGACATGGCCATAGGTGGCCAGGGCGTTAAAATCTTTACCGAGGTACTTCTTGATGGTTTTGGTCTTGGCAGGTGACTCGACGATGATGAGGTTCTTGGCCATATTGCTATGTGTGGGGATCTGGTTCAGGTTCGATCGGTGGGTCGTCGGCGTGGACGTAGCTTAAATATGTTCTGGGTTGTGGCTGAAAAAGCTGCCCGGTGGCAATGCCTAGTGGACGGCGTCCTGGATATCTTCAAACACGAGGTCTTCCAGCCATGCATAAGTTTCCTCGCGATCCGGTCTGTTGTAGAGCACCATCATGATGACCCATTTCAGTTGTTCAAGGTCAATCTCTTCGGTTTCCAGGGCCATGATGCGGTCGACAACCAGTTCGCGGCTAAAGCCGTCCAGTATGCCGTATTGCTCCAGTCTCAACAAAAAGCCACGTGTGATCGCATCAAGCTTTTTCTCTTCATCCAAAGAAAAGTGACGAACCGACTGGGGAGTGTTGCTGATCAAGCCTTTAGCCTCATCATCACACATGGTGGACAGATCTTCTAACCAGGCAAAGGCCTTGGTAATCTCTGTGCTTTGGAATCCCGCTTGGGAAAGTTTGCTGACGAGAGCCTGTTGGTCGGTGTTGAGTTCGGAGTCCTCATCCATGTAGTTCTCGAACAAGTACATCAACACTTCTAGTACATTTTCTTTCATGTGAGGGAAACCTTATTACCTCTTTTGGGTTTGACGCATATAGGAGCCGCCTGGGCATATGGACACCAGCCCCAGCAACTCCATTTGCGACAGCATGGAGGAAACCCGGGCGGCCGTCAATCCGGAGCGTTTTATGAGCATGTCCGGGTCGACCGGTTCATGGCCTATGGAAGCCAGTAGCGCGGCGAGTTCAGGATCAATGTCTGTAGCCCCGATTGGGTCCGCTTTGACGCTGTCAGGCTGGACCCAGGTGGCTGCCAGAGGGGACAGTTCTTCGAGTACATCGGTGGCGGTTTCCACCAATTTTGCCCCTTGACGGATCAGGTGATGACATCCTCGTGATAGGGGTGAATGGATGGATCCGGGGATGGCAAACACCTCACGCCCTTGATCTGCGGCCAAACGGGCAGTAATCAAGGATCCGCTGCGCAGGGCCGCTTCGGTCACCAGGGTCCCCAGGCTGATACCGCTGATGATTCTATTGCGACGGGGAAAGTTGCCCCGTTGAGGGGGGGTACCCAAAGGAAATTCCGAGACTAAGGCGCCCTGTTCGGCGATGCGATGGGCTAAGGCATGGTGACTCGCAGGATAAACCCGATCCAGACCCGTGCCCATGATTGCAATGGTGCTGCCACCGCACTGTAGCGCACCCTCATGGGCGGCGGCATCGATGCCCAGGGCCAGGCCGCTGGTGATGGTTAATCCCGCCTGACACAGATGGGCGGCAAATTGTTGGCTGGTTTCAACGCCGCAGGCAGTGGGATTTCGACTGCCGACAATGGACAGCTGGGGGTCTGTCAATAATTTAATCTGACCCCTGACGTACAGCAGGCCAGGTGGATCGGGAATCTCTCGTAATAAGGGCGGATAGCCTGGGTCCAATATGCACAGCAAATGGTTGCCATCTTGCTGTAGCCAGGTCAGATCAGCTTCAAGCGTCGATCGATCCGGACCTTTTTGGATAGATGCTATTACATCCGGGTGGTCTCCCAGGACCGCAGCCAGGTCTGTACGGTGGCCACCAAATACGGCCTCAGCACTTTTAAAGTGGTCAATGAGGCTTAGAAGCTTGGTGTTGCCTACACCCTGTAGTCGATGCAGGCCAAGCCAGTAAGGAGCATCCTTAATTTTCATTTTTGACATCCCTTGTCACTACCGGGTTGGGGCCTTGCTTCTATTAGAACTTAGGGTGTGCGCACGGTGTCCATGAGTTTGATTGGGCGGCTGGCCTGCAATATAAACCCGTAGCTGACGCGCTCAAAAACCCGAAACACCAGTAGTTGTCCCGAGGTCTCGTCGGGCAGTGGATATGTTTCCTTGGTTACCGGATCTTTGTGTGACCCTGCGTGACGTTGGATATTCAGGACATGACCTTGTTCGAGGCCATCACGCTTGCCCAGGCTGATGGCCACTATATTGGTCGAGCCGGTCTCACTGACGCCACCTAGAACGGATAGAATATGTCCGTGTACTTTAAATCCCGGTGCTTTGGGGTGGTAGCGAGGCAGAGGGCTTTCTTCGGGTGTGGGCAACATTCGATCGGTAGGTGTGATTTCTTCTCGAGCCCGGGTGATCTCAAGTTTGGCGGGGTCACCGGCGACCAATAGTCGTGCCTCGCCCAGGTAGACGGCTTCCAGCCCCAGGGATTCACCGGTTTCCGGGTGTTTAAATTTGTTGCCAGGCCGAAAGATGTTGAATAAATCCCCCGGTTTGCCCTTGATGCCCCGGGCGTAGAAACGGCTATATTTACCGAGGATAATTTCATCGTCTACACCCACGGTGACGTAGCCCGCCTCACTCAGGGTGTCGTCATCCAGCACCAGCGGCTGGCTTAGGAAGGCCTGAATCGCCTTGGGCGGGATAGTGGTAATGGCCTCCTGGAGCGGTTCCGTAAATATGGCGGGTGATAGTTTGGTTTGACTGTGAGACGCTTACTGCGCAGGGCGCGGATTTGGGTCTTACCATTGGCGCCGAAGGTCAAGACCATCACGTCCCCAGGGTAAATTAAATTGGGGTTCTTGATTTGATCGTTTTGTTTCCATACTTCGGTCCAGCGCCACGGGTCCTTGAGGAATTTGCCAGCAATGCCCCACAGGGTATCGCCCGGGACTACGGTATAGCGCTCGGGGTGGTTGGATTGTAGCTCCACCGCAGCTAAAGTCGGTGTGCTCACCAATAATGTTAGAATGATTAGGTGGGTGATCCGCATCGGGGCCAGTCTAGCCGATACTTTAGCCGCGCTACAAGTCGGGGTGTCCGCTATTGGCGGTCGTTGGTCGGCAGTCGGGTGTTTGAACAGCCGGGGGACGCCCAGCAGCAGCTTCCCCCCCTGTTGTTGAGGGCCTGTGGCACCCCCATTTAAATAATGTCGGGCCAAAGCCCGACAGCTATGTTGATCATGTAAGAGGGTTTATGGCCACACTTGATATTTTGACCTATCCGGATCCGCGCCTGCATTTGGTTGCCTCTGCCGTGGATGAAGTGGATAGCCTCGTTCGGCAATTGGTGGATGACATGGCCGAGACCATGTACAGGGCGCCTGGTGTTGGTTTGGCGGCACCCCAGGTGAATACCCTGAAGCGGGTCATCGTTGTTGATACCTCTGAGGAACGTAACGACTTAAGGGTATTGATCAATCCGGAACTTGTGGATCAGGACGGTAAACAGAAGACGGAAGAAGGGTGCCTGTCGGTGCCCGGCATTTATGATGTTGTAGAACGTTACCAACGGATACAGGTGCGAGCCCTAGACCGTGATGGTGAGCCATTTGTATTGGAGGCTGAGGACTTGTTGTCAGTATGTATACAGCATGAAATAGATCATCTGGACGGTAAGGTTTTTGTCGACTATCTGTCACGCTTAAAGCGAGAGCGCATACGCAAGAAAATGCTCAAGCAATTACAGCACGTATCCTAAAGAGTCCCTATGACGTTACGTATTGTTTTTGCAGGGACCCCGGAGTTTGCCTTGGTCAGCCTGAGCGCGATCCATGAATCCGAACATGAACTGTGTGCAGTGTACACCCAGCCCGACCGACCCGCCGGTCGTGGCCGCGCTCCACGTGTCAGTGCAGTGAAGGACTACGCCCAGAGGCACCACTTAAGTTGTTTTCAACCCCTAACACTTGCTGCGGAGGCACCGCGCTTGGCGTCTCTGGATGCCGACATCATGGTTGTGGTCGCCTATGGGCTTATCTTACCCACAGCCATTCTGGCTACTCCTCGACGGGGCTGCATCAATGTGCATGCGTCCCTGTTGCCCCGCTGGCGGGGGGCGGCCCCGATACATCGGGCTATTGCTGCCGGCGACACCACGACGGGTGTCAGCATCATGCAGATGGACCCAGGCCTGGATACAGGAGCCATACTGGCACAGAAAAAGATAGATATTCGTGAAGACCATACTGCTGCCACCTTGCACGATGAGTTGGCCCAACTGGGTGCCCAGGTCTTGATCGACACACTGGGGCAGATTGAAAGTGGCGGGATTGTTGCCAGGGTCCAGGATGACACTGAAGCCTGTTATGCGCCCAAATTGACCAAGGCTGAAGCGCAACTTGATTGGTCCCGGCCAGCGGATGAATTGGCGCGTCAAGTGCGCGCGTTGAATCCCTGGCCGGTGGCCTGGACCCGTTGGTCGGGTCAGGTGATGAGAATTTGGCAGGCCCAGGCGACGGGCCTGGCCGGCGGGGCACGAAATGGAGCACCCGGAACGGTACTGAGGGTGGATGCCGGAGGCCTGTGTGTCGCTACAGCTGAAGGCGGTTTGCTGATTGAGCGTCTGCAGATGCCGGGGGGGCGCCCTATGGCTGTCCCGGCGTTCTTAAATGGTCATAAGCTAAAGCCAGGCGATGTATTGGGGGCATGAGTTTTAGCTTTCGGTGTCGCAGGGGGTGAATGGTGAATGAGCGTTGTACAGCGGCCCAGGTCATAGTTGAAGTTAGCCAAAGAGGTCAATCTCTGGACAAAGCCATGGCGACGGTGGGCCGCCATATAAAGACCGATCTCTACCCTTTTTCGCGGTTACGGGAGATGGTATTTGGCACCCTGCGTTGGTACAGCCTGTTGGATGCGCTTAGCCGGGCCTTGTTGGATCGACCCTTGAAGGCCAAGGATGCCGACCTTCATGCCTTGATTCTCGTTGGGCTCTACCAACTTCGTGAAATGCATATTCCCGCCCATGCCGCAGTGGCCGAAACCGTGGCCGCAGTGACGCCCTTGGGTAAGCCTTGGGCCAAGGGCTTGGTCAATGCCCTGTTACGTCGTTACCAACGGCAGAGCGAAGAATTGGTTCAAGGATTAAAGTCAGATCCTGCGGTTTTGAATGCCCACCCCGGTTGGCTGGTGGAGGAGATCAAGCAGGCCTGGCCCAATTATTGGGAAGATATTTTACAGGCCAATAACCGAAAACCGCCGATGACCTTGCGAGTGAATAGGCTTCGATGTCAGCCCCAGGACTATCTCGAGACATTAAAGGCCAAGCATATCGGGGCCATGATGGGCCCTCACTCAGCGGTTGCCATTACCCTTGATGAACCCATGGGGGTTAAGGTCTTGCCTGGCTTTGAGCAGGGCCAGATCGCTGTTCAGGACCTGGCTTCCCAACAAGTAGCACCCCTGCTGGACCTGGTGCCGGGCCAGCGGGTATTGGATGCCTGTGCCGCGCCGGGTGGCAAGACTTGCCATATCCTTGAGACTGAGCCTGGCCTTCGGGAGTTGGTGGCCCTGGATGTGTCGGCCAAGCGCCTGCAAAAGGTGCGGGAGAACCTGAAACGCCTGGGCCTAAAGGCCAAGCTTGTCGAAGGCGATGCACTGGAGCCCCAAGCCTGGTGGGATGGTGAGGTCTTTGATCGCATCCTGCTTGATGCCCCCTGCTCAGGCACCGGCGTCATCCGCCGCCACCCGGACATCAAATTGTTGCGTACCCCTAAAGATGTCGAGGCTTTGGTTGCACGGCAGAAAAATCTATTAGATTCCCTATGGCCCCTGTTGCGTAGTGGCGGTAAGCTCGTCTATGCGACTTGTTCCATATTGCCGGATGAGGGTGAAAACCAGCTTGAGTGGTTTATGGACAAGCATCCGGATGCCCGGGCACTGACGGCTACGATGACAATGGGTGTGGTGCTTAAGTTCGGAAGACAATGTATTCCAGGACAGGCTGGAATGGATGGTTTTTATTATGCCGTTGTACAAAAAATTTAAATATTATATGCCCATCGTATTGATGAGTTTGCTGGCGGCAACGAGTGTTGTAGCGGGTGAGTTCCAGGTCAAGAATGCCCAAGCCTGGCTGGCGGGTAAGGCGGTGATCGTCACGGCGGATATGGATCTGGTTTTAAGCGAGGATGCGGAAGCCGCACTGACCAGCGGGATTCCCTTGGACATATTGGTGGAGTTTGCGGTGTATAGAGACCGCTGGTTGATATGGAATAAGCGACTTGGCCAGTGGACATTGCGGACCCAGGTGAAGTATCACGCCTTGTCTGGCCTATATATAGTGACCTTGCAAAATTCCGGGGAGTCCCGAAGTTTTGCAACCCAAAATCGAGCACTTAAGTACGTAGGGACTCTGGACAGGGTGTCCTTGCCCGTGGCGATTAAAAATAAAGTGGACTCCAACCATTATTGGTTGGAGATGCGGGTGCTCATGGATGTGGAAGCCCTGCCGGTACCGCTGCGTCCCCTGGCCTACCTGGCTGCCCCTTGGCATCTCAATAGTGATTGGACCCGATGGAGCGTAGAGACTTCACCCGCTTCTTAATGGGGCCCGTTCCGGCGGTCGTACTCAGCATCCTGCTGATCGTGACGCTGGCCATGCTCAGTGCCGCAGCACTGCATTCCGAGGTCTATGGTGTCTATTACACGGCCCTGCTCGGGGTGAGTGTGTTGGGTATCATTGCCTTGATGGTGCTGATCGCTGCCCATGTCTATCGCATGGTATTGCAAATGCGTGCAGGGATATTGGGGTCCCGGTTGACGCTAAAATTGATTGGCATCTATGTGCTGTTGGCGATGATACCGTTGGCAGTGGTTTATTATATCTCGGTACAGTTCCTGCACCGGGGGATTGATAGCTGGTTTGACGTGCGTATTGAGCAGGCCCTGGATGATGCCTTGCTGTTGGGCCGTACCTCGCTTGAGGCGGTCAAGGAAGAGCGCGTTAAACGAGTGCAGGATTTGGCTGCGGGTCTGGACCTGGTCAACTCCAAGCAAGCCATGGTGAGGACCCTCGATGATCTCCGTGAGCAGGCGGGATTTACCGAGATCACGCTCCTAAGTCAGGATGGCCGTATTATTGCGTCGAGCAATCTCTACACTGAGTCCTTGATCCCTAGTCGCCCGAGTAATTTAGTGCTGTCCAGGCTTCGCCAGGGGGATGTCTATGCCAACCTGGAACCCACCAGCGATGACAACCTGGAGTTGCAAATCGTTATCCCGGTCTATCCTTTGGATGTCAAACAACCCGTGCGTGTATTACAAGTGCGCGAACCGTTGCCATTGCGGTATAGCAAGCTGGGTAAGAGCGTTGAAACGGCTTCTACTGAATTTAACAAATTAGTCTATTTGCGCGGACCCTTGAAGCTGAGCTTCGTATTGACCCTCACTTTGGTGACTTTGATGACTCTGCTCATCGCGGTGTGGGCCGCAATTTTTTCGGCAAGGGCCTTGACCGCGCCTTTACGGGACCTTGCCGAAGGCACTCGGGCGGTTACCCGGGGTGAGTATGACAAGCAACTGCCAGAGTCCAGTGGAGACGAATTGGGGGTATTGGTCAAATCCTTTAATGAGATGACCCGTAAGATTAAACAGGCCCAGACTGTGGCCAGGCGCAGTCAGCGAGAGACTGAAGATCAGCGCACCTATCTTGAAACGGTATTAACCCATCTGTCATCTGGCGTATTATCCTTTGATGCGAAAGGTAATTTGCGCACCCTGAATTCGGCGGCCAGCGATATTCTTTTGGTGAACCTGCAACAGGATATTGGTAGCACGCTCAAAAATTTGAACACATCCTATTCACAACTCGAACCTTTCTTTAATGTGATTCAAAATGCCATCGACAATGAAATGCTGGAATGGCGCACGGAGGTGACCGTAGTGGGTGTCCGTGGCCGACAGGTTATCACCAGCCGGGGGACAAAGATGGGGGCCAGTAAGAGGCGGGGTGGTGGCTATGTGGTGGTATTTGATGACGTGACAAAACTCATCCAGGCTCAGCGGGACGCGGCTTGGGGTGAAGTGGCGCGCAGGTTGGCCCACGAAATCAAAAATCCCTTGACGCCTATACAGCTTTCAGCAGAGCGTATTCGGCATAGATGTATGAGTAAGCTGGATAAGAGTGAACAGGAGACCCTGGATCGCGCTACCCGAACGATTTCCGAGCAAGTCGAGTCCATGAAATCCATGGTTAATGCCTTTTCCAATTATGCACAACTCAAGCAAATGCAGCCCGAGCAGATGGATCTCAATCGATTGGTCGAGGATGTGGTTGAGTTGTATCGTGGCGAAGGTAGCGCCATGGCGTTAGACTTGAGACTGGATGATCGGCTGCCCTTGATTATGGCCGATCGAAGTCGTTTGCGGCAGGTGCTTAATAACTTATTAACCAATGCCCGGGATGCTTTAGCAGACAATAAGAATCAGCGAATTGAGTTGAGCACACATTTTGTCCAAGAGGTGGATCGCAGTTATGTAGAGCTGACGGTGTTGGATAATGGGCCTGGGTTTCGGGAAGAATTATTGGATCGGTTATTCGAGCCCTATGTGACCACGAAAGCGAAAGGCAATGGCTTGGGATTGGCCATTGTCAAAAAGATTGTTGAAGAGCACGGTGGTACAGTATGGGCGCAGAACAGAAAGGGTATGGGCGCCAGTCTCACCATTCGGTTACCCATGGGTGTTCAGCAAAATCGTGGTGATAACGATGATTTAATATCGCCATCCGGTGATGTCCAGACCAGGGAGAAAATCGCTTGACCCAAACGCCCCCCATGATCCTGGTAGTCGATGATGAGCCGGATATCCGCCGTACGGTCAAGGATATTCTTGAGGACGAAAACTATAAGGTTGAGGTCGCAGAGAATGCTACCACGGCCAATCGTGTGCGTTCACAGCAAAGGCCCGACTTGGTGTTATTGGATATTTGGATGCCGGAGACCGATGGTATCTCTTTGCTCAAGAGTTGGTCTGGTCCTGAGGGACAAGATGTGCCGGTGGTGATGATGTCGGGTCATGGCAGTGTTGAGACTGCGGTCGAGGCCATACGCTATGGGGCCTATGATTTTATTGAAAAACCTTTATCCATGGCAAAGCTGCTGGTGACGGTTGAACGCGCCATACAATCCGACAATCTACGCAAGGAAAATTTAAGATTACGCCAGCGCCTGGAGCCAGTGGCAACCTTGGTCGGTAAGAGTGCGTCTCTGGAACAGTTGCGAGAACAAACCAAGCGTACTGCGAATACGGATAGCTGGGTGCTCATTACCGGGGAACCGGGTAGTGGTAAAGGTGTCGTGGCTCGATGTCTGCACAATGAAAGTCCACGCAAACACGCACAATTTGTCGACATCAGTTTGGCGGCCATACCACCATCGAACATTGCCACTCAATTATTTGGTAGCGAAGAAGCAGGCAAGGTAAACCCAGGTCGATTTGAACAGGCCGCTGGCGGCACCTTATTTCTTGATGAGATCGGTGATATGGATTTAGATATCCAGGCCAAACTATTGGGTGCATTGGAGGAAGGCAAGTTTTTGAGGATCGGGGGAACCAAGACTGTTGATATTGATGTGCGTATCATTGCCGCCACAAATCAAGATTTAGAGGCAGCAGTGGCATCAGGTCGATTTCGAGAGGATCTATACTATCGATTAAATGTTGTGCCATTGCACGTTCCCCCTTTGCGAGATCATCGCGAGGATATTCCCGATATCGTCAATTTTTACCTCAACTGGATGGTTGAGAAGGAACATTTGCCCTATCGCAAATTTTCGGTAGCCGCCTTGAACATGCTTCGTAATCATGTTTGGCCGGGTAATGTTCGCGAATTAAAAAATCTGGTACAGCGGCTCTTGATTCTCAATCGTGGTGAGGAAGTGGCGCGTAGTGAAGTGGAATTGGCTCTGGGAAGCCGCAAGCAGACCTCCACCGGGGTCTTTGACGAAGATACCTTTGAGCTGCCATTGCGTGATGCCCGTGATCAATTTGAGAAGGCCTATCTGGAATACCACCTGCTACGTAGCAGTGGTAATGTAAGTGAACTGGCTCAGGTGTCGGGTATGGAGCGCACACATTTATATAGAAAAATAAAAAGCTTGGGAATTAGTCCCAAATTGGGCAAGGTGGAGTAAACTGGTCTTGGTGGTTACTTGTCCCATGAGTAAGAAGAAAAATAAATGAAGATTATCATTCTCGGTTCCGGGCAGGTTGGAGGCTCTATTGCGGAGACGCTTGCCGGTGAGGCCAATGACATCACCATGGTGGATACCGATCCAGTGGTGTTGAGGCGGCTACAGGATCGCCTGGACATTCGTACGGTGGTGGGGTCCGCCTCACATCCCTCGGTGCTTGCACAGGCAGGGGGTGAAGATGCCGACATGATTCTGGCAGTGACCCTTGATGACGAAGTCAATATGGTGGCCTGTCAGATTGCCTATACCCTGTTTCATACTCCCACCAAGATCGCTCGTATCCGTTCCTCTGATTATTTGGATCACCCTGAGATTTTTATGCAGGAGGCGATCCCCATTGATGTCATTATTAGTCCCGAACAAATTATCACCGATCAGATTTTGCGGCTTATTGAGCATCCCGGCTCCCTGCAGGTGCTGGATTTTGCCAATGGTCGAATCCAGATGGTGGGTATTCGTGCCTATTACGGTGGACCGTTGGTAGGCCATGAGTTACGTGAATTGCGTGAACATATGCCGCGTATCGATACTCGGGTAGCTGCTATCTACCGGCGCGATCGTGCCATTCCACCCGAGGGACATACCGTCATTGAGGCTGATGATGAGGTATTTTTTGTGGCGGCGAGCAAACACATTCGTGCGGTGATGAGCGAGTTGCGTAAACTGGACAAGCCCGTCAAGCGCATCATGCTGGCGGGTGCGGGCAATATCGGTTTGCGGCTCGCAACCGAGTTGGAACAAAAAAAATATTCCGTCAAGCTGATAGATCACAACGCAGAGCGTGCAGTGCGTGTGTCAGAGGAGCTTCACAAAACCATTGTGTTGCATGGTGACGCTGCAGATTCGGAGTTACTCCAAAACGAAAATATTGATGATATTGATGTATTTTGTGCGCTAACCAACGATGATGAGGCCAATATTCTGTCCGCTATGCTGGCCAAGCGCATGGGTGCGCGGCGGGTGATGGCGCTGGTGAACCGTGTCGACTATGTAGATTTGATTCAGAGCGATGTCCTGGATGTGGCCTTTTCCCCCAAACAGGCCACTATCGGCAGTCTGTTGGCCCATATTCGACGTGGTGATGTGGTCGCTGTTCACTCCCTGCGGCGTGGTGCCGCCGAGGCCATTGAGGCCATCGCCCATGGTGACCGATCTTCATCTCAGGTGGTAGGGCGAAGTATTTCTGAGATTAAGCTGCCGCCGGGGACCAATATTGGTGCCTTGGTGCGCGGTAACGATGTGCTCATTGCCCACCACGATGTGGTGATTGAGCCTGAAGATCATGTCATCCTGTTTGTGGTCGACAAGCGGCACATTTCCGAGGTGGAGAAGCTTTTCCAGGTGGGCGTGACTTTTGTTTAGCCCATGAGTGAATTTGTTTGAATCATGCAATTTCTCGCCATTCAGCAGATTGTTGGGCTTCTTCTGGTCTTCTTCAGCACGTCTCTGCTGCCCCCCATTCTAGTCTCACTGCTCTATAGCGACGGCGCACACCAGGCCTTTCTGCACGCTTTTCTTGCCACATTGGTAACCGGCTTGGTGCTTTGGTTGCCCGTGTGCCGGTTGCGCAAGGAGCTTAGGGTTCGGGATGGTTTTGTGGTGGTGGTGCTGTTTTGGACGGTGCTTGCCCTGTTTGGTGCCATTCCCTTTGTGCTGTCCGATCATCCTAGCATGATGCCGGTGGATGCCTTTTTTGAGTCGATGTCAGGCCTGACCACTACCGGGGGTACGGTATTAACAGGTATTGATGATCTCCCGGAATCCATTCGCTACTACCGGCAACAACTGCAATGGTTCGGTGGTATGGGCATTATCGTTTTGGCGGTGGCCATTATGCCGATGTTAGGGATTGGTGGCATGCAGCTCTATCGGGCCGAAACCCCAGGACCCATGAAAGACAATAAGATTACCCCACGGATTTCGGAGACCGCCAAGGCACTGTGGTATATCTATTTGGGCCTTACCGTGTTGTGCGCACTGAGTTACTGGCTCGGTGGCATGGATGCATTCGATGCTATCGGGCATAGTTTTTCTACCGTTGCCACCGGCGGGTTTTCTACCCACGACAAAAGCATAGGCTACTTTGACAGTGCCGTGATCGATACTATCGCCATGGTTTTTATGTTGTTGGCGGGGATTAACTTTGCCCTGCATTTTTTGTCCTGGCGCACACGCAACCCCCTCCACTATTTTCGAGATCCTGAAGTCAGAGGCTATTTCACTCTACTGTTGGTAACAAGTGGGTTGAGTATCGCCTATCTGACAGTGACAGAAAGTTTTGGTGGGCCTGCCGAGACCTTGCGCCATGGGGCATTTCAGGTCATTTCTGTGGTTACGAGCACGGGGTTTTCCACTACCGGATTTGACTGGTGGCCCTCTTTTTTGCCGATTATGCTGTTGATGGCGAGTTGTATCGGGGGTTGTGCGGGCTCCACCTCAGGGGGGATTAAGGTTGTCCGCGCCATGTTGCTATATAAGCAGGGGAAACGGGAGATGATGCGCTTGGTTCATCCCATGGCCCTGTTCCCGGTTAAATTGGGCGGTAAGCCGGTATCCAATCATGTCATTGATGCGGTGTGGGGGTTCTTTGCGCTCTATGTGTTGTGTTTTGTGGTGCTGTTGTTGGCGCTAAGTGCCACGGGTGCCAATCTGGAAACCGCATTCTCTGCAGTGGCCGCCAACTTAAACAATCTGGGCCCCGGTCTGGGGGATGTAGCCAACAACTACAGTTCCGTCAGTGATGCCGGTAAGTGGATTTTATCCTTTGCCATGCTCATGGGGCGTCTGGAGTTGTTTACCCTGCTGGTATTGCTCACGCCTACATTTTGGCGGGGCTAAGGCAGTGTTCCTGCTGCGTCTGTCGCAGTGAGTTTTTTTGGGACGTGAATGAATTTATAGCTGATGTTTTGTGCCAGATACGAATGTATTCGATCTATGGATGTCGGCGAATTAATTTTTTCCATATTTATCAACCCGTTGACGGTGATAGTTACTTCTCCTAGCTAACAAAAGTAATGGGAATTTGTGGTCGAGGGTGATTTTGTACGCCCAGATATTGTTTGTGACACTCTGTTTTTGATACCCCAGGATACCAGGTTGGCAGTTGGAAATTTGCTGCTATGCTTAAAGTCAGTGCGGAGTGGGTATGGTCCAAACACCCTAGAGTGTGATCACCCGTTAGGTTGGCCCCCGTCATTTAGTTCCGGCACCCACAGAATAAAAACAGCGAGGATCGTTCGCAAGGACGCATGTCAGTCACAGCGAAAATTGGCAATATGGGGAAGAACTTGATTGAACAAAAATGGCTAGGGGGTGTGCAGCCTGACACCAGGGAGCGCCAGGTCCGATTGCCCAAATTTCTTTTTGTCATGCCCCTTTTGGTGGTGATGGTTTTTCAGTACGCTCAGGCGGCACCCCTTTTAGATACACACCCGGCTGTGACCAAAGCCAATCCGCCTACGGGTACTGCACCCCATAATGTAAAGTCGGCACAAATGAGTGCCGATAGTGCGATGCCGATATGGGATTATGATATACCGGTATGGACAATTGTCTTGATCTCCGCAACAGCCGGTCTGGTGATCGGCGTACTGTATTTTGTGGGGTACATTAGTAAATTTGCCAAATTGCGTTTAGATGAACTGCGCCGGAGTGAGGCGCGATACCACTCCATGGCAGATGACCATGAGACGTTGATTGTGTGTTGGGCGGCCAATGGTGCCCGAACCTTTGTTAATCACAGTTACAGCCAGTCTTTAGGGGTAAGCCGGGAAGAACTTATAGGTACTAATGTTTTTTTGCCCACCACACCCGGTTTTCGTGATGGGCTAAAAGAAAAATTTTTGGCACTGACTGCAGATCATCCGGTAGCGATCAGTGAGCATATTGAGATTGCTGCCGATGGCGGTGTTCGTTGTCAGCGCTGGACCGACAGGGCAATTTTTGATGCCAATGGAATTTTTATCGAATGTCAGTCTATGGGCCGTGATGTTACTCAACATGTTGAGGTTCAAAATGAGTTACGTTCTTCAGAGGAAAAATTCTTCAAGGCATTCCATTCCAGTTCAGATGCGGTGCTGATCACACGTATAAAGGATGGCCTGTTTGTGGAGGTCAATGAAGGATTTGAAAGGATTACAGGTTATAACAGGGCTCACGTTGTAGGGAAAACCGTATTCGATATCGATTTGTGGAAAGATCCAAAGGAACGCAAGGCATTGGTTTATGCCCTGAAAGAGACGGGCCGGGTGAGGGATATGGGGGTTCGGTTTCGGGCCAAGTCAGGTGAGATCAAGCATTGCATGGTGTCCGCAGAGCATATCAAAGTAGACGCAGACGACTGCGTATTGTCCATAACAAGAGACATAACAGAGTACAAGACACAATTGGCCGCATTTGAGTTTCAGGCGACCCATGATTCTTTGACCGGACTTCCCAACCGCCAGTATCTCTACACCAAACTCAATGAGTCCATTAGGGTCAGCAAGTGTGCCGGTGAGGCCTTGGGATTGTTGTTGATGGATCTAAACAGGTTTAAGGAGATCAACGATACTCTGGGCCATCAAAGTGGTGATGTGTTGTTAAAACAAATGGCGGATCGCCTGGAGTATGTGGCAGGTGACCGGACTGTATTCGTCGCACGTTTAGGGGGTGATGAGTTTGCCATTATAGTGCGTGAACTTGGCGGTGGCTCAATAGCAGATAAGGCAATCTCTGTTGCCCAAATTTTTCTTGAAGCAGTGGAGCAACCCTTTTTGCTGGATGGTATGCATGTAGAGGTCAGTGCCAGCATTGGCATAGCGGTGTATCCAGACCATGGTGAAGATGTCAGTACCTTGATGCGTTTTGCTGACGTGGCCATGTATGAGGCGAAGCGTAATGTGAAGGGTTGTTCTATTTATTCGCCAGAGCATGACAACCATACTCCCCGGCGCCTGGCCCTGATGACAGAGTTAGGTGCCGCCATACGAGGCAATCAATTGGTGCTCCACTACCAACCCAAGCAGGATCTGCTCAGTGGCCGAGTAGTGGGAATGGAGGCCCTGGTTCGATGGAAGCATCCAGAACATGGATTGATTCGACCTGACCAGTTTATCCCCTTGGCAGAGATTGGTGAGCTTATTACACCGTTGACTCATTGGGTGATTCATACCTCCATGGGGCAATGGCGGAATTGGCATACAAGGGATTTGCCCGTGCAGATCGCTGTCAATATTTCTACTCGCAATTTACTGGATCGGGAGCTGCCGACACATTTGGAAAGGTTGCTACGAAAGCATAATGCTGACCCCTCGGCCCTGGAATTAGAGATTACTGAAAGCGCCATTATGGCCGATCCAGAACGGGCCTTGGAGGTGCTCAAGCGGGTGCATGAAATGGGGATTCAGCTGTCAATCGATGACTTTGGTACGGGTTACTCATCCCTGGCTTACCTCAAGCGTTTGCCTATACAGATGATCAAGATTGACGCTTCGTTTGTGCGCAATATGGTCTACAACGATCAGGATGCCATTATTGTGAAATCCATAATCAATCTGGCCCATAACCTGGGGCTTAAGGTCCTTGCCGAAGGTGTTGAGGATAAAATTACCCTGGATATGCTCAGTGACTTCGGTTGTGATCAGGTGCAAGGCTATTGTATCGGTCGGCCTATGAACGCCAAGTTGGCCGGTAGTTGGATTTCAAATTTTGATATGGAAAGGGAAGCAAGGCCGTTATTGATCTAGGGAAGCGCTTAGTAATCCAGTAATGCATCAATTTATTGTTCTAGATTCCAGCTCTCCGTTTTGCTGCGATGACGAATTAATCAGAGGTTCCTCAACTTTAGGATAACAGATTAACTGTAGAAATCGGGTTCACCCTCAGGTTGAATCTTGAATCGCCTGTGTATCCAGAAATATTGCGCTGGGTCATCACGCACAGCCTTTTCGATGGCCTGATTCATGTGGGTTGTGTCTTTTTCGGGGTCACCACTCGGGAAATTTTCCAGGGGAGGTTTATAGGTTATTAGATAACCACGGCCGAAGGGGCGTTGGGTACAAATGCAGGGGATGACCACGGCATCGGCAAGCTTGGCAAAGCGACCCAGGGCCTGGTGGGTGGCGGCTGTCACGCCCATAAAGTTTACAAAAATACCACGTTTGGCACCGGGATTTTGGTCTGGGAGGTAGCATAGGGGTACCCCACCTTTGAGTTTACGGAACATACCTTTGAGGCTGCCGCTGCGTTCAATCAGTTCGGCGCCAAAGCGTGTTCGGCCCCGTTGGATCACGGTATCAATTAGAATATTCTTTGGCCGTTGGTACATGTACATCATGGGTCGTTCTGTGGACATGATCAGGCCAGACTCCAGGCCCATAAAATGGGGGGCGAGCAAGATGATATTTTTCCCCGCTGCCAGGGCCTGATCGTAGTGGTGCCGACCTTGGTAGCGTACCAGGCGTGTTAGACGACGGCGTGACGCCCACCAGGGAAGCGGCATGGCCAACAGGCCCAGCCCCACGGCATGAAAATGCTCACGGACCAGGCCTTGGCGCCCATCTGTGCTCAATTCCGGAAGGCATCGTTCGATATTGCGGTTGGCGATATGGCGTCGATCATGGCCGAAGCGGTATAGGGTCTCGCCTATAAGCCACCCCAGAGCCCACAGGACGGGGAGTGGGCATAGGGTGATGAGTCGCATCGACCCCAGGAGCATCCAGCTGGGCAGGTAACGTGGCGAGACAAAAGACCACTTAAAGACTGACAGATCGGGGTCTGGGGATTCGGGTGTGCCGACATTTTTGGTGGCTTTCATGGGGTCCAACTATGTAACCGGGATTGAGTTTGGATTCAAGTCCCCATCAATCCCTCGGGTAGATGGGGGTGCCGATATCATGGCTCATAAATTGTTTTAGAGGTGTGTAGTGTTCGGCGACGAGGACCAAATCTTCCCAGGTGTCGATATCGCGTAATCGGGGTAATAGATTTAAGTGTCGGTCTTCTTGTTTGGCGCGGTAAAGGGTTTTGGTTGCTATTTCACTGCTCCCCCAGTCCATGTCTGCGAAAAGAAATCTACTGTTTTTTCTTAGCCCAATAAGATAGTACCCGCCATCGTTACTGGGTCCCAGTATCTCCTGTCCGGCACAAAGATATTTACTTGCCCGAACAAGGGTTTCCCCTGGGCAATGAGGAACATCACAGCCCATGATTACCGCGCCACCACTACGGCCAATACCTTCCTCAAGGGCGGCATTCATTTTGGCCCCAAGATCACCATCGGATTGTACGGCGAGTGTTACGGGAAATTGATTGGCAAGCTCACGAAACAAAGGGTGGTTGCTGTTTGGCCAAGTGTAAAGATAGACGTCCCCAGGCCAGTACTCCACTGCCAATTCGCAAGTGGCACGCATAAGGTAGCTGGCGATGTGTGCCGCTTGTTGGGGGCTACACTCAGGCTGCAGGCGAGTCTTGACTTGTCCTGCGATAGGCCGCTTGGCGAACAATAATAGATCGGGGTACATCCTGGTTGTTGTGGCTACGGATAATATCGGGCGAGGATGGAGGGTTTAACCCTGAGCCAAAATAATAGACGCAGGGTCCACATGGTCAATATAGTCCGAATAATACCTCTGCTAGACCAACGCCGGGTGGATGTTAAAACTGTGTCGTTGATTCTTGCAGGCCTGCCCAAGGTCTTCAGACGTTTGCTAAATTCGATATCTTCCATAATAGGAATAGTGGTATAGCCACCCAGCCGGTTGAATATTTTTCGTTCGACAAAAATACATTGGTCACCCGTGGCGATACCGCTGATCCTCGATCGCAGATTCATGGTGAATTCAATAATTCGATAGAGAATATTTTTACCGTTTAATCGCACGTTAAAGTGTCCCCAGCAACGCTTGTTGGATAAGGCCCGATTGATAAGGTGTGTCGCTTGGGTGGGTAGGAAGGTGTCAGCGTGAAGGAACAATAAGACTTGGGCCTTGGCTTCGGCGGCTCCTCGGTTCATTTGAGTGGCACGCCCCCGGGGGCTATGAATGATTAGCCCGGAAGACTTACCTGCATGTTTTGCCAGTTCGTTGTCGGCGATGGTGGCTGATCCATCCTTACTGCCCCCGTCAACCAGGATAATTTCCCCAAAGCCTTGCTGCACAAGTTGAGCGATAAGCTTTTTAAGAACACGGGCCTCGTTCAAGATGGGTACAATGACCGCGATGGATATTCTTGAGGATTCCATCTTGTTGGGGTTGCTTGTAGATTCGATAGTGCTACTCGTTTATTTCTTTGATCGTGTGATTTTTCTTATGACTCGTATGATAAATAACAAGGGCGCGCTACCGTGAAAAAAAAGATCAAAAATATCAATAGCACGGATCAGGTTGCCCTGTATCAGCATCCTGGTTTTTTCGAATAAATGGGGTTCTGGGTGTAGTGGTGCGATACCCAGAAATACAGCCAACAAGCCGAGAGGGAGTAAAGGTATACGATCAATCCATTTCATGTTTAGTCAATCCGGTATTTTTTTGAATCAGTTCAATCTTATAGCCATCGGGGTCTTCCACAAAGGCAATAACAGTCGTGCCGTGCTTCATGGGTCCGGCCTCTCGCACCACATTGCCGCCACCCTCTTTTATTCCTACGCAGGCCTGATAGGCATCCTCCACTTCGATGGCGATGTGGCCAAAGCCTGTGCCAAGATCATAGCCGTCGGTATCCCAGTTATAGGTGAGCTCAATGACGGCCTGTTCCGATTCCAGGCCATAACCCATAAATACCAAGGTGAAGCGGCCTTGGTCGTAATCTGTTCGGCGCAACAACTGCATGCCAAGTATATCTTTGTAGAATCCAATGGAGCGATCCAGATCGCCCACGCGTATCATGGTGTGCAAAATGCGCATACTGTTTGTATTTTAAGGGTGATCAGGGTGTTGGAATATAGCCCTGATAAAGCAAGTCCACAAGTATAGTCCTGCGTTTAGCAGTTTGTGGTTCTGTTTCAGGGTATAGCCAACAGGCTTTCACTGAGGGGTTGAGGTTTGGCAATATAATAACCTTGGGCATAGTCTACACCCAACTCCTTTAGCTTGATTATTACAGATTCACTTTCAACGAACTCAGCAACGGTCTTGATACCCATGACATGGCCGATATGATTGATGGACTCCACCATGGCCAGGTCGATGGGGTCATCGGCAATATCACGGACGAAGTAGCCATCGATCTTCAGGAAATCCACATTCATATCCTTGAGGTATGCAAAGGAGCTTAGACCACTACCAAAGTCGTCCAGAGCAAAGTGACAGCCACGGGCCCTTAGGTGGTCGATAAATCTTACCGCACCCTGTGGATTGGCAATGGCTGCGGTCTCGGTGATTTCAAAGCAAATTTGATCGGGCATGACCGCCGATTCATCTAATTTATTGAGGACAAAATCAAGAAAGGTCTCGTCTGAAAGTGATTGGCCGGACAAGTTGATGGCGAGGCAATCTATTTCTTCGCGACGTTTGGCGGAAGCATTGCTAATGGAGGTGAATGTTTTCTCAACAATCCATCGATCAATGGCTGGCATCATGCCATAGCGTTCTGCCGCAGGGATAAAGGCCATGGGCGGAATCTGCTGATCATTTTCATCATGCATGCGTAGTAGAATTTCGCCACGTTCACCCTGGGCATTGTTTGCAGATAAGGGAACGATAGGTTGGTAGTAGAGTTCAAATTTATCAAACTCCAGTGCGGTATGCAGGCGTGTAATCCATTGCATCTCACCGTGTCGTCGCGCCAGTTCTTCGTCATCGGGCTTATAGGCATAAACCCGGTTACGACCCAGGTCCTTGGCCACATAGCAGGCGGCATCTGCGGCCCGTAGCAGGTCTGACAGGGAGTTCGTGTGGTTGGTGATGGGGACAAGACCAATGCTGCATCCGACCTCAAAGGATTTGTCTTCCCACACAAAACGAAAATCCTTGACGGTGCGGCGTAGGTTATTTCCAATTTGTCGAGCCTTTTCCAGGGGGCATCCTTCCAACAGGATGCCAAACTCGTCGCCTCCCAATCGGGCCAGGGTGTCGACATCACGTACCTTGGTTTGTAGTAGTGCAGCCAGTTGTTTGAGTAATTCATCACCGGCGATATGACCACAGGTGTCATTTACCACTTTAAACTGGTCGAGATCCAGATAACACAAGGCGTGATGCTTGTTTTCAGTTCTGGCGCTCTCCATAGCGTAGTTGAGACGGTTTTCAAATTCGTGTCGATTGATCAGGCCGGTGAGACTGTCGTGGCTGGCTTGATGGCTGAGTTGGCGCGCCAAGCCTCGCATTTCTGTGACGTCTCGAAATACCACTACTGCGCCGATGATACTGCCATCCCGGTGGCGAATGGGAGAGGCAGCATATTCAATGGAGGATTCAGAGCCGTCTGCCCGTATCAGGGACGTCTGTCCAGGCGCCATAACCTTCTGACCTTGATGTAGAACCGTTTCCACAGGGTTATGGATGGGTGTTCGTGTGCTTTCATCAATAATGTTAAAAACCTCAACGAGTTTGAGACCCTGGGCTTGGTTGGGTTGCCAACCGACGAGTTGTTCTGCTACAGGGTTGAGATACTCGATGCAGCCTTGGGCGTTGGTGGTGATGACACCGTCACCTATGGACTCCAAGGTTACCTGGGCCCGTTCCTTTTCATCAAATAAGGCCTCCTGGGCTGTTTTGTGGGCAGTGATGTCGCGCATTACATTGAGGGTGGCAGGCCTGTCTTCCCAGGTAATCAACATTACGCTATTTTCCACCCAACGAGCGGTACCCGATCGGGTCAGGATTTGAAACTGGTAATTATCCGGTTCGTTGTTACCGGCAAGGCGATTTTTGTATCGGTTAAGCACCATCTGTCGATCATCTGGGTGGATGAGTTCATGTAACGATTTTTTTTCCAATTCGTTTTTGTTATACCCGCTGATTTCCAGAGCCATGGGGTTGGGGAACTTAACGTGTGGACCTTGAGCTATAAAAATAGCATCCTTGGCATTGTCTACGAGTAGGCGATATTTTTCTTCCGAGGCGCGTAGGGCGTTTTCATATTTCTTTCGATCACTAATATCCAGGCCAATAAAAAGCAGGCACGGGCATCCCGCGATATCCACTTTTTCGGCCGAGGACAATACGTGTTTCAGCTCACCGGATTTGCTGCGAAATCCAAATTCAAAATCATGCACAAACCCTTTGTTCTGCAAATCTTGGACAAGTTTTTTTCGGTCTTCAGGTTTGTCCCAAACCCCCAGATCCAGGGAAGTTCGGCCAATAGCTTCCTCACGACTAAACCCTGATACTTTGACAAAACTTTCATTGACATCAATATATTCGCCATCTTCAATTTTATTTATAGTAATAACGGCGGCATTGGCTTCGAATACCTTTCGAAATCTTTCTTCAGACAGGCGTAAAGCGTTATGTGCGGCTTTTTGTTCGGTAATGTCCAGTGCCGATGCGACTCCGGCCGGTACCCCCTCAAATTGAATAATACCAGAGGCAAAATCCAGCCATCTCTCGTCACCGTTTTTACTGATAAATTTCAGCTCGTAACGTTGAGGTGCTAATTTTCCTGTCAGGCGCGCTCTACTTCGTGACAGTATCAGTTCGTGAAAGTCCGGATGCACGATATCACAGACATTTTTCTGCAAGAGTTCTTCAGAGCTATAACCAGTAATAGTCTCAAGGGCGGGGTTCACATAGAGAAATTTTTCACGATAGACAAAAATACAATTGGCTGAGGTCTCGGCCAGGGAACGAAATTTCTGTTCACTTTCAAGAAAGGCCTGTTCCGTATTGATCAGGTTGGAGATATCACGAATCGACCCTGCTATCCCAAGCACCTCATCTGCTTCATCGTAGAAATAAGCCGCATTGATAGAGACCCATATCTCGGAGCCATCCTTATGACGCAGACGGGAACGAAAATCATCCAGATGGCCACCACTGTTTTCCAGTGACAACAGGAAGCGATCACAATCTGATTCGTCGACATAGAGGAAACTTAGGGTTGTACCGACGAGTTCTTCTGGGCTATGGCCTAAAAGCTTGTGCACGGGCCGGCTGGCCCAAGTGATGAGTCCCTGGATATCCGTTTGGTAGATCGTGTCTTGCAGGTTGTCGACGATACTGCGCAGATTGTGGATAAGACCATTGGCCTGACCCGGATGATCATCCCGTTTGTTAGCAAGCTTGGGTTCTGAGGACATAGAGTGCGGGTTAGATTTTGTAGGTGATGGCCATCAGTTTATTCTGGGTGGGGTGTCACAGTGCGGTAGTGGGGTCATTTGGGTAGGATTCCATGCTGCGCCCATCGTTACCTCCAGGGTTGACCATTCATCGGACTGGGAGTCCAGTGTCTTTAAACCAACAAACCCCGCTATTTGAGGCTTTACTTACAAGTAGTGTAGGTGACCCAGAGCCGCCCGGGTAGGTGGTGGCCCTTGGGACTCTGATTTAATCTGAGCTTTCCGGACCTTTGTTACTATAACCGATACGCAGGCGCAAGGCGTTTAATTTGATAAAACCCGCAGCGTCTTTCTGGTCATAGGCCCCGGCGTCATCTTCGAAGGTGGCGATAGACTCATCGAACAGGCTGTGAGTCTCGGAACGGCGACCCAGCACAGAAACAGATCCCTTGAAAAGAGACAGTCGAACCACGCCATTGACTACACCCTGGCTGGCGTCGATGAGGGCCTGGAGCATCTTCCGTTCCGGGCTCCACCAGTAACCGTTGTAGATCAGGCTGGCATAACGGGGCATGAGCTCGTCTTTAAGATGGGCGGCTTCACGGTCCAGGGTCAGGGATTCCATAGCCCGATGGGCCTTCAGTAAAATGGTGCCTCCGGGAGTTTCATAGCAGCCCCGGGACTTCATGCCCACGTAGCGATTTTCGACAATGTCGGCGCGACCGATGCCGTGTTTGCCCCCTAGGGTGTTTAGTTTTTCCAATAGGCTGGCCGGTGTCAGTACCTCACCATCGACGGTGACCGGGTCACCCTGTTCATAGCCAATTTCGATGACCTGGGGCGTGTCGGGTGCCGTCTGCGGGTCGGTGGTCCAACGCCACATGTCCGCCTCCGGTTCGGCCCAGGGGTCTTCGAGGATGTCACCTTCGTAGGAGATGTGCAGCAGGTTGGCATCCATGGAATAGGGGGACTTGCTGCCTCGCTTCATTTCCACCGGGATAGCGTGTTGTTCTGCGTAGTCGAGCAAGGTCTTGCGGGAGCTGAGGTCCCACTGCCGCCAGGGTGCGATGATCTTGATATCCGGGTTCAGGGCATAGGCACCCAGTTCGAAGCGGACCTGGTCATTGCCCTTGCCGGTGGCGCCGTGGGAGATGGCATCACCCCCGGTTTCGTTGGCGATTTCAACCAGGCGTTTGGCAATGAGGGGCCGGGCGATGGAGGTGCCCAGTAGATATTCGCCCTCGTAGAGGGCATTGGCGCGAAACATGGGGAAGACGTAGTTACGCACAAATTCTTCACGCAGGTCTTCGATATAGATTTCCTTGACCCCCATGGCCTCGGCCTTGGCCCGGGCCGGCTCGACCTCCTCACCCTGACCGATATCGGCGGTAAAGGTCACCACCTCACAGCCATAGGTTTCGGCCAGCCACTTCAGAATCACCGAAGTGTCCAGACCACCCGAATAGGCGAGTACTACTTTCTTGATTTTGTTCATAAATAAAAAGATTTGCCGCAAAGGCGCGAAGACGCAAAGATTCAAGAGGTACTATATTCTAACCTGTCTTCTAAGTCTTTGGCTTGCGTGTTGAATGTGACTTAACAGGCATGTATTGCGTAAGGCTGCCGAGTCTTTTCTTTGCGTCTTTGCGGCTAAAACTAGTTACGCATTGGTTTTTTTCTTACTCCGGCGCAGGCGGGCCAACAGGCGGCGGGCCATGTCACCGAACATCTCGGTTTGGGTGGGGTGGGGGTGGATGGCATGGGCCACCTGTTCCAGGGTCATGTCCCCGGCCACCATCATGACGCCCTCGCCAATAAGTGTATCGGTGTGATCGGCCAGCATGTGCATGCCCACGATACGCCGACTGTCTTTGTCCGCCACCAGTTTGATCATGCCTTCAGTTTCGTTGGTGATCATGGCCTTGGCGTCGATGCGCATGGGAGTCTTGATTTCCACCGCATTGATTCCAGCGGCCTTGGCCTGTTCCACAGAAAGACCCACGAAGGCGGCCTGGGGACGGGTGAAGATGACACCACAGTCCTTGGCCTGATCGTAGGCCATGGATTCACCGAGTAGGGTGGCCGCCGCCACGCGGCCCTGCTGGCCGGCGGTATGGGCCAACATCAGCCCGCCGATCACATCACCTACCGCGAAGATGTGGGGGATGCTGGTACGGCATTGGGCGTTGGCACTGATCACACCCTTGTTGGACTGAACCCCGGCCTTGTCCAGCTCCAGGGGCTCGAGCATTGGGCGCTTGCCGGTAGCGAACAACACGTAATCGCACTTGAAGCTCGTCGATTTGCCCTCGTCTTTGGCGTAGTGCAAGCTCATCGAGCCGGGTTTCCCCGTAATCTTTTCTACTTTGGCACCGGTGGCCAGGGTCAGCTTGGGTTCTTTTTCCAGCACCGCCGACAGGGTCTTGGCGATCTCCGGTTCGACTTCGGCCAGGATTCGATCCTGGGCCTCGACAACGAGTACCGTGCTGCCAAAGTCCGAGAAGATCTGGGCCATCTCCATACCAATGGCACCGGCGCCGACGATGGCCAAACGCTTGGGGGGTGCCTTGAGGGACCACACCGTATCCGAGGTGAGTACACCTTTATTGTCAGCACCGGTAATGGGTGGTACGAAGGGCGGCGCGCCGGTAGCGATCACTGCGGCACCGAAACGGATCGTCTCGACATTTTTGCCATCACCCACAGGGGCACGACTGTGGGGGTCATCGCTGTTACCGCCGGTGTCTACGCTGATGCTGTGGTCCGAGGCAAAGCGAGCGAAGCCTTGAATATAATTGATATGTACGCCCTTATCCGTTTTTAAGGCCATATCGCCCCGGGTCTCGAGCACCTTGCGACGGGTTTGCTCCAAACGCTCCCAGTCCAATTTTGGTTCAGTGGTATTCATCACCCCCAGGTGGGCATCATGAGCGCGATCCCGAATCCGATCGGCACCGGCACGCCAGGCCTTGGACGGTATGCAACCGCGCCACAGACACTCCCCTCCGGGGAAGGGGGCGTCCGAAATCATAGCCACTTTTTTGCCGGCCTGGGCCAGGTCCCGGGCGCAGTCTTCACCACCGGGTCCCGCGCCTATGATCACCACATCGTAGTCCCAGTCCCCATCGGGAATGGCAGATACCGGTGGCGGCGAGGCGCTGACGGGATCACCTTTGAGCCAATCATCCGGTTGTTCGACTAATTCTTTGAAGGTATTTAGAAAGCGTGCCGCATCGGCACCATTGACGATACGGTGATCGGCGGTGAGGGTCACCGGCATGCCTTCGGGGCCGCTAGTGGCAATGGCAAAGATGGCCGAGGTGCCGGGCACCGGGATGGCATCGAACAGAGTGACCCCCAGCATACCCATATTGGAGATGGTAAAGCTTGGGTTAGAGTATTCTTCCGGCTTGAGGCGGCGATGCCGGGCGCGTTCCACCAGGTCTTTCCAGCTGGCATTGAGCTGGGCGAGATTGTTATTGATGACATCCCGCAGGACCGGGACTACCAGGCCCATGCCCTCGGTCTCCACCGCCAGGCCCACATCAATTTGCTGCCGTTCCAGGATCTGGTCTTCGTGTTGATAGACCGCGTTGACCTTGGGGTATTGTTGGATGGCCAGGGCGGCGGCCTTGGCCAGGGTCACCGTGAGCGAGTAACCTGATGCCTTGGAGGCGGCCTTGAGGCGATCAGGGGACACCGTGACGGTGACTCGGAACAGGGGCATGGAGAGGGAATATTCCATGTTGTGGGCCACAGCCTTTTCCATGGCATTCATGGCACGGCCCGCGCCCGGTACCTGAAATATCCGCCGGGCCATGGCCTTGGGCACACCTTGGGCCATGACGTCTGCGGCGATGATAATGCCATCACTACCGCTGCCGGTCAGGTGTTCGATATCAATACCGTGAGCCCCGGCCAGTTGGCGTGCATAGGGGGTGGCTTGGGCGCTACGGGGCCTGGGCGCGGGGCTGGCACCACTGGGCATGGCCGGAATCTTGGTCTTGGACTTGGGGGTACCGGATGGCTCGGTCCTGGGTGTGGTCGAGACCATTGCCACAGGCGGGGCCTGAGTGGCCTTGCGGGTGGTGTCAGCGACCTGGGATGGCTCACCCACCAGGTAGGCGATGGCCTCACCTACGGCAATCACGCTATCGACTTCGGCCAGGGGGCCGGAGAGGTAGCCTTCTTTGAATACTTCCACATCCATGATGGCCTTGTCGGTCTCTACAGTGGCCACCACAGTGCCGCGGCTGATTTGATCGCCAATGTTCTTTTCCCAGGACACCACCGTACCTTCGGTCATGGTGTCCGAAAGCTGGGGCATTTTAACGGTTATCGCACCCTCTGGTACGCCACTAACGCTGTCACCGGTGGTGTCAGTATCAGCGGCTGTGTCTGGTGTTGATGTCGATGAGGGTGTTGATGTGTCGGCACCGACTTCGGCCTGGGTGGCCACCAGATAGGCAATGGCCTCACCCACAGCAATCACGCTATCGACTTCGGCCAGGGGGCCGGAGAGGTAGCCTTCTTTGAACACCTCCACATCCATAATGGCCTTGTCGGTTTCTATAGTAGCCACGATGCTGCCACGAGCAACGAATTCGCCGACGGTTTTTTCCCAGGACACCACCGTACCTTCGGTCATGGTATCCGAGAGCTGGGGCATTTTTATTGTGTAGGTTTCGGGCATATTAATAACAGTGACAAGTGAAAATTGAAAAGATATAAAAAAATAATTTTTTAACTAGATACAAATGATGAGATGCATCTCTAGATTCTTGTATTTAATCGTGATTTATATCTTACCCACCGCCTTCAACGCACCCTGATAGACATCATCCGCGTTGGGGATTGCGGCCTTTTCTAACTTGGCATTGTAAGGTACAGGCACATCGGCAGCGTGGATGCGAATGGGTTGTGCATCCAGAGCGAAGAAACAATCTTCGTTGATGATGGCGATGATTTCTGCACCGACCCCCACCGGGGCCTCATCTTCTTCGGCGATCACCACGCGATGGGTCTTTTCTATGGAGCGACGAATGGTCTCCCGGTCCAGGGGTTTGAGGGCGCGCAGGTCGACCACCTCAGCATCGATACCGTCTTTGGCCAATTTGTCGGCAGCCTGCAGGCACAGGTGAACACTATAGTTGTAACCGATCAAGGTGATATCTTTGCCTTGGCGGACCACTTCGGCGCCCTCCAGGGGGCGGAAGGTCTCTTCGTCGGGCACCTCGCCACGCAGGTTATACATCTGTTCGTGTTCGATGATGATGACCGGATCGTTACAGCGTACCGCGCTCTTTAACATACCGTAGGCATCCAGGGGTCCCCGTGGGGTGACCACCCGTAACCCTGAGGTGCTCATAAACATGCGCGCCAGTCGGGCCGAGTGTTGCGCCGCCAATTGGTGAGCGGTGCCGCCGGGGGTGCGCATCACCAGAGGACAGGAGGCACGGCCGCCTGACATGTATCGAATCTTGGCGGCGGCATTGATCAGAGTGTCCAGGGCCAGCAGGGCAAAGTTGATGGACATAATTTCCACGATGGGGCGGATTCCCGCCATGGAGGCACCGATGGCGATACCGGTAAAGGAATTTTCCGATATTGGTGTGTCGATGATCCGTTGTTCACCAAACTTGTCGTAAAGTCCGAGTGTGGCCTTGTAGGTGCCGCCAGCGACACCGATGTCCTCGCCCATGACGATGACATTGGGATCGTTGTTTAACTCTTCTTCGTGGGCACGACGGATCGCTTCCCAATATGCAATTTCCGCCATGTCTTAGGCCTCGTTATTCTGTAGTGGTCCGATCCAGCGTGGATCGGGGTTGTCGTCAAGTACGTATTTGTGCAGGTCTTCAACCTTGGGCTCGGGGCTTTCTTCGCTGAATTTGATGCAATCGTTTTCGATCTCGTCATCCACCTCCTTCTCCATGGCCTTGATATCTTCATCTTTTATCAGGCCCTCATCCTTGAGTTTGTCGGTGAATAGGATGATGGGGTCACGTTTGGACCATTCCCTCTCTTCCTCTTTAGAACGATAGGCACCGGAGTCCGACATGGAGTGGCCACGATAGCGATAGGTCAGATACTCCACAAAGTAGGGACCCTTGCCGCTGCGTACGTGGTTGACCGCCTTCCGTGCCGAGTCCATGACCACATCAATATCCTGGCCATCGTGCTGGCTGGCAGGGATGTTGTAGCCACACACCCGTTTATATTGATCGGTCACCGCGGTAGAACGCTCGATGCGGGTGCCGATAGCGTAGAGGTTGTTCTCACAAACAAATAACACCGGCAGCTTCCACACCGATGCCATGTTGAGGGTTTCATGAAAGGTGCCTTGATTATTGGCACCGTCACCGAGAAAGCAGATAGCGATCTGGTCGGTACCCTTATGTTTACAGGCCAGGGCCAGGCCCGCCGCCAGCGGGAAGGGTTGGCCCACCAGGGCATAGCCCCCCATGAAATTGACGCTGGGATCGAAGATATGCATGGAGCCCCCGCGACCCCGTGAGGACCCAGTCTCCTTACCGTAGAGTTCCGCCATGACCTCTCGTGCCGGTGCCCCTGCCTTAATGGCATGGACATGGTCGCGATAACCGGTGATGACGTAATCATGGCCGGGCCTGGCCACCTCCAGGACCCCGGTGGCGATAGATTCCTGGCCGGAGTACAGGTGTAGGAATCCGCCCACCTTGCGTTCCATATAGGCCTCGAAGGTTCTTTCCTCAAAACGGCGGTAGAAAATCATTTCGCGCAGCAGGCGCTTGCGATCGCTGGCTTTCATGGGTCTCCTTACGGGGCGGGTGGGAGTGGGTTGTTGTATTTTCGACCATGGCGGTGCCTTAGTAATTGCACCCTAGTTGGACGGGGTATGATCGGTTTTTTGGTCGATTAGGTCAATACTGGCCGTAATTTATGGCTGTCCTTTGTCTGTTTGATTGCTCTTTGGCGTAAAGGGAGCGGAAAAAAGGCAATATCCACTGTAGAGCGGTCTTTTGGCCATGGGCATCTTCGAGAGTGCTGGGTTCCAGGTGAATCCGGGACAATTAGCCACAGCGATCCCGCTCGTTCCTGCGTGATATACGTCTTGGCATATCCCCAGGACTGGAGCGAGGGTGGTGGTACGTCTTGAAATATGGGCACATTTCCCTTACTCTCTTGCCTGACTAATCTAGTCAACTATTATTTTGCCTCTCGATGAGGCTGGACCTACAGGGAAACTGCTATGAAAAACCCACTCGATTCGATTACTGGAACAATCATTGCCGGGGTGGTGCTGACCGTCATCCTCTTTTATTTCGCCAAGAATTTTTTGCCTCTATAAGCTGTGGCGTTCGTTAAATTCACTAAAAATTCTCGGGAGACCTCATTATGGAATTCACACTAGTATTCGATCGCTTTCTTCATATTTTGGCCGGCATCACCTGGATAGGTCTGCTGTATTATTTCAATTTTGTTCAGGTGCCGGGCATGAAGAAGGCCAAGGCCGACAATACTGCGGCCGGTATCGCCAAACATATCGCCCCCTGTGCCTTGTTATGGTTTCGTTGGGCGGCATTGGTGACCTGGATAACCGGCTCTTATTACCTGCAGCACGGTGGCCACGGTTGGGTCAATGCCTTCACCCTGCAGGGTAGTGCCGCCTATATCGGTATTGGTGCATGGCTGGGAACCGTCATGTTGTTCAACGTGTGGGTGCTCATTTGGCCCAACCAGAAAAAGGTCTTAGGCCTGGTTGAGGCCACTGATGGAGAAAAGGCCCAGGCCGCCCGTGTCGCGCTGCTGGCTTCCCGCACTAACACGATGCTGTCTATCCCCATGTTATTCTTCATGATTGTGGGTACTCCGGCCCATATCGCTGGTATCTTCGGCTAAGAAGAGACACAATGTTGTCCGCAGGCCCGGCCCCTAGGGACCGGGCCTTTTGTATTTTAGGCCATTATGGTCTTGGCAATGCCGACATAACCCAATAGAATTTTCGTTTGGCTAAACGGCGCCCCATTTCGAGGGCGCCTTTATCATTTTATGGCGATGGAGAATCAATATCTTATGCAGACCTACGGCCACCTGCCAGTAAGCTTTGAGCGGGGTGAGGGCGTATGGTTGTGGGATGATACAGGCAAGTCCTACCTGGATGCCCTGGCGGGGATTGCGGTGTGTGGCCTGGGTCATGTTCACCCGCAGGTCACAGCTGCCCTGTGTGAACAGGCATCGACCCTGATTCATACCTCGAACCTCTATCACATCCCGATGCAGGAACAGTTAGCCGCGCGGCTCACCCCACTGGCCGGCATGGAAAGGGCATTTTTTGCCAATTCTGGTGCCGAGGCCAATGAAGCAGCCATTAAATTGGCCCGTCTTTATGGGCAAGGCCGGGGAGTCAAGTCACCGGCCATCGTGGTTATGGAGGGCAGCTTCCATGGTCGCACCCTGGCCACCCTGTCGGCCACCGGCAACCGTAAGGTACAGGCCGGATTTGAACCTTTAGTTCAGGGTTTCACTCGAGTCCCCTATAACGATCTGGATGCGGTGGCCAAGGTCGCGGCCAACAGTAATGATATTGTTGCCGTGTTAGTGGAACCGGTTTTGGGTGAAGGCGGGGTGGTCATTCCCGACGAAGCTTATCTTCCGGGATTGCGCCAACTATGTGACCAGCAGGGTTGGTTGCTGATGTTGGACGAAATCCAGACCGGTATGTGCCGTACCGGCCAGTGGTTTGCCTGGCAGCACCGGCAGGCGCGACCCGATGTCATGACGGTGGCCAAGGCCCTGGGCAATGGTTTCCCAATTGGGGCCTGTATGGCCCAAGGCGAGGCTGCCCATGTGCTCCAGAAGGGTACCCATGGCTCAACCTATGGGGGCAATCCTTTGGCCAGCCATGTGGCATTGGCGGTGATAGCTGTCCTTGAGGACCAAGGTCTGGCGCAAAGGGCCCGGACATTGGGTCAGCGGATATTGGCGGGTCTCAAGCTGGGATTGGCTGGTAAAGACTATGTTCAGGAAATTCGCGGCCAGGGTTTAATGATTGGCATCGAGCTGCAACAGCCCTGTGTGGGACTTATGGCCGAGGCCCTAAAAGAGGGCTTGTTGATTAGTGTCACTGCAGGCAATGTCATTCGTTTGTTACCACCGCTGATCCTGACGGATCAAGAGGCTGATGAGATCGTCAGCCGCACGATAAATGTAGTTGAAAAGGCATATGGGTAGATCATGGTGAGACACTTTCTATCTTTGATGGATTTGAGTCCCGGTGAACTCAAGCGGGTGATCGGGCGTGCCGGTGAACTCAAGCAGGCCTTGAAGAAGGGTGAGCGCTATACACCGCTACGGCAGGCAACCTTGGCCCTGGTATTCGATAAATCATCGACTCGTACCCGGGTTTCTTTTGAAACCGCCATGACCCAGCTTGGGGGCAATTCAATTTTTCTGGCCGCCGAACATTCCCAGTTGGGCCGCGGCGAACCGGTGGCGGATACTGCACGGGTGATGTCACGCATGGTGGATGTGATCGTCATCCGCACCTCGGGTCACGACATGATCGAAATCTTTGCTGAACACTCCCAGGTGCCGGTGATTAACGGGCTGACAGATTTATATCATCCATGCCAGTTGTTGGCGGATATCCAGACCTATAAAGAGTGCCGTGGCGATATTGCGGGTTGTGAGATCGCATGGGTAGGTGATGGCAACAATATGTGTCATTCATGGATCAACGCGGCACGACAATTTGATTTTAAATTGCGTATTGCCACCCCCGATGGTTTTGGTCCCGACGCAGAACTGGTGGCGGCCTGTTCCGATTGTGTGACGATAGTGGAGAGTCCCAGTGAAGCGACACGGGGTGCCCACGCCGTGGTAACCGATACCTGGGCGAGCATGGGGCAGGAGGGGGAGAAGGAGAAACGTATCAAGGCCTTTTCCGGTTATATGGTGGATAGTGCGTTAATGGCAGTGGCGGATAAACAGGCCATCTTTATGCATTGTTTGCCTGCCTATCGTGGTTTTGAAGTGGCCGCCGAGGTCATTGATGGTCCCCAAAGTGTGGTCTGGCAGCAGGCCGAAAATCGCCTGCATGCGCAAAAGGCGTTGCTCGAATTTTTGTTAATAGAGTCCTAGGGGCTTAGCAGACATTGACTGCCCTACTTGAATTAAACGCAATTGAGTGCCGCCATGACGATCGGGTGGCTGTGCGTGATCTGTCCATGCGTACGCCCAAGGGTAGTCTGGTTTGCCTGTTAGGTCCCAGTGGCTGCGGTAAGACCACCGTATTGCGTGCCATTGCCGGTTTTCACGCCTTAACCCACGGTGAGATTGTGATCAACGGGCGTTGTGTATCACGGCCAGGATTTACTATCGCACCGGAGGCCCGTCGATTAGGCATGGTCTTCCAGGATTATGCCCTGTTCCCGCATATGACGGTGAAGCAGAATGTTGGGTTTGGCTTGCGTCGTGTAGGACGTGCAGAAAAATCAGCGCTTATTGGTGAGATGTTGGAGCGTGTGGGCCTGGGTGGAATGAGCGATAGATACCCTCACGAGATGTCGGGTGGTCAACAGCAGCGGGTGGCCCTGGCGCGAGCCCTGGCGCCCAATCCCGATTTGTTGTTGATGGATGAGCCATTTTCAAACCTGGATATTGATCTGCGAGAGCGCTTGATTGATGAGGTCAGGCAGATACTCAAAGACCAGGAAATGACCTGCGTGTTGGTGACCCATGATCAGCATGATGCCTTTTCCCTTGGGGATGAGGTGGGCGTGATGTATGACGGTGGTATTTTACAGTGGGATTCACCCTATAACCTCTATCATCGTCCCGCGACTCGATTTATAGCGGATTTCATCGGTCAAGGTGTGTTTCTGGCAGGCACCTTGGTGGCAGACAGTAAGGTGGAAACTGAACTGGGCATCGTTCAGGGCCGATGTGAGTTTGAGTGGCAGCAAGGCACCGCCATTGATGTACTGTTGCGGCCCGATGATGTGCTCCCAGACCCTACGAGTCGCTTGAAGGCCGAAATCGTTCAGAAGGCATTCAAGGGCGCAGAGATTCTATACACTTTGCAACTTGCCAGCGGTGGAAAAATTTTGTCGCTCTTCCCCAGCCATGCCGATCATGCCATCGGCGAACAAGTGGGTATTCGGGTCGAGGCCGACCATGTGGTGGCGTTTAAGCGCTAGTCACTTTGCCCCTGTTTGTGGGGCTGTCCGGAAACCCTGCGCCGGGGTGATTTTGGTGCTGATCTTTTGGGTTCCCCTGGTGGCTGCGGCTGGAGAGGATGCCAAGTCCCCGCCCAAAAAAGACCAGCCTTATTCTATATCCGAGGGTACAACCTCTTTCCCCGGAGTGGCAGTGGCCAGGGAGGCCTTACGCCAGGCCCAGGACCATGAAAAAAATAACGCCTTTCAATCTGCTCGTATTTATTACCAGCAGGCCATCCAACTCGCCGGTTCACGAGATCAAAAAACCCGTGTGGCTGCGCGGCGCGGACTAGACTACAAACTGCCTCTGCGTGAGGCCCGTTGGAGGCTAGGCAAAGGGGATATTGGCGGTGCATTCAGCTTGCTTGAACAGGCGGTGCAGGTAAATCAGGGACATCCTCGGCGTCTGGAAGAGATCACTGCCTTGATCGACAGGGTGAAGAGTCTTCATTTCCAGCGCCAGAGTGATAAGGCAGGTGAGCTGCTGTTACCCAGGGTCAAGCAACGCCTGGCAGACTACCGGAAGCGGACAGGCCACTATCCATTGACAGTGAAGGCGCTTAACGCGGCTTTACCTGCCGACCAGGAGCCTTTGAAGTTTCATGACATCATTGGGTATAAAGCAACACCCCAGGCCTACCGTATGCTGATACGGAGCAAGGCCGATCCCGAACGCATTTTGAGCCTGAATGTTACCGGCCTGATTCAATAATGCAGCCTGGTTGGTCCTGCCGGGTGTAACGGGAAACGGACCGCCTATCCGAATAAACTACCTTTCAGGCTGACTATTGCCGATATTAAGTAGGTGACAGGTGCCAAAATTATTTTGCAAAGTCGCCCTGGGAGACCAAGCCATGTTGCCCAATGCCGTTCAAATCTTATCTGCTGCTATCGCCAATAAGCGTTGCGTGCAGATCTATTACAAGGGCCAGACTCGTGCCAGAGTCATTGAGCCACATGTATTATTCAGATCCAAAAGCGGTCGCTATGTGGTAGAGAGCTTTCAAATTCGGGGCTATAGCTCAAATAAACGCCAACCCCCTTTCTGGCGGCCCTTCCAGCTAAAGAAGATCGTCAATATGAGGGTGATGCCGGAGCTGTTTAACCTGCGGGAAAGAGAGGGGTTCTCTACTATTCGCAAGATGGTCAGCGGTGAGGTGCTGTCGGCAGCGGAGGAAGGCATTGAAGATTATTTCTATTTCAGCCCCGAGGTCTGTGGTCCTCCCAAACCGACAAGTTGGGGCGAGTCTACCTATCGTCTCCAGGGTTGAGGGTCTGAAGAGGGGCTCTCGGCCTTGTGAATCCAATTGGTTTTGTGGATATCATCGGATTGTGGCGGCCCGTTGGCAGGGCTAAATAGTCGGCCCTGAAAAAGCCGGTTTTTAGCCGAGACTCGGTGAAGTGAGTAGCGGGTTGCATGTGAAAGCCAATCGGATTTTGAGCCAAAA
>JAADGI010000008.1 GCA_013152415.1 Gammaproteobacteria bacterium | reverse complement strand
ACAAAAGCGCCCAAGCCGAGTACAAAAATATTTCAAGCACCGTTGCATTCAGTATGCAGCGTAACGTATCTATAATGATGCCAGGTTAATACCTTTGAATATTGCCGCCGACATTGTCTTTGCAGACGTAAAACACGCACTGGCCGAAGATGTGGGTCATGGGGATCTCACCGCCGCCCTGATCCCAGCCAATGCTATGAGTAGCGCCCAGGTACTGTGCAGGGAAGATGCGGTACTAAGTGGCCAAGCCTGGTTTGATGAGGTCTTTCACCAGCTCAATAACGACATCACTGTTGAGTGGCTGGCAAACGACGGTGATGGCATCGCTGCGGGTTCTATTATTTGTCGACTCACTGGCCTGGCTCGCCCCCTGCTCACCGGTGAGCGTACCGCACTCAATTTTCTACAGACCCTGTCGGGTACCGCCACACTCACCCGCCAGTTTGTTAGCGCCATCAAGACAACGGATGCCAGAGTGCTGGACACCCGTAAAACCCCCCCCGGACTGCGACAGGCGCTAAAATACGCAGTGCGTTGTGGCGGTGCTAACAATCATCGCATGGGGCTCTACGATGGCATCCTTATCAAAGAAAATCATATCCATGCCGCAGGTTCTCTCCGTGCTGCTCTTGACCTGGCACACGCCACCGCAGCAAAGGGGACACTGATTGAAATTGAGGTCGAAGACCTGGAGATGTTGTGTGCCGCCCTGAATGCCGGTGCCACGCGCATATTATTAGATAATTTTACAATCGATGAACTGAGACAGGCTGTACAAAAGAATACGAGCGATGCGAAGCTAGAGGCTTCCGGGAATATTAGCCTGGACAATATTCGCACTATCGCCGAAACCGGGGTAGATTATATCTCCGTAGGCGCACTCACCAAGAATATTCGTGCCATCGACCTGTCAATGGGCTTTGATGTAACCTGGCAATAAAGCAAACACCTTTTGCCCCCCTGACAGCCTCATTGAAAGCACGATATAATTTATATCCACTGTAACTTGGCATTGTCCGTTGGCTTAAATTATGCGCAAAACCTTTGGTGTGGTTGCTTTGATATCCGTATTGGTTGGCTATTGGGCCTACAGTCAATCCACTGACCATGAAAGGGTGCCCGACATAAAACCACCCAGCGCTCAGATACGCCTCGAACAACCTAATCCCGAATTACTGGTATCTCGATATGTGCTGGATGTGAGCGTACACAGTCAAGCCGATCTGGAGGCCCTACTCAATCAGGTAGAACATCTACAGCTTAAAAACAAACTGCCCGATGACGGTCCAATCTTTGCCTTGGTATTGCATGGCCCGGAAATTGATTTCTTCGCCAAAAAAAATTACCCAAAACACAAATCCATCGTCGACCGCGTTGCTGATCTGGATGCGCGCGGCATCATCGAAACCAAAATGTGCCAGACCATGATGAAGTTCAGATCCATCCAGGATTCGGATGTACCCTCCTTCGTTGAATTGGTGCCCTATGGACCCGATGAAATAGACAGACTCATTAAGGCCGGGCGGATACGAATGTAAAAAACCCATCCATTTCATTTCTCGAAAAAGACAGCGCACCCTCTGCCCGCTTCCTTGGCACGATACATGGCGATATCGGCCTCATTCATCACTGTCTCCGTATCCAGTTCTTCAAAACCCAGAAGGCGTATTCCGATACTGGCACCAACGCGTAATGCCCCCCCTTTAAAATCAAACGGTTTACTTATTACGTTGATCAGATTTTCGGCTACTCTCAATGCCATATCGCGTGCTAACCGATCGTCAGCGCCGAGACGGCTAATCAAAACAACAAACTCATCTCCACCAAGGCGACCGACAACATCTTCGGATCTAACAATGGATCGTAAACGTGCGGCAGTTTCAACAAGCATCGCATCCCCTGCCTCATGCCCATAGCTGTCGTTTACAGACTTAAACCTGTCCAGATCTATCAGCAGCACCGCCCCATGGTCTTTGTGCCTGGCGCTGCCGGCCATAATCTTTCCCAGATGCTTTGATATAAGACGTCGATTTGCTAGCTGCGTTAACGGATCGGTGAGCGCCAAATGGCTGATTTGAGCTAGCGCCTCATCCCGGATGTCAACAAAAGGCTTTATAACCCAGATATAAATTGCGGGGGTGGACAACATCACCAATAATGCAGTATCGAGAGTAGCTTCTGAATATGCAGCCACTTCATGAGGGATAACTCGCAATATCAACATAATCAGGAATTCCACCGATGAAATAATAACGGCGATCCGAATGGCCACCTGTTTTGTGCTAAGGCTTTTCATGATTATTTTCGGGCGTGACAATACTCTCATCGGAGGTCTCGAAATAATGCGGCCTTTCACGGTGGTAAAATTTGCGGTTCCTCCGAAAACCTCATGAATAGATCGTGCACTAATCTCAAGCCATTTAGTTTTTGTGGACTAACAACCCTGATCCATGCGTTAAAAATAGATTAAATCACCGTTGGTGAGGGCACCTATTCTCTGCGCCTTATCGTTTACCCACAAAGAGATCCTCTCTTCGTATCCTTGGAGACACATCAAGATCCACAATAAGCACCAATCAAATACCCCCCAGTTTTCAATACCCGTTACATCAGCCCACTAATGAAGCGTCGAGTGAACCCAATAAATGACGCCTGCCCCAACAATAATCAGTAACACTTGCTCCGCAGTAGCACGAGCCTCGGTCCGTTTGTGCAGATCGGGGATGAGATCAGCCATGGCGATGTAGAGAAAACTGGATGCCGCCACAGCCAATATATAGGGCAATAACTGCATCGATAGTGAAAGCGCAAAATACGCGACCACACCACCGATGATGGTAGTCAAACTGGACAAAAGGTTAAACAACAGTGCCCGTGTCTTGCTGTAACCACTCTGCAGCAAAATGGCAAAATCACCCACTTCCTGAGGGATTTCATGGGTGATCACCGCAAAGGTGGTGACAATGCCGAGGTGAATATCAACAAGAAAAGCCGCTGCGATCAAAATACCATCGACGAGATTATGGATACCGTCCCCCACCAACACCATGGTCGCAGTGGCGGCCTTCTGTGCATCCTCCAAACCGTGCGAATGAGCCTCACAATGGGCAGCATGGCAGTGGCGCCACAACAACATTTTCTCAAGCAAAAAGAAACTCAACACACCCGCAAGCACAACAGCGGTGATAGCATGGATACCCCCCAGATCACGGCCCTCTAAGGCGTGGGGCAGTAACCCCAAAAAAGCCGCGCCCAATAGTGCGCCAATGGCAAAACTCACTAACCGAGGTAACAACCGCGATATGAGCTTTTCTGACAGCATCAACACACCTGAGGCGGCAAGCACACCGACTACCGCACCCAAAAAAGTGAAGCTGATTATCCAATAAAGTGTTGTCATCGTTATCTCTTACTCATCAACCAAAGTAACACTCAAACACAGAGCGCAAGACCGGGGGGATGATACTCTCGCGAAGACGCAAAGGAAAAATTGATCATGTACGTCAAGGGCAGGCCTGCCCTCGCCAATATAAGCTGACCTGCTCATGGCTCTAACCAGATCAAACTGGCCATACGTCCGCAGGTCTGGTCCCGTCGATAGGAATAAAACTGTCGAGCCTCAGTGTGGCTACAGTGGTCACCTCCATAAACTGCCTTCACCCCCAGGGCATTAAGGCGCTGCCGGGCCAGGATATAGAGATCGGCCAACCAGAAATCTGCCGGACCCAGCGGCTTATTGGGGGCCGTGAAGGCATGACAATGGGCAGGATTCGTCTGAACAAATGTATCACGCACCTCATTGCCCACAGCGAACACCTGAGGGCCTATAGCGGGACCTAACCATGCCATCAAAGACTTAGCAGGCAAACCCATGGCGGCGACACCCGACTCGATGATCCCCGCTGCCAGACCCCGCCAACCGGCATGCAGTGCGGCCACCGCCCTGGCATCGCGGTCACACAACAGCACCGGCAGACAATCTGCGGTGAGCACGGCACACACCACCCCAGCAGAGATGCTAAAACTGCCGTCGGCCTTATTATCGGTGCTATTGCGCCTGGCATTGATGACTTGGGTGCCATGGACCTGTTGCAGCCACACCGGCTCGGCGGGCAACCCAAGTTGCTGACCGAGCCGCCGTCGATTCTCCTGTACCGATTCGATGCAATCCCCCACATGATCGGCAAGATTGAATGAATCATAGGGTGGAGCACTCACACCACCGATACGGGTGGTGCACGCCGCCTTAACAGATTTGGGCGCAGGCCAATCAGGATAGATAAGACTCACTGTATCTTCAGTCACTACCTATTGAGTGCCTGCATCTGTCGTCAAAGCCACCACCAGAGCCTGCATATCATCCGGCAACGGACAGCTCCACTGGATAGACTCGCCCGATTCAGGGTGCACCAAACCCAAGGTTTCGGCATGCAGTGCCTGGCGGCGAAATCCGCGCAATAGCTCGATCAGGGCGGGATCGGCACCCTTGGGCACCGCCAGCCGGCCCCCGTAAACCGGGTCACCGACAATACTGTGGTCGATATGGGCCATGTGCACCCGAATTTGGTGGGTACGACCGGTTTCCAAAGACAATCGCAACAGGCTGTGGACACGATAGCGGTCCTTGACCCGATAGTGTGTGATCGCAGGTTTACCCGTGTCGGTCACGGCCATACGCAAACGATCCCGACGATGGCGGCCAACGGGGGCCTCTACCGTGCCCCCAGCAACCAATACACCCCTGACCACTGCCAAATATTGCCTTTTGAGGCTCCGCTGCTTGAGCTGCTCGATAAGATTACGACGGGCCATTTCGTTACGGGCCACCACCAACAGACCAGAGGTGTCTTTATCCAGGCGATGCACAATCCCCGCCCGGGGTAACTGACTCATAGTGGGGTCATAATGGATCAGGCCATTGACCAGGGTCTGGTCCGGGTTTCCGGCCCCCGGATGGACCACCAATCCATGGGGCTTGTTGACTACCAACAGACTGGCGTCTTCATAAACGATATGGAGGTCCAGTGGCTGGGCCAGCCAGGGACTCTCCTGGGGCGGTGGCGGCTGAATCTCGACCTGCTCACCGCCAGCCACCGGGTCGCGCTGGCGCAACAAGCGGCCATCCACCCGTATCCGCTGGTCCCGAATCCAGCTCTGGATCTGGCTGCGGGAAAACTGGGGAAACAGCCCCGCCAAGGCCTGATCCAACCGTAGCCCAGCACTGGCCTGGGGAATCTCGGCACTTAACAGCATTATTTTATTCTCTATGGGATTCATTTTTGGGATACAACTTCACCACGTTTCCAAATAAGGTTATGCTTGCGCGACGACTAAAATAGCACGATGGAATAGACGGAATAAATTAGAATGATGCGATTATCTTACGGCCTTATTGCCATACTCCTAGCCTCCACTCTAGCCAGCTGTTCGTGGCTACCCAAGGGAAATGACAAGACCCACGACTGGTCCGCACAACAGTTTTACAATGCTGGCAAAGAATCCCTCGGCAAGGGCGACTACGAGGATGCCATTAAATACTACGAAGGCCTAGAGGCCCGCTACCCTTATGGCCGCTACGCCCAACAGGCGCAAATTGAGATCGCCTACGCCTACTACAAGTTTGGCGAACCTGAGTCGGCGATTGCCGCAGCCGACCGATTTATCCGCCTGCACCCCACCCACCCCAATGTGGATTATGCATACTACCTGAAAGGCTTGGCCAACTTCAGCACCAAGCGTGGACTTCTGGACCGCTTCGCCGGTGAGCCCGACCTCAGCGACCGCGATCCCCAGGGGGTACGTGCCGCATTTGATTCCTTCCGTGAGCTGGTTAACCGCTACCCTGGAAGCCGCTATACCCCCGATGCTGCTGACCGTATGGCCTATCTGCTCAACGCCTTGGCACGCCATGATATTCGAGTGGCACAGTATTACATGGGCCGTGGTGCCTATGTAGCTGTCATCAATCGCTGCAAGTATGTCATTGAAAACTACCAGCGCGCGCCGGCAGTAGAAAATGCCTTGGGCATGATGGCCGCAGCATACCGAAAGATGGAACTCAACCAACTCGCCCTGGATACAGAAAGAGTACTCAAGAAAAACTTTCCCAACAGTGCCTACCTCAAGGACGGCGGTGGCAAGCAAAAACGAGGGTTGCTATCCAGAATCTTCAAGTCGGGCTAAACCATTGGCGCCCCAGGGGAATACATTTGCCGACCACAGTTATGGCGACGCGACCGACGATGGAAGCCTGTTTAGCAACAGCGGTTGCTATCAGAATTTAGAAGGAAGCTTTCTGTAATTCAGATCTGCAAATTCCTGAGCGTAGCTTGAATACATCAAGCCATTACCTCTATGAAACTTCTCACTGGCGTGCTTGTTTTGTGGGACACGCCAATCAGCACCATACAACTCGGCAATATACACTTCAGGGTTTTCGGGCACCGCAAACTTTCGACCAATAAAATCCACCTCCTGAAGGCGCGGCATCCATGGATTGAAGTATAAATCCAGATAACGGGCCTTCTTGCTAACCCCGGCAACCCGCATGGAAATCATATTTCCTGCCGGGTGTCTACCCCACCACCGTCTAACACGTTTGATCTGCAAGCCATTGGCCTGGAATATTTTTTCTTTCAGAAGACGTTCGATCTTTGGCCAATCATCCAGGTGGCAAGTGACATCGAGGTCCTTATCCGTGGCAATAATATCCTGGCCCCGGATAATACCCAGCAGTGTTCCGCAATCAAGATAGTGCGCAACATCTGCCTCTTTGAGCAAGTCGCTGGTTGAGCGCAACAATATCTGGTCTGAGGGCTTTGCGTTACCGATGGACGTACCGCTAATCTTCTGACTACGATAAAATTTGGGTATTTCACAAATATCCGTGAGCATGAGCAGCGCCCACACTGCCAGCACAAGTAAAATTCCCAACACAACGGTATTGATAATGAGCAGTGTAAAATAGGGTTCCATCGCGGCTATTTATTTCTTTTTAACTTCTTTTGGCGCAAGATAGTACTGGAAATACCGACGGTGTAGGGTACAAGTTTAATGGAAATCCTGCCTTCAATCTCCCCACGGCCTGGGAAGTCAGGCATATCATCTGCCCTGACATAACACGCTGATTCTATGCTGTCTTCGGGGTGCAGTGCTGCGCACAAAGCCAAGGAGGGGTCAGTAGAAGGTACAATAAAAACATGGTCAACAAACGGTCTGATATTACCGATTCTGGTGGCTAAATCATCATGATGATCCGCTGATAAACCTTTTAATTTTTCCAATGAGGCATCATCATGGATACCAGTAATAACTGTGCAGCCCAATGCACGCATCTTGGAAAATAAGGCTTCGTGGCCTTCGTGAAAGTGGTCAAAGCAACCAACAGAATAAATGCGTTTAAACACTACTTGAGTTCAACCATGATTACCGGGGTGAGACTATTTGAACGTTTTCGCCCATTCCATAGCAGATACTTTCAGTACAGCCAAACGACACCCTACCTTGAAAATCAACCCTGCGCTACGCCATCCTCCAACAGCTTAGCGCACTAAAATGTATGATAACTTCGTCCCGGAGCTATTGTAACAGATTTATTGTATACGCCTAAAAAAATATACAGGGCTACGCCATAACACAGCGGTCACCACGCAACCCTGTTAGGGACACGAAAATAAACACCTGAGTGTATAATTCAGGTCTGTCGGGTCTTTTTCGACCATAAACGGATAGGCCTAGTCCTCTCCACCCATGAACCCCAATAAATGCAACAGGCTGGTGAACAAATTGAAGATGGCGACAAAAAGGGTCACAGTCGCCATAATGTAGTTGGTCTCACCCCCGTGGATGATATTGCTGGTCTCATAGAGGATCAACCCCGCCATGAGCAGCACAAACATGGAAGACACCGCCAGGGATAAACCGGGCATCTCGAAGAACAGCGCACCCAGGCCAACCATAAAGGCAACCAGGATGCCGACCATCAAAAACCCTCCCATGAAGCTGAAATCCTTGCGCGTGGTCAGCGCGTAAGCAGACAGGCCAAGGAAGATGGCTCCAGTCGCACCCATGGCCGTCATGACCACCTGGCCACCATTGGGCAGCGCCAGGTAGGCGTTGAGAATCGGACCCAGGGTGTACCCCATGAAGCCGGTCAGGGCGAACACAAAGACGAGTCCCAGACTGCTATTTCGGAATTTGGCGGTAGCGAACAGCAGGCCGAAATAGCCCCCCAGTGTCAATAATATACCCGGATGAGGCAGATTCAATGTCATCGAAATACCCGCTGCCAAGGCACTGAATAGCAACGTCATGGATAATAGTGTGTAGGTGTTGCGGACCACCTTGTTGGTGGCCAGAACGGCCGCTTGGGTGCGGCCCGTAGCATTGGTCATTGAAGTATTCATGGTGTTTTCTCTCCAAACAGATTAGTGAGATGGATTCATGTGATTCGGTTTTGCTTTCATGCCAATCAGGCCATGTGGGCGGTTTTTAATTTCATATCAGTCAGGCTGTGGGAGCGGTTTTTGTCACGTAGCCGCGCCAGCCGGCGTCCCACGGTACGACCCGCACGATCCGTTGCACGGTCGATGGCGGCGTACAGGTTGGTTTCAGTATCATCGATGACCACGTCAGCTAAGTGGGCAAGTACTACCTGGATACGGCAGCACTTGTCCGCCCCACCGCGAGGCCCATTGATGTCGGATAGGCGCACGGCCACACGCTGAATGTAGTCGTCGCGTGTACTCAAGGCGAAGTCCAGACGCCGTTCAGTGTACCTGCGCAAGGCATCCGTCAATGAAAAATTAAGCGCTTGAATGTCGATCTGCATAGTCGTCTCCAGTTTTTGGTTGGAAAGGATTGGGTCATGACAGCGTCATCTTCTAGCATTGCGATATCAATACTGGTATTAACGTCAGGTTTATGAATCCGCATAGACATAATCACTTTTATTGGCCAAGCACCTGAAACTAAACAAAGGTGGTGGCGAGCGCACAAAGTGCCAATTCTGTCTTGGATAACATCCAGCCGTTTACTATTTGCACATTTTCGTCGACGAAGTCTTGTCGTACTTGCTTACGGAGCCGCGTATCCAATGAATCTAAGATTTCTGTCGAAATATATTTAGGGTCAAGCGCCAACATAAGGAGTAATTTTTCAGTCAATTGCTCGGCAGATAGCTGCCGGATACCAGGGGTTTGATCAATATAAATCGCACCTATCTCACGCGCTTTATTGATGTGATTCAGTACCCCGATCATTCGTTGCGCAGCAGATCGTGTGGCAGTCATTTTGGGGTTACACCCCACTAAAAACGCCGACAAGGTGGTGGGCAACATTAAAGACGCGGCTAATTTCAAAACGGTACGTCGTGAATGTCCAACGCCTGATAGCTTCATGCCATTTTCCCCTTCAGGTGATCAGCCAGTCGCAAGGACAAGGCGACAAGATTAATAGTCGGATTAGTATGCCCGATGGTGGGGAACACCGAACTGCCTGTAACATATAGGTTATCGACGTCAAAAACTTTGCAGTTACGATCGACCACACCGGTTTTCGGACTATCGGACATACGTGTTGTGCCACAGTGGTGCTTGCCTGATGTAAAGTTTGCGGGCCACTCATCAGGTTTTTCCAACATCGGTGCATAGGCACGACCAAACCCCATACGTGCAAACTCCAGGGCACACAGTTCGATAGCGCGGTGAGCATTGGAACGCTCTGCATCGGTGACTTGCCAGTTTACTTCCAGCTGACGTTGACCAAACAGATCACGTTTAGCAGACAGGCGAACAAAGGTATCTGGGTTGGGTATAGGCTCCATGGCCATGTGAACCGCCATATAGGTACCCCCTTCCTTGGTCAGTGGCTGGGCTTCTCGCGCACCGTCTATACTCGAAAATACGCCACCAACGGGAGCATCATAACTGGGCGTGATATTATATAAATGGAACCGAAAGCGAGTCAGTTTTTCCCGTCTTGTCAGTTCGTCGGAAGCCGTTAGGATTCCGAACATCCGACCGCCATTCATGCGATGGATCTTTGAATACAAACGAAAATCAAACCCTTTGCGGGATAGCGATATATCCAGTGCAGGGCGAATCAGGATATGGTCGGTGTAAAATCGACCTACCAGGCCGTGGCTATTTCCCAGGCCATCGGGTGCAGATTTATTAGATAGCAACATGATGCGTGGGTTTTCCATGCCACCCGTTGCCAAGACAAAGTTTTTTGCCTTGACCTCGTACTTTGGGCCATCAATACAGGCCACTTCCGCGCGAGTGATATGTGATGCGGATTCGTTGGTAATCAGTTCCAGCACATTGGAATATAAATATACCGAAACATTCTTGGACTCCTTCAAGGCTTGCCTATAGGCTGTACCAAAACGGGTGGGAGGGCTTTGTTGTTTCATAACTGAAATCAATCGGCCACTGTCCAGTGGCAGGGTTTCGAGTTTCAGTTGTTTGGCATATTGCTCGAGCGATGAGTAGTCATAGTCTCCCAACCCAAGAATAGGTTGAGAACGCTCAAGATAAGGCTCGAGTTCCTCAATTTTTATGGGCCACCCGCTGTGCGGTATCCAGTCTCGCACTGAGAAATCAAACTGATCAAAGGGCCGACAGTGCCCTGCCCAGTGACCGGTCGTGCCCCCAAAATAACGTAACCGATTTCTCCCCAAAGGATAAGTTGGCCGGCCAACGTGGTCACCTTCATAAAGTGACTGCGTACGAGAATCCAGGTCAAGACCGCCACTTTCCATGACGGCAACTTTCTTGTTTGAACCGTTAAACTCAAGCGCCATGGCGATACCGACCGCCCCTGCACCCACTATGCATATGTCGGCTTCGACGGTGTGCCCATTTACCAGGGTTCTTGCATCAATCAGCATGTATTTATCCTGTATTGTTTTTTTGATTGAAACGGCCACACGCTAGATGGGACGTCTCTGCTGTGTGGGCCGGATTCGGGTTGGGATACAGAATAGAACGGTTTAAAAATAAGGAAAAGTCGATTATTATCTATATTCAATTCGAATTAATCGAAGTATATGGGGCCATGATTAACTATAAACATCTTCATTATTTCTGGGTGGTGGCGAAGGAGGGCGGTATCGCCCGCGCCAGCGAGCGCCTGCATCTGACCCCCCAGACCATCAGCGGACAACTCAGCCTGTTGGAAGATAATCTGGGTGAAGCCCTGTTGACCCGGGTGGGGCGCAACCTGGAATTAACCGAGGTCGGACGTCTGGTACTGAGCTATGCCGATGAGATCTACTCCCTGGGGGGTGAGCTGGAGGAAATGGTGCGTAATCTCCCGCATGGGAGACCGCTGGTATTCAAAGTGGGGGTGGCGGACGTGGTGCCGAAATCCATCGCCTATCGTTTATTGGCCCCGGCGCTACAATTACCGGAGCCGGTGCGTATCGTCTGCCGGGAGGGTGCTATCGACACCCTGCTGGCCGAGTTGGTCTTACACCGGGTTGATCTGGTGATTGCCGATGGGCCTATTCCACCGGGGGTAAACCTGCGTGGCTTCAACCACCCACTCGGTGACTGCGGTATCACCTTTTTTGCGACTCCTAAGCTGGCGCATAAACTCAGCAAGAATTTCCCGCACAGTCTCAATGGCACACCCTTATTGTTGCCGGGGGAAATGACCGTGGTACGAAGCCGCCTCGTGCAGTGGCTCGATGGGCTGCGCATTCATCCCCGGATTGTCGGTGAGTTCGACGATAGCGCTCTGATGAAGGCCTTCGGTCAAGCCGGGGCCGGGGTGTTCATCGCACCGACACCCATTACAGCGGAGGTGGAAAAACAGTACGACGTGGTGGCCGTTGCGCAAACAGATGAGGTGCGTGATCACTTTTACGCCATATCCGTGGAGCGTAAGATATCCCATCCAGCAGTGGCCGCCATCACCGAGACAGCACGGGAGTGGCTGACTCCGGGTGTTTCACGGCAACGTAAGTCAAAAAGAAATAAGATGTGAACGTGAACCAAAACGGCAGATGAGGCCTGGGCTAACTCTGGCCTACTCTTAGAGAACAGGGATCGAAGACCGCCCCTGCGGCATGGGGGAACTAACTACGTGGTACATAGCCGTTAGTGATAGGGTAACGCCGGTCGCGGCCAAAGGCACGCTGGGTGATACGAACACCGGGTGCGGCCTGGCGGCGCTTGTACTCATTACGACCCACCAGGGTGACAACCCGATCCACATCTGCCGGCCCATACCCCGCCCCTACAATCTGGGCGGGGGAACAATCCTGCTCGACATACATCTCCAGAATGCCATCTAGCACCTCATAGGATGGCAGGGAATCACAGTCCTTTTGGTCCGGCGCCAATTCCGCAGACGGCGGTCTCTCCAGGACCCGCTCGGGAATCACCGCAGACAATCCATTACGATAGCGGGCCAATCGATACACCAAGGTCTTGGGTACATCCTTGATCGCCGCAAAGCCTCCGGCCATGTCGCCGTAAAGGGTGGCATAACCCACGGCCATCTCACTCTTATTACCGGTGGTCAGCACCATCTTGTGTTTTTTGTTCGAGATCGCCATGAGAATCAGACCACGGCAGCGGGCCTGGAGGTTCTCCTCGGTGGTGTCTTCGGCCATGCCCGCAAACTCATCTTTCAATCCATCCAAAAAGGCCTGAAACATGGGTTCGATGGGCACCACACTCGTCTGTACACCCAGATTATCAGCCTGGGTTTGGGCATCCTCATTGCTCATATCGCGGGTATAACGAGAGGGCATGAGCACGGCCTCAACACGATCTGCACCCAACGCATCCACCGCAATGGCCAGTACCAGGGCCGAATCAATACCGCCTGAGAGCCCAATGACCACACCATTAAATCCATTTTTCTCCACGTAATCACCTACCCCCAGCACCAGGGCCTGATACACGCTCTCTTCAAGGGCTGGCATTTTGACTGTCGAGGGGGACAGATCCACAATCGACCCATCATTACAAAACTGAACAGCTTGCAAGGCCTGTGAAAACAGTGGGCAACGGAGTATGACCTCACCCGTTTGATCAGCCACAAAAGACCCACCGTCGAACACCAGTTCGTCCTGCCCCCCCACCAGGTTCACATAGATAATGGGCACACCACTGGCCTGGGCAGCCTGGGCTACCACCTCATTACGTTCATCACCCTTATTGATATGAAAGGGGGAGGCATTGAGATTCACAATGAGCGACGCACCGGCACCCACAGCACTCTTTACCGGCCCGTCTTCCCAAATATCTTCACAGATGGTAATACCTATGGGTATGTCTTTGACTTTAACAACACAAGGGTGTTGGCCTGGATTAAAATAGCGTACTTCATCGAACACACCGTAATTGGGCAAGTGTTGTTTATGGTAACGGGCAACGACGGTGCCATCGCGAATTAAAGATGCGGCATTGAATAAAACCCCTTTCTCCAGGCTAGGATGACCGACAATGACATCAATAGCGCTGACCTGTTGGCACAAGGTATCAAGACCCCGTTCGGCACGGGCAATAAACCCTGGCCGCAACAACAGGTCTTCCGGGGGGTAGCCGGTCAGTGTGAGCTCGGGGAATACAATCAGATTACAACCCAACTCATCACGAGCCCGTTGCAGGGCGGACAGGACCTTTTCCACATTGCCGGCCACATCGCCCACCCGGGTATCGATCTGACCAAGCGCAATCTTCAGACCCTCAGTCATTGTCTTGCAAGACCTCCACTATACGCTGTCCCATTTCCACCGGAGATCGTACGATCACGCACCCGGCCTGCTCCAAGGCCTCACGCGACAAGTGGGCAACCCAGCCATCAGGCGCCGGACTGGCAATTTCTTCAGACACACCCTTGGCCTGGTATTCGTGCAAATTCATGGTCAGTCACAAAAAAATAATGGTCTTTGAGAAATTTGTGGGTTATTCAAGCTAATCAATGGGCTCTCGCAAAGACACCAAGCCTGCAAAGAATAATGAGGCACACTCAATCTCTGGCTTGAACCGCTATTCTCTTTATGTACTTGATTATGTACTTGGCACCTTTGCGAGAATATCAAATCATACACTTGGCCGTTTACCGGCGTCGAGCCTTAGCCACGGATTTCCCTGAAGAAGCAAAAATCAAGGACGGCATTCACCAGCTTAAAGTCCCGCCTGCATAACTTGGTGTTACACTTTTCCTATGCGGCTGGAAACTATCGACAGGCTGTCCACACTACCACCCTCGCAGTGGAACCGATTGTGTGGGACCGATCACCCCTTTGTTCGCCACGAGTTCCTCAGCGCCCTGGAGGACAGCGACTGTGTGTGCGCCCACCACGGCTGGACCCCCCAACATCTCGTGGCCTACCAGGGAGACGACACAGAGGGTGGAGACACCAACACCCTGATTGGGGCGGTACCGCTCTATCTTAAGGACCATTCCTACGGGGAGTATGTGTTCGATTGGGCGTGGGCCAACGCCTATGCCCGCTCCGGTCTCGACTACTACCCCAAGCTGGTGGCCGCCATCCCATTCACCCCTGCCACCGGCCCCCGAATCCTGGTAGCTCAAGGTGATCCCAGGCAGATCATTGTGCCTACACTCACCGAAGGGGTACAGACCTATGCCGAGAATTCCCCAGCCTCCTCTCTGCACTGGCTGTTTACCAGGCAACCCACCAATCAATACCTGGCACAGCAGGGACTACTCACACGTATTGGCCATCAGTTCCATTGGCACAATCCAGGCTATAGAGATTTTGATCAATTCCTCAATACATTTTCCGCCCACAAACACAAAAAACTCAAACGTGACCGTCGCAGAGTTGAAGAGGCGGGCATCCATGTGGACATACGAACAGGACTGGAGCTAGACGAAAAACATTGGGATACATTCTACGCGTTTTACCTGGCCACCATCCAAAGACACGGGGCCATCCCTTATTTGTCTCGGTGCTTCTTCCATAGCATCGGTCGCAATATGCCAGAATATATCGTCATGGCCGTAGCCCATGAAGGACCGAAATGGGTGGCCATGGCCCTGAACCTGCGAGGAAAAGACACCCTGTATGGCCGCTACTGGGGATCATTACGAGACTACCACTCGTTACACTTTGAGACTTGCTACTACACAGCCATGGAATACTGCATCAAACAAAAATTGAAGAGATTTGAGGCCGGTGCCCAAGGTGAGCACAAGCTAAGCCGGGGGTTTTTAGCCACCACCACCTACTCGGCCCATTGGTTGCGCCACCCCGAGTTTGCCAATGCTATTGCCAATTTTCTACAACAAGAAAGTCAGGGGATGCGTGACTATATCAAGGCATTAGATCAACACAGCCCCTACAGGAGAGCCCAGTGAATATCCCCATCCTGTCCCAGGACCCCCTGGACCTGGACTTCCCACCGGTAGAACAGGCCACCCAGGAGGGTTTATTGGCAATAGGTGGAGACCTGTCCTGTGAGCGACTTGAGGCCGCCTACCGCAGAGGCATCTTTCCCTGGTACAGCGAGGGTCAACCTATTATGTGGTGGTCTCCTGAACCACGCACTGTCCTGTTTCCCAATGCTCTCAAAGTGTCACGTAGCCTGCGTAAGACCCTACGCCAAGATCGATTCCAGGTCAGCCTGGACCGCGCCTTCAACGAAGTGATACGCGCCTGCGCCCTACCCCGCAATGGGACCGGTGTAACCGGCAGCTGGATTACTCCGGAAATGATCAATGCCTACTGCGAGCTCCACCGCAGAGGTATTGCCCATTCGGTAGAGGCCTGGTTGGACGATGAATTGGTGGGCGGACTCTATGGCGTGGCCTTGGGTAATGTGTTCTTTGGCGAATCCATGTTCAGCCAGGTATCAGATGCCTCGAAGGTGGCGTTCGTTTATTTGGTCAAACAACTTCAGGCCTGGGGCTACTCGATGATCGATTGCCAACTGCCCTCCAAACACTTGTTTAGCCTGGGGGCACAACTCATCCTTCGTGAAGTATTTCTGGCTGAAATCAAACGCCCCCGTGAGGATGCAATATCACCAAAACCCTGGATCATTGATCCTGCGCTTAGCGTGGCCTGAGCATGTCCATCAACGAAAAAACACCGAGTCTATTCCTGTCTCTGCCCTATCCCTGTAATTATCTACCGGGAAACCAGGCCACCACTCTTTTCGTGGACCCCGGCTATAACATGGAAGAGGCCAGTTTTAGCCACTACACCCAACAGGGCTTTCGGCGCAGCGGTAATTTGATCTATCGGCCCCAGTGTCGGGGCTGCCAGTCCTGCACGTCTGTCAGGGTTCCAGTAGCGGAATTTGCCCCCAGTCGCAGCCAACGACGTACCTGGCTTAAAAACCAGGACCTGGACGCAGTGATCGTACCGGGACGATACAGCGCCCGCCACTTCGATCTCTACCGGCGTTATCAGGCCAGTCGCCATCCTGATAGCTCCATGAACAACAATGATCCAAGCCTATATGAGGAATTTCTTTTTAGCCGCTTCGCCAACACCCATATTGTCGAATTTCACGCTCCTGCCACCAAAGGATGTGAGGCAAAACTGATTGCAGCAGCTGTCATCGATATGCTGCCCGGTGCGCTATCGGCAGTCTACACCTTCTTTGATCCAAAGCTTTCAGCTCGCGGCCTCGGCATCCACGCCGTGCTATGGCAAATAGACCACGCCCAACGCCAGGGACTGGAATGGGTCTACCTGGGCTACTGGATCGAGAACTGCGTAAAAATGGATTACAAGGCCAATTTCAGGCCACTGCAGGTTTACCGAAACAGGCACTGGCAAACATTATAACGCCACCCCATTATCCCGAATAAACCCCCTTATTCTACACGCTATCCCTTTACCCTCACTTTGGCTTACGGCATCATACAGGCCGCTGCGGGGACCCAAGCTGGGATTCCCGTCCCAGTCCATTAATCATGATTTAGTAAGGCATACTTGTGGCAAAAGAAGAAAGCATTGAAATGGAGGGTACGGTCGTCGAAACCCTCCCCAACACCCTGTTTCGCGTCGAACTGGAAAACGGTCATGTGGTCACCGCCCACATCTCTGGCAAGATGCGTAAGCACTATATCCGCATCCTCACCGGCGACAAGGTGACTGTGCAACTCACACCCTACGATTTAAGCAAGGGCCGCATCACCTATCGTGCCCGTTAAGATTGTATCTCTTAAAATCCGCCCTATCGTGCTCGCAGCTTTCGCCTTAACTGCCCCGGTGCAGGCCGGTGAAGTGACTGTAGTCAAGGCCGAAGTAAAGTGCCAGGAAGAACGCTGCTCAGCCGAGGTCACACTCAAACATAAAGATACGGGCTGGAAGCACTATGCCGACCATTGGCGTGTACTCAGCCTGGAAGGGGAGGAACTGGGCAGGCGGGTACTGGCCCACCCCCACGTGGACGAGCAACCCTTCACCCGGGGGCTCTACACCCTGATCGTTCCCACCGACATGGAATACGTTCTCATCGAAGGTCACGACAGCCAGCACGAATACGGTGGCAATCGCCTCAAAGCCAAAGTAGAGCGCTAACCCGCAGCAAGCTGGTGGGGCTCAACCCATAGAAACCACCCATCAGAGTTTGACCTGAATCAGGCCGTGGCTATCTGTCGTCCCAGGTGAATCAGATAGGCTAACGAAGCCGAACCCAGCACTGCGCAACCAACAAACCCAAGCACTTTCTTTGAAGCCCCGCCCCGCTTGCATAATCGACCCAGCCACATTCCGGCAAACACAAATACGGGCAACAACAATATCCGCAGCAGATACCACCACCGCCAGTGACCATCAAGGTGGTGATGGGTCCAATAAGCATGGTAAACGAGCAACAACAGACCGACCAGGACAGCAATCCACCACGGTCGATCCACTACGACCCAGGCCAATGCCAAGCCCACCAACAACACCGCCAGATCAAAATGCAGAACAATAAGGCTAATGGCCACCGGAAAGGACGGTGCCCGCCCCTCCATGATTACGGCAAAAAATACCTGGGCCTGATTGCTAAAGTAAATGCCGGCCAAAAAACCGAGCACCACGAACAGGCTTGTTCCGTACCAAGCCTGTGAGTTCAATCGGACGTTCATCTTGGAGGAGCTTTTAGTAGCTGTATATATCGCCAACACTGGAGCGCCACAGCGTCACTTGTTGCTGTAGAGAGTCGAGTGCCTTAGCACTTAACCGGGCCTTGATACGATCACGCTCCTCAGCGGCATAGGGGTCGCCCCATCGTGCGGCAATGGCCCACCATTTGAAGGCATGATACAAGCTGGGCTGTGTACCCTGCCCTGCTTCAAACAAAAATGCTAACCGGTATTGGGCATCAAGGTCTCCCAGAATTGCAGCACGCCGATACCACGCGAACGCCTTGGCATAATTTTGCGGTAGGCCCCTGCCTTTTGCATGCAGCATACCGAGACGGGCCTGGGCTCCGGGGTGCTCCTGTTCGGCTGCCTGTCGGTAAAAACGAACGGCCTTATCCAGGCTAACAGGCATACCCATACCGTCCACATGCATCTCACCCAGATAGAACTGGGCCCTGGCATCACCCTCGATGGCCAATGGCATCCAACTCCTGAACGCTTCCTTAAAATGCGCATTTCGATAGGCCATTAAACCGGCCTCAAAATCGCCCCATGCAGGTGCCGACAGACCCACTAACAACACCATAGCGAAAATGAATTTTTTCATTTCATCAGCCCCTCCAAATCAATGAAACCTGCCCACGATAATGTGGACACCCAAAAATTGGACGCCAGCACTCGTACAATTTGTTCGCTATTTAGGCGCAACAATAACCCGTAATTCGCGCAAAAAGGCATCAGCAATACGCGCCTGGGTAGGTCGTTCGCTCCAGGTAAGGCTGGTAATGGAGGCATCCGGGGTCAAATCGATCTGTTCCTTATAGCCCACATGCCGAGCCTGGATATAGGCATGACCACCACGCGCGTCTTTGCTCACCAGCAGTTGGAAGCGATGTTGCTGGACACCATCACCCTTGGCATTAAAACCCCATTGAGGCCCATCTTTAGGTGTCCGTAGCGCATCTTTCTTCTCGTTATAGTCCAGCCTCAACCACACCGTAGTCAGGGCATAATGACCGGATGGATCAAGTGTGAACGCCACCTCCTGGTCAGCCAGGGCGTGTTTGAGCGCCACCCAGGCTATTTTGGGGCTGGCCCGTACCAGTAACCACTTACTGCTCGTCGTTCCGGTAGCGGTGGCTACGGGGGTTGGTGCAGATGCCTTGGCCGTGACAACGATCTGCGCATCAAGCTTAGCGTCGGTGACAGCTTGCCTGGGCAATGCCGCTTGGGGGGGGCTGGCTTGGACACCGCCCTTCTTTTCTGCTGCCTGCGCTGTGGATGTGGCCACCTTACCAGGGCGGTAGACCTCCTCCTCGGCCGGCGCTGAAACCAGCGTTGCCACCTTACCCGCCGGTGCTGCTGGTGCTGCTGTGACTGTCATTGTCATCGCCGGGACCACCTGGGCTCTACCAGGCTGCTGTGGTGATACTTGCGGCGATACCAAACGTGACACCATGGCAGATTCATAGCTCCCCTGCAGTCGAGCCAAAAACGCCGCTGCCGCACCGGGCTGAACGGGACGGTCCTGCCAGACCAGAAATGAGGCCATACTGTCCGGGGACATATCTATCTCGGCCTGCCGCGTGGCATCGACCACATCAATATAACTACTGACTTTCTTATTACTACCCGCCTGGACCTGAAAACGAAAACGATGGCGTTCCAGATTTACGCCCTTGAAGCTGATCCGACCCAGCAAACTGGGCAGTGTGGATACCTCTCCACTAACGGGGTTATATCGCATGCTGATCCATTCTGTGGTCACAGTGCGCGAAGTGGCATTACTCTCAAGTACCGGCACCCCAAAGCGATGCAGGGCCCGTATAAGCGTCTCCCAGGCCTCAACAGGCGCTTTGGAGACCTGCAGCACTGCACCGTGAGAGCGACGGTCAATCCGGGTGGTATAACGTCCACTTTGGGATCCCTTATATTCTGGTAACACCACACCGGCATCGGTAATACGCTTGTTGGAGTGCTTTCCTTTTTTGTCAGCCGAATAACCGCAACCTGCCAGCAGGACGAGGCCCAGGCATAAAATAATTATCGGGTTTCTTTTTCGAATCATGGTTACCCCTATCCTCGCTTGAGTTTTATTTTTTACAATGTCCTACAGTCGCCGTGCCCTGTCCAGCCATGATACCCCTACTCCAGCATCCAAACGAAAATCCCTACACACACAAAAAAAACAGGGCCCCATAAAGGGGCCCCAACTCTACCTCGGTTATCGCTAACCGCTATCTCAGGAGAACATTTTTGAAGATAAAGGTCACCTGGGCGCCGAAGCGGTTACCCACCCCACTCAATACCGCATTACCGTTGTGGCGTGCAGCCGGTGTGCCACTGGAACCTATGATCTTTCCAGCGGTGCGGTCATTGGCATCCCAATTACGCCAGCCGTAGGACAGAGTCAGACGAGCCTTCTTATGAAAGAAGTACTCACCAGTGAGTGTCAACTGCTCGGTATGGATGGCCCGTCCAGCATTGCCTTTGTTACGATCATACTCGTCATAACGCAGGTTGATGGTGGTCCGCTTCTTGATACCCAAATGCTTGTGGATATCGTAACCCGCATCAATGTAAAAACCTTCATTTACACCGTTCGGGTTGTACCGAAGACCGAAGTTCTCAAATAGCGGTCCGGACAGAAGGGCAGAAGGTACCTGCTGGCCATCAAAGGTAAGTCCTTGTGCCTTCTCGTACTGGGCATTAAATCGAATCTGACCGTAACCCTTGAACGGCTTATTGAAGTACTGAACACCAATACCCCAATATTTCTGGTTAAGATCCTTGGCATTGCCCGCATTGGTAATCCGACAGGCATCCACACCACCGCAAGCGGACAGACCACCCAGACCTGTTGCCGGGTTCATCTGGGTGTGATCGGGTACCCCATCACCATTAAGATCGTTATTGAATCTGATATTACCCGTCTGGTAGAAGCCGTAGACTTGTGCATCATGACGGCGTGGCCCACGAGTATTGTCAAACAACTTGGCAAAAGACAACCAGCCATAATAACGATAGTTACGATCGGCGTTCTGGATCCCGATACCATCACCATTGCTGACACCCAGAGAATAGGTCAACTCGTAGGGTGAATTGGGATCACCAAACTCCGTCCAGTCAAAGGCCTCAAGACCGATATCACGGGCACCATCGACCTTGGTACCGGTGAAGTTACCGGGGCCCTGATCATAGACACGGCGGCCCAGGGCATTCTGAAAGGTTGCCTCCGGCATCCAGATATGCACCCGGCGTCCCGGTGTTGAATTGGACAGTGTTTCAGATGTCTGTGAGAACAGGAACTGGCCCATACGGAACCGCACACCCAAACCCTTGCTGCCATCGTCACGACGCTGGCCGGCCAACTGGTTGAAGGTCACCGACGCATCCAATATGGTCATATTGTGGTCAGGACGAGTAATCCCGTTCTGGCCCATTTCCGTGAGGATAAAGTAATCGATATCGTTACTGATGGGTATCATGGTGCCACGAATACCGATACGGGCCCGGCGCAGATAAAAGCTCGATTTATCAGAGCGACGCGGTGGAACAGTACCCGGAATCGGCAGGGTGCCGTTTAAGGGTGATGCCTTGCCCACGGCCCCGGATATGAGTCCGGTATCGTAGTTAACGAATGTGGGCTGTAAAAACCCCCATACCTGCAGGGTATGGGCGGTACCGCCCGGCTCGGTACCACGCAATTTGAACCAATTGGCCGCTTCCACAGTACTGACACTGCCAAACGCGATGGTCGCGGCAGTAACAGCAGCCGAAAGCCGACTCAGCTTGGGTATAGAACGACTGTTCTTTTTCATCAATCCATCCTCCTAAAAGATGTACTTAATCTAAAAGCTAGAATAACCACTAATTTATTTATCAAATTATCAAAACGGGACGTCTGCCGAATCGTATCCAGGTTTTAAATGCAACAAACCCTGTCGCGATTTTTGGCAGGCGCTCACAATCGCCCTATAACTAAGGACGAATGTAACTCCAGCCCGCCTCTTGCAGTTCCACGAGGCGCACCACACCCGCTGGAACCTGATTGGCGACACTAATCAAATCACCTTTTTTACGACCCATTTTTTTCATGGTGTTGCCGCAAGCAGAGAAGGTCACCCCTTCGGCAGCCAACGATTTGATGCGCTTGGCCTGAACATTCTCCTTAAACAACAGACGCAAACCAGGTCCATAAACCACGACCTCAATGGCCACCTTATCGCCCCAATGCTTCCTGAGGTTCGCCGCATTATTCAACACCAGTTTCTGTTCAAAACCAGAACCTGAGGATAAATGGAACACAACAAAGTGCTCAGCAAATGGGTGATCCTTGCTTACGGGCTTTTTACCGGCACTCGCTGTAACCATGCTCAGACTCAGCATTGCCCCCAGCATCAATACAAACAACTTCTTCATAACTGCCTCCATCGATTAAAATTTTGTTGACACATCACCTACACTGGTTTGACCGAACCCGGAAAAACACTTAGTTCCCTCGACAGATGTAAGTAAAAGTGAAAATTAAAATACTCACTCCATGACTGCTAAACTGAGCGATTTTTCGTGCATACACCCGTTAAGGCATAGCGTTTTGTTATACTTGCACCCCGCTCCATAAGAGAGACGCAAAAGGGCCACAATTATTCCAGATTACGGGCAAAATCTTCCTCGAATATTCTGGTGTGCGGGGCTCCAAGACCTACGCTGCCACAGGATTCACTTTGCTAAGCCATTGTATTTAATATAAATACCCGCTACCCTGTGGTGGCTCAATTTAGAATCAAGCCACCTCGGTGGCAATTCCAATAATTTAGAGCGGATGGTCTGCGATGCGGCCCCTTCAACCCTGAAAGAATATTAGGAAACATTAATATAATGCCGCACAAGAGCCCCTAAATATATTTAGGCCGGTTGCGGGAATATTTCGGGCATAACCGGCGTCTACCCTTCGACTCAACGTTTTCACTTTATCCAACACACCCGGCAACATGGCATCCTTTTTGTCTCAGCGCAGCAAAGCATTCCGGCGCAAACTGGAAGACAGTAGACCGCGGCTCTATCGCATGGCCTTTGCCTGGTCCCACAATCCCCCCCTGGCTGAAGACCTGGTCCAGGAGGCCCTGACCAAGGCGCTACGCCACACGTCCCAGTTGCGCGACATTAAAACCATGGATGCCTGGTTGTTCAGCATCCTTGCCAACTGCTGGCGGGATTACTTTCGGCGCAACCGGGTCATGGAAGACATTGATGATCTGGTGCTGACGCACGCTGTGACCCCGGAATCACTTCACAGTCGGCGCGAAGTCATCAACGAGATCCTGCTCGCGGTTTCACAGCTATCCGAAGGACAACGCCAAGTGGTGACATTAGTGGATTTAGAGGGCTTTTCGTATATAGAGGTCGCCGGCATACTTGACGTCCCCATTGGTACAGTGATGAGCCGCCTGTGTCGGGCCCGCAAAATACTCAAGAAACTTCTAGCTAAAACTCAAACCAACCGGTCGGAACAGACCACAAATACAAATATCAGGAGAGTTCAATGAAGGACATCGACCCGATCTCCGATGAATGTCTGAACGCATTCGTGGATGACCAACTCGGTGCCGACGAAAAAGAGCGTGTCTTCAAGGCCGTCAGCCACGACCCGGCCCTGGGTAAACGTATCTGCGAAATCCGCGCTCTGCAGGAGATGGTCAAGCACGCCTACCAGCAAGTGCAGCTACCTGAGCGACTGACCGACGCACCGCGCCAACATCGCTCCCATTTACTGTGGCCATCCTTGGCGGCAGGCCTGCTATTGGCCATCGGTGCCGGCCTGGGCTGGATGGGTCATACTCAATGGGGCTCACAATCAATCCAGGCCGTCGTCTCTGACGCCGCCATGACTCTGCAACTGGCGACTAATAAATCCCCAACGCAAATACCCCCCGGGGTCATTCTGCACCTCAATTCCAACAACCCGGCCAAGCTTGCCGCCACCCTGGTCAAGACAGAGGCCCTGTTAAAGAGCTATGCCCACCATGGCAAGCCGGTGCAAGTTGAGGTGGTGGTTAATAGTAAGGGCCTGGACTTGCTGCGTGCCGATGCCTCCAGTGAAGTCGCCCACATCCAGGCGTTACTGGCACACTACAATAATGTGTCATTCCTGGCCTGCCAACGTGCCATTGAACGCTTTAAGCACGAAACCGGAACCGATGCCAAACTACTCACCGAGGCCTTGGTCGCGCCCTCGGCACTGGGCCAAATCCTCACCCGCCTGCAACAAGGCTGGACCTATATCCAAATTTAGTGGCTTGATTTAATCTGGATAACCCCACCTCCCGAGCCCATACCTGCTCCTATAGAACCCGATCCAGGATATAGCACAGGTCACACCTTGGTCGATGCCCCCAGTGGGTGAGGATATCGATAAGCCTCTCACCCTCGTTGTCGGCCCCAACAGGGGGACGTCCATCATCACCAAATACCTTGGATTCCGGGCCCTCACTTCGGTGCATCTGAGATAACAGTTTTCTGCCTTTTCAAGGGCACGCCGCACCTCCTGTTAAACCCTTCCAGCCCTCCACTGGAACCAGAAAGGGCGCCCAAAATAATTGGAATACTTTCGCTCCCCGCTTCGTCTCTTTTACTACTTGTATTAGGGTGACACTCAACGGACTTATGAAACTATTGAACCTGGTCTGCCGTTCGGAGCAACTGACAAAAAAACTCGAGGAGAGCCGACCGCGACTTTACCGCATGGCCTATGCCTGGACCCACAGTGCCGCCCTCGCCGATGATCTCGCCCAGGAAACCATCGTCAAGGCCCTGAGCAAAGCCTCGCAATTACGCGACCCCCAGGCCATCAATACCTGGCTTTTTCGTATCCTCTCCAATTGCTGGCGCGATTACCTACGCAAGCACAAGGAGACTGAAGACATTGAAAATATGACTCTGCTGAGTGAGATCACCCCCGAAAGCAGCCATGAAGAACAGCAACTTATCCAAAAGGTTCGCGATGCCATCATCAAACTGCCAGAGGGGCAGCGCCAAGTGGTGGCGCTGGTAGACCTGGAAGGGTTTACCTATCTGGAAGTCTCAAACATCCTGGAAGTACCTGTGGGCACGGTAATGAGCCGACTTTGTAGGGCACACAATACACTGCGCGACCGCCTGTTACGCGACGCGGAAAACAACATCCCGGCCACCAAACCGACACGGTTCCGGAGGGTAAAATGACCAAAGAACAGACGTTTTCCGACGAGTTCCTTAACGCCTTTGTAGACAACCAGCTGACGGCTGAGGAAAAGAGCGACGCCTTCGTCGCCATTAGCCGGGATGAATCTCTCAATCGGCGTGTGTGTGAGCTGCGCAAGGTGCGTGACTTGGTGCAACTGGCCTGCTCCAACCCGCCGCCGCCTCCCACACGCAGTTACACGGTACACCGCAGTCTATGGGCACGCATCGGATTCCGTTCCATTGCTGCCAGTATCCTGGGGCTGGGTATGGCCATCGGCTGGGCCCTGCATACCACAACCCCACACCACAACCCCAACAGTCCCCGGGTCAGTGCTCTGACCTCACCGGTACCGATAAAAGGCATCAAGGTATTGCTGCACTTGAACAGCGGCGACCCGCAACGTATGAACGATCTTCTTGATGAGGTCGAAAATCTACTCAAGTTTTACAAAGAGACCAACCAGGTTGCACGAGTAGAGGTCATCACCAATGGTGGGGGGATCAACCTGCTACGTGCTGATACCTCACCCAATCCGGCACGCATTAAGCAGCTCTATCGGGATTGGAATAATCTGGTTTTTATTGCTTGCCAAAATACTATCGACCGGCTCAATCACGAGCAAAATATCAATCTGGTGCTTCTACCCGAAGCGGTCGTGATCGACTCTGCTGTAGCGCAGATTATGCGGCGCCAACTTCAGGGATGGGCCTACATCCAAGTATAGCCCACCATTTTTATAATGAGTTTTTAAATTAAAATTTAAAAGGAGGATCCATGAAAAAGTTACTTGCCATCCTAATTGCTACCGTTTTTACTCTGGGTGCTGGTGCTGTACTGGCCGATAAATACGGCAAACAAAAGGTAATTTATCATGTAAATTACAAAGACCCAAAACGCCAGGGTGCTGCCATGCGCAATATTCAGAACCACATCAATGCCGTAGGCAAAGATAACCTGGATATTCGTGTCATCATGCACAGCGGTGGTTACACCCTGTTGACTCGCGCCAACAAAGACTTGGCAGTGCAGCAAAAGGTCAGCAACCTGAAAGATCAGGGCGTGACTTTCAATATCTGCGCCAATACCCTGCGCGGCAAGAAGGTCGATTATAAAACCCAGATGTTTGATGTGGACGAAAAAGACATTGTACCCAGCGGTGTCGCCGAGATCGCCCACTTACAGGACCAGGGATTTAGTTACATTCGTCCCTAAACACCTACTTCCTCTGTAGGGCTCAGGCTCACACTCCGGTGTGGGCCTTTTTTTTAGGCACTTATGGGGAAATTTGCAGACCCTTCAATCTCAAGACTCAACCCTTCACAAGCCCACCAAACGTTGGTGTAAGGGACTGCTGCGGGGGAAGTGGGCGCGCAAAAACTCCATTTGATCTGTCAACACCCGACGGCCGCGAAGATAGACATACTCGGCATGAGTCGGCACAAACGGCACCGCCAGCAACTTCATCCCAGCCTGTTCTGGGCTACGCCCAGCCTTGTGGTTATTGCAGCGCTTACAGGCCGCCACCACATTTTTCCAATCATCCTGACCGCCGCAACTCAATGGCGTCACATGGTCCCGCGACAATCGACCGTCCTCAAAACTACCACCGCAATATAGACACAAATTGGCATCACGCTTAAACAACGCCGGGTTGTTAAGGGGTGGCACGTAGCCCCGATGACTATGGTAGGAAGTGCCACCATCGCTCCTGGTGGCGAGGATGGAAGTGACATCAATCTCACTACGCCTCCCCGTAATGGCGTTGCAACCTCCATGGATACGGTAAAGCAGCACACCACAACTGTAGACCACCTGATCAGCGTGATAGAGGCGTACCGCATCACGAAAATCAACCCACTCCAGTGGCATGCCGGAGATATCCGTTCTTAGAACCTGTTGTTCTAACCCATACATAGCTACCTACTGACGTTATAAGCCCCTCTAAACCGATAGTATTTAACCAAATTTGACATTAAGCAAAGCAATTTTTGCCGACGATTGCAAGCCAGAGCTCACGAATAAGGCTGTATCACTGTGGTGGGAAAGAAAATGCCACGGATCAAACCCACCCCCGACTAGTAATCCGCCCTTGACTGATATACATTTCGCATCTGGTTTCCGCCACCAGCGCCCCTCCCGGCAAATCCGAATTCAGGGTTGATCAGCGGACCACAAAACCCAGGTTATTTGCCAGCGGCCATACCACGATCAATACTCATCAATTTCACGGTGGGGCCACTACGCATCAAATAGATTAGTTACACGCTTCACGGAGAGCACTATGTCTACAAAACATCCCATAATCGCCGTCACCGGTTCATCCGGCGCAGGGACATCGACCGTCAAAGTGGCCTTTGAGCATATCTTTCGACGCTTGCACATGAACCCGGTGGTCATCGAAGGTGACAGTTTTCATCGTTATGATCGCCAGGATATGAAAAAGGCCATCGCCGCCGCAGAAAAAGAAAACAAGAACCTGAGTCACTTTGGACCCAAGGCCAACCATTTTGACAAGATTGCCGGCCTTTTTCAGGAATATGGCGAGACCGGTGGCGGTAAAAAACGCTACTACCTGCATAGTGAGGAAGAAGCGGCTCAACACAATGCCCGCTTAAAGACTGATCTGGGGCCAGGTCAGTTTACGCCTTGGGAAGACATTCCATCAGGCTCCGACCTGCTGTTCTATGAAGGCCTGCATGGTGGAGTCAAACATGGCGACATCGACGCCAGCCAGCATGTGGATCTGCTCATCGGTGTGGTGCCTGTAGTCAATCTGGAATGGATCCAGAAAATTCACCGTGATGCGTCAGAGCGAGGATATTCCGCCGAGGCCACCGTCGACACCATCATGCGCCGTATGGATGATTACGTCCACCACATCACGCCTCAGTTCTCCCGCACCGACATCAACTTCCAGCGTGTGCCTTTAGTCGACACCTCTAACCCCTTTATTGCTCGAGATATTCCCACGCCAGACGAAAGCGTCATCGTCATCCGCTTTCGGGACCCAGACGGTGCAGACTTTCCCTATCTACAGCAGATGATCAAGGATTCCTTTATGTCTCGCCCCAATAGTCTCGTCGTACCCGGCGGTAAGATGGGCTTTGCCATGGAATTGATCCTGAAACCCATCATTGAAAAAATGCAGGCCAATATAGCCAAAGGGTAGAAGTGATGTGCAGGACGCACAAACACCGCTCAGGACATGGACGTCAGAATGGCGCAGAGACAGCCAACCCGACGGGACCGCATCGGGGACACTAAAGTATCAGATACTGGGCACAGCCTTACTTGATCTTGGCTTCCTTGTAGATGACGTGCTTGCGTACTACCGGATCATATTTCTTCATTTCCAACTTTTCCGGCTTGGTACGCTTGTTTTTGGTAGTCGTGTAGTAATGGCCAGTACCGGCACTCGACACAAGCTTAATCTTATCTCTCATCAGACTACACCTTCTCGCCGCGGGCCCGCACTTCCTTGAGCACGGTATCTATACCCTTCTTATCGATAATGCGAATGCCTTTTGCGGACACACGCATACGTACCCAACGATTTTCGCTGGCAACCCAAAATTTGCGATAATGCAGATTGGGCAAAAACTGGCGTCGCGTCCTGTTGTTAGCGTGAGAAACATTGTTCCCACTGATAGTCCGCTTGCCTGTGACCTGACAAACCCTGGGCATAGTAAAACCTCCGAAATACCCCAACCGGGGCGAGAAAGACGCGCATTTATACCAGAACCGGGCCAGCAAGGGTAGTCCCCGGTGCCCACAGCGTTAAAGCAACCCGCGCTCGCTAAAAGACACCGTTTCCCCATCCCCTATCACCAGATGGTCCAACACCCGAATATCCACCAGGGCCAGGGCATCCACCAGCCGCCGGGTCAGGCTTTGGTCGGCCAAACTGGGCTCGGCCACCCCGGAGGGGTGGTTGTGGCTGAAAATGACCGCAGCGGCATTGTGGCCCAGGGCCCGTTTGACCACCTCCCTGGGGTGCACACTGGTACCGTTGAGGGTACCCTTAAACAACTCCTCAAAGGCCAGTGCCCGGTGACGATTGTCCAGAAACAGGCAACAAAACACCTCGTATTGCCGGTCCCGCAGGCGAGCATGCAGATAATCCCGGGCGACCTGGGGCGAATCCAGCACCGCCCCACGAAACAGCACCTCACCCAGGTGGCGCTGGCCCAATTCCAGGGCCGCCTGTAACTGGGCGTATTTGGCAGCCCCCATTCCAGTCACGGCACAAATTCGCTCCCGAGGGGCCGCCAACAGGGGCCGAAGTCCACCAAATTGCTGTAGCAGACCCCGGGCAAGATCAATGGCGCTGTGCCCCCGGTGACCAGTACGCAGAAAGATCGCCACCAATTCGGCATCGGACAGGGTTGCCGATCCTTGGTTTAACAGCTTCTCCCGAGGTCGCTCACCTTGGGGCCAATCTCGAATCGCCATATACACTCCTTGTATATAATGTGGTTTATAGTCCTTGGAGATTACCGAAAACCACGTTTTCGGTAATCGAGTTTAAAAAAATAGGGAAATTGTTTTTAAACACACCTTCAGGTCAGTAGACTCTACACCCCATGGCCACACTATCCAACAAACGTATCCTGGTCGGCATCACTGGCAGTATCGCTGCCTACAAGGCAGCAGACCTGGTAAGGCGCCTGCGCGAGCGCGGTGCCGAAGTGCGCGTGGTCATGACCCGGGCCGCAAGCCAATTTATCACCCCCCTCACCCTTCAGGCCATCAGCGGCCACCCGGTCCACAGCGCATTTCTGGATACCGGGGCCGAAGCGGCCATGGGGCATATCGAGTTGGCACGCTGGGCCGATTTGGTGCTGGTCGCACCCGCCGGGGCCGATTTTCTGGCCCGGCTGGCCCAGGGCCGTGCCGATGAGCTGTTGACCACCCTGTGCCTCGCCACCCAAAGCCCAGTCGCCGTGGCCCCGGCCATGAACCAGCAAATGTGGGTCAAGGCCAGCACCCAAAATAATCTCGTCACATTAAGGCAATTGGGGATCACCCTCTGGGGGCCGGATAGCGGCAGCCAGGCCTGTGGCGAGACCGGTCCCGGCAGGATGCTGGAACCCACTGTACTGGCTGAACATGCCGCAGCCCTGTTCCAAACCGGCAGCCTGGATGGCCTGCAGCTCATGGTCACCGCCGGTCCTACCTGGGAGCCCATCGACCCAGTGCGTGGCTTGAGCAACCGTAGCTCGGGAAAAATGGGGTACGCAGTGGCACAGGCGGCTATGGAAGCCGGGGGCCAGGTTATTCTGGTCTCGGGCCCCACTGCCTTGGCCGACCCGGACCGGGTGCAGACCCTACGGGTGGCCACAGCCCAACAGATGCACGACACGGTACACAGCCATATCCACCCCATCGATATTTTTATCGGTGTGGCGGCGGTAGCAGACTACCGGCCGATACAGACGGCATCCCGTAAAATCAAAAAATCAGATGCCAGCCTATCGCTCGAGTTAGTGCCCAACCCGGATATTCTTGCCAGTGTGGCCGCCCTCGATCCCGCCCCCTATACGGTAGGCTTCGCCGCCGAAACCGACGATCTGGAGGCCCATGCCCGAAAGAAACTGGAGGCCAAAAAACTGGACCTCATCGCCGCCAACCCCGTGGGCGACCGCCACAGTGGATTCGAATCGGACTTAAATCAACTCACTCTCATCGACCAAGGTGGTCTCACCCCATTGCTGTTACAACCCAAGAGTCGGCTGGCCCGAGAACTCATTTCTGAAATCGCCCAGAGGTACCATGAAAAAAATACAACTCAAAATACTCGACCCGCGCATCGGCAATGAATTCCCCCTACCCCGCTATGGCACAGAGGGTTCCGCAGGACTCGATCTGACGGCCTGCCTGGACGAACACCTGCATATCGATCCCGGTGATACCCACCTCATCCCCACCGGCTTCGCCATCCATATCGCCGACCCCCACTTGGCCGCAGTGATATTGCCCCGTTCTGGATTGGGTCACAAACACGGTATTGTGTTAGGCAATCTGGTGGGGCTCATTGATTCCGATTACCAGGGACAACTGTTTGTATCCTGCTGGAACCGTGGCAAGGAACACTTTGTCGTCCAACCGGGAGACCGCATTGCCCAACTGGTGTTCGTACCGGTGATCCAGGCGGAATTTGAGGTCGTCAAAGATTTCGAGGAAAGCCAGCGCAGTGATGGGGGCTTTGGTCATACCGGGCGTCAGTAAGCCATAGCCTCCCGTCGGCACAGCCGGCCCCACCCTCTAGGTCAGCGAAATCTGTGTATATGCTTGAGTAACCAATGCTGTTTCCAGGCGTTAGTTATTGACAGTTATTTGCAACAGGCAAAGCGCGGCACCCCATGGTTTCTCATCGACGTCACAATTACTACAGGTTGGCCCTGTCCATATTCGCCTTGGGCCTGCTGGGCCTGGGTGCCTACCAATTATTGAAAAAAAATATCGTCCAGAGCGAAACCCAGATTTCTCAAGATACAGCACGCCATCTTGGCGCGCTTATCGCAATCCAAATTGCAGCACAGCAATCGCTGCTAAATAAGGTACAAGCTTCTCCGCCCTTGGCCGCAGCACTCAAAGGCCGTAGCCAGACCAAGCGACAACGACACCTTAAGACGCTAGTTGCCCTGTTTGCCCCCGGGGCGGTGCTACAGTACCCGCGACCCAAACAACCCGTGTCGGTCAATTCCCTGGTAAACCGCATCACCCTGCATACCTCCGGCGCACCGATGCTGCGCCTGCATCTGGATGCAGCTCAACTCCTGGACAGTGCCTGGCAACAATCCGGGCAACCTGGGTATGCAGAATTGTACAGTGCCACCCATAGTGGACAACGAGTGGTCGCCAACAGCGGTGAACACCGTCTCAAAAACACCACCCAGGTGTTGATCAGGAAAATAGCCAACACCAAATTTAGTATCGGTTACTGGCCAAGCACGCGGGTATCGACCCGACTCACCAGCCTACGCAATACACTTACGGCCATTTTTGCGGTCATCGCCCTATTGTTATTTTTTGGTGATCGCATGCTGTTTAGCTTTACCGCAAAGGCCTTACATTACGACATCAAGCTGGTTGCACGTATGTTCAAGGATATCCGTGATGGTAGGCTACACAGCAACTACCCCATACAACTCGAAGAGTTCAGACACTTGCTCAATTACATCGCCCGCTCCGGGGGCAAACTGGTCAGGGAACGCCGCAAACTGCAAGACCTTGGACTCACCGACCACCTTTCTCAACTGCCCAACCGTCGTGCCTTTGAAGACCGCCTGGAACAATTATTCATTCAGTCTGGAACCGGATTTGCCATGTCGGTACTCATGATCGATATCGACCACTTCAAACAGGTCAATGATAATTTCGGTCATGACGCCGGTGATGCCTTGATTGTGAAATTCGCGGCGGCCCTCAAAAAAGCAACGCGTGATACCGATTTCGTGGCCCGTTTGGGGGGCGATGAGTTCTGTATCATCTTTCCCTACACCGAGCTTGAGACCGCTAGTGAACTGGCGGATCGGTTGCGACGCAAATTACCCAAGACCCTGGAACTCAAACCCGGCGCAACCCACATCCTGCACTGGACCGGGGGACTCAGCACCATGGAAACTCATGATGCCACCTACGATGAAGTACTGTGGCGCGCCGACCAGGCCCTGCTCGAAGCCAAGGAGGCCGGCCGCAATCGAGTCTATGTCTATACCCGCGACAGTGTGCCCCAACGCGCCTAGACCCAAAGGCCTTTCCTTGGTGCACTTGGCGGCTTAGCGAGGGTCCCAGGGCAACTCTGTATCCTTGATGGTGCAAAACGCTGCATCGACCATTATACTGTGCGCCGATTTTACCTCGGATATCACAGCAAAATGCCTACTTCTACTTCAGCACCACAAACCCGTTCAGAGCTGGCCCCGGAAATTTTTAAGGCCTATGACATCCGTGGCATCGTCGACAAGACCCTCACGGTCGATGCCGTCCGCCTCATCGGTCAGGCCATCGGTAGTGAGGCCCTGGACCGGGGTCACAACGAGATTGTTATTGCCCGGGACGGTCGGTTATCGGGCCCGGCCTTGGCGGCTGCACTGGCTGAAGGCTTGATGACCGCAGGCTGTGACGTGATCAATGTGGGCATGGTGCCGACACCTCTATTGTATTTTGCCACCCACCACCTGGGCACCCAATCCGGGGTCATGGTCACCGGCAGCCACAACCCCCCCGACTACAACGGCCTCAAGATGGTGCTGGCAGGCGAAACCCTCTCCGGTGATACCATCCAGAGCCTGCGACAGCGTATCATCGACGGCCGTCTACACCAGGGTGCTGGCGGCTTAAAACAAGATGATGTGGTAGATGCCTACGTCAAACGGGTGTTGTCCGACGTCAAGCTCGCCCGCCCCATGCGGGTGGTGGTGGACTGTGGTAACGGCGTGGCCGGTGCCATCGCACCCCGGCTGCTCAAGGCCCTGGGCTGCGAACTCAAAGAACTCTTCTGTGAAGTGGACGGCAACTTCCCCAACCACCACCCCGACCCCAGTCGGCCTGAAAACCTGCAAGACCTGATCAAGGCACTCAAAGGAGCGCCCACAGATGTGGGTCTGGCCTTCGATGGTGACGGTGACCGCTTGGGCGTCGTCTCACCCAATGGCAGTATTATCTGGGCTGATCGCCAACTCATTCTGTTTGCCCGGGATATACTTGAACGCAACCCCGGGGCTGAAATTATTTACGATGTAAAGTGCTCACGCACCCTGCCCACAGCGATCACCGAGGCCGGAGGCCAGGCCACCATGTGGAAGACCGGGCACTCTTTTATCAAGGCCAAACTCAAGGCCAGCGGTGCCGCACTTGCCGGCGAGATGAGCGGCCACATCTTCTTTAAAGAACGCTGGTATGGTTTTGATGATGGCCTCTATGCCGCAGCGCGTTTGCTGGAAATCCTGTCCAAGGACGACCGCCTCCCCGATGAAATATTTTCCGATTTACCCGACACCGTGAATACCCCGGAGCTCCAACTCAAGATGGAAGAAGGTGCCCATCACCAACTGATCAAGGAGTTAGTCAAGGCCGCAAGTTTCCCGGATGCCCAGGTGAGCACCATTGATGGCCTACGGGTCGATTTTGACAACGGCTTTGGCCTGGTCAGGGCATCCAACACCACACCGGTACTGGTGTTCCGGTTTGAGGCCGATGACGCTGCCACCCTGTCTCATATCCAGGATCAATTCCGTGATCTATTAAACACCACCCGATCAGGTCTGGATTTGCCATTTTAGGGAAGCATGTCCAAAGTCTATGGCGATGCCAATGTCGCCATAGACGGGGCCCTGACATGCCCTTGAAAGCTCCTAATCCTGCCGGGCTTCGGCCCGACAAGACACCCCACCAATACAACAGATCTGCAGTTACCGGTAGAATGTGCCCTCTTATACCTACACATGCCAGGAACGCATTCACATCATCACATCCAGGCTAAAGTTTGACTGGGGCCCTGTGCTCAACCGCTTCAAACCGATCCATCGGCGCTGGCGGCGATTTCGGCACAACCTGCCCTTTTACATTTCCAAGCTGCGTTTACGTCTTGCCACCGTAGATAATGTGCCACAACTGGCGGCCCTGGGACTGCTGGTGGGGCTCTTGGCAGGGGGGGTAATAATTGGTTTTCGTGGGCTTATCGATGTCGCCCAATCCCTATTCCTGAACGGCGATGGCACAGGGAGTTACGCCTCTCTTCCTGGCATACAGCGGGTCGCGCTGCCCACACTGGCGGGCTTGGTTATAGGGCTGGTGTGGCACTTCTTACCTGCATCTGCAAGACAGGTGGGTGTGACCCATGTCCTTGGGCGTTTGGCCTATCATCAGGCACGGCTACCGGTGCTCAATGCCGTGATTCAGTTCTTTGCCGCCGGCCTCGCCATCGTCAGCGGTCATTCCGTTGGACGGGAAGGCCCAGGCATTCATCTTGGTGCCACCAGTGGCAGCCAATTAGGCCAATGGTTGGGCTTACCCAGTAACAGCACCCGAACCTTGGTGGCCTGCGGTGTGGCCGCAGCCATCGCCGCTGGATTCAATACCCCCCTGGCCGGCGTTATCTTCGCCATGGAAGTGGTGATGATGGAATACACCATTACCGGTTTTGCGCCGGTAATCTTGTCCTCGGTATCGGCCACCGCACTCACCCGATGGGTCTATGGTGCCTCCCCCGCCTTTGCCGTACCTGCACTCACCATGGGCTCGGTACTCGAACTGCCGGTAGTATTGGGCCTGGGAGTGGGGATCGGTATCCTTGCTGCACTCTTTGTTCGCACCGTAGAACGCAGCCATCATTACAGCAGCTATCTGCCCATTTGGTTACGTCCCACCCTGGCAGGTTTGATTGTGGGCCTGTGCGCCCTGGCCTTTCCACAGATCATGGGAGTTGGTTACGACACGGTATCGGGGGCCTTGCTTGGCGAAATGGGCCTGGGTGCGTTGGCGGGAATTGCCATCGTCAAACTTCTGACCACCAGTATCAGCATCGGCCTGGGTGTGCCCGGTGGGCTCATCGGTCCAACCCTGGTGATCGGTGCCACTGCAGGAGGTGCAATCGGTCTTATCGCTGCCGAGGTATTACCCGGAAATGTGGCCCCGTACGGGTTCTATGCCATGATAGGCATGGGTGCCATGATGGGGGCCACCCTGCATGCCCCCCTGGCGGCACTCATGGCCCTGCTGGAACTGACCGCCAACCCCAACATCATCTTACCCGGGATGCTGGCGGTAATCGGTGCCGGGCTGGTGAACGGAGAACTCTTTAAGTGCAAACCGATTTACCTCACGCTCTTGCAGTCCTTAGGTCTGGATTACCGCAATGATCCGGTGGCCCAATCCCTAAGACGCATTGGTGTGGTCAAAGTCATGAACACCCAATTTACCACCGCACCCCAATTACTGGGACTGGAAGAGGCCAAAAAAATCATAAAGACCAAACCGGAGTGGATCGTGGTGCGTGGCGAGCATGGGCCGCAGAGCTTGTTACCGGCAGCGGATCTGGCCCGTCAACTGCAAAATCCCAATAATGCTATCGCAGCCGGTAACGACAAGGTAGTGGGGCTACTGGACCTGTTAGAGATTCCAGCGGCACGTCAAGACCTGGCTCACTCCCACATACAGGCCAGCTTACAAGATGCCCTCGACACCCTGAATCAAAATAAGGTCGACGCCCTGTATATCACCCATAAAGCCCACAGCCGCACCCCACGCATCTATGGGGTACTCACCCGCAAGGATATCGAGCAGGCCTACAGCTAAAAAATAGAAGCCAGGATTTATCCCGACAGAATCGGGTCGGAGAGAATATCATCCCCATATTTTTACTTGTGACCGACGAGAAGGGCCTCGGGTATATAACATTTCACTGTAGCGGCAATATCCAGGATCACCCCTGGTTTGGCCCGTACCGACACCCATAGAAGATTGAGGGGAACATTGAGGTCTACAAATATCACCTCACGAAACTGCCTGAGCACCGCCTCCAAAGTCGTCACCTTGTCCTGAAACACCTTGCCGGTCAGTTCCCGCAGCCCGGGTATCAGCATCATAAAATCTGAGAGGGGTCGACCATACTCATCGTAGGGCGGTACCCGCTCGTAGAGGGGCTGGTGATTGGCCTCAAGGTTCAGGCCACGACGAAGTGACTGTTTTTGGGACATCCTAGCCTTACCCTAGCCAACCCCCTGACCCATAGCAAGTACACATTCTCCTTCTCGACAAAGCTACTGCTCATCCACTGTCTACCAACGCCAATCACCCCAATTTGGGTCATGCAGGTGTTTCCCTATACAATGGGCACCGTTAAAAGCGAGTGGCAAAGAACTTTTTTACCACTCCTCTGTCATCCCTGTTGTACCGACTGCGTTACTTGAACCATTGCCACGAATTGGAGAGACCCGTGAAAAAGACCCTCATCGCCACCACCCTCGCCTTTTTAACCCTATCTGTTACCGGTTGTGAAACCGCCACTAAAGAAGGTGTAGGCGGCGTCACGGGTGCCATAGTCGGCGGCATACTGGGTGCCCAGGTAGGTGAGGGGCACGCCACGAATGCCGCCATTATGTTTGGGGCTCTCGCAGGTGCCATGGTGGGGTCTAAACTCGGTCGCCATCTGGATGAACACGACGAGGCCCGCGCCCAAATAGTCCTGGAACAAAACCGCACGGGTGTGAGCAGTCATTGGGTTAATCCCGACAGTGGCGCCAACATCACTATGGTACCCACCAATACCTACCAAAACAGGACCGGTCAGTCTTGTCGTGAATACCAGACCGAGGTCACCGTCGGCGGTAAAAGGGAGCAGGCCTACGGTAGGGCCTGCCGTCAGCCGGATGGCAGCTGGAAAATCATCAACTAATATTTTGTTACTGTCGGCACAATCCCGCCACCGGCTCATACACAAAGGGGCGACCCCGCTCATTGAGCGCAACGCCCATTATCCGGGCAGATACAATCAACTTATCGTCGGCTGACCGATAGATCTCCTGGAGAAATGCGAATTTAATTTTGGAGACCTGTTGCAGATTGAGTCCCACCCAGAATGTCTCTCCACTACGCAGAGGGTATTTATAGTCAAGCTCGGCACGGGTAACGACCAGATTTATCCCTTGTTTAGCCAGCTCGGCAAAATCGACCCCCGATGCCAACAAGAACTCATGTCGGGCATGTTCTAAGTAATTTTGGTAAACCCCATTATTCACTACACCCTGGATGTCACACTCGTAGTCTCTAACCTTGAAATCCAGTTTAAAAGAATAATCCATATTTATTTATGGGCTATGGGCTTTTCTGTAAACAAGTAGTCCTTAAGCTCTTTATCAAAGGCCGGGTCTTTACGCCGTATCCATTCAAGCACCATGGCCGCGTGCTCTTTTTCTTCATCTCTGTTGTGGGCAAGGATGGCCTTGAGATCACTATCCTGACAAGCGTCCACCCGCTGGTTATACCAATCTACCGCCTCCAGCTCCTCCATTAGAGAAACAATCGCCCGATGCATATCCCGGGTCTCATCGGACAAGTCACTGATTTCTTCGTGATAACCTTCATTTGCCATTTTTTATCCCCTTAAATATTGATATTCATTAACAATCACATCTAAAAATACAATTTACTACACCCCTACGTCTGACCACACTGCATATTCATTACCATTGGGATCGCCAAAGTGAAATCGCCGCCCACCGGGAAACTCAAATATTGATTTTAGAACAGTGCCACCAGCGTTTTCTATCTTGAATTGAGTTTCTTCCAGGCTGTTACTATAGAAAACGATAAGCGCACCACCCTTGTCGGCAGAAGACACTAACTCTGACTTGAAAAACCCTCCATTGATACCTTCATTGGAAAAAGCAGTGTATTCAGGGCCATAGTCAACAAATGACCAACCGAATACGGCGGCAAAAAACTCCTTTATTGCCTCTATATTTTTTGCCGGGAATTCGACGTAATTGATCTTCTCGTGCTCATTCATGAGTTTAGCCCCACGCTAATCACTTTTGAACCCTGCCTCTTTGTGACTGCCGTCGCAAAAGGGTTTGTTCTTGGAGGCGCCACAACGGCACAAAGCAGCCTGGGTGCCCTGCCAGGCCACACGACCACTGCTGGCCTTGATGCTGAGGTTGCCGGACAGAAGTAGTGGCCCATCGGGTAGGGACTTGATACTGAGCTTGCCTCCGACAGCACTCAGGCCATCGCCCTTCTCACCAACGGCGCCATAATCCTGAAAACCAATTTTTTCGTGAGCGTTGTCACAAAAGGGTTTGTTGTTCGACTCGCCGCAACGACATAAAGCAGCGCGATATCGGGTACCGGGCATATCGTCATCAACGCCTTCAATATCCAAATCTCCACGGACAAAAAGAGGCCCGTTGTAGGACACCACAACGGTATTCTCATCTTCTACCTGCTCTTTGGAACTACCGTCTTGCACCTCGAAGACCAAGGCCCCTGTGGGGCAGGACGTCACCACGTCATCCACCTCTTGCGGGGAAGCCTGGTCGGGCAGGCACCAGGGCTGGCGACCACCCACAAACAACTCACCCTTGGCACGACCGCATTCGCCGATATGGATACACAAGCGACCATCCCAGCTTACATTGACTTCATTGCCCGGATACTGAGTGATTTTCTTATCAGTCAATTTGGTTTCTCCTCTGTTTAGCCTTTATCGCGCTGCCTCATCAACACTATACACCCAACTGATTATGTTGCCAGAACCATATAAACCGGCCACGGATAAAACCACCTCAATGGGTTTGATCTTCCACTAACAGGGCGGGTACCATCCCCTGCATGATCACTTCAGGGATTCACCATGTGGGCCTGGCGGTCACGCGACTCGAGGCCAGCGCCGCCTTCTTTACAAATCTGTTGGGTTGGGACGAGGCACGTCGAGACCCAAGCTATCCCGCCATCTTTGTAAGCGACGGTCACATTATGCTTACCCTATGGCAGGTAGCGGACCCCAGCAATGCCACCGCTTTTGATCGCCATCACAATGTGGGCCTGCATCACCTGGCCATTAAGATCGACTCTGAAGACAGACTGAAAGAAATCCACCAAATACTTACCAAGGCCGAGGGCGTGGCTATTGAATTTGCACCGGAAGCATTGAGAGAGGGACCGGCCCACCATATGATATGCACCGAACCCAGCGGCCTGCGTATTGAATTTATCTGGCCGGGGCAATGAGGCTTTTTTCTATTTCGCGCCAAATCACACTGGCGAGTTTGATCTTATTTGTGATCACGGCCTGCGAATACTCCGGACAGTTAAAACCTTTTAGTACCGATGGTTGCAGCAGCTTTCCCGATGGCCCAGCGAACGACCCTCAACGCTGGCACAGTTGTTGTGTAAATCACGACAAGGCCTATTGGCTAGGGGGCAACTACTCACAGCGATTGGCCGCAGACAACGCCTTGAAAGAATGTATCTCTAAAATCGAGAACCCACACCTCGCCAACATCATGCGTGCCGGCGTCCGTGCCGGTGGGTCACCGTTTTGGCTCACCTCTTACCGCTGGGGCTACGGCTGGCCCTATACTCGAGGTTATCGGGACGTCACCGACATAGAACGAAAACAGGCGAAAATCCTATTGGATCGTTCGCCTTGAAACCAACAGACCTTAACTACAGAGACACGAATAATGCATTTTGTCATACTAAAAAAGGGTAACTTGTTGAATTCATGAAAGTAGACATTTTAGCGCCCCCTAAATGTCCAAATCATAATTAGACATTGTAGGTCCACTACTTATTAGTTAGCAAATAAATATGAGCAAAATATCAGTAAATTTAGAAAGGAATTTTTCAGCACATCATATGCACCTAGGCGTGGCAAATATGGCACTACAAGATGCAATTGATAAAAAGCCAGGCTATTTTTATCACCAGTTAATCACCATTACTTTTTCAGCATTGGCAATAGAAGCAATTTGTAATGCATTCGGTGAGAGATATATCACAATATGGAAAGACTTCGAAAGTTGTAGTCCATTGGCAAAGCTACGAATACTGTGTGAACATTTTTCTATTGAATATTCAAGAAACTCTGAGCCTTGGTCAACAGCCTATTGGTTAATAAACATTCGCAATAAAATTGCGCATGCAAAACCAGAATTTATCTCTGAAAACTATATTACTCACCGAGACGAATATGATAGAAAATGGAACCAAGAACCTATGTCTAAGATAGAAAAACAAATTACACTGGGTAAATCAAAAAAAGCGTATGTGTGTGCAAACAAAATTAAGGAACTATTCTGTGAATGCATCCCAATATCAGATCGTCATGGTTTAAGTAATGATGGCTGGTTAGGTACAACATCAACAATTGAAAATGGCTAACCTGAACGTTGAGGCTGTAGAAAAACCCTATATTTGTAGAATCTTAAAAAATAAGGCGATATAAGGCAGTAAAAACAAAAATATGGCAACATTCATTAATAGCCGCTAATTCTTAGTATGCAGCATCTGATGCGCTCATAATGGAAGAATTACATGGGGCAGAGAAAATGATGTTTAGTTATAAATATGGCTTATTCGTTATTTTTGGGGTTTTTCTACAGCCTCGTTAGAGCAAAAAAGAGGAATAACACATGTCCGAGCTATCAAAGAAGCTAATGACAGAAGGGCACAAAGGTGTTCATGAACAGTTTGACTGTGTATATGCGGCAGCACTCGCATATATATCTTTAAAATATGGCGGGGATTCCCTTGGCACAGCACTGCGGACACATCATAAGAAAATTATCAAAAATGGAATTAAGCAATCAATGAGAAAGATAGGATTCAAACCAGGATTTTTGTCGTCAGGGCTGGGATTTTATGCATACGAATTCTGGGAAGTAATCGTGAATGACCGACTTGGCTCGAATATCACAGCAGAAAGGCTAACTGAATTCACAGATAATATGCTGGGACAGATGGGCGAATATTTGGATGAGCAATTTCGTAATGAAGGTAGAGCGGACTCAATTGGATTCCTAAAAACTCTGCTTTAATGCGAGGCAATGTATAGTTTAATTAGCTGAGGTGAGTTGTGTTAGGTACAGTTTTATTGATTGGCATGGTGATTTGTGGTTACCTAAATATATCGCAAGTATTTTAGAGGACAGACCACAATTTAGCTTCTCTTTGCGTCTACCCCACAAGGAAGCACCGAGGTCCGCGCCTTTGCGGCTAATGCATTTTCAATGCACTCCACCACCGGCCTGCATCTCTTTCAACATCTTACGAGCACCCTCCACATAGCGCTTGCGCCCAAAGATCAACTGACGGCGACGCCCACCGACCTGACGCCACAACACCGCACCACGCACCCCCGCCAACAGGGCGGTGCGAATCTTGTTGGCAAGATCATTATCAGTAATAAATTTGCCACTTACCATGATACGTGGCGGCAGGTTACTTAAGGTGTCAGTATAGACGTGGACCAGGCCTGCGATGATGCTCGAGTGATAGGAATCACTCTCATGGGTCTCAGCAAAATACTCGGCCTGACGGATCACGTCATCAATACCCTTTTGTAATTTGTGCAAAATGGGCCGCATAAAGAAGCAAAGATTGCCCGGAGTTGTCTTGAAAAACGAATTTTATCAAGTCAAAGTGGATGAATATTAAATTTAGAAATAGGACTGTAGAATAGCGCTTTTAGAAGTGAGTTTTTCTACAGCCTCGTTAGGGCAGTTAAAACAAAACACTTGACATCCCACCAAATGTAAATACAATGTATTTATGGTTAAATTTGGATGGGATGCGTCCAAAGCAGCATCAAACAAAAGAAAACATGGTGTTACTTTTGAAGAAGCGCAGTCTGTATTCTACGATGACTTCGCCATCCAGTTTTTTGATGACGAAAATTCAGAACTAGAAGACAGGTTTCTTATCCTAGGTCACAGCAACCAATCAAGGATATTACTTATCTGCCACTGTGAAAAAGAGTCAGGTAATCTCATTCGAATCATCTCAGCACGTAAAGCAACAGCGAAAGAGCGAAAGCTTTATAAAGGTGAAACATAATGAAAAAAGAATATGATTTATCTAAAATGAAATCACGTAAAAACCCTTATGCCTCAAAACTCAAAAAGCCAGTAACAATGAGGCTTGGTGAAGATGTTATCAACTACTTTAAATCTATGGCAGAAGATTCAGGTGTACCCTATCAAAGTTTGATTAACCTATATCTTCGTGACTGTATCTCACAGCATCGCAAAGTAGATATATCATGGAATCAAAAGCCTTAATTGGGTAACCGGGGGTCTCTATGTTGCTGGGGTCATGTTGCTGGGGTCAGAGCCGAACTCTCTTGGACTCTAAAGTTTTGGCGAGGTGCTACGAATTGGGCTCTGACCCGAATGGCACTTACTTAAGCTGATATAGTGCTTTCTAGTCCCTTCTACCCCACAAGGGGACACCGAGGTCCCCCAGGGAGAAGGTTAGGATGAGGGGAGTAAAAGCTTAATTTAAAAAACAGATTTTGTTGTTATCCCCTCACCCCAGCCCTCTCCCGGAGGGAGAGGGGGCTTAAGTAAGTGCCATTCGGCTCTGACCCCATTCAGTCTTCAATGCACCCCACCACCGGCCTGCATGTCTTTCAACATCTGACGGGCACCCTCCACATAACGTTTGCGCCCAAAGATTAACTGGCGGCGACGCCCACCGACCTGACGCCACAACACCGCGCCACGCACCCCCGCCAACAAAGCGGTGCGAATCTTGTTGGCAATCTCATTATCGGTAATAAATTTGCCACTTACCATGATACGCGGTGGCAGGTTACTTAAGGTGTCAGCATAGACGTGGGCCAGACCTGCGATGACGCTCGAGTGATAGGAATCACTCTCATGGGTCTCAGCAAAGTACTCGGCCTGACGGGTCACGTCATCAATACCCTTTTGTAATTTGTGTAAAATGGGCTCGTTGCGAGCCAAACGCCCCTCGAGCTGGAGAATAGACAGGATGTAACGGGTCAATTCCATATCGCTGGCACCGTCCGATCCGGACAACTTATCGCGCACCAACTGTAGACCGGTGGCCAAACCGTCCACGCCATGGAAGATATCCTCGGTGCTGTCGGCATCAAAAATCAGGATACTGCCTACGCTGTTGTGAAATGCCTCGGTTTCAGCGGTGCCCTCGTGGGCTAGAGTTTGCACCAGATATGCCGCCTGAAAGACGGCGGCCAAGGCCAATATTCGATCACGTTCTGTATAGGATGACATAGCGCTATTCTAACCGACATGGGCTTGGGTTGAGAAATCTATACCCGCATATGTTGCTGCCAGTCCATACGCTCCATCAGGTAACACAGACAATCCATGCGGATGATGTCCTCTCGCATTGTCAACATGGAGGGCATCACCGCGCAGGCAGTACGCACCTGGTCATCGGCCTGGGTGAAATACCGCTCCTGGGCATCGTTACCGTTTTCATCCCACACCTCCAAATAGGCACCACTGCCGGGCCTCAACTCCGCCAGCAGGGTCCCTGCCGCCACCTCACAAAAATTGAGTCGATCAATATCGGGAATCAAACGAATCGCGGCATCAGGGTCCGTGAAACTAAAACTCAAGCGCTCGGGTATCTTGACGGTAGCCACGGTATGAAACAGGTCCATATCATGGGCTGCTACTGGAGAACCGGGCATTTTTGTCAAGCGCATGCAGGCCTCCAGATATTCAAACACATGGTCTTCCCCTTGGGTTTGGCCAGGCAGACCACTCTCCAGTGTCACCGCAGGACAGGTTCCGGCAAAGGCATAATTGCAGGTGGTCACCGGTGTGGTGGCATACACCACGGTACGGCCAAACAGTGTTGCGATCTGAAAATGACGATAATCGAGATGGCTGATGATAGCGTAGTGGGGATTGAGGCCGGTGTTATTGTGAATATCCACACAGGCGAACACCTGACGCTTCTGCATTTCATGCAATACCTGCTGGGCCATGATTTGTTCGGCACTATCGCCCCCGGACCAGATCCGATTAAAGTCCGGCTGCCCTGCCAAACGTCGCACACCTTGACGGGCAGCCTCCACATTGCCCACAAATAAAGACAGGGCCCGGGGAAGTTCCTGGTCGCGATACTTCTTTAACAGTCTTTGTACCGTGGCCAACCCGGTAGTCTCGTTGCCATGAAGCAACACCGAAACAAAGAGAGGCTCAGGGCGTCGGCCACTCAGGTGGATGAGGCTGGGCCCAGGGACTACCGAGCAAAGATCAACTGCAGCCGCATCCATGAAACCTTGGGGCAAACTATGGATGATACGGAGCATTACAGCGACCACTCGTGCACGGGACGGCCCTGTTCCTGTCGCTCAAGGTAGGCGGCCGTCATTTCGGCCATAGAGCACTGGTGCCTCTTAATGAATTCGCGTTGCCAGTGGGCACCGGTCTGGCCGGAATCGACCCGTTGGCAGACAATATCAATATAATGCTCTGCATCTATCGCATCAACGCCCAGGCTCAGAAGCCCACATCTGGCCCTGGGTAATAAATGATCCAATATCAATTCCCTGGCAACCTGCCTGAGTCCACCAAACCCTTTGAGTTCGGCCTGCAATCCGTGACGCGCCGCAGCATAAAAATTGCTGTGGACATCCTCGAATGTCAAAACGGTCTCGGGTGCCACCTCCTGGGTAGACATATCTTGCACCAGACCAAAGAATATCGCCGCATTAGCAATGGCATCGGCAACAGTAGGCCCTGCGGGGACGACTCGGTGTTCGATGCGCAAAGTGGGCTCACCCCCATCGCCAAACCCGATCAGCACCCGATTCCAGCGCCACAAGGTGCCGTTGTGCAACCGCACATGGGGTAATTTTTCGGTAACGGCTTCCTGGGTATCCGGCAACAACACAGGATAGTGTGCCAGGTTTTCCTTGAACAACTCCAACACAGAGTGTCGAAGGTATCCACTGCCAAAGGTCACCCGGCGAGGTGCATCACAGCCAATGGCCGTCGGTAACTGCGTGTTCACCGATTGCTCAAACAAGGGAATGCGGGTCTCATCCCACAAATCTTTGCCGAATAAATACGGTGAATTGGCAGACAGGGCCACCATGGGGGCCGAGGCAATCACAGCCGCGTTGTAGGCCCGCACCATCTGATGGGGGTTCACTTGAAGATGAATCTGAAACGAGGTCGTGGCCGCTTCCAGCATGACATCCAAATGGGAAGTCTGCAGGCGTTCACGGCCCTGGATGTCCAACTCAATGGGCCGGCCCTGACGCATACGAAGCACTTGCTCATTCAATGCCCGATAACGCTCCATATCTGACATATTGGCCACGGTCAGGTCTTCGTCTCGCACGGTAGGCAAAATCCCGATCGTGGCTAACCGGGTATCGAGTTCAACAGCGGTTTGGGTGCAGCTCTCTAAGGTATCACCTAACTCACGGTGCATGACCGTCAGTGCAGCCTGATTCAAAGCCAAGGGTGTGGTGTTTAATTCAATATTGAACTTGGATAACTCTGGTACTGCGTCAGCGTCGCCGTATCTTTCCAGAAATGCGGCATTGATGGGTGCAGGGCGCATGTGCTTGTCGACCAGCCACACCTCCAACTCAAAACCACCCGTAGACTTGACTGGAGCGAAACGGCCCTGCTCGAACCAATCACCCAGTAACGTCGTCTCGGCACGCAAGCGTTCGTTAAATTGCTCAAAATCCTGTTCGGAAAAATGACTGCTGGCGATTTCCTGACCCATAGACTCAAGTGTGGTTCAAGAAATACGTCGTCGCAACTTTCCAGGCGCAAATACTCCTATCTTTAAATCTTTGCCTCATCGGAATAATCTGTAGGCAAAGTTCGACTTAAGTAGAGCGGTCGCTGTAAATAATCCTCGCTGATATTCTCGCAAAGACGCCAAGCACGCAAAGGGAAAAGTGGCTAATGACAGGAAACGAGACCGGGAAATGGATTGTTAATATTGAATTTCAGTGAATCCCTGATGAACAAAAGCATCGCCTACAGGGAAGTAGGTGAGGAGTGTAAGCAGGGGAAACTTCACCCGCACAGGCAACCGGCTTATCGAGCAAGATCGATAATTTCTTGGCGTGCTTGGCGTCTTTGCGAGAGTCAATAATGAGCTTGAGTTACCCACAAATTTCTCTGGAGAGCCAAATCTTTTTTCTTGTATCTGATTTTAATTTTGATCAAGTATACGAATAAAAAATTTTGACTCGCGCTGCAAGGCATCGATACGGGTTTCGCTACGGCGGAAGCCATGGCCTTCCCCCTGGTATTCCACATACTCGTGGGGCACACCCTTTTCCTTGAGCTTCGCTACCAGCTCCCGGGACAGGGCTGGCGGTACCACCTTGTCATCCAGGCCCTGAAACACGATCATGGGACTGCGTAATTGATCCAGATCGTGGATCGGTGAACGTTGGTAGTAAACACTGTCTTGTCTTTCGGCCCGCTCTTCGTCGAAGGCCTCTCCCAATAAGCCATCAAGATAGCGTGCCTCAAACTTGTGTGTCGTCCGCGCCAATGTGGCCAGGTTACCAATACCGTAGTAACAAGCCCCGGCGGCAAATAACTGAGGGTAGCGGGTCAGCGCCCGCAACACCACGTAGCCCCCGGCGCTACCGCCACGGATGCAAACCTTGTTTCCATCCACCCGTTCGGCCTCGACCAGATATCGCACCCCATCGGCCACGTCCTGGGTATCCATTTCACCCCAGTGGCCACGTAACATCTGCCGGTAACGTCGGCCATAACCGGTACTGCCCCGGTGATTAACATCAAGAACCGCAAAACCCAGTGTGGTCCAGTATTGTTTATGGAAGGCCAGGCTGGGCTCGCAACGGCTCGTGGGGCCACCGTGGACCATTACCAGTAACGGTGGCCTGACTCGGGCCGGACCACTGAATTGGCGATTCCTGGGTGGATAAAAATAGGCATGGGCAGTCGCACCATCACGGGTGGGATAACAGATGGCCTCGGCACTACTGATATCCCCCACTGCCAGCAGTGACTCCGTATCCTGCAGCACACTGTAACTCCCACTGGCGACCTCTATCTGCACCAGCTTTGTGGTCACCGTGGTAGAAACCGCGTTACATAGAATGACCGGAGAGCTGAGGTCCTCATCATAGAGCTCGGGTTCGACCAAACTCAATTGCGACAGACCGGTAAACCCGGTGGGAATAATACTGGCAATACCGCTCGACACATCTACCGATACCAGCTCATCACCATTGGGTGTGGTACGAGTGGCCACAAGGCTATTCTCATCGGTCATAACGTAGCGATGGTCACCAAAGACCCACAAGGGCACAGCGTATTCGGCGCAATCGTGGGTCACCCGCCTCACACTATGGCCATCATAACGGTGAATGTTCCAGAAATTGGCTGCCGGGTCACGTACATCCAGAGGTGTACTGCTGTCCATGCAAAAATACAGGGCCTGGTCCAGACCAAACATCACACCCCCTACCGAGCGCTGGGCACCGCCTGCTATGCACTGGACCACCTGGGTTCTCGGCTGGCGGTCGGCAACGATCCGCTGTAGCCCCGTTAACATTGCAAGCTCTGAGGCATCCCAGGGCATATTGGGATGGTTCCATTGAATCCAGGCAAGCCGATCACCCTGCGCATCCATGACAGGGTCGGCATAGAAATCGTAACCGGCAGCAATAATGATAGGCTCTGCCAGCAAAATATGAGGTCCTAAGAACAGGCCACCAATACTGGTGACGTTTTCGCGCTCGCCGTACTCCTGTTCATACACGAAGACCAAAAGACACCCATCCGGCGATACCCTGGGGCTCGCATACATACCCAAAGAACCATCACCGTTACGAGCCGGGGTAAGCGCCTCGGGTTCAGTTTCACCATCCAAGGCCTGTTGATAAAGCCGTTGATCATCAAAGTTGACAAAATAAACACTGTTATTGGCGAGCACAAAACACAGGCCACCGTATTCCTGAGCACGGGTGCGAATATTAAACCCGGGAGGTGTTACACAAACGCTTTTTCTATTTTTAGCACGCCGCATCAACACCAGGCGCCCACCCTCACTGGCACGGGCCTCAATCCAATACAGATCACCGTGATAATAGCGCGGGTACAGAGGTGGTGAAGGACGATCAAAGAGTTTTTTGAGATCGAGTGGGCTGGTCCATTTGCCGTAGGACGCAACTCTGCTCATGGAGTGCGGGTCGAACCTGTCTTTCTTGGGCTCTTGGCAATATGAAGGTGACTGGATTTGACCGTTAAGGACCAGTCGCCATAAAAACCGGCAGGGGCTTCCAGAGCGTAACGAAAAGGCTGCCTGGGAAAATAGAGTTTATTGCCGGGGACCATGGTTTGGGTCTCTATGAGTCGTCCACCCTCATCAAAAAACCCAATGTCCAGCGGGAACTGGACATTACGCATATGAAATCCCACCCGACGTTGCTCAGGGAAAACAAACAGGATGGGCAACACACGGGGGCCGGCGCACAGGTATTGAAAACCCGCTGACCGCTCCTTACTGTCATCTGCAACACGTACCTCTATGCGGCGAGTTTCCCCGAGATCATTGGTCATACCCAGCCGATGGATCTTCATATGGGCCACCTCGGGGGTAATCTCTTCACAGGCCAATGAAGACAGCGGCAATAAAAACAATATACAAACCAGAGGTTTAGTCAAACGAATGATATTATTCACAAGCGTTCCAATTGTTTTAACTTTTTCTCGATTGTCGAGACCGGTATGGTCCTGCCGCGATTAATGCCCTCACAACGCCCTGCCTCCCCCTGCCAGGATCCCCGGCTTTCAAGAATCTCGGGCCAGAAAGGGTACGTCCGGCATTGTGCAGGTCGTACCGCATAAATGCTACAACGATCTTGATCGGTGAGAAACGGACAGCGGCCATCCGCCTGTAAGCGGATCTCCCAGCGCACGGTTGATAGGCGACGCACATAACGACGAAGAAACCAGGCTTTAGACAACCCAAGAAGACGCTGAGCAGCCTCTACCTCGTCTATACTCAGGCTCACCCCGGAAGACGCATCACCGATGCAACATTGGCCGCATCGGGTACATTCAAACTGTAGCGCAGCAACACGATGGTACGCCATTAAATCTCCACATAGCATCCGCCAGGCACTAAATGAATCTCTTTGCCGCAAAGGCGCGAAGGCGCAAAGATTAAAAAATTAGTCTTTTTGAATTATCGACGCGCTCGATCTTCAACGCCAAAAAACCTGAACAAATAATAATGTCTTTACCTTGGTTTTTCTTCGCGCCTTCGCGCCTTTGCGGCAAAGTTTTTACCCTAAACTGTCACCAATGACCTGACACACCCGCTCCACTTGGGCGTCGCTCATCTCGGGAAAAATAGGCAAGGACAGCACCTGGCCCGATAGGCCTTCACAGACCGGCAGATCCCCAGGCCGATAATTCAGTTCCTTGTAAACTGCCTGTAAATGCAACCCCAAGGGATAACAAATAGCGGAACCGATCTGTGCATCCATCAGGCCCCGGCGAATACGATCACGCTGAGGGCTACGCAGGGTGTACAGATTAAATGCGTGCTGACTACTATCAGGTCGCTGCGGTATTTGAAGATCAAGTCCGGCCAATCCACGATCATAGCCATCGGCCACCCGTTTGCGTCCTGCCAGGATGTCATCCATACCCCGCAGCTTGATTCTCAACAACGCCGCCTGGATCTCATCCAGTCGGCTGTTGTATCCAATGCGATCATGCATGAAGGGTGCGTTGGCACCATGATTACGCAATTGACGCAATGATGCGGCCAACCCACTGTTATTGGTCGTGATCATGCCACCATCACCGTATCCACCCAGCACCTTGGTGGGATAAAAACTAAAGCAACCAGTGTCACCTATCCCACCCACGCGCCGACTCCCGTCTGAGGCACCGAAGGCCTGGGCGCAATCCTCCACCACACCCAAGCCCCGTTCCTGGGCCAAAGCCATCAGTTCCGCCATAGGCATGGGATAACCAAAGATATGCACCGGAAGTATGGCACGGGTACGAGACGTAATACGATCTGCTACCTGGGCCACATCCATATTAAAGCTGGACTCGTCAATATCCACAAATACCGGGGTCGCACCGGCCAGGGTGATCACTTCTGCGGTAGCGAAAAAGCTAAACGGTGTGGTGATCACCTCGTCACCAGGGCCGATATCCAGGGCACGCAAGGACAAGAGCAAGGCATCGGTACCATTGGCCACCCCGACCGCATCACTCACACCCACATATTCGGCGATCTCTTTTTCAAATGCACTGACGTTGGGACCCAGTATGAAGCTGCCCCGACCCCCGGTATCTCGAATGGCCGCCAACCACTCGGTCTCAAGTGCCTGAAACTGGTCCGACAGGTCCAGCATCGGTATCGGCTGATTTAATTCTGACATGCGTGAATCTTCTCCTGCACCTTGAGCGCAACTTTAAGAGCCTCCAAACCATCATGGCCTGTCACCAAAGGCTGCCCACCCGTACGTACGGCGTCGATAAAGGCCTCAAGCTCGGCATCCAGGGGTTGGCGGGGTTCCACAGTAATTTGTTTCGAAATGGTTTCTGGGAATTTCTCCCCCACTTTACGTTCACCGGTACGTACCAACTCAATCTGTTGGTCGACGAAATTGAGCGCATGATAAGACTTTCGTCCAAACACACGAATACGTCGAAATTTCTTGGTGGACACACGGCTGGCGGTCACATTGGCCACTGCGCCATTGGCAAACTCCAAACGGGCATTGGCAATGTCCACATGGTCGGTGATCACCGGCAAACCTACCGCAGCAATATGGGTAATCTCTGACTGGACCAGGGACAACACAATATCAATATCGTGGATCATTAAATCGGTCACCACGTCCACATCGGTGGCACGCTCGACAAAGGTACCCAATCGATGGGCCTCGATAAATCGTGGTGCCTTGACCTGTTCGGCCAGGGCCATGATGCCGGCATTAAAGCGCTCCAGGTGACCGATCTGAAAAACCACTCCAGCCCGGTCTGCACAATTGACGATATTCGTCGCCGCCGCCACAGTGGGGGCCACGGGTTTTTCCAGCAGCATATGTACGCCATTTTCGAGATAGGGCAAGGCCACCTGCTCATGCACCGAGGTGGGGACCACCACACTCACCGCATCCACCTTATCTATCAGGGCATCCGGACTATCATAGGCATCACATTGATAGCGCTGGGCGATCACCTCTGCGGTATGGAGGTCGGTGTCCGACACCCCCACCAGCTCAACACCGGGCATCTCCGAATATATGCGGGCATGGTAGCGGCCAAGATAGCCCACACCCACCACGCCGACACGTATGGATGCGTTATTCATGGCTACTCCGTACAGGTATCACAAACAATGTGATATAAGAAAGTCGTCTTGGTGTTCTCAACATCTAATTTTTAGTCTTCAGGATTGCTCAACAAAAATGCACCGTATGGCAATGGCAACAAACAGCCCCGCCGCAAAAGGATGGGGCGTTAATATCATACGTCATAGCGGCACAGGCCGGTATCCACCCCATTACCCATTCAACAACGCATAACGCATTGGCTTGTTCGGGGGCTCAAAACATGGAAAGCAAATGGAATCGGTCCGCTCACTGACCCGCCGCCGGATTATAAACCATGGCCGCCAACACGCCTATGCAGAGGCCCGCAACGGATGACCCTCACACCCACTGATGCCTCTCGAGCGGTGCTAATCACCGGCTGCTCCTCCGGAATTGGCCGTGCCATCGCCATCGGCCTGCAGCAGCGGGGCTACCGGGTGTTTGCCAGCGTGCGCCAGGCCCAAGACATCCCAGAACTAAAAAGCCTGGGGCTGGACAGCCTGCAACTCGACCTTGCCGACAGCGGCTCCATCAACTCGGCCGTAGACCAAGTCCTGGCCCAGACCCAGGGACAACTTTACGCCTTGGTCAACAATGGGGCCTATGGCCAACCTGGGGCCGTGGAAGACCTGAGCCGCGACACCCTGCGGAGCCAATTTGAGACCAATCTGTTTGGTACCCACGAGCTCACCAATCGATTGATCCCCACATTTCGGGCCGCCAACAATGGCCGCATCATACAGATCAGCTCCCTGCTGGGCTATGTCTGCCTGCCCTACCGGGGTGCCTACAACGCCAGCAAATATGCCCTGGAGGCACTATCAGACACCCTGCGTCTGGAATTACACAGCAGCGGGATCAAAATTTCGCTGATCGAACCGGGCCCCATTCGCAGCCGCTTTCGCGCTAATGCCTATGCCGCCTACCAGAGGCATATAGACGCTGAGAACAGCCCCCATCGCGCACTCTACACCCAGCTCGCCCATCGCCTGCTTGCAGAAAAAAGTGCCTCCTTCACCCTGCCAGCCGAGGCAGTATTGGCCCCGGTCCTCCATGCCCTGGAAAATAAGAGGCCCCGCATCCGCTATCGGGTGACCTTCCCCGCCCACTTGCTGGCGACACTCAAACGGCTGTTACCCGACCGCTGGCTGGACTACGCCCTCAAGCAAATCTCGGAAAAGGAACAACCCCCAAAGTAATCCTGTCACCCCTGTACGGAAACTGGCGTTAATAGCAGTACATGCGCAAGAACCAGATCCCAAGGAGACGCGATATGATTGCAATAAAACGATGGATAGGGGCCTCGCTGGTAAGCTTGGCCCTGGCACTCCCAGCGGCGGCAAGCCCAAGGGCCCTCACCACTGGCGGTAGTGTCTGGATCGGAGGCGGCGGCCACTACGGCTTCAGCCTTACCCCGCCACATCAGCAGTACAATTACAGCTACAGTCACTACGACTACCCGTCTTACTATTATGGCTACCGGGGCTACGACCATGGTAACTATGGCTATCGAGGACAATATGGACACGGTGTACGTCAGCACGGCTACGGGCGCTACGGCCAAAGGCATCGTTACCGGGCCCGGCATTAATGGCCCCCACCCAGGCTCCAGGCAGAGGCAGGCACCACCGTACTTTCAATCTGTCCATTGCTGTCTTAGCATACTAGACATGGGAAATGACATAGGCGCCGACGTGGGTGTCTGGGCGGACACCGCCGCCACAGATCAAAGACCAGACAATGAAAGGGGTGCTGACGCGAATACGGTAGACCAAGGTACATCACCCCAAGCACTCAATCAGTTTCTGAAAGGGGTGGAACAACGTGCCTACCGCAGCGCACGCTACGCCCTGTGGGACAGTGAATTGGCACTAGATGTCGCCCAGGATGCCATGTTGAAACTGGTGGAAAAATATTCAAGCCGTCCGGCAGCGGAGTGGCCTGCCCTGTTCTATACCATATTGAATAACCGCATCCGTGATGCCCAACGCCGCCGCATGGTGCGTGACAAGGCGGGCAAGATCGTATCTTTGTTTCGTACCCGGCCCGGTGAGCTTGGCGAGATAGATCGACTCGAGACCGAATTGGGTGACTACGATGTCTCTCGGGGTGCGGCACCGGAACAGGCTCTACGCGACAAACAAATCCGGACTGCCCTGGATAAGGCCATCGCCACACTTTCATGGCGACAAAGACAAGTTTATTTGTTGCGGGATATACAAGGATTGAATGTAAAAGACACGGCACAAGTTCTAGGCTGTTCTGAGGGAAGTGTAAAACAGCACCACTTCCGTGCTATGCAGGCACTACGTAAGCACCTTGCAGAGGATTGGTATGATGAATGACTCCCAAATCCATTTAAGCGATGAACAACTCGACCAACGACGGGCGGGTTTACTCAACACACCACAGATGGAGGCCCATCTGAACCAGTGCCCTTCCTGTCAAAAACGGGCGGGTGCCTGGGATCGGATTGCCGCCCATTTAAATGACCGTACTGCCGATGAGATGGTAGAACGCCTGAGGGCGCACCGTCGATCCATCCTGTCCAACACCAACCGGACACGCCGACGGGTGATACCCCATATGGCGACTGCGGCTTTGATCGCCATGGTTGTCGGGGTTGGCCTGTACACCCAACTTCAGCCCCTAAGCCCCCTGCCCGATGGTGCCAATAACATGACAGCGAATACCGAGTTGTTCACGGAGATCGACTTTTATGTCTGGATGGGGCAACAAGAAAAAGGGGCGCCACCGGTGGGCAGCAAAACCTGAGATGATGATGGCTGATAAGTATAAATTATTAGTCTGGGTCATCGGTGGGCTTTTGGGCTTTTCTGGCCCGGTGTGGGCGGGCCAAGACGGACATTCCCCAGGGGCCCCACCCTGGCACAAACTGCCGCCCCAAGAGCGCCGACTACTACATGAACATGCCGATCGTTGGCCTCAGTATTCACCAGAGGTAAAACGGCGCCTGCACAATAACGCCAATCGATTCTTAAACATGAGCCCCCAGGAGCGGCAGACAGTACGAGACCGCGGGGCACGACGATTTCAACAACTTAGTCCACAAAAAAAACGTCAGGCCTGTGGGCGCTACTATCGCGAACAAGGTCGAATACCCCCGTTTTGCCGTCGATTCCAAAATGGCCGGGGTCATTGACTACTGTTTTTTTGCCGCAAAGGCACGAAGGCGCAAAGAATCGGAGCAAAGACAAAGGGAAAGGTCAGGGACCTCTCTAATCCGCTCTGGCCCCAGGGGGCCACATCAATAACTTTAAGTTCTTGTCACTTGGTATTTGCAATCAATCCAATACATGAGTCACCAGGCCATCGGCGAGCTTGGGCTCAAACCAGGTGGATTTGGGTGGCATCACTTGATTGGCGTCCGCCACCGCCATCAGTTCATCCAAGCCGGTCGGATGCAGCGCGAAGGCGACGGCCATGTCACCACTATCCACCCGCCGCTCAAGCTCCTCCAGACCCCGAATCCCACCAACAAAGTCAATGCGGGTATCCACCCGTGGGTCGGATATGCCGAGTATAGGATCAATGAGGTGATCGGCCAGCAGGCTGACATCCAGGCGGGCAACAGGGTCACCCTGGGGGATACGTTGCGGGTCAATGACCAAGCGGTACCACTGACCGGGTAAATACATACCTACCTCACCCACCTGTTCTGGTTTAACCGGTCCATTACAGGCCTCCACGCTAAATACCTTGGATACCTCCTGGATAAAGTCCTCTTGGGAGAGGCCGTTTAAATCCTTCACCACCCGATTGTAATCCAGAATCTGGACCTGATTGTCTGGAAAAATCACCGAAAGAAAATAATTATAGGGCTCGTCACCACTGTGATCGGGATTCGCTTTACGCCGTTGATCCGCCACCCGGGCGGCAGCGGCGGAACGATGATGGCCATCGGCAATATACAACCGTTCGACACCATCAAAGGCACGGGTGATCGCCTCCACGGTATTCGGCTGCCTCACTACCCACAGGTCGTGTTGAACCCCATCGTCGGCGGTCACCGAGATGTCGGCCTCACTGGTGGTGATCTCACCGATCAAGGTATCCACAGGCACTTGGTGGCGATAAGTCAGAAACACCGGTCCAGTCTGGGCATTGAGGGTATCAATCTGACGCACTCGATCGTCTTCTTTTTGTGGGCGGGTAAATTCATGGCGGCGAATATCGCCACTGTTATAGGCCTGTACCGAAGCCGCTACCACCAGGCCCGTCTGGGTGTGGTCACCCATGATGGCCCGATACACGTAGTAACAAGGCACGGTATCACGTTCGATAACCCCGGCTGCCAGCATCTTGGCAAAATTTTCCGCACCCTTGGCATAGACCGCATCACTGTAGGGATCGGTCCCCACTGCCAAATCGATCTCCGGCTTGGAAATGTGCAAAAAACTCCAGGGTCGACCCTGCGCACGAATACGCGCTTCCTCAGTATTCAATACATCATAAGGGGGAGCGGCCACATCGCTGGCGCAAGCCGCAGCAGGTCTTAGCCCAACAAAAGGACGAATCAGTGTCATGGATAAACCAGGCCTTGTTCACAGAAGCGCGCATTGGAAACCACTTCGCCATCAAGGTCAAACAAACCGGAGAATCTATGTGAGGGGACAGACTTACAGAGCACTTCTATTAATACCCTCTTCCTCCGGGCTGGTCCTGACACACACATGACCCCATGCCTCTGCTAAGTGTTTGATTTCGTGAATGTCCACAACCGGGAATTTCTCGCAATGCCACTGGCCAATAACGGATCCTCTCGCCAAGGCGCCAAGATCGCCAAGAAAAACCTGTTGTTTCTTTCCCCATACTTTGCGTTCTTGGCGCCTTGGCGAGAACCCATTATTCACCAGTACGGGGTTATGTGTGGGTAAAAACCAGCTCGAAGGAGTCTATCCCGCGGAACGCCTCAAGGCCTCAATCCGTTCTTCCAGGGGCGGATGGGTCGTGAACAACCTTTTCATGCCTTGGCCAATGCCGCCGGAGATACCGAAGGCCGCCATCTGATCCGGCAGGTGAGGCTGGGCCACACCGGCCTTGAGCTTTTCCAGGGCACCGATCATCTTTTCACGACCGGCAAGCCGTGCGCCACCGGCATCGGCACGAAATTCCCGCCGACGGCTAAACCACATAACAATCACCGATGCCAGGATGGAGAGAATCACCTGGGCGACAATGGTCGTCACCCAATAGGCAATGCCGTGGCCCCGCTCATTCTTGAACACCACACGATCCACCACCTGGCCAATCACCCGGGACAGGAAGATGACGAAGGTGTTCACCACCCCCTGGATAAGGGCCAGGGTAATCATATCGCCGTTGGCCACATGACTGATCTCGTGGCCCAGCACCGCTTCGGCCTCGTCCCGGGTCATGGCCCGCAACAATCCCGTACTCACCGCCACCAAGGCCTTGTTGCGACTCATGCCGGTAGCGAAGGCGTTCACATCCGGGGCATCGTAGATGGCCACTTCGGGCATGCCGATATTGGCCAGCTTGGCTTGACGGGACACGGTCTCCACCAGCCAGGCCTCAGCCTCGTTGCGTGGTGATTCAATGACCTTGGCACCGGTAAAACGTTTTGCGGTCCATTTGGACAGGGCCAAAGAAATAAACGAGCCCCCCATCCCAAATGCGGCAGCAAAGATTAACAGGGACTGGTAATTGAGCCCATACTCGTTCAGGTAGGGCTCGACACCCAACAGCCGCATGGCGACACTCAGCACAAGCAAAATGGCGACGTTGGTAACCAAAAACAGAAAGATGCGGTTCATAAGGGCTGTCACTCCTTGTTAAGGTCAACATATGCTGCAATGATAATGGGTCCGAAGCTCCCGTGCTTCAAGCCCCCTTTCAACACCAAAAATATGGAAATCACCATGGCCCTGACTGAAGAAACTCGACAACAAGTCCGCCAGACCCATGCCCCGTTTATCCACGCGGTAGTCAGTGCCTCCCAAAACCCCACTTTACACAAGGAAATCGAGGGCATGCTCACCCATGCCGAGGAAAACGGCTGGGCGGCCCTGGTGGTGGCGGTGCGCAAAATCCTGTCCGGCCGCCATGATGAAGGGGTATTGGCAGGCCTGGATGACGAAGATGGGGTCATTGTGAGCTGTATCCTGGATGGTATACGCAACCCCGCCACCCTGCCCGATGCCACGAATACCGCTGATGGCAGCCAGGCCGCCCCAGGACTGGCACAGATGATCCACGCCGCCCGTCAGGGTGATACCCAATCTCTCCAGGCCCTGGCCCTGATGGGCGAACAGATGGCCAGTGTAGGGGGTGATATGGCCCGGGTGGCCAGCACCTTCCGTACCCTGATCCAGGGAGACCCGGACGTGGACACCCTGACCCAGGGCATGGAAACCAAGGGTCGCAACCTGCTCCTGGCCATTACCGAGGAGCTCGGCAGACTCAAAACCCACTAATTTTCAACCCTACCCCAACCGGTCATCGGCTGGTTTATACGGCCTATCCCAAATGTGAACAAGTTCACAGAATACCCATCCAACGCTGTCTAAACTTACAAACAGATACAACGATTAACCCAACAGGACAGTGCCATGCAGAACCAAGACACAGTAAGCATCGATTCCACACAGGGGTTGACGATGGACGAAATTCGCCGCCAAAAGGCACTCCGCCTTCTCCACGAACTGCGGGTGACCTTCGGTATGGATGATCTGGCACGTCAGTTCCTGCACAGCTATGTAAACAAATTTCAAACCACGGTAAATCCCCCGGCGGATGATATTCTCATCGACCGCGTGATGTACCGAGGTCTTAGCAGCTAAGCGTTTTACCCCTCCTCCTGATTGACCCCCATCCCTGATGACTCAGGCGGTGGGGGTTTATTTTTTCGCCCCCAATACAGTATCAGTATTAAGGTCATACCCAAGCCCAAGCCGGTCCTCCCTGCGGTAAAATAACCAAACCTGCTAAACTGGCCCTACCCCAGGCTACGGAGGAGACAACATGACGGATTGCCTTTTTTGCAAGATGGTATCCGGTGATATCGCCCCGGACACGGTGTATGAGGACGACGATATCCTCGCCTTTCGTGACATCAATCCTCAAGCACCGACCCATATTTTGCTAATCCCAAAACGGCATATCGCCAGCCTCAATGAGATGAGCACCGAGGATGTGATATTGATAGGGAAACTAAGCCTGACCGCCAAGGCCCTGGCGGAACAGGAAGGGATTGCCGAACCCGGTTATCGTACGGTGATGAATTGCAATGCCGAGGCCGGGCAGACCGTGTTCCACATTCACATGCATCTGCTCGGTGGACGCCCCATGGGCTGGCCACCGGGATAAAACATTGGGGAAGAACCCTTTTATCATTCCGGGTGACTGGGACTTGCCATGTAGTCGTAATGCTTGTGGTCTCGACGCCTGCGTCCGGCCCGTTGAACGACCACACCCTTGATCTCAAAGGGGGGGATGAGCTCAATCTGCTTGTGCTCTGGATTGAGATAACGCAACCACTTACGCCCATTCTCCAGCCTGTATTGACCGAAAATTACCTCACCACCGTAATCCACCACCAGATAGGCCCCCTCTTTACAGGGATAACCCGGGTCTATAACAATGACGTGGCCGTCCTTGAACTCCGGTTCCATGCTGTCGCCCATGACCTGAAGCACATAGGGCTCAAGATCTTCTGCACTACAACCTGATTGACTCATAGTCTTAACTCGTTTAATCATGGCCTGACTGACCAAGCCAGTTTATCCTTCTATAACTGAAATATAGGCTATTTCAAATAAATAAGCTCTGGCTAAGTACTTTTTTGCCACAACGACGTAGGATTGCCACTCCTGACAGACACTTACAATGACTAAAACACCATGATCCGTTCAATACAACAGTTCTTTGAGGTCCGCCTGGTAAGCCAGGTCACCGTCGACCCGCAGTCCACAGATCACCGGCTACAGCTGGCCACCGCCGCCCTGCTCATCGAAATGACCCGAGCCGACCATGACATTTCCGAGATTGAACAACAAGAGGTCACCGATGCCATACAATCGACCTTTGAACTTAACGATGAGGACACCCAAAACCTGATTGAATTGGCAGAGCAACAGGCCAAACAAGCCACCAGTTTGTTTGAATTCACCAATCTAATAAACAATGGCTTCAGTCGTGAAGAAAAAAATCAGGTCATTGAACTCCTTTGGCGGGTAGCCTATGCCGATCAATACCTGGAAAAACACGAACAGCACCTCATGCGCCGACTGGCCGGTCTGCTGCATATCTCCCACAATGATTACATCGCCGCCAAATTTCGCGCCCGGGAATGGGCGGAGCTGGACCCCGAAGCATAGCTTAGAGTGGCTGTTCCAGGGAAAAAGAGGGCCAACTGATTTTGACCCTCGCTCTTAGACCAGGAAGAAATTAGCCGCGCTCTTGTAGTAACTGAGACCTAGTGTAGGCCACGCTCCAACATCATTGCAAATTAGCATTACTGATTCTATATTGTAATGTTGTATAGCGGCGAATTATCGAGGTTTCTCGGTAGTTGCTTCGTTCCTATGCTCCCTTTGCGTTGCCTTCTCCAGCACCTCAGAATACACACGCTTTTTTTCAGCGGAGGACGCGCGGATCATGGTTTCCTTGTTGGCAGGATCAGATTCCGCGACCAGCAACGTCAGTGCAGCCAGGCCGATGTCGTTGATGACCGGCTGCTTGTCACGCCCGAGCAGGCGCCGATTTCGGTTGAGTAAGTCGACAAACAAATAGGCACCACTGCGCTTGTTGCCATCGGCAAAGGGATGGTTCTTGATGACAAAATACAGTAGGTGTGCCGCCTTGGACTCTATGGTTGCATAAGCCGGTTCGCCAAATACAGTCTGATCAAGATTGCCCAGTAGAGAGGCCAGCCCTTGCTCGCGCTCCTGTGCAAACAGTGTGGTCGCTTCGTCACGGGCAATCAACTCAGCCTTCAATCCGGCCAAAGCCCCGCGTGCCTCGTCAACCGTCTGTAAAACACCTCCCGTTTGGAATTGACCCGATAACCGACTGAAATAATCGCATCAAGACTATAATGCTTCAGCGTCCGCTTAACTTTCCGGTTCCCTTCTGTTCGAACTGCTAAGAAATCCTTAGTCGTTGCCTCCTGAATCAACTCATTGTCTGCAAAGATATTTTTTAGATGCATCAGGACATTCTCAGGGGTAGTATCAAACACCTCACCCATCTGTCTTTACGTCAACCACACCGTATCGTGTGTCGTATCCAGCCGCACTTCAACGGCCTGTCCTTCTTCCTGATAGATGATGATTTCCTTATCCATTCCTAATTCTCCATTGTTAATTGCCCTGCAAAGGCCTTTTGCAGGATAGATTGCTTGAGTTCAGTGAGGGCAGTGAGTTTCTGTCGATAGATTGTTTTTCTGGTTCCCACGGTCCCCCGTGGGAACCCATGCCTGACCATGTATGCATTCCCACGCAGGAGCGTGGGAACGATAAACACGTATGCGTAGCCCATTGACGGAAATGGATACCCTGCGCGGATTTGACCCGATAGCCCACTGAAATGATGATATCCAAACTGTAGAGATCAACTGGCTTGTCTGAATTTGCAATATGCATTTTTTGCATATTGCTTTCTCGTTCCAATTCACCTTCCTTGAAGATATTGCCAATATGCCTCGAAACAACAGACTTGGTCACGGCCAAACAACGAGACCATCTGAGCTTGCGTTAGCCAAACAGTATCCTGCGCCAACCGGACTTCGATAGCACCGCTCTCGGACTGGTAGATGCTAATTTCCTTATCCATTCTTAATTCTCCATTGTCAATTGCCCTGCAAATGCCTTTTGCAGGATAGATTGCTTGAGTTCGGCGAGGGCGGTAAGTTTTTGTCGATAGATTGTTTCAAGGCATCGGGCTCCAGCGGATAATTCATCAAGAAGGCGAACCAGCTCGTCTTGTGCTTCCACGCTAGGAGGAATCGCTATAACCAAATTCTGTAAACTGGTATTGCTCAAATTCTTCATGGTCGCGCCCGTTGCCAATTTTTCTAACCTGGCCCGATATTTTGCGGCACGCAGCAAGCTTACAAGGAAATAAGAATTCAGACCGTCAGATAGTTTGATGTAAAAGCAACCTGTTCCACAGAGCCAACCTGCTTGCTCTGCCTCAATTACGGCGCAGCGTCCAATTTCACCTCGCCTCCCGATAACTATGTCATCGGCATCGAGAACGTACGTTTTCAGACTTTTCACCGTTTCTTTGCTTACCGTCTTAGAATTATTTGGTTTAACACGGCCATCGACAATATTTATCGGATTAACAATCCGGGATCCCACCATCCACGTAATCAGATTTGTGTTTACTAATGACTATTGACTAATGGGCACTTCTATTAATCAGATTTCGTGGTGATATTTTACTTTCACGGTTAAACGGCTACTTAAAAAGTGCATTCTGTGCGACCGATGACTGGGTTAGCGTCCACTTTTGATTGTGTTTTAACGAGATAATACATTGATCATCACAGTCATGCTGCAATGATTCCGATTGTTCGTCGCTCTAACAGTAAAAAACGCATCATATTGTAGGTCAGGTTCATCAACGCAATCTTGGTCCTCGCCCGGTTGATACCGATGGTGCGAATGAATTTGCCACCCATGGAATTCTCCTGATAACCAAAGACATGTTCCACCCGGGCACGCACTTTTGATCGGGCCTGATTGACCTTCTGTTTTGCTTCGCTTAGGGCCTTGCCACGTTTACCCTTGTGATGAACCTGGCTTTTATACCGTCCGGCTTTGAGCCACTGCTCGATCTCCTCACTGCGGTAGGCGCTATCGGCCCAGACCTCGGCACCGGTATTGTGTTGATCGAGCACAGGGTCGATCATTTGACTGTCATGGACAGCGGCATCACTGACTACAAAGTGGCGAATCAGCTTGTGCTTACGGTCCACGCTGATGTGGTTCTTGTATCCATAGTGCCGTTGGTTATGCTTCTTCGTCCAACGGGCGTTAGTATCTTTTTGCCGTTTCATGGCCGGTTTGTCGTCCCAGCCCTCTGGGGTGTGGTCTGCCTTGATCGCGGCATTTTCGGTGCGCGTGTTGCGCTGTTTGGGTACCGGCACAATGCTGGCATCAATGATCTGGCCCTTCTTGGCCTGATAGCCTTGGTCTATCAATGATCGGTTGAACTGCTCAAACAACGGTTCTAGCAAACCCTGATCGGTCAACAACTGGCGGTAGGACCACACCGTGCGGGCATCGGGAACCGGGTCTTCCAGCGATAAATCCAAAAATCGCATGAACGACAGTCGATCCCGAATCTGATATTCGATTTGTTCATCTGATACGTTATACAGACTTTGTAGAATCAGCACCTTGAACATCAACACCGGGTCCAGGGGCTTGCGTCCTGCATTGGATTTGCGTGGTTTGTCATGTACGTTGGCCACAATGGGACGAAAAACTTCCCAGGGAATCTTCTTTTTCAGCATGATTAGAGGATCACCCATCTTATTGAGTGAGGTATGCCGTTGGTCTAGATCAAAAAATCCCGGTTGGCCCATGGTCTTTCCTGTTTGTGATTCATACCATTAACAGGTTGCTATTTTATCAAATTCCAGCCTAAATCGGGGATTAATAGAAGTGCCCTAATAGAAGGCTCATATGTGTTAGAGCCTACCCAACCAATATTGTGGACGCCTACGATGATGAGCAACTGCCAATACTTGAACAGTTTCTGATGCTTCACGATAAAGTATCGTATACGGGAACCACTCCATTCGAATACGCCGCACATCAGGTTTCCTTTCGATCGGATACCGTTGAGGCGACTCACATACCTCCCCCATAGTCTTCTCAAACTCCGCCAGATACGAAGCACCGAGCCCAGGCCTTTTCGACTCGAAGTAAGCAACAGACTCAAGATGCTCGGCTTCTGCCGCAGGATGGAATACGTAGCTCACCGCAAAAGGGCCCGAGCCTTGCGTCTAACTTCGTCTGCTGGTACAGGCTGGACAATACCCTCATCGAGTTCTCTTGCTCGATGTTGCGCTTCCACCAACCAATCTTCCGCTATCTCACCTTCGGATGGTGAATCTAGGCTGAGCAACAGTTTCTGTGCCAATTCCGCCCGCTCTTCCTCAGACAGATGGAGAACATCATCTTCGATTTGTTTCAGTTTCATATATAAAGTATCTCCTGTCTAAATCTATGTGGCTCTAAAGATTGTTATTGAACGCACTTTCCATATCCAGACATATCGTTCCAAATAGTGCCAGTTCTTCCCAGATATAGACACATGTTGTCATATATGGAAACCTCAGCTCGCATTGGCAATCCTTTTTTCCAGCTCTAATTCTCTTCTTTTCCGTACCGGGAGTTGCCAATGCTTTATGTCCGGCAATTAAGTAGGGTGGGCATTTATGCCCACGCAACATAATTCAAATCACATGGTGGGCACAAGTGCCCACCCTGCAATTTATGGATGCCCCAGCTTTTTGCTGATACCTATTACTCATCGGCATATCCATAGTATATTTCACAAAGCTGATCATGAAATCCCCACCCCATATCGGTAGTATCATTTACTATTTTGAGGCAACGATCATTAAAGGCTTCCAGCAGATTATTGCTTATAATAAATTTTAATGCGCGTTCATACATGCTTTCCATACTCAAATAGAAGGACTCATCAATATCACCGTAGCAGTCGGTGTACTTTACGCCTGTCTCAACATAGAAAATCATTAACTCAGCAATTGAGGTCTTATCTTCAGATAACTTTCTAAATTCGGTAATGGCTTTTTTAGCGACAGCCAGCCTTCCCCGGCCATCGCCTTTATCCGGGAAGAACTCATTCTCAATGATGTCTTTATGCTTGATCAGAATCGAAAGGTTACTACCATCACCATATTTTGAAGTGTAATAGTCTTTCACAAAATCATTCTTTTTATATAAATCAACAATGGACTTAATCAAATCTTCCTTTGTCGATTCTTTCAAACTCCTTTTTAAATCGTTAATCTTCATGGCTTATGTGGATTATTCCTCTCCGATACATGATGATATTCATACCCCGTCCGCATGGGTAGTTTATTCTTGAGAATTCGCTGTTGCTTTATTTGGCGCACTAAACAATAGCTATAAACAAAAAGCCCCTGTAAAGGGGCTTAATTAATTACTTTACAAAATACCTGCCAGGTAGCTCCTAGAACGGTATGTCATCATCAAAATCTGCGTTCGCGGGGGCCGCTTGTGGGGCACTGCCCGTACCACCCGCCGCCTTCGCTGCAGGTGCACGGTCTTGGTTGAAATCATCTGCCGGCATACCGGCACCACCACGGGATCCCAGCATCTGCATCTCATTGGCCACGATTTCAGTGCTGTATTTCTCGACCCCATTCTTGTCGGTGTACTTGGTGGTCTGTATCCGACCCTCGACATAAACCTGCGCACCCTTTTTCAGGTATTCCCCCACGACCTCGGCCAGACGACCAAAGAACGTTATGCGGTGCCACTCTGTCTTTTCCTGTTTCTCGCCGGTATTCTTGTCCTTCCACGACTCGGTGGTTGCGACACTGATTTTGGCAATGGCAGACCCGTTTGCCGAATAGCGCACTTCAGGGTCATTTCCCAAGTTACCGACTATAATTGCTTTGTTTACACCACGTGCCATACAAGCCTCCTCGCTATACGCTTAACTCTAAGTTTCTGTGCTCAAATTCGTTTTTAAAATTGTCCTGACCCAGCGTCACTGCAAATCCGTTGCTACCGAGAATTGCTGCAGGCTGTCTCCATCCAACTTTTTGTGGTCGACCTTCAAATAGGCGATGCCTTCTTCGGCAACGACGATGGCCTCCACCACCCCGGCAATACCCACCAATCGCTTGGCCAGTGCCGGTGCCCCATCCTCGGTCTGTGGTCCCACCCGCAGCAGGCGGGTGTCCAACAACTTCGGCGCCGGGGCGGTCATCACAATGACTATCCACACCAAGGTCAATGCCCCACAAAGCTGAAATACGGCACCGATACCCACCGCGCCGTACAACCAGCCCCCCAGGGTGCCCCCCAGGAAAACACCGAAGAACTCGAAGCTATTGTACACCCCCATGGCGGTGCCCTTGCTGTCTGCCGGTGCCGCCCGGGAGACCGTGGACGGTAACAAGGCCTCCAGGGTATTAAATCCCACAAAAAAGACCCACAGCGCGAACATCAACCAGGGCAGACTCTGGTGACCAAAATAGAACAGGGCCTGGGCCAGCAGCACCAGGGCAATGGAAACTATAAATACCTTTTGAATCAGATGTTTGCGTGCGCTCAATATCACCAGGGGGGCCATGCCGACTACCGACAGCACGATCACCGGCAGATAGACCTTCCAGTGGGCCGCTTCCGCCAAGCCACCTTCATGGACCAGGGCCAGGGGAACGGCCACAAACATGGAGGTGAGGACCAGATGGAGCACAAAAATACCCGCATCCAACCTCAACAGGACGGGATTTGCCAGCACCTTGGCCAATTGGGCAGGAACCAACTGAACATCACGGTGGCGGCGGGCCGCCACCGGGGTAGGCACCCAATAGACCACCCCCACCCCGGCCAGCGCCAAGACCGCCGTCAGCCAAAAGATGCCTTTAACCCCGATCCAACCGTTTAATAGCGGCCCCAACACCAGGGACAACATAAAGACCAGGCCGATGGTAACGCCAATAAGGGCCATGGCCTTGGTGCGCTGTTCCTCGCGGGTCAGGTCTGCGGTAAGGGCCAAAACCACTGCGGCAATGGCCCCCATGCCCTGGATCATACGCCCCAGGATGACACCATGTATCGAGTCGGAAACCGCCGCAATGCCACTGCCCAGGGCAAAGATAACCAGACCAATAACGATGAGTGGCTTACGCCCCCAGCGATCTGACAACATCCCAAACGGTATCTGGAACAGGGCCTGGGTGAGGCCATAGACACCCAGGGCCAGGCCGATGAGAAAAGGGGTGGCCCCGGACAAACTGTTTTCCGCATACAGGACAAACACCGGCAGAATCAAAAACAGACCCAGCAAACGCAGGCCAAATATCCCGGCCAGCGCCCCCACGGTGCGCCGCTCGGTGGATGTCATCGGTGTATTTTTCAAGGAGAAATCAAAACAAGAGTGTATTCAGGGGCGCTATGGTATCAGGTTCTCAGGTGACCGAAAAATATCTGTATTAGCTTACAAAACAAAGGCCTATTTAGAGGCTCAAAAACAGATAGGCCTCCCATGGGCCATGGCAAACGCTGATCCCGTTCATGAGTGGAATCTGGTATCGGACAAAAATCGGCCTGCCATGCCTACAAGTCGTGCCTTATAGAGGCATCCTTTCCCTTTCGAACCTGGCAACCTTAGGAGGGCACCACCAACTAACAAATCACCTTAAAGCTGCTTTTTTTTACCAGCCTGCGGTCCACTCGAAATTTCACCGTCCACTTACCGATGAAGTCCTCCATGCCGGAGGCGGCATTACCCATAAAGACCCGATCGACCACAGAATCTTTTGACCTGATCAAACGTAACCAGGCCCAAATCCGGTGTTTGTCCTGAAACACCTGAAAGGGAAAGCGGGTCCTTTCCCGACGCCTGCCGCTGGGGTCAATCCACCAGACATCGACCCGATGCTTGCCGTGATCGAGACCACTGATCTCTAAGACCCCATAGACCTTGCCCGAACACCCAAAGGATGTAGCGGGTTTCTTCTGTGGCACACCATTCGTCTCTTCGGCAGTAAAATAAACAGCGTAGTGGGGGCCCTGGGCCGCCTGGGCACCCGCGCCCAAGGGGGCCAACAATAAACACGCAACACTTGCCAGAAAAAAACCACGCACGGCATCACCCACCTTCAGTCGGTCCAAAACAACACACCTGCAGCCATCATTCCGGTCAAAACGCTCACCGCCAAGCCAATCATGAACGTAAAACATAGCACCCCCTGCGTGAACTGGCCCTGACCAAAATGGGAACTATACAGGTAATTTTGCCAGGACCGGGGTATGGGCCGTATAGTACCGGGTTCAGCATTTTTCAGAGGCCCCCATGCAAACCATCCATATTCGCGGCGCACGAACCCATAACCTACAAAATATAGACGTTGACCTGCCCCGGGACAAACTCATTGTCATCACCGGTCTGTCCGGGTCCGGCAAATCCTCCCTGGCCTTCGACACCATCTATGCCGAGGGCCAACGACGCTATGTTGAATCCCTGTCGGCCTATGCCCGCCAGTTCTTATCGCTGATGGAAAAGCCGGATGTGGACCTCATTGAGGGCCTGTCACCGGCCATCTCCATCGAACAGAAGGCCACCTCCCACAATCCCCGCTCCACCGTGGGCACGGTGACCGAGATCTACGATTATCTGCGCCTGCTCTTTGCCCGGGTGGGGGACCCGAAATGCCCGGACCATGACATCACCCTGGAGGCACAGACAGTGAGCCAGATGGTGGACCAGGTCCTGGCCCTGGAGGACGGTACCCGCATCCTTTTGCTGGCACCCATGGTGCAGGACCGTAAAGGCGAACACCAGCACATCATCGAACAGTTACGCAGCCAGGGCTACGTGCGTGCCCGTATCGACGGTATCGTCGTTGAGCTGGACGATGCACCCACCCTCAAAAAGAATCTCAAACATACCATTGAGGTGGTGGTTGATCGTCTGGTGGTCCGTGCGGAACAACAACAACGCCTGGCAGAGTCCTTTGAGACCGCCCTGGCCATCGCCGACAATGTGGCGCGAGTCGTCACTCTGCCGGGAGATGAGACTAACAGCGATCAATCCAAGGAAATCATTTTCTCCGCCAAATACGCCTGCCCCCACTGTGGCTACAGTCTGCAAGAACTGGAACCGCGGTTGTTCTCCTTCAACAATCCCGCCGGGGCCTGTCCAGACTGTGACGGTCTGGGTATGCGCCAGTTCTTCGACCCGAGTCGTGTGCTACGCGATCCTTCCTTGAGCCTGCCCGCCGGTGCCATCAGCGGCTGGGATCGGCGCAATGTCTTTTATTTTCACATGCTCGAATGCCTCGCCGACCACTTTGGCTTCGACATCGACAAACCCTTCGAGAAACTCTCCAAAACTACACGTGAAATGATCCTCCATGGTAGCGGGGATGAACTCATTAAATTTACCTATCTGGGCAAGAAACATTGGGGACCACGCAAACATGCCTTCGAGGGTGTGATCCCAAACATGCAACGCCGCTACCGCGAAACCGAATCTCAATCGGTACGGGACGAACTGGTCAAGTACATCAGCACACAATCGTGTCAAACTTGCGGTGGCAGCCGCCTGCGCACCGAACCTCGTCATGTATTTGTGGCCAACAAGGCTATACACGATATTACCCGCATGCCCATCGCCAGCGCCCAGGAATTCTTTAGCAACCTGAGTCTCGACGGATCCCGAGGCGAGATCGCAGAAAAAATCGTCAAAGAGGTCGGCCAACGCCTGGGGTTTTTGGTAAACGTAGGCCTGGACTATCTCACCCTGGAACGCTCCGCCGAGACCCTGTCCGGTGGCGAGGCGCAACGTATCCGCCTGGCCTCACAGATCGGTGCCGGCCTGGTGGGTGTCATGTATGTTTTAGATGAACCCTCCATCGGCCTGCACCAACGGGATAATGGTCGACTCCTGGACACGCTGATCCATTTACGGGATATAGGCAACACCGTTATCGTGGTAGAACATGACGAAGAGGCCATACGCACCGCCGACTATGTTTTGGATCTGGGTCCCGGTGCCGGGGTACACGGTGGCCGGGTGGTGGCCCAAGGTCGCGCCAACGATATTGAGCAATCCAGCGAATCGATTACCGGTCAATTTCTGAGTGGGCGGCGGGAAATTGCCATCCCCAAGACGCGCACCCCGGTCAATAAAGATAAATGCCTGTCTATCATTGGCGCCTGCGGTAATAACCTAAAAAATATCGATGTCCATATTCCGGTTGGCCTGCTGACCTGTATCACTGGGGTATCGGGTTCTGGCAAGTCTACGCTTATCAATGACACGGTCTATGCTGCAGCGGCAAAGCATATCTATCGTAGCAATACCGATCCGGCACCACACAAAAGGATTGAAGGTCTGGAGCATTTCGACAAGACCATTGATATCGATCAAAGCCCCATCGGCCGCACCCCTCGATCCAATCCGGCAACTTATACCGGCCTGTTCACCCCCATCCGTGAGCTCTTTTCCGGGACACCCATCGCCCGGGAACGAGGTTACAAACCCGGTCGCTTTTCTTTTAACGTGCGCGGTGGCCGTTGTGAGGCTTGCCAGGGTGATGGCCTGATTAAAGTTGAGATGCACTTCTTACCCGACATCTATGTCCCTTGTGATGCCTGCCAGGGGGCACGTTACAACCGTGAAACCCTGGAGGTCCGGTATAAGGACAAAAATATCCGTGAAGTGCTGGACATGACTATCGAAGAGGCCCAGAAATTTTTTAGCGCAGTGCCGGTCATTAAACGCAAACTCGATACACTCCTGGATGTGGGTTTGTCCTATATCAAACTGGGCCAAAGCGCGGTGACCCTGTCCGGCGGTGAAGCCCAACGAATCAAGCTGGCCCGTGAGCTGTCCAAACGGGATACCGGACAAACTCTGTATATCCTGGATGAACCCACCACCGGACTGCACTTCCACGATATCGATCAATTGCTCACCGTCCTGCATCGGCTTCGGGATCACGGCAACACGGTGGTGGTCATCGAACACAACCTGGATGTCATCAAGACCGCAGACTGGATCATCGACATGGGCCCGGAAGGTGGTGACGGTGGTGGCACCGTAGTGGTTAGCGACACCCCGGAGGGTGTTGCAGCCTTCCCGGCCTCTTATACCGGTCTTTATCTCAAACCCCTACTCGACCGTGACCCGTCCTTGCAACGCAAGACGGGTTGATGAATAAACTGGGGTCTACCTATAACGCAGAGGCCGCTAAGGCGCAGAGGAAAAGGGGGCTCTTACTTAGACCCAGTACCACCGTCATCCCGGTGCGGGCTGGAATCCAGGCTTACCCATTATCACCATTATTTTAGATTCCGGCCTGAAACAAATTGTAACTATTACTCACCGTGCTTGGGTTTTTGCAGGCTCACTGCTTCTCCCAGTTCTATCCCCAGTTGACTGGCAGCATGCCCCTGGTTAACGGCAATCTCCACCAACCCATTGGCATTGGCATACCAAAACCCGGCACCCATGGGAACATCAGCAAAGGTCTGGGCCGACGACAAAGTGTTTCTTCCTACAACCAATGGGCAGCCTGGATCCATATTGACGGCGCGTAATCCGGTGACAGCATTACCGTAGTGATCGATATAGATAATCCGGGCCAGGTCATCTGGCCAATCGTCATGATCGGTATCGTCTATCTTGCAAGGACGGCAATCCGGCCGCTTCCCCATCGCCAGCATCCCTGCAACCGGTGCAAAGAGATCACGACCGTGAAAGCTGGCGGACAGGTTCTCGGGTCGCCAAAGAATCTCCCATATCTGGGCCTCGCTGGCACGACGTAACAAAAGGCGGAACAGTCCATTGTCTGGCCCCACATACCAGCGTCCGTCTACTTGCAACATGAGCGGTCGACGCACCCCACCCACCCCTGGGTCCACGATGCAGACAAACACTGTTTCGACAGGAAATAAATTAACAAAAGAGGGCAATAGGTAGGCACCGGAACGGATATCAAAATGGGGCACTTGATGAAGCAGGTCTATAATATCGAGACCGGCAACGGCCTGGTGCAATACCCCGTGGAGCTGGCCCACATAAGAGTCTTTAGTACCAAAGTCTGTAAATAACACCACCATGGCGGCTATGGTAAGACAGCATCACGGCCCCGGCAATCCTGTGGTGAAAATCACGTACTGATTATTCTGCCCCCCACCCCAAGCTCCCCATCCATAGGAGGGCCAAGGCCCCAGAGAGAAAGGATGCTATAAATTCACAAAAGCGCTCAATCTTCTGAGAAAACACCCGTCTCACCTTACACTGTTGCCCCATGTATAGAATAATTCATACCATCCAGTTACTGTACAGCACCTTTAGCACTTGGTTCTGGCCTCGCTGAGTCAGTTATACTAAGGAAAATGTACCAAGAAAAATGAAAGTTACCACAAAGACAAACTCAGGAACTGCTCAGGATATACAGGAAATAACCATGAGTCCCGACATACATTATTCTGTCGTTATCCCAATCTATAACGAAGAGGCCACAATACCACTCTTATGGGGCCGTTTATCAAAGGTGGTGCAACGTCTGGATTCACCCTATGAGGTAATCTTCGTTAATGATGGTAGCTTTGACGCCTCCTTAAAACTCCTTGCTCAACTCGCCGAAAATAACGCGGGGCTAAAGGTTATAAGCTTATCGCGTAATTTTGGTCATCAATGCGCGTTAACCGCTGGGATTGATCATGCCAAGGGGCGTGCGGTTATCTTGATGGACGGGGATTTGCAAGACGCGCCGGAGACTATTCCGCGTTTTATTGACAAATGGAAGGAGGGTTATGACGTCGTCTATGCCGTCAGGAACAAACGCAAAGAGGCGTGGCTAAAACGCCTGACTTTCAAACTATTCTACCGTATCAATAATGCCTTGAGTGAAATTCCGTTTCCACTGGATGCGGGTATTTTTTCATTGATGGACCACAAAGTCATAAAAGAGCTTCAACGCATGCCGGAACATAACCGGTATATAACGGGCTTGAGAACTTATGCTGGTTTTCGTCAGACAGGTTTGCTGGTTGAGCGGGAATCAAGACAGGATGGCGCGCCACGTGTAACCCTTTCAAAATTGTTCAATCTGGCATTTGATGCCATTTTCTCTTTTTCCAAGACACCCTTACGGGTTGCCACAATAATCGGGCTATTTAGTGCCGCTTCTTCTTTTATCATTGGTGCAGTCGGGCTTTACTATAAATATTTTCTCGGTCGTGAATTTTTATCCTGGCCTTATGGGTTAAGCACCACATTCTTTATCGGCGGGTTACAACTGTTTTTTCTAGGCATCATTGGTGAGTACATAGGAAGAATATACGATGAGGTAAAAAACAGGCCTTATTATATTCTGGATAAAAAAATAGGCTTTGATGATTAATGTTTAGCAGAACATGAACCCCTCAGCACGGGGAAAATAACTTAAACACGAAAGATATATTCCTATGGCTCTTGGGGATTACATTAAGTCAATGACGACCAGGCAAACGGTTGCCTTATGTAGCATATTAATATTATTCCAGGTTATATACGCCTATACATACTATTATCGTTTTCCGTACTTTGATCACCTGGATTTGTCCATATTTCTTGAACGCTATTATAACGGGACGCTAACACTTAAAGATTTATTTTCCCCTCATGGCGAATCACATTGGCATGCATTCGCCTACATGATCATGCTGCCACTCGCCGTATGGTCACACTGGAATATTGCCTGGGATATTACAGTAATCATCCTGGTTTCATTGTATATGCTGGCAATATTCATTCTTATGCTTCGTGAGACATCCAGGGCTCTGGATTTGAAGCCCCTATTACCCTTCATGGTAATACTCAGTACATTATTTATATTTTCTATTGACCAAGCAGAAAATCTGTTGTGGGGCTGGCAGATGTCAGCCTTTCTCAGCCTTGCGGGCTGTTTTACGATGATCTTTTTCTTGACCCGTCCGGAATCCTTACCCTGGCATATTTTGCTTGCAAGCATTGCGAGCGCCTTTGCCGTATATAACTATGCGACATCTCTGGCGCTATGGCCTATAGGTGTCGTGTTAATACTACTGCATCCTGCAAATTCCACTCGAAAGAAGATTGCCTATAGCGCCATTTTCATACTTCTCGGAGCAGCTAATACTTATCATTATTATGCAGCAATAATGGAGACAAAAAACGCGGCGGCCAATCCTATATCACTCAATACGATACATTTTACATTGAATTTTTTAGGCAGTGGTATCGCACGTTTCTCACATAACACTGTAACCATTGTTGGGCTCGCAGGACTAGCGGGTTGCGTTTGGCTTTACTTCAGATTACGCGCGTATAACAAGAATTCGTTGCTGGCCATTCTGCCTTACGCCGCACTCGCGGCATATGCTGTGAGCTGTGCCATATTAACGGCCTTTGGACGCGCACAATATGGCGTGGATCAGGCAGGGATCGCTCGCTATATCACATTTTCCTATCCGCTGTGGCTGGCGTTGGTGATAATGATAAGCGTATACCTGGGATTGGCAGAAACAAAGTGTGCACGTAAACCTGTTATCATAGCACTGGCAATTATTGTTCTTTTTAAGATGGGCAACAGTGCATATATAGGGGGCCGCTTCGTGAAGGTCTCCACAAAGCATAATGAAATACAACAGGAAGTGGCCAATAAATATCCTGATATAAGCAGTGCCTTGCTACTTCGTATATTTCCTTTTGAACAGCAAGCACGTCATTACCTGAAAGTAATGTATGCGAACAGGTTAAATATTTTTAAAGCGCAGCCTGATGAGATAACGGGCACAACCAGACACCATTGACCCGACACCCAAGCGAGTAATCTAGGTCCCCCCAGAATTTAAGGTCTCATCAGACGATCGTCTTGACAGGCGGGGCAATAAAATACTCAACAAGCCACCCAATACAGCAGAGCCCAATAAAAACAAATGCAGATTGATTGCCGCCGATAAGGCCTCATCGGCATCGACACCAAAGGGTAATAAGCCCCCCACCACACCGGCCTCATAAGTGCCCACACCGGCCACGCCATGGATCGGTAACACACTCGTCAAGTCACCGGCGATAACACCCAGAGACGCTGCAGCCAAGCCCGTATCAATAAAAAACAGGAGCACCCAGGAAAAGGCGGCAAGCTTGACCAGCCAATTCAAGACCGTCCACAACCAGGATGCCCAAAAGTCACGGGGAGATTGAGGGAGACTCTCCAGAAGACGCAGGGCCAATCGCCACAAACGACTACGGGTGCGCCTGGCAATCACCCGTTGCAGGCGGCCACTCAGCCTATACCCCAGGTACGGCATACTGACCCACAGCAACAGGCCTCCGCCAAGCACAAGGTCTCGCGAGTTGAATAGGGTGACGGTCAAAGCAATAGCCAACAGGGTATGCAAATCCAATAAACGAAACCACAACAGGGCTGGCAAAGACCGGATGGGCTGGACTGAGAAGTAACGGGACATCAACCACGGGAAACTCAGTTCACCACTACGCATAGGCAACAGGTTATTTAACATATTGTGTTGCAAAAAGAGCCGCAGACACAGCCCGTAGGCCCCAGACATATCGGTTCGAAAATAATCATAGAGGCGCAGGGCCCGTACCGCATAGCTGACAAACACCACCGCACCCGCGCCCAAGACCATCAACGGTGAAAGTTCACGCCAAGGCCGTAATAACTTGGCCCAGCCCAGATAGGTTTCCACAAAGCCGACAAAAACCACGAAGATCAGCCCCCCCACGGCGTAGTGCCAATAGGCTCTTTTCGGAGGTGATGAGGGGTCTTTAACTTGTGATGTCTGCACGTGTCAGTCGCTTTGCCAGGCCCAACAAAACCGGGATGGCAATGTATGTTCGCAATATAGAGCGGGGCTATTCTATATTATTAGACAACAGACAGAAACTCGAGCCCATGGCTGGGTAACGGTACAATGCGTACATCATGCAAACCACCCCCCCCCATCCCCCGACGATTACGGATACCACACCCATCATCCTGCTGCGTATACTGTTGGCCAGCGCCATCGGCATCAGTTTTTTCTTCAATATACACACCCTCCCCCTGTTCGATCTGGATGAAGGCGCCTTCAGCGAGGCCACCCGTGAGATGTTCCTGCATGGGGATTTTATCTCCACCACCCTCAATGGTGAACCCCGCTACGACAAGCCCATCCTGGTCTACTGGCTACAGGCCTTGAGCACCCGCGCCTTGGGTTTTAGTGAAATCGGCTTCCGCCTGCCTTCTGCACTCGCCGCCAGCATCTGGGTCATGGTGATCTATGGCTTTGTACGTCACCTCAAAGACGAGCGCACCGGTCTCTACGCAGGCCTGATGACCGCCACCGCCTTGCAGGTCAGCCTCATCGGTCGTGCCGCCATTGCCGACTCCCTGCTGAACCTGTTTATTACTGTGGCACTGTTTTGTATCTACCTCTACTATCAGAAGCCAGATCGAAGACTGCTCTATATAGGTTTTGCTGCCATGGGCCTGGGCTTTCTCACCAAGGGTCCGGTGGCCATTCTCATCCCCCTGGTCACCAGCGCCCTCTTCTTCTCACTAAGGGGACGATTCCGAGACTGGTATAAAGCGGCCTTTGACCTGCGCGGCCTACTGCTGTTTGCCCTGATTGCGGCACCCTGGTATGGGGTTCAGATCCTAAGACAGGGTCAGGCCTTCATTGAGGGCTTCTTCTTTCGCCACAACCTGGATCGCTTCCAAGGCCCCATGGAGGGCCACGGTGGCAGCCTGCTCTACTACCTGCCAGTATTGATCATCGGCCTGTTACCCTTTACCACGGTATTGCTAAAGGCCGTCTCACGCTTCAAACAAGATCGCCAAAGTGACCTGGGCCTGTTTCTATGGTGCTGGTTTCTCTTTGTCCTGGTGTTCTTTTCACTCTCCGGCACCAAACTGCCCCACTACATCGTCTACGCCTACCCGGCCATATTGATTCTTATGGCCACCCATATCGGCCAACTGCGCTCACGGCTTTGGGCCTTGCTACCCGCAGCGCTATTTTTTAGTTTTCTCGCTGCATTGCCCACTCTCTTGGATAAATTCAAAGACCGCATCACCGACCCGTTTGTAATGGACATCCTGGCCACTGCGGCAGACCCATTTCCCACAAACTATACGGTAGCCATGCTCACGGCCCTGGTGGTCACCGTCTATTTTGTTTTTGATAAACGCTTCGCCCTGGCGTACAAACTGTCCATGATCGGGGTAGTCACGGTCACAGTATTTTGGGGCAGCCTGATGCCCGTCATCGCCGAAATCAAACAATCCCCCATCAAGGAGGCCGCCCTATTGGTCCGTGACGATCCTGCACCCATCGTCATGTGGCGACTCAATACTCCAAGCTTTTTGGTCTACAGCGAACGTCTGACCGAGAAACGCCCACCCCGATCCGGTGATCTGGTCTTGACCAAGGGAATATATTTATCAGAGCTGAATAACTTCCAGGTTCTATTGGAAAAAAATGGGATTGCTTTAATAAAGCTCTTATAACCCCAGCACGGCAAGGAACGCAGAGGCCGCAAAGGCGCGAAGGCGCAGAGGAAAAGAAGGTTATTGTTAACTTGGGATCAATCACTCCGTCCCCTAAAATTATAGAATCAATCTCGCTTCTCCATTAAAGCATTAAAGTCGGTGTCCACTTGTTGCTAGTGCAGTGATTTGTTGTCTGTTTTCTCTTTCTTCAATTATCAATCTTGATCAAACCATCTTTAATTGTTGCGGTAGCAATAGTTACGCCTATATTGATCGAAAGGACTTCCTCAGAAAGTCTAGCTATGGCTGATTCTGGCACTTTCCAGCCAAAAATAACTTTTGAAAAATATTGTTTATCTATTTCTTGGATATAGATAACTTCACCAGCAATCTTGTGCTCTATACAGCTTTTCAAGTCTGTTACGACTCTTTTCTCGGACTCATATTCCCAATCTTTGTTCTTCTCAAAAAACAGCGAATTGTAAGACCCTTTATCAAAAGTTATTCCTGATCTTTTATTCTTATAATCTATATCCTTGATTTCATTTAATACTCCGGTTTCATCCCCAGAATAAACACTTTGCAAATCTTCGAATTCAATAACATACCCTAAGGCATTATTGGCATAGTGAGCCCACATTGGCAATGAATCGTATCTTGTTGAAAGGCATAATATTCCACATCTTGAGGCCATCAAGTCTACAGTTTTGTTAAACATCTTTTTTAGATAATCTAAGTTATTATAAACTGGTAGCTTAACCGTCCTATTAGCTTGTTCTATTGATTTAGGAACAGGTATTACCATAGTCTCTGGCGATAATTTTCTAAATAGTGATTCCTGTCTCTCAAGGTCAAGCAAGTCATCCTCTCTATATCCACTTACTCTCTTTTCTTCTAATGACTTCAACAGTTCGCTTTCATATATTTTTGGCAACAGTTCGGTGGGGTCATTCAAACTATCAAGTGTTGCAAATTTTATTCTTCCAGAAACTATATTTTTGAGAGCACTTTCTGATGCTATATATTTGTATAGTTTCATCTTACTTACCAGTTTCTACAGATAACACCGCAAATCACCGGCGACAAAAATCAGAGCGAAGCGGCGCTTTTTGTCGTCCGAGTGAATTTGCCTTGTTATCTCATTAATAGTGCCGCATGTAATCATTCTCGGTTCCTGACAGATTAGCGAGTTGACTCAGGATCACTATACCAATAGTTAGCAATTCGATATTTCTTTCCTTGCTATCGACATCTATATCCCCGTACTTTCCTCCGTGAAAAAGATTATTTCTTATAGTATTGAGCATTGTTACAACCTTGCAAAGATCGTTGTTACAATGGTCAATTCCCACAGGTTTCCACTCAGGCTCGCCAGCTTGTGCTACAAATTGCCTTTTGGGATGAAGATCAATCAGCCGATTCGCCTCTGCTGAAGCTGTGTATTCATTTTTAAATCTATCCTTAAACTCTTCCCAGTTTGGTTCTGCTTTGGCGCCAACTGTTTTGTCCTTTAGATAATTATTTTTCTTTAGCGCAAACTCAAAACGAGAGAACCAGTAAAAGAATTCAAATGATATATTTCTTAAGCCATCATCGATTTCTTCTAAACACACAGTTTTTCCTTTAAGCAGTAAATAGAGTAAATAGGGACACCCATAAATTTGGCTTCCCTACCCTAACCCGTCATTGCGGCGATGTGAAGGTGACCACGTAAATTATGGGTGTCCCGGTATTCGATGCTCATCAGCAGATGGCAAAAGTGGCGCGCATTTTTGCATCAGCAAAAATCGCGACACTTTTGCCAGTCTGCTGGATAAGTTTGTTATGTGATTATTTATTAAAAATTTCTATTAACTATACGTCCTTTCAGGTTATTAACTAGAAAGTCATAAGAGTGAATTTCTATATTTAGATCTTGTACCATTTGCCTGCGTCTGTCATTAGTTTTTGAATCAATATCTTTTCGCCTACCAATAATAATTAAACCAGCAATATTGGGAGTAACATCTGTTAACCCTAATCCATTCTCATCTCTTGATCTACATGCATAATTCTGATTTCTATTCAGCCATGCTCTCCAATCTTGTATTTGACGAATTGCATGATTAAGGTATTGATTTGGATCACCGTTCTTATTAAACATTTTCCTTTTTGGGCTTTCTAGTTCTACTGCTTGCCAGTCAAAGCCGAAAGAGTGTCTTTCGCCAATTACAAAGTCTGTTATATATTCCGCTCCAAGCTTTTTTTTCGGTAGCACCCATCTACCGTGTCCTCCGCCTAGATGCTGTATCAAATATTTAGGATTATTTTGTAGAAATTGTTGAATTTCTTCTTCGCATTTCGCGTTTTCTATATTTAATGTTAAAGCTTCTACATCTTTTTCATTTATTTCATCCCACCATATAAAAAAGTCCCTTAACGGATCTTTTTCGAGACGCCTTTTAAGAAGTTCTTTAGTATTTGATAGCTTCACTTTCTATAACTTACCTTTTCACATAACAGTTGAATATGTGTAGCGAGCACAACGGTATCGTGCTCGAGTCTCTCATATTACGGGGATTAAGTGATTGAATAAACACAAAAAGGGGAGAGTAAATAGGGACACCCATAAATTTGACTTCCCCACCCTAACCCGTCATTGCGGCGATGTGAAGGTACCCACGTAAATTATGGGTGTCTCGGCATTCGTTATTGCTAACTTGAATACTCCTTTACACTTCCTCTGCGAGTCCTTTGCGCCTTAGCGTCTCTGCGGCGAAAAATTCATATATCTTGTTGCCTAACCAACCGCCACAGCCCCCAAGCACTAAAACCCAAACCTGCACCAGCCAACAGACGTTGAAAGCCCATGGCCAAGCTATAACCGGTATCAAACTGGAACAACCATATCGCGGCGGCAACCAAAGACAGTCCTATTAAACCCTGAATGATCCTGCCTCGTCCCCAGGGCATGCGTTGGTTGAGCCATATACCGCCCAGGGCGGCCCACCATCCGCCGAAGGCGCCACCGAGGATATCCAGAGGCCAGTGGGCACCCACCATAACCCGGGACAAGGCCACCAATATCGCGATGGGCAGCAGCCACAACACCCAGCTTGATCGACGTAGACACAATATCACCACACCCACCAAGGTAAAGATGGTGGTGCTATGGCCGGAAGGGAATGCACTCAAGCGATGGGTCGGGCCAATGATCACAATCTCGCTGGCTTCTAATACCGCTGCGGGTCGGAGCACCTGCAACAGCTCCTTCATCCCATGGACCCACAATACTGCCAATAAAGTGGCAAATAAGACTGACCAAAGAATTTCCGGGCGCCTGCCCACGAACGGTGACAACAACACCAGCGCCACCAGGGCATCCCCCAATAGCGTGGCATGGGACCAAAGTCCTTCACCGCCTACGGCACCGTTTAACAGGACAAATAAGGCTTGATTTGTCTGCGTCAGCCACACCAACACCGCCATCACCAAGGCCGCAACGGGGACCCCCCAAAACCATGGGCTTTTCGCGGAAGGCAAGCTTTGGGTGTCCGTTGTCATTCCTTCTCCCTACCCCACAGGGGTGCACCGAGACCTGCAAATTCTTTGCGCCTTTGCGTCTCTGCGGCAAGGAACTATTAATATCATAGCAATCAATAGCCCTTAAACCGTTCCATATAGTAGACGTTGTATTTCAGCTTAAAATCCTTGTGGATAGGCACACTGATGGATGCCAGGAGTCGGTGGCTTTGAAAATGACGTGCCACGCTACCGGCACTATCATAGAAAGTGATATAGATAAAATCATCACCAATCTTTTTGCTCATGTCGGTCTCTAGGTCGTATTGGCTGCGTCTGGCACCACGAGGATTCCACATCATGGCACCATAGGGATGAGGGCGCAGATAATATATCAACTGGGCCAGGCTCTTGCGATCATCTGCCAACAAAGGAACCCCGGGATATTTTTCATATACCTTCTGGACCTCAAGACCCAGCTTGTCCCAGCCCCGCACCCGCTTGTAGGGGTCGTTCAGAACACTAAGTTCCACACCCATGGCAGTGGCCAGGCTATCAAAGTGGTAGATCGCCAAACCCAATATCAAATTCAATATCAACCCTGCATACAACCACGCTTGGCGATGGCGGTTGAATAAGTAGGCCACCACCATCACGCTGGCAGCCACATAGGTGGGTGCCGCCCAATTCAGATGAGCCCGAGCCAGAAGGGCCTGCAAAGAAATCACCGCAAGAAAAGGCACCGAAAATAGCGCGAGCATTCGCATGCGATCATCTGTTTCTCGTTTTTTCAAACCCGCAAGCGCCAGCATAAAGCATACAAATAAGATAACGCCAAATACGAGCATTTGGCCCGAAAAAAACTTGAGCAGATTCTCTGGGTGGAACAGACCCTGATCCAACCTGGAAATCTCGCCAGTATGCACCACCGTGGCAAAACCGTGCTGTATGTTCCACAGGATATTAGGGGCAAACACCACCACGGCGGTGATCATACTGATATAGAGGCCTCGTCGGCGAAACTGATGCCGGTGTGTCGATGACAAAGCCAGGTACAACAACACCGACACCAAAAATATGACCATGGTGTATTTGCTGAGTAGCCCCAATCCAGCACTCACACCTGCTAGAACCCAGAACACATCCTTATTGGTCTGCAATGCTCGAATGAAAAAATAAAACGCCAGAGACCAAAATAGGATCAATACCACATCGGTTGAGATAATTTGTGAAGACACAAATACTACTGGGAGCGTGTAAAACACCACCGCCGACCAAAATCCGATACGGTCATCATAAAGTGCCTTGGCAAGAAGAAAAATCACGACGGTAGTCAGTGGATAAATTAATAATGCACCGGACTTGACGCAGGCCTCACCATCACCACACACCCCTGTGGTCAAGGCAATCAACCAGGCGATCATCGGTGGCTTGGAGTAGTATCCTGTCGTTAAATTCTGGGCCCAACCAAAATAGTATGACTCGTCTGCGAACAGGGTGTAGGGACTCGTCACCATGATCCACAGGCGATAGACAGTAAGCGTTACAATAACAATGCCCAACAAGACTGGGTAGTGATTGGAGAGTTTAGAAAATCTCATGATAGTGAATGCAATGGGCCTCAAGTCTACGGACTTTGCCAAGCTTAAAAACTATAACCAAACCTTTTAATGTCGGCGCGAAAGTAATCACCAACTTGTTGGGCCAGAGTATCAGAATAGTAGCTACGATAGTCATCACGATCCTTGGCCTGACGCCGATGGGGTAATTGACGTGGATGAATACCGATGTGTTCACAAATCGTATTAAAATCATCCACCAAGCGTTCATAGCGCCCAATAAAATCAACAATTTCATTACCATGCAGATCAACAAGGTAATCTGACTGGTGCTCGATTGAAGTATCGATGTGGAATTGATAGGGCCTTGAGCTGTCCAGCTTCCAGCGAATAAATTCATCAAACGTATCAACACCCTTCAATAGATGGGGACGCTCACGGCGAATATGATGCCAGGAACTGACCTGAAGGTCCCAAGGATTGCGCACGAAGACAAATTTAAAGAGCTCGCTATACAACTCATGAGGCAACATTTCTTTGGCGGCGATGGCCTTGGCATGACGGGGAAATTTAGCACCAATACGGTGCCCACTCATTCCACTCAGTTTGCTACAAATAAATATGGGGATTTGATGTAATTCGGCCCAACGCAGCGGCGTGAGTGCTGCTCGTATACTGGTGCCACCGGTCTTGGCAATATGGACAAACAGGAATTTATGTTTCAAAGATAACATCATAATTATTTGTCTACCGGGGGCTCCACACATTCACCCTGTTTACAAGGCTTCAACTCAAGCAACTCTAAATATTTACTAACGCTGTTTTTAATATTGTAGTCTTTACTCGCACCTTGCAATACAACCGAATCTAACGGCTGACGCAGGGTCTTTAAGATAGCTTGGGCCAGTGCTGGTACATCACCGACTGATACTAACGGGCCAAATTTACCATCCTGCAGAATCTCCCGAGGCCCACTCGGACAATCTGTCGCCACAACCGGGACGCCCAGGGCCAAGGCCTCGGTGAGTACGTTGGGCGAACCTTCCCATCGGGAGGACAACACAAATAGTGTCGCCCGTGACAGAAAACTGGCCAAGTTTTGCGCAAACCCAGGGAGCATGACCCTGCCCTCCAGCCCCAGCTTGGCCACCAATGCTTCGAGTTGGCCGCGAAGATTGCCCTCACCCAGAATCACGAGCCTGCAATCTATTTCAGCCGACACCTTGTCGAAGGCCAGAATAAGACTTGCGAAATCCTTCTGCTGGGTGAGTCGACCTGCAGCCACTATGACCGGCGCCCCCTCTGGCTGAAACCAGGGATGATCCAGAGGCTCAGCAGCACGCCGTAAAAGCGCCGCTGTCACCACAGGGTTGGGGATGACATAGATACCCGCAACCGATAATCCCGTTATCCTGGCGGTGTCTTCGGCAACCCCGTGGGACACCGCCACAATCGCATCAGCCCATGGATAGAACCGGCGCTGAGAAGCATACCACACCCACCGCTTTAGCCGACTTCGCCCTTGCAGGGCCCCCGAAAGGGTCGTCCCCAAACGCACTACCAGACGGGTCGATGTCCCTGCCAGCCAACGGGCCAGTATCGCAACCTTATTGGCGCGATCCTTAGCGACGAGCAAGGCCTGAGGTCTATGACACCGTAAATACTGTATTAATGGCCATAGGCACAACAGCGTATGTTCAGACCCAAGCCGAACAATATTCACCTCCTCCGGCAGGGTATCCAAGTGGGGGCTACGCTGTTTGACCAACAAAAGGTCTACCTTGACACCCGCATCGATGAACCCAGTGATGAGATTCACCATCATGCGTTCGACGCCACCATGACCTGAAAAGGATAAAAATACCGCCAAATGAGGCGGGGGGGACTCGACTTCCACTGCTGGCTTCCTTATCTACGACCCAGGGTGCCGCTATTTTGAAAGATTATGGGGTCGATTGGAACCGCCACCCAGCAAAACAGGGCCAGAATTGATTTTTTCGCCACATTACCCAAAAAACTGAACACATACCCGAAAATCGACTCTGGCCCTGTTTTGCTGGCTTGACGAAAAGTTTAAAACGGAACATCATTTACCTCACCATAAGGTGCTGCCTCGACCACTTAATTCGCGGGGTAGACTAAAGCGCGTCACCAAACTTGCTTTATCTGGCGTAGATCAAGAGTCTTAGTGAAGACTCTGGTCTTATTTCTCCTAGAGCTATTTAGCCGTACGTATCCCCCGGCAACCGTCGCTGATTTCAGTACCCTTGTCGACGAACCCATTAACCGCATTGGCAATGAAAACAAGCTACCGTTACTCTATTTTTGTGCCTTGCTACAATCGAGGCGATGTACTGGACGAGACGCTGCAAAGTGTAGCAAAGCTTGACCACAAGAATTTCGAGGTCATCATCATCAACGATGGCTCCAAAGATGATACTGACAACATTTGCCGTGCGTGGATAAAAAAGGCAATTTTCCCCATTCAGTATTTCTTTCAAGCCAATCAAGGTAAACATCTTGCCCATAACAAGGCGGTCTCCGAGGCACGGGGTTATTTCTTTATCACCCTGGATGCCGGTGATTTCATTATTAAGGATGCGTTAACCCAAATCGATACCCATTGGGATAAAATAGATGAGGCTCAGCGCCCTGGTTTCGCTGGGATCTCTGGATTGTGCCTGACTGAAAAAGGAGAAGTATCAGGACATAAATATCCCCGTGAACCTGTTGACTCAGACTATTTTGATATTTTTCGTATTATTCCAGAAGGCGGGGAGAAACGAGAGGCGATTCTAACTGCCATACTAAAGTCTTATCCCTTTCCTGAGTATTCTGGGGAAAAACTGATACGTCCAGATTTTATTCTGAGGCAAATATCCCGTGATTACAGGTTTCGGTTCATCAATGCACCACTTGAAATCAATGTTCGTGAGGCAGATGGCTATACCGCCAATCTATTCCGTTTTCGAGTCAGCAGCCCAAATAGTTTCTATCATTATTTTCGTGAAGAAATCTGCAAGAACTATCGATATGATCACAATAAGAAAATCTTCTATTACTATACTCGCTATATTCGATACGCCCTGCACTGCCGTATCAATCTTTTTAACCAGTCCACGGAGGTCGAAAATAAAGCGTTGTGGCTAGCAGCACTTCCCTCTGGGGTACTCGGCTGGCTAAGCGACCTTGTTAGAAAGAGAAAGATGGGGATATAGCTTGGCCATAATTCACCACAATCTATTTGTTTCAATGCCCAACCGGACAATGGCTAACAGCTTCACCGTTTCCGACACGGCAAGGCCAAATTAACGAAACAATAATGATGTCAATTGGAAAAACTTCCTTGCCGCCAATCCGGCGTTTTACCGGCTCCCTGGTATCTCGACTCTATAATGTACAAAGGGTCACGGATGGAGCCTATCGGTCGGCACAAATATACCATCGCCATCTGCCCTTGATTCTCGATTACTACCAGATCGGCACCTTGCTAAACCTTCGTGGCAAGCACCCCAATAGTACGTGGTTTAAAAATGAACAAAGTGTGTGCGAGTCAAAAGGAGTCCTTCATCTGAACGTCATACTGAACTCAAGGTGGATACCCCGCCAAAACGATCTCATCGAGCTCTTTGAAGCCTTTAAAACAGCACCACAGCCCATCCTTATGAAATGTTCCGGTGGTGCTGACCGTACCAGCTTGGCCAGCGCCCTATTCATCCTGTTTCAAGCTGCCACAGAACCCTCTGGTCGCAAGCCCGTAGAAATAGTCGAAACTGCAAAACGTCAAATTCGATTCTTGCCGTATTTACATCTACCCAAGAAACATCAGCGTTGGATTAAATATTTCATAGATTTTTACGTCGAGGACCACGCTAATCTGTCTCCGCTTGAGTGGGTACATCAACGCTATCGGTGGGAGCACTTTGCGAAATACATGCTAGATCGTGGTCTGGCGGGCTACTGGGCCGGACCCTACCCAGAACAGCAATAGGGCACAATTTTTATGCCTTGACGACCGGGGCAAGATACCCGAAAAAACCCGGGTAAAGCTCAAACGGGCTTTGACATTTGCCCATAGCGGTGTCCTGATATATAAGATACCCCAACACGAGGACTTATGGATTGCAGGGGCTAAGGTGCCTACGACTAAAGCCTCAAAAAAATTCTGGGCAATACTCATTGGAAACCACCACCACAGCTGACCATCATGCCGAACCACGTTGGTGCTACAGACTTGGCATAACAGGCCTATTTATAGTCGCGTTGTTTGCGCGAATGATCCCCTCCCTGGCCTATGCCGGCATCCTGTTTATGGTTATCGGATTTATTGGGTCAATGCCTTCTATCTGGCCAATAATACGCCGAGATCGCTTGTTTCAGCTTTTGTGTGGTTTTGGAATCTATCTGGTGATACTGGCTGGCTGGGCCACTTGGCGATTCCCGGAAACGGCGGCACTGCAATTAAAAGACACCTGGTCGCTAATACAACTATTGTTGTTGCTGACTGCAGCCTGGTGGCTAGGCGCCAAAGAGTCCCGCATCACCACTGTCCTGCTTCTGGCCATGCTCGGCTTCATCGTGAAGTCACTTTATATCCTCGACGTGACACAATGGCATGCCATTGTTCAAGGACAAATGCGTGTCGGCCTGGGTATGAATATCGTCCCCTTTGGACTTTATTGCGCCACTGGCGTGGTCGGCCTGGTGTTGATGGCCTCGCGCTTCTGGGGCAACACCCATCGGCCCGGCCAGTTTGGACTTCGTGTCCTTGTCTGGGCTCTGTGCCTTGGTCTGCTGATTGAAGGGGTCATCGTATCCCAATCGCGTACCACTTGGCTGGCGCTGGCCCTGGTATTGCCACCACTACTGGTTTGGCATCTATACAAAACATTGAGACAATTCCATTTACAGCATTACAAGAGACTTATTGTCGGTGGACTCACGGCTGCCGGACTGGTGACTGCTATATTAGTAGTGAATCTGGACACCTTTAAGCAGCGTTTCATGGATGAACGAAGCACCATCAATACTCTGTTGGACGGGGATTTTTCCAACATCCCCTACCACAGCGAAAGCAGTATTGGTGTACGCATCCACCTGTATCGACATGGATTCAACAAATGGAAAGAACGTCCACTATTCGGTTGGGGACCAGGATCAAGCAAATGGCTAATAAAAAAACAGGCCCGGAAAGAACTGCGTCAATGGCCACACCTGCACAACACCTATATTGAGGTATTGGTACGTATAGGGATAGTGGGTGCCTTGTTTTTTGTCGGTATTCTATGGCTGCTGCTGCGTACCCTCCACCGTGCCCACCAATCAGGTCGACTTTCAACAGATATATATTTATTTTTGCTTGGTGTCTTCGCCATGTCTTTGATCTGGAATGTGGGTGAATTTCGTTTAGTTCATGCCGATTGGCAATTCTATTGGTTGTTGTTTGGTGGCATCGCCTATACCTATGCCCTACACAACCGACATCCTCAAACCAGCGAGCATTAGACCCAGACCATGTGCGGTATCGCAGGACTGCTCCTGAGTGAAGGCCATGCCGAGCGCCCCCAACTTGAGGCCATGGCGGCTATACTCGGGCATCGTGGCCCTGACAACTCGGGGGTACACCTGGATGGCCCCCTTGGACTTGCCCATACCCGCCTGTCTATTATCGACGTAGCCGGTGGTCACCAACCCCTGTTTACCAAACAAGGAAAAATAGTCCTGGTAGCCAATGGCGAAATCTACAATCACATCGAGCTGCGCAAAGAACTTGAGCAGCGGGGCCATCGATTTTCAACCCATTCAGATTGCGAAACTATTCTCCATGCCTACGTAGAATACGGTTCATCATTCCTGAAGCACCTGTACGGCATGTTTGCGTTTGCGCTATTCGACACAGACAACAAACGGCTCATTCTCGCCCGTGACCGTCTCGGCATTAAACCCCTGTATCTTGCACAACTCAAAGAAGGCATCGCCTTTGCCTCCGAGCTCAAAGCATTATTGGTGTTGCCCAGCCTTAGCCGTGAAATCCGCCCCACAGGAATGCTGGAATATTTACAGAATCAATTTGTCACCGGCCGAGACACCATTTTAAATGCAGTCGAACAAGTCCTGCCCGGTGAAGTCCTGATCATGGAACAGGGCCAAGCCCTACGACGCAACCGGTATTGGTCCAGTCAAGACATCACCCATCAAGACATCGGTTATGATTTGGCGAAGGAACAATTTGATGATCTCATGGACACTGTTATACGTCAGCATATACGCGCGGATGTACCTTATGGGTTATTCTTATCCGGCGGGGTAGACTCCTCTTTGTTGCTGGCATTACTCAGTCGACACAATGATGAACCCATTCGTAGTTTTTCAGTGGGTTTTCCGGGTACCGCCATCATTGACGAACTGCCCACTGCACAGATTCTAGCCCAACACTTTGCTACAGAGCACAGCCTGTTAGAACCCGACCCACAACAACTCTGTCGCCGCCTACCACACACGGTATGGGCAGCAGACAGTCTCATGCAGGACTATGCCAACCTACCCACATCAATGCTGGCAGAGCGAGCAGGCCAGGAACTCAAGGTGGTGTTCACGGGTGAGGGTGGTGATGAAACCTTTGCCGGATACGGTCGCTATCGTATGCACCCCATACTCAAAATGATGCGTAACCTGGCATCACCCGGTTCAGGGGGATTTCGAATAAGAGGCGCCCTGCGTCAGGCCTGGCCGCAACTCTATAGCACGGCCTTAGGTGACGAGATGCAGGCATGGCGCAAGCCCTTCATTAAGGCGTGGCAAGCAACACCGGACACCTGGACCGATCTACAACGTATGCAATATATCGACCTCACTACTGCACTCCCAGACAATTTGTTGGTCAAGGTAGACCGCATGCTAATGGCCTGGGGCGTTGAGGGCCGTGTCCCCTTGCTCGATCATCGGGTGGTGGAATTTGGCCTTGGCCTGCCCGATAAACTCAAAATACATAAAAACCAGGGCAAGACCTTTCTCAAACGCTATACCTCTGAATTACTACCTGGAGTTGATTTTTGGAAGAAGAAGCGAGGCTTCACCGTCCCCGTGAAAGACTGGTTAAGCAAACCCTTCCTCAATCGCCTCGATCAGGTCTTACCTCACTCTCCCGCATTGACGCCCTGGTTTCAAGCAGCGGGTATACAACAACTTATCCAACAGCAACGCAATGGCGTGAATGTATCACGACCCATCCTCAGTCTACTGCACTATGCAATCTGGCATCGCCTGTTCATTGAGGGCAGCCTGGAAGCACCCGATCCAGATCAAGATCCCATCGAATTGATTAGCTGATCAATGAGGTCAATTCTCGATGCTCTGGAAAAATGCAGTGGCGTATAGGAAAGCACTAATGCTGCGGGAAACAGAACATCGAGAGCGGCTGCCGCAAAGGCACGGAGACGCAAAGGATTCACAGAGAAAAACGAGGTGCGGATCCAGAGGATCTGGCGCAATGGACATGGCTCAAAATCCAATAGTACACACTGGGAAAGAATGACTCGAAATTTTTGACAAATCCTCATACCTAACAAGCATCCGTATATGGACTCATGCAACAACAGATTTCTTTGCCTCTGCGTCTTTGCGCCTCTGCGGCCACTGCGTTTTGTCCAATATGTCTGATTCTGGCGCCGGCCAACACCCGTAACCAAGCAAGATTTGCTAGAATCCCTGACTCATCATACAAGCTCGTAAAATTACGAGCCTAGAGGCCAGTCCACTGAGTTTATTGCGTACCCCCCCCCAACGCATATTAATCATCAGGTTAAGCGCCCTGGGCGATGTGGTCATGGCCTCACCACTGATCCGTATGCTGCGGGACACTTACCCCCAGGCCCATATTGCCTGGCTGGTTCAGGACGAGGGTGCCGACTTACTGTCGGCCAACCCTGACCTGGATGAAGTGATGATTTTGCCCCGTCGCCATTGGCACGAACTCTGGCAGCATCGTCACTGGCTGATGTTGGCAAGAGAGATTATTGGCTTCACCATCACGCTACGCAAACGACAATTCGACACCGCCCTCGACCTTCAAGGGCTATTAAAGAGCGCAATTTGGGCTCGGCTAAGCAAGGCCCGTCAACGCCTGGGCCTACAATCCCGGGAGGGTAGTGGCATGTTGATGACACGGCTCATCAACGCACCACGAGATGACTATCACATTGGCTCTGAGTATCGCCACCTTGCCGACCGGCTCGGCCTCAAAGGGGCATTTACCATGCACATTGCCCTTTCCAATAATGACGACCAGTATGGCTACCGTGCCAAGGTCTCATTTGGTCCCTATATCGTCCTTTGCCCGTTTACCACCCGCCCACAAAAACATTGGTTTGATGATTATTGGGTACAGTTGGTACGACTATTACGAAACAAAAAAGATCTTATATTTATTATGCTGGGTGGGCCCGGCGATAGGCTTGCGGCCCAAAAGATATTGGACCGTAATGATCTAGACATCGTCGACATGACAGGCCACACAAGCCTGCGCCAGGCGGCAGCTCTGATCCACTATGCCGAACTCCTTGTTGGTGTCGACACCGGCCTCACCCACATGGGCATCGCCCTTAATACCCCCACCATTGCGTTATTTGGTTCTACCTGCCCCTATCAAGAAACCGATAAAGACAATGTGAAAGTTCTTTACAAGAAATTGGATTGCTCTCCCTGTCGTCGTCGCCCAACATGTAACGCTGAATACACTTGCATGCGCTCACTCAAACCGACTGATGTGGCAATGATTGCCCAAGAGCTACTGGAATTTTCGTGAGCCACTCCATGCGTATTGTCCATGTAGAAACCGGGACCAACCTTTATGGCGGAGCCCTACAGGTTTTGTATTTACTTGAGGGCCTAAGCGAACGAAAGGTAGAAAATATTCTGGTTTGCCCAGCCTCCAGCCAGATCGGCAGCGCCGCACAAAACTTGGCCGACAAAATATACCCTGTCCCTATGGCGGGAGATTTGGACTTGATGTTCATATATCGGTTGTGGCGAATATTGAGATCTGAGCGTCCTGACCTTCTTCATTTACATAGCCGCCGGGGTGCCGATATTCTCGGTGGGCTTGCTGGCCGTCTCGCCGGCATACCGGTGGTGCTATCACGGCGGGTAGATAACCCAGAGAGCAGTACATGGGCGGCCATTAAATATCGACTTTATCGTAAAGTCATCACCATCTCTGAGAATATCCGCGAGGTGCTTTTGCAGGCCGGTGTACCTGGGGGGAAAGTTGTTTGTGTCCCCAGTGCAGTGGATGTTAACGCCTATCGACACAATTGTGATCGCCAATGGTTCGAGTCTGAATTCCCAATTCCGCCGCAGGCCAAAGTTTGTGCTGTAATCGCTCAACTCATCACACGCAAGGGACATCGATATCTTTTCAAGGCATTTCGAGAGATTTCTGAAACCATACCCAACTGTCATCTGCTGGTTTTTGGGAAAGGCCCCCTGGAAAATAAACTAAAAGAACAATGTCATCATCTGGGAATTGAACACCAGGTCCATTTTCTTGGTTTCCGAAAAGACCTGATGAGGTGCCTGTGCTGTGTTGATGTAGTGATACACCCTGCCGAATTGGAGGGCCTGGGGGTTTCCTTGCTGCAGGCCGCAGCGGCCGGTGTACCTATTGTTGCCACCACGACAGGGGGCATCCCCGAAATTGTTCATCATGAGATCAACGGCTACCTGGTTCCAGTGGGTGACACCAGGGGCCTCGCCAAGCATGTTATTAACTTATTGAACGACACCCAACTCGCCCGTCACCTTGGTCTGGCAGGCCGAGAGATCGCCAGTAAATCCTTTTCCATTGTCTCGATGGTGCAAGGCAATCTGCAGGTCTACACTGAACTCCTGGGCCTCCCCCCACAAGCAAGCTAAAAACAAACGAGAAAACCCCGGTGCTGTGTGCTTGGTGCCTCGACGAGGGCCCCTTAACCCCCTAAATGACCCATGTGAATCTTCCTGAAGAGCCTATAGCGTTAGGTGTCCACGCTTGAGCATCACCAAAAACCAGGGGTTTGTTGAGAAAATTGACAGAAAAGGCATGACAACCAAGGGGGCTAGCGTCTATGCTCCCGTTGTAGATCGAAACCCCATCAACAACAAGGAGGGTAAGGTTATGGTCACCGTACTTGTCCTGAATAACAAAGGGGGCTGCGGCAAAACGACGATAGCTACCAATCTGGCCAGCTGTTTTGCAAGCAAGGGTTGTCAGACAGTTTTATTTGATCTGGATCGTCAACGCTCTAGTGTACATTGGTTGGGTCAACGGGCCGAATGGCGCAACAAAATCACCGCTGAATCAGCGTGGAGTCAACGACGTTTCCCACCCGGCACCGAGTGGGTCATTATGGATGCCCCTGCCCAGATTCAAGACATTGAACTGCAGGGCCTGTTGAATCGTATCGACATCATGTTGATTCCGGTGCTTCCATCACCGATAGATATACGTGCCGCTGCGGACTTCATTGGGCAACTCATCCTCGATGGCAAGATCCAGCACCGAGACAGCCGCATAGGCGTTATTGCTAATCGCCTCCGTGAACGTACTCATGTTTCTCAAAAATTACTTAAATTCCTTAACAGCCTGAGCATCCCCATGGTTGCCCAGTTAAGGGATACCCAAAACTACCTACATGCCGCCGAGCGGGGAATTGGTGTCTTCGAGATGGAACCCGCACTGGTCAGACAAGATCTGGCCCAATGGCAAGGCTTGGTTCGCTGGCTGGAACGACGCCAGCAGGCCGAGGTCACTCGACAGTCTATCCGGCATTCCCCCACTCCAGGCTAAACACCGGCCAGGATTATTGCCCCAATCAGCACAATATAAGGGGATAAATCCACGCAACTCACAGAAAACAATGGCGAAATGAGCACCTTAGGGCTTGAAAGAGACCTAGGAAACAGGGAAAATGGGCTACTCTTTGTTCCACCCGCGTGGTGGACGATTCCACACATACCCAGGCACAACTATGACTGAGGCATCAATACAGTCCGCTTGGCCTGTGGTGAAATAGTGACAAAACAGATGAGTCAAAGAACCCTTAAAATTACGGTTTACCGCCCCAAGGCAAGGCGCTCACAGGCAACACGTGTGATTTAGCGTGCGGTTGCAGGTAACGGACCTCAAGAGGTATGAACGGATGAATAAGATAAAAATAGCAATAGTCGGTATTGGTAACTGCGCTAGCTCGCTGTTACAAGGCATCAATTATTACAAAGATAAGGACGAAGACAGTGCCTCAGGACTAATGCACTGGGCCATAGGTGGATACCGGCCTTTTGATATTCAGGTGGTAGCGGCCTTTGATATCGACAAAAGGAAAGTGGGTAAAGATGTGTCCGAGGCTATTTTCTCGGAGCCCAATTGTACGACCATTTTTTGCCAAGACATCAAACAAACAGGTGTCACTGTCCGGATGGGCAAGACACTTGATGGCTATGCCGAGCATATGCAGGATTACGATGACAAATATAGCTTTGTTCCCGCAGGTCTGACAGAGCCCACTGCCGAAGACGTGGTCCAGGCCCTGAAAGACTCCGACACCGAGATTCTCATGAATTACCTGCCGGTGGGATCTGAGGAAGCAACAAAGTTTTATGCTCAATGCGCCCTTGATGCTGGTGTGGCCTTTGTGAACAATATACCTGTATTTATTGCCAGTGACCCCGTATGGGCCAAACGATTTGAGGAAAAAAATATCCCCATAATCGGTGATGATATCAAGGCTCAACTCGGTGCCACTATAACCCACCGTACCCTGACCGATTTATTCAAGAAACGTGGCGTGACCCTGGATCGTACTTATCAGCTTAACACCGGTGGCAACACCGATTTTCTGAATATGCTGAACCACAGCCGCCTCGCATCAAAGAAAAAGTCCAAGACCGAAGCGGTCCAATCTGTTGCTGAACAACGCCTGGATGACGAAAATATCCATGTCGGGCCTAGTGATTACGTTGCCTGGCAAAAAGACAATAAGGTCTGCTTTATCCGTATGGAGGGCAGGCTATTTGGTGACGTACCTATGAACATTGAAATGCGCCTTTCGGTGGAAGATTCACCTAACTCTGCAGGGGTCGCCATTGATTCCATACGTTGCGCCAAACTGGCCTTGGAACGTGGTGAAGGTGGCGTCCTGCATGCGCCCTCTGCCTACTTATGTAAGCACCCACCTCACCAATGTACCGATGATGAAGCGTATCGTATGACTGAGGCTTTTATTGACAGCAGCTGGGGAGAAAAACGAAATGAAGTGCCTGATCATAGCGGCCGGCCAGGGAAGCAGGCTATCTCAGAAGGGTGATTCCAAACCCTTAATTCCCCTACTGGGAACCCCGATAATTGAACACGTCATTGGCTCTGTCACTAGCGCAGGGATAAACGACTTTTGTGTAGTGACCGGATTTAACGGCGAGCCAGTCAGGGGCTTTCTTGACAAGCTTGCCAACCGTTGCCCAGTCACCATTACCCATGTCAACAATGACGACTGGGAACAGGGTAATGGCCTTTCTGTGCTCAAAGCACGAGACATCCTGACAGAACCCTTCATTCTAGTGATGTGCGATCATTTATTTGACCCCGCTATTTTGCGTGATCTCATCAAGGTCCCACCCATCACAGATACCGTCACATTGGCGGTGGACTTTGATCTCAAAAGCCCCCAAATCGACATGGAAGATGTCACCAAGGTCCTGGTCAGCAAGGAAGAAAAGGTGGAGGCCATAGGTAAAGAGCTAACGCATTTCAATGCCTTCGACACGGGGATATTCTATTGCACAAGCGCCCTGTTTGGGGCCATAGATTATAGCCAGTCCCAAGGTGACACCAGTTTGAGCGGTGGGATTAGGCGGTTGGCCTCACAGGGCAAAGTCAATATATTCGATATTGGTGGCCACTTCTGGATCGACGTCGATGACCCCCAGGCCTATGGCAAAGCCGAACAGGCCCTCCAATCTCAAGCCGAGGCAATCTAAACGGGGTTTGTTTTTTGTTGGGGAATGGAAATGTGGATCAATAGGGCCGTTCTTGGCTCTCTCTGGTATGTGTGACCCCCTGCCCATACAGCAGCCCTTGTAAAGCTTAAACTCTTGCTCTTGCCAAGTGGGGCCCCTGGCCCTAGGTCCCCAGGAGAGCTTGCCTTTTATCTCTGTAATCTTTGCATCCTGGCAAAAAGACCATCGTAGCAACTACCAGATTTTAACCCGCTACTTCCGTGCCGCTCTCTTTTTCCGTCGTGATCTTTTTTTCTTTTTTCTCAGGTGCCGCCTTCTTGGTAGTCTTGGCCTTTGCGCTAGCCGACTTCTTTGAATCAGAACCGGCTTTGGACTCTAAGGATTTTTCAGGCCGATCAATCAATTGGACAATTGCCATGGGTGCGGTGTCCCCAGAACGAAACCCATGCTTAAGAACACGCAGATAGCCACCAGGCCGATCCTTGTAATGCACACCCAAATCACTAAAAAGTTTACCCACAATCTCTCTATCGCCCAAACGAGAAAATGCCAACCGGCGATTGGCCACACTGGAAACCTTAGCAAGGGTAATCAGAGGCTCAGCCACACGACGTAATTCCTTGGCCTTAGGCAAGGTTGTGCGTATCTGTTCATGCCGAAACAAAGACACCGCCATGTTCTTGAACATAGCCTTTCGATGGCTGCTGGTACGGTTCAACTTACGACCGCTTTTTTGATGACGCATAATTAAAGTCCTGTTTCTTCAACAATAGCGGGTAGTGCTTCTGGCGGGAGATCCCGGAGAGATGCGGGTGGCCAGTTTTCCAGCCTCATCCCTAATGATAGTCCACGTTGAGCGAGCACATCCTTAATCTCAGTAAGCGACTTTTTACCAAGATTGGGTGTCTTCAGTAACTCAACCTCACTACGCTGAATCAAGTCACCGATAAAAAATATATCTTCAGCCTTCAAGCAATTTGCAGAACGCACTGTGAGTTCCAAATCATCCACTGGCCGCAATAACAAGGGGTCAAATTCAGGCTCATCCTCTTCGGCCTTCTCTGTCGCCGTCTCTTCCAGGTTCACAAATATAGAAATCTGTTGGTGGAGTATGGCAGCCGAATTGCGAATGGCCTCTTCGGGATCAATCGTACCATCGGTCTCAATATCAACGACCAATTTATCAAGGTCAGTACGTTGTTCTACACGGGCATTCTCAACTGAGTATGACACTCGTCTCACTGGGCTAAAAGAGGCATCCAGTTGCATGACACCGATAGCTTTACCTTCATCACCACTGGTACGTGTATCTACTGTTTGATAGCCACGCCCACTACAAACTGTGAGTTCCATGTTGACAGAACCCCCTTTGGTGAGATTAGCGATAACATAATCTTGATTGATTACTTCCACATCGTGTTCTTCGGTGATATCGGCAGCAGTGACCGGTCCAGGTCCCTTCTTGCTCAATTTGAGCACAGCACTATCACGACCGTGCATGCGAATCGCCACGTTTTTCAGGTTGAGAAGAATCTCAAAAACATCCTCTAACACGCCATCGATACTTGAATATTCATGCAACACACCATCAATCTTAACCTCAGTTACCGCACAACCTGGCATAGAGGACAACAAAATGCGTCTCAGGGCATTACCCAAGGTGTGGCCAAAACCCCGCTCCAGAGGTTCAAGCGTAATTCGTGCACGCGTTGCATCCAGTTGCTGCACATCTATCAGACGTGGCTTGAGCAAATTTTCAGCTGGAGCTGTCATAGTGTTCCCTCGTTAAAACGTAAACTAGTTACTTGGAATATAGCGCCACAACCAAAGATTCGTCGATCTCCGGAGGAAGGTCACTGCGATCAGGGATGGATTTATACACCCCTGACATGGCTTTAACATCAACCTCGATCCAGTCGGGCATGCCACGCTGTTCCGCAGCTTCAAGCGCACCCTTGACACGCATTTGCGATTTGGCACCTTCAGTTACTGCAAGCTTGTCTTCCGCTGCTACTTGATAAGATGCGATATTGACCCTTTTCCCGTTCACGAGTATGGCGTTATGTCGAACCAATTGACGTGCCTCACTACGTGAGGCACCAAAACCCATACGAAAAACCACATTATCCAAGCGGCTTTCCAAAATCTTCAACAAATTTTCGCCGGTGGATCCTTTGCGGCGATCAGCCTCCTCATATGAGGCAGCAAACTGCTTTTCAAGCACGCCATAAATGCGACGCAACTTCTGCTTTTCGCGCAACTGCAGGCCATAGTCCGATTGGCGCATACGGCGTCTTTGACCATGTTGCCCAGGCGCATAATCTCGCTTCTCAATTGGGCATTTATTGGTGAAACACTTTTCCCCTTTTAGAAAAAGTTTTCCACCTTCGCGCCTACACTGACGACAAACCGGACCAATATAACGTGCCACTTATCTTCTCCAATTCAAACGCGTCGACGTTTCGACGGACGACAACCATTATGTGGGATCGGCGTCACATCACTGATATTGCTGATTTCGAAACCGATGGAATTGAGTGCGCGTACGGCAGATTCTCTGCCAGGACCTGGTCCTTTAACACGAATCTCAAGGTGTTTTACACCCATCTCTTGTGCGGCCTTACCCGCTCTCTGTGCAGCAACCTGGGCTGCAAAGGGTGTGCTCTTGCGAGAACCACGAAAACCCGAACCGCCCGCAGTTGCCCAGCACAGCGCATCTCCATGCCGATCGGTAATGGTTACGATAGTATTGTTAAAGGACGCATGGATATGTGCCACGCCCTCGGAAACGTTCTTCTTGACCCGTTTCTTGGGTTTATTACTACTCGACTTTGCCATAATTCAACCTATCTTTTAATCGGTTTACGGGGCCCCTTGCGGGTACGCGCATTTGTTATGGTACGCTGACCTCTCACCGGCAGACCACGACGATGCCGTATACCTCGATAAGCACCCAGGTCCATCAAACGCTTGATATTCATTGTCACCTCACGGCGTAAATCACCTTCGATGACATACTTACCCACTTCGGTGCGAAGCTTTTCTGCATCGGCCTCCGTCAGATCCTTGACCTTGGTGTTGGCAGCAACGCCTACAACCAGGCATATCTTGTCAGCACAGGAACGCCCGATACCATAGATTGAGGTAAGTGCAATATTTAAATGTTTATGATTTGGGAGATTGATTCCCGCTATACGAGCCATTTATGCTATCTCCAGTATTTTTTTGAGCATGGGCATGCGTCTTAGCCCTGCCGTTGCTTATGACGAGGGTCGGAACAAACCACCCGTACCACGCCTTTACGCCGGATTATTTTACAATTCCGACATAGTTTTTTAACTGATGCTCTAACTTTCATTGTCTTAGCTCCAAAACCAAATCTAACCCACTAACGAGGCAAACCACCGAGTCCACCACTGAGATTGGCTTTTTTCAAGAGGCTTTCGTACTGCCTCGACATCAAGTGGGACTGGATCTGCGAGATGAGATCCATAATCACCACAACAATTATCAACAACGAGGTACCACCAAAATAAAATGGCACAGAGTAATAAACTATTAAAAACTCAGGGATCAAACATACAAAGGTGATATACAGCGCACCAATCAGTGTTAAGCGTGACATCACACTATCAATATAACGCGCACTTTGATCACCTGGCCGGATTCCCGGTATAAAAGCGCCTTGTCTCTTCAGATTATCCGCCATTTCTTTGGGGTTAAAAATCAACGCCGTATAGAAAAAACAGAAAAATAAAATCGCGCCAGCATAGGCCATGACATACACCGGCTCACCCGGCTGCAAGGTGGTGGCTAAATCACTGAGCCAGCGCATCCCCTCTGAGCGTCCCAGCAAACTACCTATGCTGGATGGAAACAAAATAATGCTTGACGCAAAGATGGGCGGGATCACACCGGCCATATTGACCTTCAGGGGCAAATGACTACTTTGCCCGGCAAACATCTTTCTGCCTTGCTGTCGCTTGGCATAATTCACGGTAATTCGTCGCTGCCCACGCTCTACAAAAACGACAAATCCAGTCACTGCAATAGTGCCAACAAACAGCAATAATATACCCAGAGGACTAAACTGTCCGGTACGGGCCAACTCCAGGGTGCCGCCTATAGCCGAGGGTAGACCGGCAACGATACCGGCAAATATCAACAATGAAATACCATTGCCTACGCCCCGTTCGGTCATCTGTTCGCCCAACCACATCAAAAACATGGTACCCGTTACCAGGGTCACCACCGTGGTGATCTTAAATCCCAGGCCCGGCGTCAGCACCACCTGGCTGCTCCCCACCGATTGGCTTTCCATGGCAATGGCAATGCCCAATCCCTGAAAGGTGGCCAGGATGACCGTGCCATAACGGGTGTATTGGGTAATCTTACGGCGCCCTGCCTCACCTTCCTTTTTCAACTGTTCCAAAGTCGGTATCACCGCAGTCATCATTTGCATAATGATGGAGGCAGAAATATAGGGCATTACTCCGAGGGCAAATAACGACAGCCGCTTCAGGGCCCCACCAGAAAACATATTGAAGACATCAAGGATCGATCCTTGGGTCTGCTCAAAAAACTGTTCCAGGGCGATAGCATTTATTCCTGGTACAGGAATAAATGCGCCCACACGAAATACAATCAGTGCGCCCAACACAAACAATATACGCTGCCGCAGTTCGGTATTTTTGCCGGGACCGCCTACACCTGATTTCTTCGGTGCCGCCATTACGCCTCTACCTTACCGCCTGCCTTATTGATTGCCTGCTCGGCACCCTTGGTCAGGACCAAGCCGCGCACGGTCAGCGCCCGGCTCAATGAGCCGGTATTCAAAATTTTAACCCGCTTGACCACCCGTGGAACCAGGTTGAGGTCTTTTAACACCGCGAGATCAATAACGTCTGCACTGACTTTCTCCAGAGCATGCAACCTGATCTGGGCACTCAACTGACTACGCCGGGACCTGAAGCCACGCTTGGGGAGACGTCGTTGCAAGGGCATTTGACCGCCCTCAAAACCTACCTTATGGTATCCACCGGAGCGGGATTTCTGTCCCTTATGGCCCCGACCACAGGTTTTACCTACCCCAGATCCGGACCCACGGCCAACACGCTTGCGGCAGGTCCTGGCCCCCTTCGCGGGACTTAGCGTATTCAAGTACATCTTATCTGCCCTCACACTTCAACATGTAGGATATCTGATTGATCATCCCGCGATTTTCCGGAGTATCGATCACATCGACCGTATGGTGAATGCGTCGTAAACCTAAACCACGTGCGCAGGCGATGTGGCTTTTTTTGCGGCCAATCAAACTGCGCACCAAGGTTACTGTAATCATTTTATCTGTTGCCACGGTCCTGAAACTCCCCTATGCCTTCTAGGCCAGATCCTTTAGCTTGAGTCCACGTTTGGCGCTGATCTCTTGCGGACTGCGACCCGCTGCCAAACCTTTAATGGTGGCCCGAACCACATTGACCGGGTTCGTAGAACCAATGCATTTGGCCAACACGTCTTGTATCCCCGCTGCTTCGAATACGGCACGCATGACACCTCCAGCAATAATACCGGTCCCTTCCGATGCAGGCTTCATCACCACCTTGGTTGAACAGTGGCGGCTCTCAATATCATGAAAGAGCGTAACCTTGTTACGGTTGATACGAATCATGCTCTTACGGGCTTCCTCCATGGCCTTTTGTATGGCTACGGGCACTTCCCGGGCCTTACCACGACCCATGCCGACCCGACCCTTGCCGTCGCCTACCACTGTCAAGGCAGTAAAGCCAAACAAGCGTCCGCCTTTGACGACCTTTGCAACACGTCGAACACTGACGAGCTTTTCCTGTAGATCAGAATCACTTTCTGTTTTAAAGTTGCCTGCCACTAGTCAGTCCTCAGAATTTCAAACCATTTTCACGCGCGGCATCGGCCAACGCCTGAATCCGACCGTGATACTTAAAGCCAGAACGATCGAAAGCCACCCGGCTAATCCCCGCACTCTTGGCCTTCTCTGCCACACGCTTACCCACCACCTTCGCCGCTTCTGCATTTCCACCATGTTTGATGGTGCCGCGAATTTCTTTCTCTGCGGTAGAGGCACTCGCCAGCACTCGATCACCGTCGGCACTAATCACCTGGGCATAGATATGCCGTGATGTACGATATACACACAATCTGTCTACATGCAGCTCACGAATTTTGGCACGCGTCTTACCCGCCCTGCGCAATCGTGCTGTACGTTTGCTTTTCATAATTGCTTACTCGTTTTATATCTAAAGACTAACGATTACTTCTTCTTAGCCTGCTTGCGGACCACATGCTCGTCACTATAACGAACGCCTTTACCTTTATAAGGCTCGGGCGGCCGATAAGCACGAATCTCTGCCGCAACTTGGCCTACCTTTTGTTTATCCACACCCTTTACTACAATTTCTGTCTGACTAGGGGTTTCGATGACAATACCCTCTGGGATCGTATGCGCCACTGGATGAGAAAAACCCAGGGTCAGATTTAATTTTTTACCCTGTACCTGAGCACGATAGCCCACTCCAATAATGGTCAGTTTCTTCTCAAAACCCTGAGACACCCCTTGAACCATGTTATACACCAAGGCTCGAGTGGTTCCAGCCATAGCACCTACTGGAGCTTCCCGCCCCACCACGGCGATACTTAATACATCTCCATCACGCTCTATGCGTACGGTGGGGTGAGTACGTAATGACAATTCACCCTTTGGACCCTTGATGCTAATAGACTCTTGATTCAAAGAGACACTAACACCACTTGGAACAGGTATTGGATTTTTTGCTACCCTAGACATAATATTTTCTACTCAAGATCATACGATCCGGCAGAGTACCTCCCCACCAACACCCGCTTCACGCGCCGCACGATCTGTCATGATACCTTTAGACGTTGACACGATAACAACCCCCATACCACCCAACTCCTGGGGTATGGTGTTTTTGTCACGATAGACCCGCAACCCGGGCCGACTGACACGATTGATCTTTTCAATCACCGGCTTGCCCTGATAATACTTAAGTGTGATTTGAAGAGTCGGTTTTGAGCTTTCCTTAACACCAAATTCCTCAATGTAGCCCTCGTCTTTCAGCACCGCGGCAATTGCCCGCTTTAGCTTGGAAGACGGCATACTCACGGAGACCATGCCTGCTTTGTGGCCGTTGCGTATGCGGGTCAGCATATCCGCTATGGGGTCTGTCATACTCATAATTTCACCAACTCGCCTTAACTACACCAGGGGCCGCACCTTGCATCACGACCTCACGTAATTTATTCCGACACAAGCCAAACTTTCGATAGTAGCCGCGTGGACGTCCGGTTAACCTACAACGATTGCGCATACGAGATGGGCTGGCATTACGCGGTAATTTCTGCAGATCCTGTATAGCAGCTTGCCTTTCATCAAAACTCAAATTTGGATCCTTCACCTTTGCCTTCAAGGTGGCGCGCTTATCAGCGAATCGCGCCACTGTTAAGCTGCGCTTCACGTCTCGTGCAATCATCGATTTCTTGGCCATAGGATTATCCTTTAATCGGAAAATTGAAGGCCTTTAATAAAGCCTTGCACTCTTCGTCGCTCTTAGCGGTGGTGGTAATAGTAATATCCATGCCACGCAGAGCATCAATCTTGTCATAGTCAATCTCAGGAAACACAATTTGTTCCTTAAGCCCCATGGAATAATTACCACGACCATCAAAAGACTTGGCCGGCAATCCACGGAAATCCCTAATGCGCGGTATAGCAATCGTGACAAGCCGATCTAAAAACTCATACATGCGATCCCGCCGCAATGTTACCTTACAACCAATGGGCCAACCATCACGTATCTTAAAACCGGCAATGGATTTGCGCGCATAGGTGACTATCGCCTTCTGACCTGCGATCTTCTCCATATCTTTGATTGCGACATCAACGATCTTCTTGTTGGCCACGGCCTCGCCCAACCCCATATTGAGGGTAATTTTGCTAATACGCGGGATCTGCATCGTGCTGGTATAACTAAATTGCTCCCGCAGAGCCGGTGCCACCTTTTCCTGATAAATTTTAAAAAATCTAGCCATGATTTATCTGCTACTTATATATCAACAACTTCGCCGTTTGACTTAAAAAATCTCACTCGACGCCCATCTTCCAGGGTTTTAATACCCACCCGATCCGCCTTTTTAGTGGCAGGATTATACAAAGCAATACTAGACAAATGGATAGACGCCTCTTTTTCTACAATGCCACCAGTAATACCCTTATTAGGGTTAGGCTTGGTATGCCTCTTTACAAGATTGACGTTATCCACTAGCGCCCTATCAAAATCCAACATTCTGAGCACAGTACCGCGCTTACCACGATCACGGCCTGCGAGTACAATCACTTCATCACCTTTTCGTATTTTATTCATGCGGTCACCTAAAGCACTTCCGGTGCCAAAGAAATAATCTTCATAAATTTCTCAGTCCTAAGCTCGCGAGTAACTGGCCCAAATATACGCGTCCCGACGGGCTGCAATTGGGCGTTAAGCAAGACTGCTGCATTTTTATCAAACCGTATTAATGACCCATCACTACGTCGCACACCTTTTGCGGTACGCACGATCACCGCGTTATATACCTCACCCTTCTTGACGCGTCCATTGGGTATAGCCTCTTTCACGCTGATCTTGATAACATCACCAATGCCTGCATAGCGACGCTTGGATCCACCCAATACCTTTATACACTGGACCCTCTTGGCACCACTGTTATCGGCCACGGTCAATACGCTTTGCATTTGTATCATTGTCTAACTCCTCACAACGCCTAGCTTGCCTTTTCCAGGACTTTTACTAACCGCCAACTTTTAGTCTTCGATAAAGGTCGGCATTCCTGAATAAGCACTACGTCACCTACACCACATTCGTTATTTTCATCGTGGGCATGATATTTCGTAGACCGGCGCATAAACTTATGATAAAGCGGGTGCTTCAAGCGACGTTCCACCATTATCGTGGCGCTCTTGTCCATCGCATTACTGGTCACCTTTCCGGTCAGCGTTCGCGCACGCTTTTCCTTTCCGCTCATGATTGTGCTCTCGCTTTTTCGGTCAACACTGTACGGACACGTGCAATATTATGCCGTACATTTCGTATTAGAGTATGGTTGGCTAGCTGGCCTGTTGCATTTTGCATGCGTAAATTAAACTGTTCGCGCAGCAGATCCTGCAACTCTGTATTTAAGTCTTCAACAGACTTTGCTCTCATTTCATGCGCCTTCATCATGCCACCTGCCGTCTCACAAAACTGGTACGCACTGGAAGTTTGGCACCCGCCAAACGAAATGCCTCGCGTGCGGTCTGTTCATCAACACCCTGCATTTCATACAAGACATGTCCGGGCTTAACCAGGGCCACCCAATACTCCGGATTGCCTTTGCCCTTACCCATACGCACCTCTAGCGGTTTCTTTGAAATCGGTTTGTCGGGAAATACGCGTATCCACACCCGACCGCCACGTTTAATATGCCGCGTCAACGCCCTTCTTGCGGCTTCAATCTGCCTTGCAGTCACCCGGCCACGAGTAATCGCTTTAAGACCAAAATCTCCAAAGCTGACCCGATGACCGCGGGTCGCAACACCACGATTGCGGCCCTTTTGCTGCTTACGAAACTTGGTTCTCTTAGGTTGCAGCATCGTCTACCCCGTTATGCCTTGGCAGCGGCTTTCGCCTCTGTCTCTTCATCAGCACCCGTTTGTTGATCTTCAATAAAAATCTCGCCTTTAAAGATCCACACCTTCACCCCTATTACACCATAGGTGGTACTGGCACGGGCGGTACCATAATCAATATCTGCACGTAGCGTATGCAAAGGCACGCGGCCCTCGCGAGTCCACTCTGTCCTGGCAATCTCAGCGCCATTTAGACGTCCCGCCACCATGACTTTCATGCCCAGCGCACCAAGCCGCATACCGTTGGTCACTGCACGCTTCATTGCGCGCCTAAACATAATCCGCTTTTCCAACTGCTGGGCAATATTTTCGGCCACCAAGGTAGCATCTAACTCAGGCTTTCGGACTTCTTCGATGGTAACCTGTGCCGGTAAACCAGTAAGCTTGCCAATCTGCAGACGTAATTTTTCGATATCCTCACCCTTCTTGCCAATAACGATACCCGGACGTGCAGTATAAATTGTTACATTCATGTTTTGTGCCGGCCGCTGTATCACGATACGGCTGACAGCGGCATTTTTTAACTTGGCCTTGATGTAGTCACGCACCTTGAGGTCGTGAGCCAGGTTATCGGCATATTGATGCTTACCGGCATACCACATGGCATCCCAATCTTTAACAATACCGAGGCGTATACCATTTGGATGGACTTTCTGGCCCATTATCGCCTTCCTCCTTCATCACTCACAGTAACCGTTATATGGCTACTGCGTTTTAAAATCTTACCTGAACGCCCTTTAGCCCTTGGCCGCCAACGCTTGAGCGTGGGACCTTCGTTGACAAAGGTCTCGGATACTTTTAACTCATCAATATCTGCGCCTTCATTGTGCTCAGCATTAGCAATAGCAGACTCCAATACCTTTCGTACGGACAAAGCAGCGCGCTTGTTACTAAACTTGAGCACGTTAATAGCTCGCGCTACCGGCAAACCCCTAATCTGATCAGCTACCAAGCGAATCTTCTGCGGGGATAAACGGATATATTTTAATATGGCCTTGGCCTGCATCAGCTATAACTCCTCTACTTAGCCTTCTTAGCGGCGATATGGCCTCTAAATGTTCGTGTCGCTGCGAACTCACCTAACTTATGGCCCACCATATTTTCACTTATGAGAACCGGCACATGTTGCCTACCGTTATGAATGGCAATAGTCAGTCCGACAAAATCCGGTGTAATGGTGGAACGACGAGACCAAGTCTTAATGGGCTTACGGCTATTGGCCGCTTTCGCCGAAATAACCTTTGCGGCGAGATGATGATCAATAAACGGACCCTTACTAATTGAACGTGGCATATGCTTTAACCTTTCTTCTTCCGACGGCGCATGATCATTCCGTCGGTACGCTTGTTGTGCCGAGTCTTGTACCCTTTAGTCGGCACACCCCACGGACTAACCGGATGACGCCCCCCTGAGGTACGGCCTTCACCGCCACCATGGGGATGATCTACCGGATTCATGGCCACACCACGCACTGTGGGGCGTATACCACGCCAGCGCTTGGCACCGGCCTTGCCCAATTTACGCAAGGCATGTTCGGCATTACCCACTTCACCAATGGTTGCACGGCAATCCAGGTGTATCAGACGCACCTCACCAGAACGCAGGCGCAACTGCGCATAATCTCTTTCACGACCCAAATACTGAACAACACTACCTGCAGATCGGCCTATCTGAGCACCCTTGCCCGGTTTCATTTCCACACAATGCACCGTCGTACCCACAGGGATGTTACGCAAAGGCAAAGCATTACCGGGGGCAATGGGCGCCTCTACACCGGCTACAATTTTACTGCCGACTCCCAAACCTTTGGGGGCGATGATATAGCGACGTTCACCATCGGCATATATGATCAAGGCGAGATGGGCGCTACGATTCGGGTCATACTCCAAACGTTCCACCTTGCCGGGAACACCGTCTTTGTCACGACGAAAATCCACCAACCGATAATGACGCTTGTGCCCACCGCCACGATGACGCACCGTGATCCGGCCCTTGTTATTACGGCCACCAGTGGACTGCTTTGGCTCAAGCAGGCCAGCATAAGGTTTACCCTTATGCAGTTCCGGTGTTACCACCCTGACCATGCCACGTTGTCCGGGCGTAGTCGGTCTAAGTTTTACAAGTGCCATTATCTGTTCCTATTCTACTGCGTACCCGCAAAGTCGATGTCTTGGCCTGGCTTGAGTCTTACATAGGCCTTTTTACGTGCCTTGCGTCGACCTGGTGTACTACCAAATCGCTTAACCTTGCCTTTCATATTCAACACCTGCACAGACAGCACATCGACATTGAACATCTTTTCCACTGCCCGCTTAATTTCAGGCTTGGTCGCACTGGGTAGCACCTCAAATACAAACTGATGATGCTTGTCCGCTACCCGTGTTGTCTTCTCAGAGACATGGGGTGCCCGAATAATCTGAAACAATCGACCGTCACTCACCCCAACCACTCCTCTATCTTCTTCAATGCATCCACTGTCATGACAACCTTTTCGTGCCTCAACAAACAATCCGGATTGATATCTGGAACATCACGTACATCAACCTTGACGAGGTTACGCCCCGACAACGCCAAATTCATATCAAAGCTGTCAATCACAATCAGGGCATCCGTCACACCCAAGGTATTTAGAGTATCTGCCAAAACCTTGGTCTTGGGAGCTGCCATGGCCAACTTATCCACCACCAGCAAACGATCCTGGCGCAACAACTCCGACAAGATGGCGCGTATGGCACCACGATACATTTTACGATTAAACTTCTGCTTAAAACTCGTATTCTGGGCCGGGAATGTCCTGCCACCACCACGCCAAATGGGGCTGCGAATGGTCCCGGCACGGGCATTACCGGTACCCTTTTGACGCCAGGGCTTGGCGCCACCACCACGTACCGCCGCACGATTTTTCTGGGCGCGGGTACCCGAACGCTGACCTGCCTGATAGGCCACCAAGGCCTGATGGATCAGCGATTCCTTATATTTTACGCCAAAGGTCGCATCCGATACGGTCAACTTATCACCGGCCTTGCCACCTTTTGCTTCAATTATACTCAGTTGCACCGTACTTACCCCTTAAGCCTGAACTGCGGCAGATTTTATCGATGCCTGAACAAAGACATCTGAACCTGCACTTCCAGGAATGGAACCTTTGACCAGCATTAAATTCTTTTCTACATCTATACGCACGATCTTCAGGCCTTGCTGGGTGCGATTAACATCACCCATATGCCCAGACATCTTCTTACCCGGAAACACCCGTCCTGGATCCTGGTTCTGGCCAATAGACCCTGGCTTTCTATGGGCAAGGGAACAGCCGTGAGTGGCACGACCACCACGAAACCCATATCGTTTGACAACACCAGCATAACCCTTACCAATGGAGGTGCCTTGAATGTCTACCTTCTGACCCGATTTAAATATATCGACTTTTAACTCAGCACCGGGGCTAATATCTGCCAGTTCACCCTCGGCAAGACGAAATTCTTTGAGTACATGTCCTGCAGCAACACCGGCTTTGGCAAAATGGCCCGCAGCAGGCTTAGTCACACGACTGGGACGACGCTCACCCACAGTCATCTGCACTGCGGCGTAACCGTCCTTAGCAACCGTCTTGACCTGGGTCACCCTGTTGGGCATTACCCCGAGCACGGTCACCGGGGTCGAAGAACCGTCTTCGGCAAATACCCGACTCATCCCGATCTTTTGTGCAATTAACCCGATTGGCATTTTATACTCTCTTGACTATTTCAAATTAACGCGGAGTCGCAAAACAAATATCCTAATAACCACGGTCATTTTCTTTGCGCCTCTGCGCCTTTACGTTCTCTGCGTTACTCTCTATATATCCGATTAGCTCAATTTAATCTCAACATCTACACCCGCCGCCAGATCAAGTTTCATCAACGCGTCCACGGTCTTTTCAGTGGGCTCAATGATGTCCATGATGCGCTTATGAGTGCGGATCTCAAATTGGTCACGGGATTTTTTGTCCACATGGGGCGAACGTAATAAGGTATACCTTTCGATCTTGGTCGGAAGTGGAATGGGACCTCTGACCAGGGCACCTGTGCGCTTGGCAGTTTCCACAATTTCCACGGCAGACCGATCAATCATGCGGTGATCAAAGGCCTTTAGTCGTATGCGTATCTTTTGATTTTCCATTATACAGACTCTTATTCAATAACCTTGGATACCACACCTGCACCTACTGTGCGCCCACCTTCACGAATGGCAAAGCGTAGACCCTCTTCCATCGCGATCGGTGCAATCATCGATACCACCATCTTCACATTATCTCCTGGCATCACCATCTCCGTGCCTTCCGGCAGATCACAAGAACCGGTCACGTCCGTGGTCCGAAAATAAAACTGCGGCCGATAACCATTGAAAAACGGCGTATGACGTCCGC
>JAADGI010000009.1 GCA_013152415.1 Gammaproteobacteria bacterium | reverse complement strand
CGTCGCTATCGCTCCGATGGGTGGCAGCTTTGCTCTGGTTCGGGTGGTAGCCTTCACCTGGAATGGGCGGCAGGAATCACTGGAATACGCACATATAAGGCCCAATGAGTTTTATTGTTCGTCAGACCAGGAAAAGAGAGAACAGGGGGTTGCTCGTGCGGCTGTGGGAAGTATTATGAAGCAAGCGTTTTGATCCTTTTTCAGGAACTCGGATAGCAAAAAGCGCCGCTCCTTCGTAGCTCTGTTTTTTGCTGCCGGTGGTGCGGGGCGGTGGGCGCATTAGGAGTTACACATGAAAGTATTCACATTTATCGCCATACTCGGAGCCTTCGTTGCCTCTGCCCATGCTCAGTCTCCGTCAGGCCTGCCGATGGGCCTTGACTACGGGATGCCAAAGGCCGACGTCTTGGCGCACATGAAAGCAATGGCGTCGTATCGTGTTCAAGACACGAAGCCAACCACCATCGTATATGTTGTCCCTGCGCCCGACACAAATACAAAGAATGGGCTATTTCTCGATTTCGCTGGTGACCGTCTTGTTGAGATAGCAAGCATGAAATCCGAGATGAACAAGGCCATGTACAACACGTATATGGCATCTCTTCTTGGCCAAGCAAACAAGTGGAAGGCCGCTGGAGTAGAAACTATTTTTGAGGACAAAAGTAATTCTATGTACTTGTACAGAGATCACAGGTCCTACATAACGATAAGCGGCAGTGCTCTCTCTGAAGACAGGAACAAATTCAGCGTCACCATTACGTTTACGGATCAAAAGTATCAGGATAGGAAGAAGTGAACGTGCCCAACAAGGCGCTCCATTCGCGCAAATGAGCTTTGCCGTTAGAAGCAAGGAAGAATCATATGGAGGATAAGAAAGATTCGCAATTCAACCGAGTTAGTATTTCAACAAAAGACTTCCAAGAGGCACAGGAATACCTTGGAGAATTGAGCGAAGGCCAAAGTGCAGTGGTGCAGAGAGGGCTATTAGTCGCAGCTATTGTTTCGTACTCAAGGCCATTCACCACCAACCGATCTGGGGAGAAGTCGAGAGCAACTAATACGTTACAATCAAATATGCTGAAGGTTCTCAGCAAGAGCGCAAAAGAACTACATGAAAAGATATTGGGTTTGCGCCATACAGGAGTGGCTCACTCGGACTTTGATCGGAAACCAACGAGCAGAGTGCCATTTGAAGGTTCTGGGGTCCTTATACGCAGCAAGACCTTTAATCCTCTTTCAGAGGGAATTGATATCGAAATGTTTAAGGAAATGGCTAAAAATATGGAATCATGTTGTGTCACAAAACTGATTGAGCTTAATCGGAGTATTGGCTCTAACAAATACCCTCAGGGCGGCGCGGCAAAACCATGAACTTAAGGGGTCGGAGTGGAATGGCACCCATAGTAACCATAGACACCCATTGATTTGCATTGATTTGACACGCCCAATAAGCCTTGAGTTAGTATATCCATGGTGTTTTATCGCCTTAATATAGCGATCCATCGATAAAGATTGAGCAAGCTCGCCAACGATCCGGAAACATAAGTCAGGGCCGCCGCCTTCAATATTCTGTGTGCGTGCCTGGACTGGGCCTCAGAAATATAATTATCGGAACGCAGTAGTGGCAATGCGCGCCCAAAACTTGCATTCCATTCCACCGGTAAGGTTACAAAATGTACCAGTGTTCCGAAAGCAATGCCCGAGATTCCCAATAGAAACGCTAATCCACCAATAGTTGGTGAACGCGACATCAGGGTAACTACTGGCATGGCCAGAATAATAACGCTGCCCAGCTTCTCCGTGACATGAGAAATTTTAACTAGCGAGTGACGAAGCCTGAAGAAATGATACCCTGAAGCGTGCTGAATAGCGTGCCCCACCTCGTGAGCTGCGATTGTGATAGCGGTTAGCGACCTGCCACTGAAATTATCAGGTGACAAGCGCACAGTACGATCTGTCGGATCATAGTGATCCCGTCCGGGATCGGTTTGTTCAACCTTTACGTCTTCGATGTTTAACTGCTTCAGCAAATGTACTGCCAATTCACCGCCGGTTCCCGGGAACAGATCGTCTGGAGAATGGTACTTTTTCAATACCCGCGTCACCCAGTAACTCGGTAAATACATTAACCCTGCGAACAGGACGACTAGTACGGCAATTAATAAAATATGCATGAACGGTATAAGCAAATCATCAACAATAATTCTGGAAAGTCAAAAGACAAGACCTATGCTCCCGCAATTTATATCTTGGCGCTCTAATCTGTAAAGGAGGTCTTTTTAGTGCCTCCTTGAGGAGGTATACCGAGGTCTGCACCTTGGCGGCAGGCCTTTATGTTTCCTAGCGACTCTGGGCCACCTTCAAGCGCATGGCGTAAATTCCCAAGGCAATGAGTTTTTTATTGTCTCGATCCAGATTATTCAGACGGTCATAGGGCCCCAGTCGAACCCGATAGTAGTTGCCGCGGTTTTCGATAGAAATCTTTTCGATGCGGGCGGTCAGTCCATTACGCCATAATTTGTCTTTGAGTTTGTGGGCATCGACAATGCTGGCATAAGAGGCCACCTGCAGAATATAACTGACATCCTTGCTTCTGGCCTTCTGGTTGGGTGCATAGTCCGGCACACCCTCGGCGAGTACGCTTTCAACCTCAGCAGGGAGTACCGTATAAAAATCGAACTTGGGTTGTGCCGGTTTGGGTAGCGCAGTGGGTGGTTGGGGGTTTTTTACCGTGCGGACATCCTTTGTCGCCACCGGTCGTGGTTTGACCAAGGATTTTAGTCCACTGCCTAGATTGAGGTTTTTACCTGCATTGAGAAACACCAGTACCGCCACAAACAGGCCCAGGCCTAATCCGGCGGCGAACATCAGCCAGGCGGGTGAGCCGGCAGTGCCGGTCTTTTCGGATTTACGGCGGGCCTGTTGTTTGTGTTTGGTGCGCTTGCGTTTTTTTTGAACCATGAGGCTACATACTATCAGGTGCCGACACACCGATTAGGTTGAGCCCCGTTGAGATGACTTGTTTAACGGATGCAATAAGCGCCAGCCGAGCATTGCGAATGGCTTTATCCTTTACGATGAACTGGTGGGCGTTGTAGTAGGTATGGAAGCCGTTGGCCAGGTCTCTGAGATAATAGGCAATTTGGTGGGGCTCATGGTTGATCGCCGCCTGTTCCACCACCTCTGGAAAGCGTGACAGTAGGGTGAGCAGATCCTGTTCATGGCTTTCGGTGAGGACCTTCAGGGCGGCGACCGAGGCATCGATCTTGGGTCCAAGCTTTTTGTCCCGCATTTGCCGATACACACTCATGATGCGGGCGTGGGCGTACTGTACGTAATAGACCGGGTTGTCATTGGATTGGGACTTGGCCAGCTCCAGATCGAAATCCATGTGTTGTTCGCACTTGCGTGAGACATAGAAAAATCGGGCGGCATCGTTACCCACTTCCTTGCGCAGTTCACGCAGGGTGACAAATTCACCGCTACGGGTAGACATGGGGACTTTTTCTTTGCCGCGATAGAGTACGGCGAATTGAACCAGCAGGACATCAAGGGCATCATCATTCTGGCCCATGGCCTGTATTGCGGCTTTGACTCGTGCTACGTAGCCATGGTGATCCGCGCCCCATATATCGATGAGCTGGTCGTAGCCCCGTTCAAATTTTTCCAGGTGGTAGGCGATATCAGAGGCAAAGTAGGTGGTGTTGCCATTGTCCCGTACCACCACACGATCCTTTTCGTCTCCAAATGCAGTGGTATTAAACCACCAGGCGCCGTCTTTTTCGTAGAGGTGTCCCTTTTCTTTGAGCAGAGCGATGGCCTTGTCGACAGCGCCGTTTGTTGTCAGTGAGCGTTCCGAAAACCAGCGATCATATTCAACACCAAAACCCTTGAGGTCCTGACGGATGTTCTCGAGCAGGGTGTCGGTGGCCAGATCGAAGATCATGCCATAGCCACTATCACCCAAAAGTTGTTTGCTGCGGGCGATAATTCCATCCAGGTAGGTCTCGGGGTCGTTTGAACTCAACCCCATAAATACCTCTTCCACACCATGAAACAAACGCCCCCTTTTTTCACGATGGACCGTGGCAGCGATATCCCAGATGTAGTCCCCCTGGTAGGCATTGGCCGGGTATTTAACAGACTCACCACACAGGTCGAGGTAGCGTAGCCAGACACTGGTGGCGATGATGTCCATCTGGCGGCCAGCATCATTCACATAGTATTCACGATCCACCTCGTAGCCCGCAGCCTTCAGCACCCGCGCCAGGGCATCACCATAGGCCGCGCCCCGGCCATGACCCACATGCAAGGGGCCGGTGGGGTTGGCAGAGACATATTCCAGCAATACTTTTTTACCTGCCCCGATGTTGTTGCATCCATAGTTATCACCCTGGCGCAGAATGGTCGACACGATGCTCAGATAGGCCTGGGGTGTGAGATAAAAATTGATAAAACCTGGGCCGGCAATTTCGACTTTATCTACGGAGCCCGAGACGGGCAGTGCATCGACGATGAGTTGGGCGATTTCGCGTGGCGGACGTTTCGCGGTCGCGGCCAGCATCATGGCAATATTGCAGGCAAAATCGCCGTGTCCCTTTTGACGGCTACGGTCAAGCTGATAGGAGGGCCGTTCGGTGACGGCGAGTTGGCCGCTATTTTCGATTGTCTTCAGGGCGTGGTCTAGCAGGTCGTGCAAATGGTGTTTCACTATGGTCCTTCTCTTTATATTTTGCTGGGGGTGAGATGCGGGTTGGCAGGGGCGGTGATTCTACAGGGGACGAGTGTCTGGGAGAAGACCTTATCTTGAGCAGAACATCATCCTTTGTTTTTAAAACATATCCATGGGGTCCACATCAACCGACCAGCGCACACTACGGCTCAAGTGCAGCTTTTCCAGGTCGGGCAGTAGTTCATTGAGGAACTGTTGTAAGGCCGAGCGGTGGCTTGATTGTATCAGCAGTTGGGCACGGTAGCGCCCGGCCCGTCGTTCCATGGGCGACGCGACCGCCGTCATAACCTGTACCGGGAGCGGGGTTTGGTCAAGAAGTTTCCCGGCACACTGTTGGGCGGCGTGCAGAAAGTTCAGTGGGGCATGGCTGCGAGGTGATTCAGCACGCAGCAGTACCAAGTGGCTATAGGGCGCTAATTCAGTTTGTTGTCGTTCATGCAGTGCAAATTGGGCAAAGGCTGCATAGTCATGATTTTTTAGGGCTTGCAGGTAGGGGCTGTCAGGGTGGTAGGTTTGTATCAGTACCTGTCCGGGCTTGTCGCCCCGTCCCGCTCGCCCGGCGACCTGCATGATGCGTTGGAACAGGTGCTCACCGGCACGGAAATCAAGTCCATAAAGACCCTGGTCGGCGTTAATGACACCCACCAGGGTGACGTTGGGAAAGTCGTGGCCCTTGGAGAGCATTTGGGTGCCGATGAGGATATCGGCTTCACCATTATGGATGCGACGTAGGATTTCCTCGAGAGAGCCTTTGCCGGATGTGCTGTCGCGATCGACCCGTAATATGCGGGCGTGGGGAAAGCGTGCCGCCAAAGCATCTTCCAGTCTTTGTGTGCCCTCACCGATGGGGTGAAGGTTTTTGCTGGCGCAGCCTCCGCAATGGCTTATCAATGGGGTGTCGCTGCCACAGTGATGGCAACGCAGGCGTCCCCGGGCCTTGTGCAGAGTCAGTTTTGCATCGCAGCGACCACAGGGGGCGAGCCAGCCGCAGTCGTAACACATCAGCACCGGGGCGAAGCCACGCCGGTTTAAAAATAGCAGGCTTTGTTCGCCCCGTTCGAGACAGCCAGCCAGGGCCTTTTTGAGGGGGTGGGAAATCCCTTCTTCCATGGGTAGGCCACGCAGGTCGAGAAGATGCACCTGCGGTAATTGGGCGTTGCCCGCACGTTGGGGGAGTGGTAACAGCTGGAATCGTTGGCGTTGGCTGTTGTGCAGACTTTCCAGTGAAGGCGTGGCCGAGCCCAGTACGATGGGGATCTGTTCCCGATGGGCACGGACTACCGCCAGGTCACGGGCATGGTAGCGAAACCCCTCTTGTTGTTTGAATGAGCCGTCATGCTCTTCGTCAACAATAATCACACCTGGGCGGGCCAGGGGGGTAAACACCGCTGAGCGGGTGCCCAGCACCAGGGGCGCATCACCGGCAGCCGCCATAAGCCAGGCACACAGGCGTTCCTGGTCGCTGAGCCCGGAATGTAATACCGCAATGGGCACCGCAAATCGTCGCCGAAAACGATCCACCAGTTGCGGTGTGAGTCCGATCTCGGGGACCAGCACCAAGGCTTGTTGTCCACGCTGCAATACCTCGCTGATGACCCGCAGGTAGACTTCGGTCTTGCCACTTCCGGTGACACCGTGTAGCAAGAAACAGCCATACTGGCCCAGTCTTTCGGTGATAGTGGTGCTCGCCTGTCGTTGATGTTCGCTGGGGGCCGGTGGGGTGTCCGGGGCAGTGGTGACTTTCTGCAAACAGGCTTGTTCTGTGCTCGACACCCAACCCTTGCGCTCCAGTGCAGCGGTGGCACTTCGCCAACCGGAGGAGATTGATTTTAGCTCGGCACTGTCCAAACCCTTATCTGAGTGGAGCAAGGCCTGCAAGATTTTTCGCTGCAAGGGCGCCCGGCCCAGTGCCTCGAGCTCATTGAGGCCAATCTCTGGGTTGGAGGACCAGATCAAGGGCCCGGACACCTTGGTCCCGGCACCACGACGCAGCGCTACCGGCAGGGCCGCCTGGATGACCTCACCCAAGGGGAATTGGTAGTAGCCACTGGCCCAACGTAATAGCCCCAGCATAGTGTCGTTGAGGACTGGGAGGGTGTCGATAACCTCAATGATGGATTTGAGTCGATCCGGTCCCACTGCTGTGGAATTAGAAACACCCACCACCACGCCGACAAGCTGTCGCCTGCCAAAGGGCACCCGTACCCGGCAACCCAACCCAGGCAATGCGAGGTTGGCCGGTGGTTTATAGTCGAAATGTTGACGCAGGGGCACCGGGACGGCGACCTGAATAATGGTGTGGGTGGGCGGCATGGCCCGGCAATGTAACACAGGCCAGTAAACGGCCCGGAATCGGGTGCGGCATCTTGTGGCCTAAGCTATTGACCCTAAACGAGTTCGAAAGTTATGCACAGAATTTGTGGATAACAATGTTGATATCCTTGGTGCTGCTTTCCCTGTATGGCCCCATTACTACAAAACCATGAAACTGCCCAAATAATACGCAAGCAAATAATATCAACTATATCAATGGGTTATGCTTATGCTTGTTGCTGGCTAAAGATTAAAGACCCCATTGCCCTAGCATTTTAGGGGTTTTGCGCTGGGTTGTGCATAAAACACCAGGATTGACGGCTCCTTCGTCTCGGTGGTCAGGGTTTGCTTTGATGTTGGCTTGTTTATTTTCAATGCCTTAAGGCCGTGATCTCGACGGAACTACCGCCGTGGAACGTTTCACAATAGTTTTTGGCTGTCAGATTGCTGGCACCGAGGGGATAGTGTTCTAATAGAATCTCCACCTACCGGTCACTATAGCCCTACACATCGCAGATGGCGTTATGCCCCTCTGGAATACCATAGCGGAACACATTTCCGAGGCCACTGGCGAAGCCTTTCAACTGCAGTCCGAGCATGCTGTTGGTGGCGGCTGCATCAATTCGGCCACAGTGCTGGAGGGAGGTGATCGGCGTTTCTTCGTCAAGCTCAATGATGCCAGCATGCTGGATATGTTTGCTGCAGAATCGGAAGGCCTCAATGAGTTGGCGCGGGCCGGGGCCCTGCGGGTGCCGGAGCCGGTATGCTCTGGGGTCGATGCAGATTCGGCCTATCTGGTGATGGAATACCTCCAGCTCGGTTCCGGAGGGCGGCATACTCTGGAAAAATTGGGTAGTGGTTTGGCGGCCATGCACCGTGTGACCAGTGCCCGTTTTGGCTGGTTACGCGACAACACCATCGGCAGTACGCCCCAGATCAATTCCTCAGATGAGAATTGGGTGCGGTTTTGGCAACAGCACCGGCTGGGCTTTCAGCTGAATCTCGCTGAGGCCAACGGTGGTGGCAAACGCCTGATAGATCGAGGTACCGAGCTCAATCAGCTATTATCCGTGTTTTTTAGCACCTATGCCCCCGTACCTTCGTTGTTACACGGCGATTTGTGGTCCGGAAATTATTCCTCGGACGAAAAGGATGAGCCGGTGATCTTCGATCCGGCGGTCTACTACGGTGATCGCGAGGCGGACATGGCTATGACCGAGTTGTTTGGTGGTTTTGGTGGCCGTTTCTTTGGGGCCTACAACGACGCCTATCCACTGGATCCGGATTATAAGGTGCGCAAGGTGTTGTATAACCTCTATCACATCCTCAATCACTTTAATCTTTTTGGTGGTGGATACCGCGCCCAGGCCGAGGCCATGGTGGATCGGTTGTTAGCAGAGATCCGTTAAGGGCCACCCCAAATGATACGCACCTCATGATTCGTGCCTCGCTGGGCCTCGCGTTCTTAGCCATATTGCTGCTGGGTTTGCCCCTGCTTGGGGTGATACTGGCAGACAAGCCCGTTGCCCCCTATCTCGAGTTTCCACCTATAACACGTTATGTTGTCCATGCTGTCTTCTCCTGGCCGGTGTTGGTTGGCCTATCCCTGTTTACCCTGGCGTGTGTGCTGCCCTTCGTGAGGGTGCTGTGGCGTCATCGCCACCAAGCCGAAAGTATGAAGGCCCCCATGCGTAGATTTCCCGGGTGGGGTTGGTTGGGTCTGGCCTGCACCGCAGGATTTTGGGTGCTGGCATGGACCCGGTACACCTGGTTTGCACCCGTACAGGCCTTCAGTTTTGCGCCCCTATGGGTGGGTTATATTGTGGTGATCAACGCGCTGACCTGGCGGCGTACCGGTTCGTGCTTAATGATCCGTCAACCGCGATTATTCTTTACGTTGTTTGTGGCCAGTGCGGCGTTTTGGTGGTTCTTTGAGTATCTCAACCGCTTTGTGCAGAACTGGTACTATGTTGGTGTAAGTGATTACTCGGCCTTTGAATACTTTTTCCACGCCACCTTACCCTTCGCCACCGTATTGCCGGCAGTAATCAGTACCCGCGAGTGGTTGGCATCCTATAACGGCCTAAGTGTGGGACTGGATACAGGACGGTGTGTCAGTGTGTGTCGGCCCAGGTTATGGGCTACAGCGATCTTTATAGCTGCGGTCTTTGGGCTGTTGGGCATCGGCCTGTGGCCAAATCAGCTCTATCCCCTGGTTTGGGTGGCGCCGCTGTTGCTCATTGTGAGTAGCCAGGTGTTGCTTGGGCATAGCACGGTGTTTGATTCTGTGGCCAAAGGGGATTGGCGCACACTATGGTTGTCTGCCCTGGCGGCCGTGCAGTGTGGATTTTTTTGGGAGATGTGGAATTACTACAGTCTTGCCAAATGGGAATATTCTATTCCTTATGTGCATCGCTTTGAGATATTTGAAATGCCGATATTGGGGTACGCGGGTTATTTGCCGTTTGGTCTGGAATGCGCGGTGGTGGCCGCCTGGGTGGCCACTCGACTGGGTTCCAAACCTGTACCACCTGAGCTGTGGGCGGTTCAGACCCGTTCCAGTATCACGAACTCATGATCATAGGGGTTTTTTTCGTCCTTGAGGTTTTTGATGCGTTTCACTTCTTGCCAATGGGCGTTGTCTAGCTGTGGAAACCAGGCATCTCCCTTTATATCTGTGTCTACATAGGTCAGGTAGAGGCGTTGTGCCTGGGGCAATAGTTGATCATAGAAAGACGCCCCGCCAATGATCATTATTTCTTTAACTGCTCCTGCGGCTTTAAGGGCTTCGTCTACGCAGTGGACGACAGTACAGCCATCGGCCTGATAGGCTTTATCACGGCTGACGATAATATTCATTCGCCCCGGCAGCGGTTTGGCACCGAAGGACTCAAAGGTCTTGCGTCCCATGACGATGGGTTTGCCCAGGGTGTGTTGGCGGAACCAACGCATGTCCGAGGGTAGTTTCCAGGGCAGGCGGTTTTCGATGCCGATGACACGGTTATGGGTCATGGCCGCAATCAATGAGATAACAGGTTTTTCGGTCATTTCGAATGCCGGGGTCCGCGCCCCTAAACGGCCACCGGTGCCTTGATGGGTGGATGACACTCATAACCCATTAACCCAAAATCTTCGAACCTGAATGCGAAAATATCCTGAATGGATTGATTCAGCTCCATGGTGGGCAGCGGGTAGGGTGTGCGGGACAACAGTTCGTCGGTTTGTTCGAGATGATTGAGATAGAGATGGGCGTCCCCCAGGGTATGGACAAAGTCTCCCGGGGTTAAATTGCAGACCTGGGCCATCATCATGGTCAACAAGGCGTAGGAGGCGATGTTAAAGGGCACACCCAGAAAGATGTCTGCACTGCGTTGATAGAGCTGACAAGACAAGCGGCCGTTGGCCACGTAGAACTGAAAGAAGGCGTGGCAGGGCGGCAGGGCCATGCGCTCGATCTCACCCACGTTCCAGGCGCTGACAATAATGCGCCGTGAGTCCGGGTGGGCCTTTATTTGCTCGACCACCTGGCTGATTTGATCAATGTGTGCACCATTCGGTGTGGGCCAGGAACGCCATTGATAGCCGTATATGGGTCCCAATTCACCTTGTTCATTTGCCCATTCGTCCCAGATGCTGACACCGTTGTCATGTAAATATTTAACATTAGTATCACCGCGTAGAAACCAGAGCAGTTCGTGGATGATTGAACGCAGGTGTAATTTTTTTGTGGTGACGAGCGGAAAGCCTTGTGCCAGATCAAAACGCATCTGGTAGCCAAATACACTGACCGTGCCGGTACCGGTGCGGTCTTCCTTGTGTACACCCTTGTCGCGCACGTGACGCACTAAATCTAAGTATTGTTTCACATTAAGAGGCCTTTAGTGTTTTATGGGCACTTCTATCAATCGATAACTCCTTCTGCCCCACGAGGGGGCACCGAGGTCCCTCCGGAAGAAGGTTGGGATGAGGGGATAATAAAATCAGTGTATTAACTTTGTTTGCTCCCCTCACCCTAGCCCTCTCCCGGAGGGAGAGGGGATTAATAGAAGTGCCCTTATGTAAGCGCCACACCATCCGGTTTATCATTCACGCTTCAGTCTTGTATCACCTGGCAGGCGTACATTACCAGAAGATTATTTATGACCCGGGGCGTCAATTTTACTCTTTACCCTGGGGCCCATTATAGCGACCTCTTGGCTTTTGAGCAGGGTGCCAGGCTTTGCGGTTCTCTCAGGCGTCCAGCTCGATGGGCACCAGCCCCACGACCTCCATGCCAGTGGGGGTGTGGAGAATGCGTGGGGCGACAATCTCCACACCCTGGGCGACGACATCTTTAAGGCGTTGGGCGTAGCGTTTATCTATGGCATTGGCGGGTGCGAAGTGCTTGCCTTCCGGGCGATTCACCGCAAATACGATCACGCCACGATAACCCGAATGCACTGCGGCCAGCAAAACATCGAGGTGTTTGAGGCCTCGCTCGGTGACTGCATCCGGGAACCGAATAATCTCGTTATCCAGTAGAGTGGTATTTTTAATCTCTACAAAGGCCTCTGCCTGGGTGCCCCCTTGGGTCAGAAAGATATCGAGTCGAGACTTGGGGTGGCCCGGTGGCGTGTAGGTTACTTCTCGCTTTAGTCCCTGATAGCCGGTGAGGGTGGGGATAAGGCCTGTTTCGATGGCCTCAGCGATGACCGGGTTGGCGCGGCCAGTATGGACCCCTATCCAACCAGCACCCATGTCTACCCGCTCCAGGGTCCATTGCAATTTACGTTTGGGATTATCCGCATAACTGAGTTGTACCCTGGCGCCGGGTTCCCAGCATCCGGTCATGGCCCCTGTGTTGGGACAATGGGCAACGACCTGCTCTCCAGAATCTAACTCCACGTCGGCCAGAAAACGCTTGTAGCGTTTGTGGATAATGCCGTTAGTGAGAGGGGGGAGCAGCATGAAAAGAATGTAATTTATTGCGGCAGTTCAATTACTAATGAGTTTGTTGATTAAGAAGTGGATGGTGGGAATATTGGTGATATCGGGATTTTATTCATGCCTGCCGGTACAATAGATGAGCAGTTTTAACCTGGAAGCGGATTTTAATTCCTGAGGGTTGTGTCTCCCACAGTTTGCTGTGATCAATATAATTTTCTTGTTGAGGTTAGTATGCCGACATATTTGGGTCATGTCTAAGACTGATGCCTTTGATATCAGTGTGAGGGACTATGATCGGTGGTTTGAAGGTCATGCGCTTGAATTTGAGCTAGAGTTAAAAGCTATTGAAGCCCTGTATCCAAAATCGGGTGAAGGTATTGAAATAGGGGTGGGTACCGGGCGTTTTGCAGGTCCATTGGGGATAAGGATTGGCATAGAACCTTCGGCGGCCATGGCCGCACTCGCAACCAGAAGAGGTATAAAAGTAATTGGAGGCAGCGCTGAACTGTTGCCTTTGAAGAACGATTGTTGTGATCACGTCTTGATGGTAACAACAGTATGCTTCCTGGAGTCACTTGAGCAGGCATTTGCCGAACTCTATAGGGTCTTGAGGCCGGGTGGGTGTGTTGTGATCGGTTTTATAGAAAAATTCAGTATCTTGGGCAAGAAGTATGAAAGGCAAAGAAGCATCAGTAAATTTTACAAAGATGCTTCGTTTCATAGTGTTGACGAGATTGTAGAAAAACTGGGAAACAAAAATTTTAAACGCTTTGATTTCTCCCAAGCCTTGCTGCCAGATGATGTGGGTGCAGAATCAAAACCAGAAGTGAAAAGTGGCTATGGAGAGGGGTCATTTGTGGCCCTACGAGCCCAAAGACCCTGATAACAAATGCCCAGATAGCCGTTACCTCGACAGCTCTAACCCTGCTGATACGTTAACCTGGCCTAAGGCTGAGGAATTATCGATAATGGATTTATGGGTAGAGAAGTACCCCCTTTACAATCTCCATCCTGCGTTACCAGGATGACGTGGAAATACATTTGGTGGTGGTGAAGAATCTGATCCATATTCGTTCGGCATTATGGGTGGGGTACTCAGATTTAGAGGTGAACTGTAAATGAGTAGAGTGCACACAGCCCAAGCAGTGATATCGACTCAATTCCCCAAGCAAGCAAGGTGGCTGCGGTTGCTGCTTCTGGTTAATATGATGCTTCTTTTTGTCGGGTTGGTTTCCCCTATTATCACTCTGGAAAAATTTTATATTGTCGAGAATACCTTTTCTGTGTTGACCGGTGTCATCCAGCTGGTCGAGGATAGGCTCTGGTTTTTGGTGATCATTGTGACCGGCTTTAGTGTCCTTTTGCCATTTTTAAAGCTACAGTTGTTGTATCAATTCGTTTCCCTTAGACCTGGAAATCACAGCACCCTCGACCGCTATCTACACTGGGTACATATCTATGGTAAGTGGTCTATGTTAGATGTATTTGTCGTGGCCATTCTGGTGGTCTCCGTAAAACTTGGCGCAATCGCCAATGTGCAAATGCGTTACGGACTTTATGCTTTTGCCGCAGCAGTGCTGTTGACCATGGTCATCACCGCCGTGGTCGTGCATTTGGCCAATGCTGTGAACTCCCCTGAAAACAAGAAGTGATGGTTTGGTATCGATCTTTTATATTATTTTTCCTGGCTGGGTTCGTGGTTGCTTGTGTTGGCCCCTCTTTAAAATTTGGTGAGTTTGGTCACTTTGTTAAAGCCTTTGAGCAGGCAGCCGAGGAGCATGGTCGGGACCTCCATATTCGTCATCTGGAAATCGAATATGGTCTCACCATTCCCGAAACTGCGGTAGCAAGCTGTTACATTTTGCCGCTTGTGGCGCCGCACATTAGCATTAACCGGAATTTATGGCAGCAGATTGAGCCGGTGTGCAGAGAGATGTATCTCTTTCACGAGATGGGCCATTGTGTCTTGTATCGACGGCATAGTAAAAAACCAAAACCCGGTGAGTTGGCCGATAGTTTAATGAGCTGGAATACGCTGCCTTGTGATGCCTATTTAAAAAATCGTAACACCTATCTGCAGGAATTATTTGGGCAGTGAGTCATATGTATGATGGCTCCCCAAGTCTTCCAGGCATTCCTTAAAATTTAGGCATACAATACTCTCGTAACTGTGCAGGAGACCCCGGTCATGAAAAAATGGTTTATGGTGACAGTTGTAGGCAAGGATCGCCCAGGTATAGTGGCCCACATAAGTGAAGCGCTATACCAGGGAGGTTGCCAATTAGGAGAGGCGTCAATGATGCGTTTAGGGGGTAACTTTAGCATCATGCTGATGGTTGAACATGATGCGGAGGCAAAAACCTTGGGCGAGCTGTTAAAGGCACCTGCAGACGCGCTGGGATTACAATTGCATGTAGATGAGATTGAAGCCCATCTCCATGAACACCTGATTCCCGACGTGAGTGTGATGGTACATGGCGCGGATAGACCGGGAATCGTGGCCCAGGTGACCCAGGTCTTGGCAGAGGCGGGGTTGAATATTCTTGACCTGGAATCTGATGTTGCCGGCACCGAGCAAGAGCCTATCTATATCATGCATGTCGAAGGTGTAGCGGCTGAGGGGATAGAGCCCCTGGAGTTGGCTCTCGATTCGTTGGTTGCTGAAGGCATAGAGGTGCGTCTTACCCCCATTGACACTATGATTGCCTGACGTACTATCCATGGCCGTCCTTAAGATTCTGGTCTATCCAGACCCACGTTTGGCGCGCGTATCACAAGCGGTGACGGTGTTCGATAAGGAGCTGTGCAAATTTGTCGATGATCTGGAGGCGACCATGCGCGCCGGACCCGGTGGGGTGGGGATTGCTGCATCACAGGTAGATGTCTTGCAGCGAATCGTGATTGTTGATGTTTCCAGTAAACCAAAAATCTCAAGCCATGGCCGATTGGTTTTGGTTAATCCACAAATTGTAGTCAGCGAGGGTAGTTTGGTGGGCCGGGAGGGCTGCATGTCGGTACCGGACTACACGGGCAATGTGGTGCGTGCCAGGACTATTCAAGTGGTGGCCCAGGATGAGTTCGGTGAACGCCAGGAGTACTTGTGTGAAGGTTATGAGGCCCGTGCCGTACAGCACGAAATTGACCATCTGGACGGTTTGCTATTTCTCGACCGCTTGGTGAGTCGGCGTAGAGACTTGTTTCGTCGTAAAACCTAGGTCTAAAGGCCGCCCTATAGTCGGTCTAATGGGGCCTGTGATCTGGGAAAAGGCACCAGGAGGGTAGATTTAGTGCCTAAAGGGAGAATAATTTTCTGTATTTTGCTGCCAGGGATTATAATTTTAGGGTCTAGGGTTACCGTGACAGGCAAAGAACTCGCCACAAGGGTGAGAAGATGGACTTCCTCTTTCTGGGTCCTGGACTACTCTGTAATGAATATAGTTCAGGGTGTTGTGTAACGCACGAGCTTTGGGTCATCGAATAGCTTACGAAGGTGTGATGGTGTTATCTGTGGATGCTGGAACTGTATTAACCGACAAAGGTGGTCAGCGGCTTGGGCTGGAGGAAGTGCTGCGCGGCCTAGTGGTGGATGGTATTGTCTACGGAGAACAAGCGCAGACTCTGATTTCTACCCGCCGAAAGCTCGGTGATAAGACCGGTGATGATGAACATCCACTTGCGCTTATTGCATCACGTCAGTGGTCGAGTGCTGATACCCCTTCCCATATTCTTACAGAAGAACGACTCATGCGCTGGTTGGCAGACCGTGTCAAGTTAGCATATTACCGAATTGATCCCCTCAAGATAGACACCACTGCCGTCACCAGTTTGATTTCTTATCCCTATGCGGCACGCTATCATATTTTGCCGGTCGCTGTAGATGATGAAAAGATCCTGGTTGCGACGGCCCAACCCTTTTCTCGTGATTGGGAAAAAGAACTGGCGCCCTTGTTGCGGCGGGATATTGAACGAGTTGTCGCCAACCCAAGTGAGATTGATCGGTTTTTAAAAGAGTTTTACAGTGTCAGTCGTTCTATACGGGGGGCCAACACCACTGGATCCGACGCACTACAGGGTGTCCTCAACCTGGAGCAACTCATCGAGCTGGGCAAGACAGATAAGCTTGATGCAGATGATCGACATGTGGTCAACCTTGTAGACTGGTTACTACAGTATGCTTTTGAGCAACGTGCCAGCGATATCCATCTTGAGCCACGGCGCGAAAGCGGCAATATCCGATTCAGAATAGACGGTGCGCTTCATCTCGTAAATGAAATTCCGCCTGTAGTGATGGCGGCAGTCACGAGTCGAATAAAGGTCATCGGTCGAATGGACCTGGTAGAACGTCGCCGCCCCCAGGATGGGAGGCTGAAGACGCGTTCGCCCTCGGGGCAAGAGATCGAATTGCGTCTTTCCACTATGCCTACTGCATTCGGCGAAAAGATGGTGCTGCGTATTTTTGATCCCTCGGTAGTACAGAGTGGCTTTGGACAGTTAGGGTTAACTCGACACGACACGGAGCGTTGGGAAAATATGTTGAGTCAACCCAATGGCATGATTCTGGTCACCGGTCCGACAGGGTCTGGCAAGACGACCACTCTGTATACCGCTATGCGCAAGCTGGCCACACCGGAGGTCAACGTTTGTACCATTGAAGATCCTATCGAAATGGTAGAGTCCAGTTTTAACCAGATGCAGGTTAACCCAGGTATTGGTGTGGACTTTGCCGTGGGTGTGCGTAATCTGTTGCGCCAGGACCCGGACATCATCATGGTAGGTGAGATTCGTGACTTGGAAACCGCAGAGATGGCCATTCAGGCATCATTGACAGGGCACATCGTATTGTCAACTCTGCACACCAATGATGCCCCTTCGGCCATTACCCGTTCTCTGGATATTGGGGTACCGCCTTACCTTATTAACGCGGTACTGTTGGGTGTTGTTGCCCAGAGATTAGTGCGGACGCTATGTACTTACTGTAAGAAATCCATCAACCAGGATGAAGTGGATTGGGTTGGGCTTACACCACCTAAAGTCTCCTCAAAATCATTAAAATTTTATAAACCGGTGGGTTGTGATGAATGTCACCATACCGGTTTCAGGGGACGGATTGGAATATATGAAATCCTGAAGATGACGCCCCAGTTACAGGAGTTGGTGGTGCCCAATGTGGATACAGCTAAGTTACGCAAACAGGCCTTAAAGGATGGTATGCGTTCTTTGGGTGAGATGGGTGCGCAAAAGGTTTGCACGGGGCTGACAACTGCACAAGAGGTGCGTCGTGTTGTTCCCGGGATTCATTTCGAAAACTAGAAGCGCTTTGAATGTAAGGATTTTTTATCCTTTAATTTGTATTACGTGATCTTCCAAAAGCCAGTTTGGAGCGTAGTTTCTGTATCGCCCGTTTTTCTTCAGCCGCCATACCGAGCATCAATAATACTGTAAAATACAGCGGCAGGTAGGCAAAACCAAAGGCCAAATCTATCCATAGGGATGTCGATAGCCAATCCCTTGTTACTAAACTGATCGTCAATGCAATCACAAATGCAGCGACCCCCTTGCCATGGAATCGAGTGAAGGGTTGTAGTTGATATAACCATTTAACCTCAAGTACGCGCGCTGTGTTCATGAATGCGAATGAAATTACGATGGCTACGGCTGCACCGACAATACCGTATTGGGGTATCAGGATGAGGCTCAACAGACCGTTTATGATGATGGTGCCAATAGTATTGACCAGATTGAGCCACGGTTTGTCAATGAGTATAAAAAGTTCGGCTAGACCCGCGACCCCATTAAGAACGATAGCCGTGGCCAATATATAAGTCACAGTGGCGCCTTTGCCAAAGGATTGTCCAAAAATATTCAGGACAGGCTCTGCTGCAAGTACCATGAACCCTAGCAGGGCGGCATTGATCAATAATATCCAACGGGTCACATTTTGATATTGAAGCAACATCTTGGACTTGTCCCGCAGTTGATAAGATGCAGAGACCACCGGTATGAATATGGGGTCAAAGGCTTGGCGTGCTGACTTTAACGGGCTGGCCACCTCTTGTGCGACACCATAGATCCCCGCTGTGGCAGTCGGCATAAAACGACCGACAAGGAAAAGGTCCATGCGTTGCAATAGCAGGTTTAATAGATCGTATACCCCGATGGGGGCGCTAAATCGGAATAGAGCACCTCGTTGGTGTTTATGAAAAATATAACCACCAACACGCTTCAAGGAGAACACTCGTGAAAATAGATTTGCGGAAACGATGGCACCAAGGCTGAGTGAGATGAGTAGGGCGATACTCAGGCCGACGATGCCCCCATCGAGAAAATAAAAGGCAGTGGCCAGGGCCAGCATGGAAAGAGGTTCAACCAGGCTCTTGGTGATGACTTCATAGTGCATGATGCGCATGGCGCGGGTGGAAAAGAGAAAGATGGCTGAGCACATCCATACTGGTATGGCAAAGCCCACTATACGAAAGGGGAGCAGTAAGTCGGGGTTTTTAAAAAATCCGAGGGCAAAAGTTTCGGCAGAGAGTTGTAAGGCAATCAGCACGATCAGAGAGGCGATACCGCCGATAAAAAAGGCCTGGCCGATGACCCGGTAGACATCTTCGTCTTTACCCTCCGCATGGTAGCGGGATGCCAAGGTCAGGATGCCACGATCCAGGCCGAGGATACCGAGTTTGGAAATTACGTCCATACTGGCACGGGTCAGGATGTACATCCCGGTGATCTCGACACCGTAGAGGCGGCCCAGCACGATGAACAGAATAATGTTTGAGCTACGTGCTATAACACCAATGAAATTGACTAGTGCACCCTTGGCGATATCACGGGTATCACTTTGTTTTTCGTTTGCCATGGATTAGAGGCACTCTTCCACGATAGAGGCTATCTCCCTATCTTGCAGTTTGATGGGATTAGTTTGCATGCTACTGCCACGGGAGGCGGCAACGATTTTTCCAATGGATGACTTGTCCACGCCATATTCACCGAGGCGTGGAATAGCCAATCGTTGGCTCCAGTTGTCCAAGGTATCGACCAGGGTTTGCCAGGCAACGGGACTATCCCCAGGGGGTGCACCACCTATCATTGTGCCCAGATGCGCGTATTTTGTTAGTGCGGAACTATTAGGGTCACGCTCGACCAAGGCGTGGATGTTCCATCGAGTGGCACTTGTCAGTAGTGCCCCACAAGCGACCCCGTGAGGGATGGGATAGAAGGCACCCAAGGGGGAGGCCAGGCCATGCACCGAACCCAATCCCACCTGGGCCAGGGTGATTCCAGATAGCAGCGCAGCGTAGGACATGGACATTCGGCCCTTTCGAGCAGCATCACTGTTACCGCCTTCATGGCAATCGAAAAAACCACTGCATAGTTTTTCGATACCCTCCAGTGCCAGGGCATCGACTAAAGGATTGGCCCGTAGCGATACGTAGGACTCCATGAGTTGGGTCAAGGCGTCCAACCCGTTGGCGGCGATTTGTGCCGGCGGACAGGTCACAAGAAAATCGGGATCCACAACAGCGTAGTTGGGCACCAACGCATCGTCACGAAAGGATTTTTTAAAGCCATTTTCACCGTGAACACTCAGTACGGCATTTTTTGTGGCCTCGCTGCCCGTACCCGCAGTGGTGGGCACGGCGATGAGGGGTGTGGCCGGACCCCGGTAGTCCCGCCCTGCACCGACTCCTTCGAGGTGGTCCATGACCGAGTTGCCGTGGGGTAGCAGCCCGGCAACGGCCTTGGCGGTATCCATGGCGCTGCCTCCCCCAATACCCACTACGACATCAATATGGGCCTTGCGGTACCGGGTGACTACACTATCAACGAGTTCGGGGGTGGGTTCGCCACTGACAGTAGCGGTGTGATGGTCGATACCTTTATCACCCAGGGATTGAATTAAACGAGCTCCATAGGCCGAGTCAGCCAATGACCGGGCCCCGGTAACAAGTAATGCCCGGGTGCCAAACTGAGTGATGAGCCCAGCGAGTTTATTTCTTTGGCCGACCCCAAACAGTATTTTTGGCAGACAGCCGATGCTAAAGGACTCAGACATCCCCGTCGGCGTTGGGATACAGACCTTGATACGATACCCCTTCTCTGGGTTTGGCCATCCAATGGGCCACGGTTTTTCGCCAGCGTAAATAGTGGGGGGTTTTTTTGTGCGCGAAGGCATCGGCTTGTGACACATAGGCTTCATACAAGACAAATTTATCCGGGGGGTCATCTTGCTGCAGGATATCGAAGCGGCGGTTGCCGGTCTCTTGTATGGAGGCCTCGTGGTTGGTGCGGGTGGCGGCGATAAAATCATCGATGTATTGGGGTTTGACGTATACATGTACGATTGTCACAACCATGGTTGATTCCCCGCTCCCAAGCGTTCTAGTCCAGGTGGGATTGTGTCTGGAAACCTTGTCAGGAGCAATCCTACGAATGAGCACCTCAGGGTAACGTACTCAAGGCAGGCCGACAATCACTATAATGGTGTCGATTTTGGACCCTGGGTCTACAGAGTAATATCCACCACACAGTCACGGCCTTTGCGTTTGGCGTCATACATGGCCGAGTCAACCTTATGCAATACAGATTCCATGTCCATATCTTGCAGGGTATCGCTGTGGAAGATGCCGATGCTCACGGTCAGGGGGATCGTGGTGTTTTGCCATACAAAATCGGTATGACGGATGGTCTCAAGGAGTTTCTGGGCCCGCTGTAATCCAACATCAATATCGCAGTACATACAGGCAGCAAACTCGTCACCACCATAACGTGACACTATGTCGCTTTGGCGCATGGCCTTTTCAAGAATCTTAGCAACCTGTATCAGTACCATGTCGCCTGCACCATGACCAAATTCGTCATTTATTTTCTTAAAGTAATCGATATCAATCAATAAAATACACATGGGGCTGGTGTCCGACTGTCTTCGGCCCAGGCCACCAGCCAGAGTCTCTTCGAAGCTGCGTCGGTTAGCGAGTGAGGTCAGATGATCTTGGTGGGCAAGTTGTGTGAGTTGTTGGTTGGCCTGACGTAGCTGTTGTGTGGCGGTTTCAACCCGGCCTTGTAAGTTCTTGTTCAAGCCCTCTACTTCCAGTCGACTCTTTTGCAGGCCATCGATTACTGCCTTGAGTGAGTGACCAAGTTGGCGAACTTCATAGGGGGCGTTCGCCGGCACCTGGGGAATCTCACCTTTGAATCTGTTGCGCATCAAGTCGTGCGCAGAATCGGCCAGTTGATTGATAGGCCGTGTAATCCAGCGTGCCAGAATGAGGCCCAGTACTGCAGCCAGGAGTACCCCCAACAGCCCCCACCACAGTTGTGCGTATAATAGTCCGCGCACCTGTTCCTCTATCTCAGGTTTGGGTTGAGGCACCATGACCCCCCAACCAATATCCGGGATTGAGGTGTAGCCTGCGACCATATTGGCTTTGATAAAGGGTGAATAAAATTCAGCAACTCCGGTCTGGCCCGCCATCATTTTTTTTACAATTGATATTTTTGACAGATCACGCATTTCCTTCATCCATTGAGGATTAGGATGGGCGATGACGTGACCCATTTGGTCTACAATGGCCGAGTGTCCCTTTTTACCAAACTTGATATTACGGCGCAGGTTTTCAATAACATCGATTCGCAACTCACCTAACAAAATGGCCACCATATTATCACCCACTGTTTTTACCGGCTGTCCCATTATGATGGTGGGTTGACCGTCGACGGGACTTGGCTGGATTCCGGATAGACACCAAATGCCTTCCCCCCGGGTCTTGAGGAAACAAGCTTCGTTGGCGAAGTCCTTTTTGTTTGGTTGGGATAGTCTCATTTCGGGGGCGCTTGCATGGGTGAGGATGTTGCCCTCCAGGTCCATCAGTGTGAGTGATCGAAAATCCGTCAAATAGCGTACGGTGCTGTTCAGTAATTGGGCATTGTGATTTCGTTGTGCTGCTTTGTTTAGAGGTAGCAATTGTTTGGCCAGTAGCTCAATCATGGTGCGATGATCTTTGACGTAGATACCAATTGGGGATGCGAGATTCATGGCCAGTAGACGGTGCTTCTCATAAATCTCCCGCCACACCCCTTCCCAGGCTGCTTGGTAGACCTTAAAGCCCAACAGCCCAACCGGGACCAGGGAGATGAGCAGGAAACTCAGCACCAAGGATCGAATGATGGTTTGGGAAAATAGGCGGCGTCGGCTACTTAGACTTAGACCTTCATTTTTCTTTGGCATGTTAGCTGTAAATTCAGTTCTAGGCCCGGTCGACAATGTCATCACCGAGTTTAAGCAGTCTGGCCCTAAGTGCGCTCACCGTAGATTGCCAAAGCCCTTGCCCCCATTGGTGTAACAGTAGACCACCGAGGATAAACCCAGTTCCAACCCAAATTTCTGTGGCCATCACCTCATTATTCAGGAAGCGGCCTAATATCATCGCACTCACCGGCGTGATCAGGGTGATGAGCGCCATCGTCGCCGCTGGAAGTTTTTTCAGGGCGTAGTAGTAGAGGCTGAATCCCACCGCAGTTCCAAATAGCCCAAGATAAAGAATGGCCATACTGGCACGCTGCGATATTTGTGTGGGCCACCGTCCATCGAAGATTGCCCACGTCAATAAATATAGCACTACTGCGATCATTAGGCCGCCCACATTGATGGATATAGCCGATAAATCGCTTCCAATCCGTTTTATCCATACCGCACTGGCGGTGTGGATTACTACTGCCACGAGTATGGCAGCGACACCATACCAGGTGTCGGCAGGGCCCACAGACCCACCGCCGAAGACCAGGCCCAGGCCAGTCAGCCCGGCCACTAGACCAAAAAACCTGGACCCATTGAGACCGGGTTCGTCTAACCACAGGATGGCGAAAAGGGTGGTGATCCAGGGGGACAGGCCAAATATCACTGCGATCAGCCCTGAAGGGATAAACTGTGCCCCCCAATAGACCGCCAGCATGGCCCCGTAAATACCCATACCAGCGGTGAAATAGGTTTGGCGTGCCTTTTTGTGCCAGGGTAGAGGGGAACGGACAAGCTTCAAAAAGACAATAGCGAAGATCATGCCGACGGTCATTCGTGCACTAACAGCAAATAAATAATTTGCACCTTCACCACTCCATTTGATGGCAAGTGGAGTGGTGGTCCAAATGCCAATGAGCCCTAAATAGGCTGCGGGTACAGACACGTTGGTTCTCCTTGTTCCGTTGTTAAATTTAGGTCTCCCTTGATTTTGGTTTAGCCAAAAAAAAGGCCACAGATCCGTCCGGGTCTGTGGCCTTTTTGAATCTACTTGTTGTAACGCTTAGTCGATAAAATTCCTCAGACACACAGACAGGGGCCACATCCTTACGGCGTGGCCCAGTGTGGCGCGATAGATTCGTTTGTTTGCACAGTGCATAGGACGGAGTGTCGGGTCTTGATCAAGGTCTGTCAAGTGCCCAAGGAGAAACATATTTCATATGTTATGGCAGTGTGGATGGACAAGAGGGTATTGGGTAAGCAATGAACTCATTAGTAAAACAGGGTAATGGTGGGTGGAAATGGCCTATGTTGCCTCTATTTTCAATAAAGAAATTCCCTTGTCAGGTCGACACCCTATGTAGGTGGAATGAATGTATTGGGTAATACGCGTGAGTAGGAGCTACTGTTATGGACAAAGACAACAAAGATTCAGGGGTTGTTGAGCTCGACCAGGGACAGACTGTATTAGGTACGTGTTGGGCACGGGTGAGCACACTTATTGTCGGTTTGTTGTTGTTATTTCAGCCTGGATCCAGTATTGCCGCCCTGAGTGCCCCTGCTGCACCCCTGCAACGATTCAGCGCCCCAATTCTTGAGCAACAAATTGAGCGGTACGGAAATTATTGGCGAGCCCATGCCAGTGCCACGTGGACCTATAAGCAGGGCTATTTTACTGAGGCTGCCCAGCAATGGTCCAAGTTGGCGGTTCAAGGTTACGCCCCGGCTCAATTTCGCTTGGGTCTTATGTATGACTATGGCCAAGGCGTGGGGCGCAGTCATCATGTAGCAGTGTACTGGTATCGCCAGGCCTCTTACCAAGGCCACGTCCATGCCATGTATGTTTTGGGTGTGGCCTATGCTCACGGTATAGGTGTGGCTGTGAACATACGGCGTGCTTTGGTGTGGTGGCGTTTAGCGGGCCTTAAAGGCAATGCCGATGCCCAGTATAATTTGGGCCTGCTCTATTCCCAGGGCCAAGGTGTCGACCAGGATTTGAGTCAAGCGGCGGTGTGGTGGCACAAGGCAGCGGAACAAGGTGATCCAGTGGCGCAGTTTAACCTGGGCGTGATGTTCTCCAATGGCATGGGAGTCAGTCAGGACTATAATATGGCAGAGATGTGGCTGCGTCGCTCTGCAGCCCAGGGTTATAAGGATGCGATTAAGATTTTGACCACCACGGAAAGAGAGTCAAAATAAGTTACACAGGCATTTAGTCGGATACAGATCGGGTTTCGGGTTCAGACGGCGGCACAAAGGCGACAAGGGTATCCCCGGCAGTCGGTTCCCAGCTGTTTGTGGCGCTGTGGAATAATAGTTCTTTTCCTTCTCCCCTCATCAAAAATATAGCAATGGCTCCATCGGGACTGTTTTTGCTGTAGTCGTCGAAGTTATAGGCTTCGGTCAAGGATGTTTTTTGCAATACCCAGCCCTGGTAATGCCGACGCAACAGGCCTTGGTAATCGGCCTCTTCACTAAAGGCGATATTGCCTCGTAGGGTACGTGCCAGACTTTTGGGGTCTTCCTCTGCCATCGCTGCCATCGGCAGTTGAAAAATACGGCTACGCCCCAGCTCAGAAGCAAGTCGTGTGCACACCAGGGCGTTATAGGCATCATTTTCAGTGGTGGCCAGAAGATAACCCATGTTGTTGGTCTCCAGGCGTTCTTCTGCAGACTCGGACAACATTTCACCAAAGTAGACCGGTATTCCATCCAGACGTGCCGGGCGCAACCGATGCCAGGAGCTGTCCACCATCAGGACTCCTATTCCCATATCCTTTAATAATTTGGCAAGTTGGGTGCTCCAGGGTGAAGCACCGACAATGAGCACCCCTTTACGGGATGAGGCAGCCAGGTCCAGTCGGCGCGCCACCATACCGATACTAAAGCCATGCAAAAATACCGTGGCGATAATGAGTGAAAATACCAGGGGCAATAAAAGCTGTGCATCGGTGTATCCCAGGTCTATCAAGGCGGGGGCGAACACACCAGCCACTGCGGCGGCAACGATACCACGAGGGGCAATCCAGGCCACCAGGCTACGCTCTTGCCAACTCATGTCTGTTCCCAGGGTGGACACAAACACGGTTATGGGTCGTGCCAGAAAAATAATAGCCGCAATGAGCAGGCCACTGTGCCAGTCTAATTGTTGCAGGGTAGTAATATCCATATCCGCAGTCAGCAGGATGAATACTCCCGATACCAGGAGGATGGTGATCGACTCTTTAAATCGGCGTAGTTCATCTATGCTGGGCAGCTTACTATTACCCAGCACTACACCCATTACGGTTGTTGCAAGTAGACCGGCCTCGTCCTGGAACAGGTTGGCGATGACGTAGACAACAATTACCGTAGACAGGATTAATGGAGGCTTAAGAAATTCTGGTACATGGCCGTGGCGAAAAAGGTGTGCCAGTAAAAAACCAGCACCGGCACCCAGAGCTGTAGCCGCTACCAGAGCCAGTCCCAACTCGGATAGTTGCAAACCCAAAGAAGGTCCCTGGCCAGCGTAGACCAGATACTCATAAGTAATGACAGCCAATAGTGCGCCAATGGGATCATTGATGATTCCCTCCCACTTTAAGAAGGACGCTGGACGTTGCTTTAACCGTGCCTGTCGCAAGAGTGGCATGATCACCGTGGGCCCGGTGACCACGGTAATGGCGCCGAACAATAACGACACCGGCCAGGACAGTCCACCCACATAATGGGCCAAGCCACTGCCCAGTATCCAGGCCAGGGGTGCACCCAAGAAGACTAAACGTTTAACGCCGTTGGCGGCTTGCTTGAGTTCGTGGAGTTTGAGATTCAGCCCACCGTCGAAGAGGATGATGGCCACACCCAAACCGATCACCGCCGGTAACAGTGGACCCAGATCAGTGTCAGGTTCAATCCAGCCCAGCCCAGGTCCGGCCAACAGGCCGGCCATAAGCAACAACACGATAGCAGGCAGGCGTAAACGCCATGCCAGCCATTGGGCAGCAATACCCAGGGCGGCGATGAGGACCAATACGTGTATGAGATGAAATTCCATTCGTATTATTCTAATTCTTTAGCGCTAAGGTGCAAAGGCCGCAGATATTTAAGGAAAGCCCATAAACTCATTAGTCAATCTTTACCAACTAAATTCAAGTGAGATAAAAATTAATTTCTGGTTACTTTCATTGACCTGGCTAAGATGGATGGTCTGCCTGTAATGACAAGATGTTCCTATATGTTATTGCCAGCCATTCTATGGCACATTAGGTGCTGGTCGCCATTGTAGGGGTAGCATTCAGGCATGACAGGCAATACTGGTTTTCAGACAAATCTGGAATCGTTTCAGGGAAAGACCCTGTTTCCAAGCTTATCGGATACAGAGCAACGCTTTATTCGTGTGTTGGCCAGTCAATATCGTTTCACTTTTCAAGAATTTCGTCAGGTGGTAGAAATTTGTCGTGACCTTTCTATGTGGCGCCAGGGTAGCCTGGAGGCGTGGTGGCGAGATGATCGTCGTTTGGACGAGCCCCTGTCAGGGGCGCAATCGAAAAAGAGGATGCTTGGGCGGCTACAGCAGTACGTCAGCCAGCTCAAGGGGCAGGAGAAGCCCTATTCACAGGCTATTCCACTAACCCCGGTTCGGAAACCAGCGTTGAAAATATATTCGCAGAAATCTGACAAAAAGATCCATGGGATGTGTCCAGTCGCTTCGGAAAAGACAGTTTGTTGTAATCTACGCACCATAGATGCGGTACAAAATTGTATGTATGGTTGTAGCTACTGCAGTATTCAGACATTTTATCAAGATCAAATCACCTTTGATGACAGTCTGGTGTCAAAGTTAAATGATATTGATCTGGAGCCGGATCGCTTCTATCACTTTGGCACAGGGCAGGCATCGGACTCTTTGGTTTGGGGGAATCGTAATGGTAACCTCGATGCCTTGTGTCAGTTTGCCAGGGACCACCCCAAGGTTTTACTGGAGTTCAAGACCAAGTCAGATAATATCAGTTATTTTCTGGACCATGATATTCCTGGGAATGTTGTTTGCAGTTGGTCCTTGAATACGGCCTCGGTGATTGAGAATGAAGAGCACCTGACGGTTTCTCTGGAAAGGCGTGTTGCAGCGGCCCGTCAGTTGGCTGATACAGGGGTCAAGGTGGCGTTTCATTTTCATCCCATGATTTATTACCGTGGCTGGGATGATGATTACCCAGAGATCGTCAGTTCGTTGCTATCGCAGTTTGATGTCGGTGAAGTGTTGTTCGTTTCATTTGGATCGGTGACGTTGATCAAGCCGGTCATCAAGAAGATTCGCGAACAAGGCAACCCATCCCGAATCTTGCAAATGGATTTTGTTTCAGACCCACACGGAAAGCTGACTTACCCCGATGAGACGAAGGTGTTAATGTTCAGGAAAATGTACGACAGTTTTCGCCCCTGGCATGGCAAGGTGTTAATTTACCTGTGCATGGAAAAACCCGAAATTTGGCAGCAGGCCTTTGGGTTTGTCTATTCGAGCAACCAGCAATTTGAACGTGATTTTGCAAAAAGGACGCTGTTTAGATAACTTGCCCAGGTGGGTTGCCGGATAACGCGACACCATCCAGTTGCCAATAGGTGAAAGCCATAAATTGTGAGCTTGCCCTTATTGGTTCTGTGCCGATTTTGCCGGGGCATGCTATATTTCAAGGCCCGGACCTTTTGTGTTGATAGCAGTGAATAATCCAATCGAAAAAAAACCTGTTTATAAACCCGCTGTTATTGGCTTCGGGTTAATTATCTTATCTCTGCTTGCCGCGATGTCTGGACCTTTGGGCAGTCGCTTTGGCTGGTGGGGTTTCGAGTTTGCCGTAAACATTGCCAAGTGGTCTGCCTACATGGGCATTATTGCTTCCGTATTGTGTCTGTCCGGGTTTGTAGGGGCGTGGCCCGGTGGCAAGCGTCGTGGTTTTATTTTTAGCCTACTCGGTTTAGGCATTATCCTGCCCATGCTCATGTATCTGCAGTCGTGGAAAGAGGCCAAGCAAATCTCGCCACCTATCCAGGATATTTCCACGAACACAGAAAGCCCACCTGAATTCTGGTACGCACCCAATTCTCGAGCTTATGGTGGCTTGGATGTAGCGACCCTGCAGGATGAATTTTATCCGGATATCAGGCCGTTGGTTTTACCTATATCTGCGGACAAGGCCCTTGATCTTTCAATCGAGATTATCCGAGAGAAAGGATGGCATCTATGGGAAACCAGCCGTGAAGAAATGCGTATCGAGGCAACAGATAAGACATTCTGGTTTGGTTTTAGCGATGATGTTGTTATTTATATCACGGAGATTGATAAAGGCAGAAGCCAGATAGATATGCGATCATCATCCCGTTTTGGAGGGGGTGGTGATGGAGGAACCAATGCAAATCGGGTACGTTCATTCTTAGCGGCCCTTAAAAAGCGCAGCCAGGGATAACTGGAAAAAAGGCTCTATCAATTAGAAGTGCTACCAAATGAGTAAATTTATGGGTGGATTTGTTCTTAGGAGATTGTGGTGAGTGGGGCTCAATTTACCCCTGGTTGTTTGAGGTGAATGCGAATTCTTTTGTTTCCATATTCTACGATGTCGCCTGAAACAATCTTTTTGCGTTTTCTGGTTTCTACCTTAGCATTTACCAGAACCAGGCCTTCAGCGATAACAGATTTTGCTTCACCGCCACTAAGCACCATACCCTCGAACTTCAGGATTTTGTAAAGCTCAACAGGTTCCTTTAAGACTTCAACCGCTCTCACTGTCCTGTTGAAATCGTGGTTGTCTTTCATTGAGCGCTTTCCTTTCAACTTTCCATTCAATGCATAAAGCTTAGTGGTTTGCCCGGTGATACCTTATATTTTATACCTCAAGATTAAGTCGGATCAGGGCAGTGATAATAATTTCTCCATCATCTATCAATGTTTTATCAGTTCAAGCCAGCTTGGTCTGTCTACAAATGTCTTCCTGATGTCATGAGAGAGACGATGAGTGCCGTGGCAACGGGCACAGGCCAATACAGCCAATGTTCCCAGGTTTTTTCCTTGATCTTTGAGCGTACCCGTTCTTAGGCTTTTCTCCAGACTGATTATTGCTTTTTTAATTGTGCCGCCAGGATATATTCTCGTATCCTTTTTATGACAGCTCGAACAGGTTTCACCTAGCGTGTTGATGCCTTTCTTGAGATCCAATAAGGAAGATAGCGCAAGGTCTTTCATGCCATCTTCGGATGCAATTTTAATCTGGTTTACCTGTTTGCTCAGGTCTTTCATGTGCTTTTTTAATGAGATCGATGGGCTGATCTCAACCGAGGAAAAATCAGGGGCGCGGTACATTGTGGCAGTGATGGCTCGATAATCTGTATGGCAAGATTTACAGCTTTTGTCTAGATCGTCGAGGCCACGAGAGACCTTCTGATAGTGATTGTTTTGGGCGCTTTTCTGTAAGGTGGAAATTGTCTCCAGATCCAGTTTTTTATTCCACTCTGGAACCATCTCGCCCACTTTCAGGTAATGCTTACTCAATAGTGTTACCCATTTTTCCAGATGTTCTGCGTCGCTATTGTCAGAATAAAACCTTACTGCCTGCATCTCGCGCCGCAGCTTAAACATATTGTGCAGCCACACTTGCCGTTTATTTTCTGGTTTGTACCACTGTGCCAATGATGCAGGTGGGGTCTTCATCAAAGCGACCCGGTCTTTATGGATATAGACAAGGCTCCCTACGATTATAATAAGTAGGCCCTGAAGGATAATAAAGTGTGACCATTTCATTAGGGTTGTCTGTATCCTTTGGTTTCTCTATTTAATCTGGCCAGGTTAAGTGAATGTGCTTTTTGGATTGCGACGGGCATTGATTAGCTAAAGTGCCCAGGTCGTTGCCAAACAATGCAAAATTTTATGGTATTAACTCAATTCTTACTTGAGGCGCGGGACAAGCTTTACTATATAAAAATATTCGGTGGCATATCGGGTGGCGATAAAGCCCCGATGACCATAGGTTGGGAGAAGCTACATTGCAAGGCGACTTGTATGCTCGATGCATAAAAAGGTCAGTTCAATCGAATTTTATTCGATCCTTGCTGTTTTTAGCATCAAAATAGTTCGATATCTTTTTTCTTTTTGCTCTGTTTTGAAGCCTTGCTGAGTGCTTCATCAATGGACAGACCTTTAATGATGGCCTGATATAGTTTTCGATCTTCTTCCGTGTTGTAGCGTTGGTGAATATCGTCTTTAAACGCCTGCCATACGGATTCATCATTGAGTTGATCTGGGGCATGCAATATATCCTTGACCTGCTGCATGCTTTTTGAAGTGTGCCGCAGTCGCTGGGTCAGCTTGTCATAGAACTGAAATCCCACTGTACCCGCCTGTACCTTGTCCAGGTATTTGTCACAGGCGGCGATGATTTCATTCGCTCCAGTATTTGCCGAAGATTTTTTGTTCAGCACTTCGGCGAGGATTTTTATCTCCTGGACATCGGTGACCATCGTCATAAAAGTCTGGGTGAGTTGACGCATTGTCCCAGCTGCATCGCCCATAGCCAGCTTTAATTCTCCACTGGAAATGTCCATGAACAGGGCGAGTTCCTGCGCCAACAAGCCGTTGTCTGGTGAAAGTGCTTTATTATCTTTGGCCTTACTCATGTCGATTCTTATTTATGCCTTCCCTCTGACAAAAAAATTGAATTGTGGTGTATTTCCTCGCTATTTTTGTTGAGAGGGATACCACAATAACGTTTTAGACGTTATCGATTTAATTTGGTGAGGTCAAGTCATTCTATGGGCGCCCTTTTTTAGTGGGCCTTAGGGTATGGGCATAAGGCAAACATGGCCTGTCTGGACCTGACCGCTCTGTCCCCGAATATCGGGGAATAAAGGACCCACACCAGCCTGCTACAGGATGTGGGCCGAAAACCCAGAGTCCGCCACAAACCTTGTTTGCCGAGAGGGGCGCCTAATTCAAGTTCCGCAATTGGTGACGATGGTATGTGTCGCCACGGTGCTCTCGTTGCCGTCATTGTCGGTGGCGATGACCGTGATCACGTCTCCATTAGAAGGCGATACGCGCACATTTTCGGTACCGTTGGCGGCATTCACCGTGATGGTTTGAATAAGCGTTCCGTTACGGAACACCTTTAAGTCCACTACCGTGCCATCGGTATCGGCATAGGTCGCATCGAAGCTAAAAAAGTCACAGCCGCCGTCGTCAAAATTTGACAGGCTCACAGTAGGCGGCACTTGGGGTGGCACAGTCGAGTTATTACTGTCGATGGTGATACTGTTCACGCTGACGCTGCCCACTGTGGTGACGATAGTGACAAAGGTGTTGTCACTATCGGTCTCCTTCAACTTAACCACGTAGGTTGCCGGGGGATTCAGGTTAAGAGAGTGTACCAGTAGCGCATTACCCGCTATCGAAAACTGAGCCGGGTTGATACCGATGGCGACGCCGTTGCGGGTGACCGACAGTATGGGACTGGTTGCCAGGGGCTCCAGTCCAGACACAGTAACCGTACCATTACTGGCAGCGATGGTTGAACCCGAAGGAATCATGGTCTTATTGACCTCCACCAGGGCGGCGGTCTTCTCGTCGACAATGGCCAGCACTTGGGGGATATAAACAGCCGGTTTCGCCGTCCAGTTGCCCAATGACAAGGCGGCATTATTCGTGCTCTTTGCGCCCCGGCCCCAACCTAAGCGCACACCCAGGCTGATGCGGTCATCATCGGCGAGGCTATTGCGGCCCTCGATATGGGTGCCCGATAGCTCGAGGGTGAGGGGGCGTGCGTTGTTTCTCATAATCTTTCGGGCCAGGCCCACACGGTATTGATTGTAGGTTTGTTGGGAGCTGGCCAACATGTTTAGACGTAGATTGCTGCTAAGATTTTGCTCCAGGGCCAATGATGCACCCAGGCCATCCCGGTCCTGGTCGGCGATATACCAAGTGTCGTAGTCCACATCATCATAGTACAGATCAAAAATAACCCGCCCATTTTGCCAGGGCGTTACACTGCCACCGACGCTGGCCCCCATGGTCTCACTGCCGGCAATATTGCGTTGGTTGTTAAACAATACAAAACGAGATTCGGTTTCAGTGCTGAAACGTAGATCTGCCAGGGCCTTGCCATCCGTATCGGCATAGTAGAGGTTGAAGTGGATATCGTTTAGTGGTCCATCCAGGCCAGTGTACTGGTAACTGAACCCCAGGGCGTTCTGGGTGAGGGTTTCATCGACCTTGCCAGAGCTAAATTGAAATTCCGTGCCTTGACGTAGATGCTCAATGGTCGCCTTGATCCGCTGATGTTTGTCGAAGGCATGGGCAAAGGTGGCCCCCAGACGTTGATTATCGCTGCCTAACTCCAGGCCCAGGGAAAAGGCGTTGTTGGCGCCGAGGGTTTGGGTGTATTCCCCCCGAATAGAGGTCCCGAAGCGGTCGCTGTACTGAGCCGATACTGAAAGGGGGCCACCGAACCCCAGCATGTTACTGTTGATGACTATCGGGCTTTGGGGTGCGGGGGGCTGGTCTGCGTGGACAATCCAGGGGACCGATAGCGCTAATATGACACCAAAAAAAAATGTCATGATTTTATGTGAAGCCATGCTGTGCCCTCCCGGCTGCGCAAGTACTTTTTGTTGTTGGTCGCCTTCTTGATGGGGCTTCATTATGGCCCGTTGTAATTTATAATATTAAGGCGATTTATTCGGCTATTGACGACGGACTCTAACACATTAGGGAGGACACCCCCCTTTTTTCGCTGGCGAGATCAGGCGATTCATGGGCGTGGGGTATTTGCGAGCCTTCTGATTCTTGCGCCGATGTTGGTACAGGCCTATGGTGATAGGTGGGAATGTTTTGGCACCACGGTGGCGGTTGCCCATCGATTTGTTGAATAGGCGTACCTTCATAGGAGGATGGATTAATGAACAAGAACAGTCGTTCTATCCCCAGGTTGAACCGGCTCTCGGCTGCCGTTATTGCCGCGACCATCGCACTCGGCAGTACCAGTACCGTAGAAGCGGCCAACTGGTTCAAGTTACGTGGCACCGAGCCGGAGGGCGCTATGGCCCATACCCAGCAGGTAAAGGGTTCTTTGCAACCTACCTCTGCTAATTGCAATACTGATTCAATTTCTGAGGACGTCAGCAATACCGAGTCTCTAAATTGTACCCCGCCGGTCCCGGATACAGTTCCGCCGCAACGTACTGATAAATGAATAAGTAATGTTTAGTTGGGATAAGATCAGAAGGGTACTTGCTTGGCCTGTCCTAACCCTCTTCGCTACCGGGCCTTTTTCGTAATTGCTTATCCCGGCCCCGTCGGGTTTTGCTGTCCATACGTTTAATCTGGGAGCCCCGAGTAGGTCGGGTAGGCCGACGTTTTTTCTGGGTGATGGCAACCGTTTTTATCAATTCTTGTAATCGCGCCAATGCCACCAGCTTATTCTTTTCTTGGTTGCGGTATTGCTGGGCTTTTATGACGATAATGCCGTCTTTATTGATGCGCCGGTCATGCAATTTCAATAAACGTATTTTATAAAAATCGGGCAAGGATGAGGCACCGATGTCAAAACGCAGGTGTACCGCAGAAGCCACTTTGTTGACATTCTGTCCCCCGGCCCCTTGGGCACGGATGGCATTGATTTCTATTTCCTTATCTTCAAGGACAACATTATGGGATATTTTTAGCATCTTTTGTTCGCCCCAAGTGCCCTGATAAAGGCACCTTACTTCTTTTTATCCAGCATCTTTCCAAGACTGGCAAAGGGGTTGTGAGTGGCGGCCTTGGGTTTTTCCTTGGTCACTCCAAAATCCGCAAACTCACCTGCAATCAAGTGCGTATACTTTTGGTGCTCCCAGTCATGGCAATACAGGCACAGGTTTTCCCAGTTACTGCCATCCGGTGGATTGTTGTCGTGATTGTGATCTTTATGGTGGACGGTCAACTCGTGAAGATTCTCGCGGTCAAATTCACGGCCACAACGGGCACAGACATGGGGATGCAAACTCAAAGACCGCTCTCGATAGCCCTTCATGCGGGTGTCGGCACTGTTACGGGCCGAGGCCACCAGCTTGTCCAGCCTGGTGGTATCCATTTTATTGCCCTTGGGTTTGGTGGGGCCGGGTTCTCTTGCCATGATCAGACTCACTCAATTTATAGCACCAAGATACATCTGGGTACTTCTATTAATTGATAGCCCCCTCGTGGGGTAGAAGGGGCTGTCAATTAGTAGAAGTGCCTACTACTTTAATGGCAGTGTCTTATTAAATTCCAAGGCACGGCCTATCCAGACTTCGAGGTCCTGGTCAGACTCGAAACCCTGCTCATCCACATAGACAAATCCTGTCATGGGCCTGCCGGTAAAGTCCATTTCACGCGCATGGGGTTGTGTCAGCGCCTGTTCGTATCCATCCGGTCCCACCCGTACTATGAGTCGTGTCTTCACGATGCCCACACTCATATTGCCATTGACCATAAAGGCCAGTCCGCCAAACATCTTCTTTTCGTCTACACAGGGGAACTGATCCAGGCACTCCCGCAGCCGCTGGGCCAGCCCTTCATCATAGGCCACAGGCGATTCCTCTTTCTCTGTTGTGGGCCGTTAATAACCGCCTACCCTTTAATGCATCGTATCACCCGTCGGGTATCACCATTAACGACCATACAACCGAAACCAAAAATGGGATCTACTTACAATCACCCAGGCGCTTCCCCTTGAGGTTGTAAGTCATATTTATCGTATTACCTGCCATATTCATCTGCATGTCCATTTTACCGGTCATGGTGGTGCCGGTGTAATGGATCATACCGACCATGGTGCTCTTGCCACCTCCCTGGTTAGGACACACAACCGTCCAATGAAAGGCACCCTTCTTGATCTCTTTGTCGACTACCTTACAGTCCTTGCCGGGATTATTTGTAGGCGGTACCAAGTCTTCTTTGGTCACACAACGTCGGGTAGTGCTGGGCGGCATCTGCATGGGCATACTTGAGGAGCTGATCACTGCAATAGTCTCCCACTCACCCGGCTCCATGTCTATCTGTGCGGCAGCCATTACCCAGGCTGACATCAACCACATGCCTGACCCCGCCAAAGTGGATACTGCTCTATTAGTCGATCGTTTCATACTCTTGCTCCGGTTACTCAAGTTAATTAGCTGGCTAGGGCCCGGTACTCTTGGCCACTAAAATAACAGCAAAACAACACCCCTTAATGGATGATAATGGAAAACCTATACCAGGATACTGAATCATTAGGATTTTAACATACAAGAATTCGTCTTTTCATAAATTGTGCCAAAACACCCAAACTATTTTATAAGGAATTTATACCAATATCATCAGGAAAAACCGTTAGTGGTCAAGACGCCAATACAATCTGGTCACGTCCCTTATATTTGGCCAGTAACATACGATGGTCGGCCACCGCAATAACGGCCTTAGCCTGATCACCGTCTTTGGGGTATTCCGCCACCCCACCGCTTAAGGTCAAGCGCATATCACCCACTCCCTTAAGCTGCACTCGGGCCAACGCCTCTTTAATACGTTCCAAATGCCGTCCTGCCTCTTCCTTTTTTGTTCCGGGCATGAGTAGCACAAACTCTTCACCTCCCCAGCGGGCAATAACATCCTCAGCTCTACTTTCTTTTTCTAATACTTTGGCGAAAGCACAGAGGACATCGTCACCAAAAGAATGGCCCCATTTGTCATTAAAGTGTTTAAAATGATCCAAATCTAAAAACCCCAGCGACATCACACCACCCCGGCGATTGGTACGGGATATTTCGGCGCTGATTTGCTCATCAAAATAGGTACGATTACCGATGCCCGTCAAACGATCCGTTCCGGAAACAAAAATCAAACGACGGCAACGCACGATGATGCCTATGCTCAACGCAGTGGCGACCAACATCATAATAAGTCGACCCGACTGTATGGTCCAGCTAAAATTGGCATAACCGGAACTGGCATAGGCACGTAAGTCCCAGGTTGAAGCAATCCAGGCCACCGCTGCACTATAGGCAAGGATGCAGGCAAACCCTGTAAACAGACACACCCGAAGATCGAAGCGCACGCTGGTCATAACAATGATCAACAAATAGACTGCCCAGATAATTTGACTGTTTGCCGCAACTACAGGACGACCTGTCACCGCCACCATCACAATGATTGCGGTAATAACCAGGATATCGTAGAGGAAAGTCAGATATTTCAGGCCCCATATATAAACCCTGCGATGTGCGGCCCACAGCAACCCCAGACTCAGTAGTACAGAAAAAATACCCCAGTAAAAAGAGATCCAACTTTCCGGGGGAGCGTTGGGCGTCACCAACAACATGGAGATGGGCACCAAAGACATCGTCAGGTAGTAACCCAGACGGATCATTGCCACCAAACGTTCACCACCGGCACCGGCTTCTACCAAGGCATCATCCGGCGGCAGCCAGATAGATGGGGTACGATGTCGAGGAACCACTATACTAATGTTCCGAATGATTGAAAATACACAGATTAAGCTTGGACCCTACAGGTGGCGCATTCAAGGGTAGATTTAAAAAAAAGAGGAAAACTGTCCGGAAATATAAAAAAAGTTGACATTTTTACAGACATGAAATAGTGCTTTATTTTATCTACATTCTGGTAACACACAAAGATTGCAACACCAAAACACTACCCACGGAAAAACCCTATCCCCCCAAAAATAATCTGCCAACTTCTGTGGATTGCAACAGATCGCTGGCGGCGTCCGCCATGGCCAACTTACCAGAAACCAGCACATAGCCAATATCAGCAAACTCCAGACCCTTCTTGGCATTTTGTTCTACCATGATAATGGTCTTGCCTTCCTTGTGTTGCAGCTCACCCAGAATCTCAAACACCTGATCGATAAAACGGGGTTCAAGGCCGATGGTAGGTTCGTCCACCAACAACACTTCGGGCTCCATAATCAAGGCACGACTGATTTCCAATAAACGTCGTTCCCCTCCAGACAAGGCACCGGCCTTTTGGTGGTGGCGTTCGGCGAGTCGGGGATATTTTTCCAGCACTCGTTCCACCGCATCCCGGACCCGATGTTTGCCCTTCAATAAATAGGCCCCCATCAAAAGATTTTCTTCAACCGTCATCTCGGCAAACACCGAATTATCCTGAAGGATATAGGCCACACCCGCGCGTTGTAATTTTTGGTTGGGTGATAAGGTGGTAATGTTATTACCGTCCTTTTCAATACGGCCTTGGGTGATGCGGGTAAAACCAAAGATGGAATGTAACACGGTAGATTTACCGGCACCGTTGGGACCGATAATGCACAAGGACTGGCCTTTGCCGACAAAAAGATTCAGGCCATGGAGAATTTCTGTTCGCCCATAGCCCGCATGTAAACCCTCTATTTCTAAAAAAGGTGATGGCTTGCACAAGCCCTTCAAGGTGGTCTGATCCGGTCCAGGATCAACAACGGTTGCAGGACGAATGCTCATGTCGCCCCCAAATAGGCATCAATAACTTTTGGATTGTCCTGAATGTCCTTAGGTGATCCCTCAGCCAATTTATGGCCGTGGGCCAGACAATAAATGCGTTGGGCCAGGTTCATGATCACATGCATGTTGTGCTCGATGACCAACAAGGTGACACCAAACTCATCATTAGCAGTTCGCAAACGATTAACAATGTAGTCGATCAATGTAGGGTTGATGCCGGCGGTGGGCTCATCCAATAATAACAAACGTGACTCACTCATTAGCGCCATGGCAAATTCCAACAGTTTTTGTTGGCCAAAAGAAAGCTCCCCGCCAGATAAAGAACGCTTTTCATATAAACCCACAAACGCTAATAAATACTCCAGTTTTTCTGTGGCCTCAACGGGAAAGGGCGCAAACAAGGATGCAGGGCCTTTGCTTTGTGACAACGGTGCGCTGATCTGCATATTCTGCACACAGCTCATACCCACGAAGATACGGGTCTGTTGAAAGGTACGATGCAAACCCAAACGTGCAATCTGTGGCACACGCAGGTGCGTGATTTCTTTATCGCCAAAGACAATGCTGCCTGCATCCACCGGATGATAGCCAACAATAGAACTAAATAACGTTGTCTTTCCAGAACCATTGGGGCCGATCAGGCCAACGATTTCTCCGGCAGCTACATTCAGGCTGATGTCTTGATTGGCCACCACACCGCCAAAAGACTTGGTGGCACCTCGCACACTGAGCAATATCTCGCTCATCGCTGAGAATCCGACTTGGCCTGGCCCATAGTGTCAGCATCTTTAGGCCAATGCTCCCGCACCCAACCCAGAATACCCTGGGGAAATAAAACCGCAATAGCGATGATCAACAGACCCAGGGCAACTCGCTGCCAACCGAACAAAAAAGTCCAGAACAACTCCTGGGTGACATGAAACACTACTGCCCCCAACACCGGCCCCCACAGGGTACCCTTACCCCCGGTGATGACCATAATAATCATCCACACACCAAAGGTGGACCCGGCAAAGGCCACATCCTTGGGATCAATAAAGCCAATGACATTGCCTAACAGGCCACCGGTCACACCCAAAAAAAGTGCAGCCAGGCACCAGGCTGCGGTTTTGTAACGGGTAGTGTAGATACCCAGGGCCTCGGCCTTGTCTTCATCATCACGAATAGCGTTGAGGGCAAGACCAAAACGTCCACCGTATAACCATCGCAAGGTAGAAAACAATACGACTGCCACTGCAAATAATTGAAAATAAAAAAATAAATCCCGGCTGTCCAGAGGTCCGGGGTAAAGTGGCGGTACCATACCTGAACCGGCGCCGATAAAATCCCATCCCCCGGCGATCTCTCCTGCAGCCACGCCCAAACCTAAAGTACCAATAGCAAAATAGTGGCCGCGTAAATCGAGCAGGGCATTGCCGACGACAAGGGCCAGTGCCACCGCCAGACCGCCAGCAACCAGGACACCGATGAAGAGTGAGGAAAAATAATCGAGACCCATATCTCGCTGTACCACCGCGCAGGCATACATGCCCACACCCACAAACAAGACATTACCAAAAGAGTTGTAACCCATCTGCCCGCCGAGGATGTCCCAGGTAAGCGCAAAGATCACCATCACCCACAGGAAGCTGAGTTGAGTTCGGAACTCTGGAAACACAAATGGCGCAACAAGGGATATGCCTATCAGTATGCCATAGCCCAGTTGTTTCATTTAAGATACTTCCGTTTTCGTTTGAGCATCATGTTGCGCCACACCAACACCAGGATCATCAAACAAAACACAAAGGCAATCTGAAACTCTGCACCCAAAATAAAGCCGGCAAGATTTTCTGCTGCGCCCAAGCCCAAGCCCGCAAGAACCACACCGGGTAGATTGCCCAGACCGGCCACGATCACCACCATAAAGGATCGCACCGTATAGGGTAGACCCATATAGGGATGAATAGCCCAGGCCATAACCACCAGGCCACCGGCGGCACCACACAGGGCAGCATTGAGACTATAGGTCAGGGCGTAGACACGACGGGTATTGATGCCCAACACCCGCGCAGCACGGGGATTTTGTGCGGTGGCGCGTATAGCCTGACCCAGCCTGGAAGACTTTAGAAATAACCAGAGCCCCACACCAATAACAAGAGTCAAAATAAAGGCGATGAGTTTGACCCAGGGTAGCGATACCATACCATCAGCCAATAACCAAGTGCCCAACCCGGGGTCTACGGTGCGCACATCGGCACCAAAAAACTGGTTCGATAACTGAGACAACAAAATGGAGATGCCAAAAGTCGCCAACACAGATGAGAACATATCGCGATCTACTACCCGGTCTATTACCAAATAGTAAAAACCACCACCCACTATAAATAACACCGCCACCGCAAGCGGCACACTAATCACGGCGGGCATACCGGCTTCCATCAAAAACAAAGTCACAAAACCGCCGAGCATGACAAATTCACCCTGGGCGATGTTGATGATATTCATCACCCCCCACACCAGGGCCATGCCGAAGGCGGCCAAGGCGAAGATGGCGCCAATCATAAAACCGTTGGCGACAAGGTCAACCAACAGTATGGGTTGATCAAAAAGGAGGTTTAGATTGCTGAGCACAGGGATCGACATACCAAGCAAGGGGATAATGGACTCTCGCCAAGGCGCCAAGCACACAAAGATTGATTGAATTTATTCAACTTCTACCATGACCCACTTTTCCCTTTGCGTGCCTGGCGAGAGTCCCAGCGCGGCGAATACAAATAAAGCGACTGGGCTCTGGCATCCACCAGAATGACTTGATCAAAAATTCCCTAACGTTTATCCCAGACCGGGGTGGGCCAGCGCAACGTCGCCGACGCCCACTGAGGTGGTGCCACCACTTTGAATTGTCCGTCCTGAACCTGGTACAAGATCATGGGCTTGGCAATATTCTTGCCCGTTTTGTCAAAACGGACCTTGCCATAGAAGGTCTGCATATCGGTAGCAGCAATGGCATTACGTACCATTTCGGTGTCCAGTTTGCCGGCACGTTCAAAGGCATTTTTATAAACCAGCACCGCTGCCGCAGATTCTGCGGCCTGATAGGGCGGGGCGTAACCATAGGTCTTTTCAAACAGCTGGGCAAAGTCTTCTGCTGAACCAAAAAGGGCATCCCTATAGGACAGACTACGGTCCCATTGTGATGCACAGAGAATATATTCTGCGGCCTTGGCAAACTTGACGATAATCTCGGCCGAATCACAATGGGTCATGGCCAGCATGGGCACATTCACTTTCATGTCTGCTACCTGGCGCACCGCCAGGGCCGCACCCTTGGCGTGACCAGAGACCACCAATAAGTTTGGCTTCAGTGCCTTGACCTTGGTGAGGGTCGCGGACATATCGCTGAGATCTGGTGGTAGTTTGTCATCGATCACAACGTGCATACCCAGGCGTTTAGCATCAGCAAACACCCCGTTACGTATATCCTGGGAGAAGGGATCATTCTCAAAGACACCGGCCACCTTTACTGTGTTCTTGCCATTCACCTTGGCGGCCAGGGCCACGGCGGTTTGCAAATACTGTTCAGTGGTAGACAAAATGGCAAACAGATAACGATAGCCCTTGTTAAACAGGCCTACCGAGGCACCGTTGGCCTCTACCATAGGCACCTTATATTTTTCGGTCACTGATACCATGGCCTTGGTCAGACCCGAGCTATAAGGGCCAAGAATAAATTTAATACCATCTTGTTTGATCAACCGTTCTGCAAGTTGAGCACCACGAGCAGGTGTTGATTCATCATCGTAGTATTTGATTTTTATCTTGTAGGACTTACCTCCAAGCTTCACACCACCCTTGTCATTGATTATTTTTACCGCAAGGTCATAACCGTTCTGGGTATGCTTACCATTGGTGGAATATTTTCCGGTAATGGATACCGCAGCACCCAGCTCAATGGAGTCACCCACTGTCACTGCAAAAATGGGCTGTGCCGCCAGAGACATGCACAAAATTCCCGATAACCATATAACTGTTTTTTTCATTGCTGGCCCCTTGTTTAGATCACCCATTGTACCGCCATATTTCCTATTGGCCGCAACAACGTTTATATTTTTTTTCGCTGCCACAGGGACAAGGGCTATTGCGGCCCACCGTATCTTCCCTCATCTGGCCATCCACATAGAACCACTGACCACATTCCTGGACAAACTGACTTCGCTCACGCAGCACCGCCATCTTGGACTTGGCACGATAGTGGACGGTAAATTCGACCACACCGGTAGAATCAGCAATGTCACCCCGCTCGCTGGCATCGACACTCAGGCCCAGCCATTCGATAGCATCGCCGCCTTGGAGAGATAATTTTTCGGGTCGGGTCGTCTGGTGCCAGGTTTGAAGCAAATAGGCCTCATGACCTAACACATAGGCCGTATAACGTGAGCGCATCAAGGCCTCAGCCGTCGGCGGATGATCCGATGCGGTGATATACCGGCCGCAACAATTCAAATAACTTTGGCCTGACCCACAGTGGCAGCCCTCAGACATCGTAGAAACACACTCTCACTTGGACAAGCTTTGGTCAATCCATTGGCGCAGGCTCGTTGTATCCATTGCCCCCGCCATACGATTAATCTCACGCCCGGACCGAAACAGCGCCAGGGTGGGAATACTCTGAATCCGGTATTGTCCCGCTAAGTTTTGTTCGGTCTCGGTGTTGACCTTGGCGAATACCACACGGGATGACATCTCTGCTGCCAGTTGTTCAAACACCGGTGCCATCATCTTGCAGGGACCACACCAACTCGCCCAAAAATCCACCACCACGGGTAACCCGGTGTTAGCCATATAACGGTCAAAATTGCTGTTGCCAAGCTCGATAGGTTTTCCGATAAACAGTGCCTGTTTGCACCCACCGCATTTGGGATCTTGCTGTAGTCGATCCTGTGGAACTCGGTTAATCTGGCCGCAATAGGGACACATCACATGTGCTGACGGACTCATTTTGGGTCTCTTATCGGTTGCTCAGGTAGATAGGACAATATTGGGTTAAAAATTCTGGATTCAAGCTCAGGTGGCCTCTGATTGATTTGCTACAGAATCAACCTTGAAGTAAACATCTAGTTGTTGTCCTGATGTTTGGCTAAAATGTCGTATATCTTCGCAAGTTCAACAGCCATAGAAACGATAGTAGGTTCATATTCCGCTCTCAGAATTTCCCTAAGTATTTTTTGTTAATTCAGCAGCCAACATTTCAGCCTGCTTGAGCACTGTTTCAGTAGCCAGTTTTTGCATATCCGGTGGGTAACCATATTGCCGCAAGGTTCTTTTTACAATCACTTTCAGCTTTGCCTTCGCACTTTCCTTGATCGTCCAGTCGATAGAGGCATTCGCTTTTACCTTTTCATATAGCACTATGGCCAGTTCACGGAGTTTGTCTTGCTGCATTAGCTCCCTGGCACTGTCGTTGTTGGCCACTGCGGTATAAAAGGCGTACTCAAAATCGCTCATACCAAGCTCTTCGGCCTGTTTGTCTGATTTAATAATTTCCTTGCTGATATTAATCAGTTCATCCATCACCTCTGCCGCAGTCAGTACCTTGGCGTGATACTTTTTGATAGCATTTTGCAGCATCTCCATTAAGGATCTGCTCTGTACCAGGTTCTTTTTGTAGCGTGCCTTGATTTCATCATTAAGAAGTTTCTTGAGCACTTCAAGTGCAATATTTTTATGTTCCTTGTTTTTCAGTTCCAACAGAAATTCTTCAGAAAGAATCGAAATATCCGGTTTTTTGATTCCCGCAGCATCAAACACATCAATAACCTGTTCCGATACCAGCGCTTTGTCTATCACCTGTCGTATGGTTGTTTCTATTTCCTCATTGCTACGCCCGGAGTCGGTGCTGTCAAATTTCGCCAATCGTGCCTTCACTGCCTGGAAAAAAGCAATTTCATCTTTCACATCCATGGCCTGCTCGTGGGGAATCGCTATGGCGAATGTTTGCGATAAAGCAGTGACTTCATCAATATAGCGTTTTTTGCCATTCTCCAGTCCCAGGATATGTTCTTCCGCCGCTAGAATCATAGTCAGTTTCTTCGAGGTATCGGCCTGAAAATAGTCCTCATAGGGGAAACCATGAAACATTTCCGCCACCACTTCGATTTTTTCCAGCAGCAGTTTTACCGCCTGCTCCTGGGCAAGCATGGGGTCACCTTTGCCGCCCGCATCGGAATAAAAGGATAAAGCCTGTTTAAGATCAGAGGCGATACCCAGATAGTCCACCACCAAACCCGCTGGTTTGTCTCCATAAACACGGTTTACCCGGGCAATGGCCTGCATCAGGTTATGCCCTTTCATGGGTTTATCGATATACAGGGTATGCATGCAGGGCGCATCGAAACCGGTGAGCCACATATCACGCACAATCACCAGTTTCAGTTCATCATCCGGGTCTTTCATGCGCTCGGCCAGTGCCTTGCGTTGCTGTTTGTTGGTGTGATGTTTGGCCATCTTCGGGCCATCCGAGGATGCAGCCGTCATCACGACTTTAATTGCTCCCTTGGTCAGATCGTCAGAATGCCAATCTGGGTTTATTTTTATGATCTCGTCATATAAATCTGCGGCAATGCGGCGTGACATGGCCACAATCATGCCTTTGCCCATGAAGATTTCCTGACGCGCATCAAAATGTGTCACAATATCTTTTGCAACATTATTGATACGTTTCTCGGCACCCACCAGGGCTTCCATTTGCGTCCATTTGGCTTTGGCCTTTTGTGTTTCGCTTAGCTCATCCTGTTCTAGTTCGTCATCAAGCTCGGCAATGAGTTTTTTGCCTTCATCGCTCAAGGTGACTTTTGCCAATCGGCTTTCATAATAAATTCGTTTGGTTGCCCCATCTTCTACCGCTTGCGCAATATCATAAACATCAATGTAGTTTCCAAATACGGCGGGTGTATTGACATCGGTGCTCTCAATGGGTGTGCCAGTAAACCCCAGATAAGTTGCATTGGGCAGGGCATCGCGCAGGTATTTCGCAAAGCCATAGACGATCTTTTTGCCCGTCACCTTACCCTGTGCGTCTTTTTCGTCGACGGTTTTTGCCTTAAAACCGTATTGCGTTCTATGGGCCTCATCGGCAATCACCACTACATTTCTGCGGTTAGTCAGTTCCTCGTATACATTGCCTTCCTCTGGTTGAAATTTTTGTATGGTGGTGAAGATCACACCACCGGAGGCCACTTTTAACAATTCTTTTAGCTGTTGCCTGTCTTCGACCTGTTTGGGTTCTTGCCGTAGCACCTGGGTACAGGCGGCAAAGGTGTCGAACAACTGATCATCGAGGTCATTGCGATCAGTAATCATGACAATGGTGGGATTATCCAGTGCCAGTACGATCTTGCCGGTATAAAACACCATCGACAGGGATTTACCGCTGCCCTGGGTGTGCCACACCACACCGGCTTTTTGGTCGCCTTTGGGCTGTGACTTCACGCTGGCCACACCGTAATTTTCCGGCGTTTCGCTCGCTAAGGGCCCCGCTACCGCGCTGGCAGCACGCAATGTTGAAGCAACCGCTGCATTGACCGCATAGTATTGATGGTAGGCAGCCAGTTTCTTGATGGTAGTCACTGTCGTGATACCACCCTCTCTTTCATCTCTCCCAGAGGGAGAGAGACTTTTGGAAATTTCTTCTAAAACAGCTTGCGGATTGTCAAGCAGAGTATTATTTTCAAATCGAATAACCTTGTTTCCCAAACTTATTAAGTATTTATCGCGCTTAACATCCTTTTTCTTTTGTTCGGGTGTGCCGTGTATTTCCCCGTCAAACTCAATCACCAGCTTCTCAGAGTGACAATAGAAATCGACGATGTAATGACCGATTTGATGTTGCCGCCTGAATTTTAGGCCTCCGAATTGTTTGTTTCTCGCAAGTTCCCAGAATATTTTTTCTGCCTGAGTCTGATTTTTGCGTAGTTCCTTAACCTGTTTAATTAGCCCAACAAAATTCAAATTATCGCGATAATTGCTTCCCTCCCTTTGGGAGGGATTGAGGGCGGGTTGTGTTTGAACGGTTTTCCGTTCAAACACAATAAAATGCCGTACCAGATCCAGCAGTGTGGCCTTATTCAACATGCCCTTAATCAGGGTTTCCAACTGGCTGATTAAGGGTGAGGCCTCCAGCTTGCCATCTGCCGTTTTCCAGGCCATAAATCGGCTCAAACCCGCCGACAGTGAACCTGCCTTGGCCTCAAGCCCGTCTGATATGATCAATACACTGTTGTAAGTAAACAGGCTGGGGATGACATCTTTATAGGTTTGCAGTTGCTTCCAGGCAGAACCGATGGTGGCATTTTCATCAGCCGCATTTTTGAGTTCGATGACCACCAGCGGAAGGCCATTGACGAACAGGACCACATCCGGGCGTTTGTTCTGGTTGTTTTCTATGACGGTGAACTGATTGGCAACGACAAATTCGTTATTTTCCGGGCTATCAAAATCAATCAGCCACACCAGGTCGCCACGTTCTTGCCCTTTCTCCTGAATGCTGACCTTGATGCCCTCGGTCAACATACGGTGAAAGGCTTCGTTATTGGCAATGAGTTCCGGGGAATTCAGCCGTAGTGTTTGTTTAATCGCCTCTTCCCGCGCATCGTCAGGTATAGCAGAGTTAATTCTGCCCACTGCGGAGCGCAGGCGGTCGATTAAAACAACATCTTCAAAGCGTTCTCTTTCGGGCGTGTCACTGTCCGGCGCAATAGAAGGCGCGTAAACATATTCATACCCGAGCTTTTCAAACAGCTCGATAGCGAAATTTTCAATTTCGTTTTCAGTTATTTTATCCATCGTTGCTCGCTTGTTCCTGTGCCAACATGTTCATAATCAAGCGGATCAGCGTCTCTTTTTGCTTCGGGTCAGACTCTGCCACCAGCAAGGTCAACGCCGCGAGACCGGTATCGTTGATGATCGGTTCACCCCGGGGATTCATTAGCCGGTTATTGCGATGCAGAAAATCCACAAACAAAAAAGCACCACTGCGCTTGTTGCCGTCGGAGAAGGGGTGATTCTTGACCACGAAGTAGAGCAGATGAGCAGCCTTGCTCTCAACTGTTGGGTATGCCGCTTGGCCAAAAACGCTCTGGTTAAGGTTGCCGAAAATTGAAGCCAGACCATCTTCACGTAATTGGGCAAACAAGGCTGTCGCCTCTCCTCGCGCAATGAGCGACCGCTTGAGTTCCTGCAACGCATGCATTGCGTCATCAGGGCTAGGTAATTTACCACCCACCTGTCCAGAAGGTTCATTGAGTAAACCCTCGTCATAGCGCTGTAACCATAAAAAAGTCTGGGTATAGCGGCTGACGATCTCCACTAATCCACTGCCCGCCTCGGCAGTGACAGCCGGGGACTGCGCCGCCTTACGGATTAGGGTCAGCGCCTGCTCCAGTTCATCCGCGTTTTGCTCAAATCGAGCCTGATTAAGGGTGTAGCCCTGAACCAGATGTTCCTTGAGACGTTGAGTTGCCCAAATGCGGAATTGTGTACCCTTCTTGGAGTTGACTCGGTAACCCACGGAAATGATGGCATCCAGGTTAAAATACTCAACTTGATAGGTTTTACCGTCTGCGGCAGTTGTTGCATTTTTTGCAACAACTGAGTTTCTAGACAATTCCTCTGAGTCGAAGATTTTCTTAAAATGCCGAGAAATTACTGACTTATCACGACCAAAAAGATCGGCTATTTGTTGCAAGCTCAGCCATAAAGTATCCTGCTTCAGCCGTACTTTGATCCGAGTTTCCCCGCTATCCGTCTGATAGATAATAATTTGTTCATTTTCATGATCCATCACAATACCTCCACGCGTTCCATCATTGCATCGTCCGCCATCCAGAAACCACTTTTGCCCTTGATGTTCACCGGGTAGTGGCACAACCAGCGGGTGACCGACAAGGGGTTTAGCAACATCACATCCTCAACTTTGGCCACCCTGGCATCCAACATAAACTTCATCTGGTTCAAACTGCCCAGTACAGAACGGTTTGTTTTGGTGTCATACTGCACCGCACCGAGCGCCAGTTCCGCACGGCTAACCTGACTATCCTCCATGCCCATGTACGCAAGGGACGCCGTAAAGGCCTCTTTCAACCAACGCCCCAGTTCGACAAATTGCGCCTTGCGCAAGCCAGGGATAAAAATCGTGTAGCGGGTGGTGTCGTGGCAAAACAGCACACAGTTACGGCGGTCAATGGTGTAAAGATTGGCATGCCAGCTACCCAGTGGACTGGTCTCGGTGTGCGCGGTTGTGCTCACATCGGGTAACTTCTTGGCCAGTTTTTGGGTGCAGTGGATGATCATTCAGGTTGTTTATTTACCTCGTGGAGCTATGGTATTTATCGTGGTACATCCCCGGTTACAGCCCGCCAAAAGCAATCGCACATTCGGTTATCATGCCCAAAGTCTATTCATCGGGACTGCAAAACATTTGTCCACTTTTAGCGATAAACAATTTGCGCCCGAATAGAGCAATATTCCCCCCTGGAAATTTTTACCTGCCCGCGCAGCAATTCTTGCCAAACCGGCACCATCTTTATCTTGTAAGCTAGCTGCACGTTTTACCTCCACGGCCCAAATCTTGCGTCCCTGCTCAATAACCAGATCGACTTCCACCTTATCCTTATCGCGGTAATGGGAAAATGCCAGGTCGCTATCCACCCATCCCGCCTGGCATATCAGCTGCTGCACCACAAAACTTTCCAGCAAAGCACCAAATTCTGTGCTTTGCATTTTCCAGTCTTTAATCGTTAATCGATTCAACATAGCTGCTAAACCGGAATCAATGACATGAACCTTGGGTGTTTTAATCAGGCGTTTCGCATTATTTCGATGCCATGCCGGCAAACGTCGAATCAAGTACAGGCGCTCCAGAATTGTCAGATACTTCTCAGCCGTTGCCCGATCCACCCCTAAATCATTTGCCAAGCTACTAATATTTAATAGACTCGCGGTTCGATATGCCAGTAATTCTATTAAACGTGACAATTCATTCTCATCCCGAATCGCCGCAATATCCTTTACATCCCGTTGAATAATGGCATTGAGATATTGCTTGTACCACTGGCGAGCCCTGGGTGAAGTACGTGTATTCGGCTCGGGGTAGCCGCCAGCACAAATAGCTTCTGGAACCCCCTGCACACTATTCTGCCTGGCGGAAATTCTGGTTGTAATATCACCCACCAATAACGCCCGAAGCAGACTATTTTTACTGCGTTGTTTTTCCATCTCTGACAGTGGGTTTAGCTGTACTACCTCCATGCGCCCCGCCAATGATTCCTGAACCCTGGGCAACAACAATAAATTGGCCGAGCCTGTCAGCAAAAACCGCCCGGGACTGCGCTGACTATCTACGTCAGACTTGATAGCAGGCATCAGCTCCGGTACTCGCTGTACCTCATCCAGAATTACCGGGTCAGGCAAACCCTGCACAAAACCAACAGGGTCGTTTTTCGCAGCCACCACCAGGCTTTGATCGTCAAAGCTGATATAGGCCCGTTTCGGTTTCAGCTGCTGTGCTAACGTAGTTTTACCTGCTTGCCTGGGTCCCAACAAACACACTACGGGCGTATCTGCCAAAGCAGCTTTCAATACCGGCTCGATATAACGTGGGTACAAACGCATAAGGCTCCCGGAGTCGACCAATCACTGATTTATACAGCGTCCAATTGCGGAATTATATAGCGTCCAATTGCTGATTAATAGTGGGCGGCCCAATAATGGTATAGAGATTGGCATGCCAGCTTCCCAGCAGGCTGGTCTCAGCGTGCGCTTCCTTGCTGACATCGGGCAACTTCTTGGCCAGTTTTTGGGTGCAGTGGATGATCAAGTGGCGCCCTTTTTGAAATTCACCCAGTCTCATCTGCCATGTGTAGAAGGAGCATTCGAAGTCGCGCCGGGTTATCCGGGGCGGTTTCAGCCTTTCTGGTTTGCCCAAAACTCATTTTCTCTGCCCACATAAACCTGCAATAGCCGCCTGAAGTACTTGCCAGCTTATTTTTGCAGTATGATATCTGGTTGAAACTGATGAACTGCTTGCTGACGTGGGTGAATATAATTTCTGAAATCCCTTAACGAGTGACTATGTTTTTTCACATCTAACGATAATATACCAACTTCATGAGCCACATTGATAAGAGCATCAAGCTTCCAATCCTGCAATTGCCTAACATTACCGAGCTTATCTTTCGGTGATGCATTCGCTTGATTAAATAGCCGGGGGTTTTTTGCGGCGACATCTTGCAATAAACCTTCAAGAGTGCTGCCGCATAAAAATATAGTTGCCAAAGCAATGCCAGAATTAAGTGATTTACGAATTTCATCGACACGTTGCAAGATAACTGGCTGTAACTGTACGTCTAAATTGAGCTTATCCCAATCAATTTTCGCAAAGTCCTGGTTGAGGAAATTCTCTTCTGTTTTTGACTCTTGCACAGATGCAGATTTTTTCCCCTGTAGCCGGTAAATAGTATCAAGTGCCTTTTCTTGATCTTCTTTATTCACCCGTTCAATAGCGCAGGCATATTGTAATAATGACTCAAGTACCCTGCCTACTAATGGATCTGGTTCAATTTCCCAAAATGCACGAAGACGTTTCATTTTAGAATTGCCATTAAACCTGTATTTATCGTTATCAATATTTATCCTATGCTCTCTAAAAAACTCCGCGAATGTGCGGTCACTAAAATCAAGGACGTATCCGTCGCGATCAAATAACCGCTCAAAAATGACTTTCTCATGTGTTTTTAGTTGAGACATACTATTCCACACCCACTTCACTGCTCATGAGTTTGTTTTGCAGTCTTCGTCCCAGGATTACCATATCGGAACTCACATCAAGGCTTACTAAGTGCAGCAAACTTTCAGCAATCATGATGTTGGCCCCAAAACAAAGCGGGCTTGCTCATGACGTAACATTTCGTATGGTGTCATGCACTTGATGCCCAGACCAATGCAGGCATTCGGAATTTTAATGCGCTTCGTGGAAGTGGAAGGTAGTTCGTGCGTAACCAGAGTATGCTTATAAGCCAGAGCATGTGCCACCAAATAATAATCGGCTACCTGAAAAAAGGTGGTGATCGCTGTAGCTTCATAACTATTGTTTGTCGCCCAACCGCTCACATTGGTGAGACCCTGCAAGACCTGTTCATCCGGCTTCATAAAAAACTTATCGCTACGGTCGTTTGCCCATGCAGATAATTCATCGCTCCCCACATTGATCTCATCGCCTACTTTTTCAATGCTAAAAACCTTGCCTGTTTCGTTGTTCTCGATCAACCAGTCCCAGAATGCCGGACAGAAGTCCAATCCATAATGCAGGTTCTTGGCCTGAATAAAAACGTTGGCATCCAGTAGATAGGCCATCAGTGTAATCCCAGTCTTTTTGCTTCTTTATAAAAGGTCGCGGTCTTGCGAATGCCCAGCATATGAAAAGCATCCTGGAATAAAGTCTGGCCCTCAAGTGTGCTGGCCACCAGTGCCCGTATCAATCGCTGTCCGGTACGTGCACCCAACGTATTGTAAAAGTCACCGCCTCCACTGCCTTTGCGTTCCATGTTGCGAAGCCGGTCCAGCTCCTGATGGTAAGTGTCCCAGAAAATTTGTTTGTCGATCTCTCCAAGATCAAAAATCCGACGCAACACCACCAGTGTGCTGACCTTGAAAAGTCGCGCTAGGCGTTGCAGGTTATGGTGCAGTTCTGCGTCCGGTGCATAGTGCTGGCGTACCGTTTGCAAGGGCGCCAATAGCTCTGCCGCCACTGCATTACACCAATACTCCGTATCTTCGTCTGGCAAGTCCATTGCCTTCGTATCAATAACACCGCTGGCACCCAGCCAAATGTGCGCCAGCTCATGGGCTAAGGTGAACATTTGCGCAGCCTTGGTATCACTGCCATTAATAAAGATCAGTGGCGCAAGGTCATCCACCAGCGTAAAGCCTCGAAATTCTTCCGGGTCGAGTTTGCGGTGTGTGTTACTTGCAACAATACCGCTGACCATGACCAAAATACCCGCATCATCAACATGTCTGATGAACTGGCGTAGTGCCTCGCTCCAGCTGGAACATTGTTGCCGCCGTTGCCAGTCAAAACCGATCACCTGGGAGATATCAGCCGCCATCTCAACCACATCATCACCAGACTGTGCCGTACCCACGAATACCAAAGGTTCGTCACCGTGAAGACGTGCATAATCCCGATACCAGTCCTGCCGTTGTTGGCATAGATAAATCATATCCAGCAGATCCGGACTGGGGTGATCCATCCAGGTATGCGCCATGGTGCGAAAATCCGGAATGGGTAAGGTTTCCACAGGAGGTTCCGGCAGCATGAGGTAACCGATGGCGGTGTGTGTTGTGCTGGCGAAGGCTTCCAGTTGTCTCAAGGTCGGCGCCAACTCACCGTCCAGCCAGTCGGGTAGTTTCGGGAATTTCTTTTCCAGTGCTTCAGCGTTTAATCCGGCACGCTCCAGCGCCCAGTGCAGCAGTTCCGGTTGTATAGAGACGCGCATTATGCGGCATCCTCTGTGTAATCCATGCGAACTTCGCCGCTCATGAGTTTTGGTAACAGTGTGTCGCGGAGTTTTTCGAGTGAATGAATCTGTTCAAGATTTGCCATTAGTTTATTAATGCCAGGCATCATTAATTCAGAATACTGTTCAGCTAGCGTTATTGAGGGCGTACTGGATTTTATATTCAGGATATCTTCGGGTCTTACTCGTTGATGGCTGCCACTAGTACCAGATGCGGCCATAGCCAGCTCTTCTCTTGCATCATTCGATTTCAACAAATAATACAAATAACCATATAGCTTCATATTTGTTGGTTTGAATACCTGAAACTCGGTTGAACAAATAGCGTTCTCACCAGGGGTATTTCCAATAGCCCATATACGCGGAAAGCGGGGATTTAGCTTTGATACCAAAATTGTCCATGGCTTGACGCTATATTTATTGCTTAATATCTCGCTACCTATCTCGTTAACTGGCCTCATGCCATTATCAAATGCTGGCAAGCTATAATGCGTATATATTTTCATTGGATTACTTGCTGGTTTCACACTAACTTTTATGTGGACAGCGTAATCTGCCAATGTTTTTTTCTCCCAATCCTCCTGCGCTTTTTCCACGAACCACTGCCGGAAGAGCGTTTCGGCCATGGCTTCGAGGGTTTTGTTTTGGCGGTGGAGCAGGTCTATTTTGTCGTCGAGGCTGGAAAGGACTGAGGCGATGGATTTTTGTTCGGGGAGTGAAGGGAGGATTATAGGCATTTTTCTTAAAACTGCGGCTTTGATACCGAACACTGTCGTACCTGATGCCCTTGATTCTAACTCATATTGCCCCGTTCCACTTTGGAAGTAATATTTCAAAAAAGGATTATGCGCATATGTCTTCTTGCCCCTTAGTGTAATTATTCGTTGTGCCAGTGCTATCTTTTTATTTTTAATAAGTGCAACTTCCCCAAGAGGAGCCTCTGTAGTTAAGACAACGTCATCAATTTCTGGTAATCCTCTAGTCATCCATAAGTCATAATCACTTTCCGCGATAAATTCATTAGGCTCTAGAATTCTGCCTGCTTTAACTATCTTCGCAGTAACTAATGGAACACCAATAGTTGTTTTCTTTGGAGTTTTACCTCTATAGTCGATGAACTTCTCGATCACATCCTCAAGGACATATTCTTTCCATTCACCCATCGACTTTCACCTTCGCCAGATTCTTCGCAATCAGTGCATTCAATCGCGCTTCCTCTTTTAACTGTTTCTCAAGCTCCGCTTTGAGTTGGGTAAACCGCTCCTTAAAATCAAAGTCGTCGTCTTCTTCTGCCAAGCCGACGTAGCGGCCCGGTGTCAGTACGTAGTCCAGTTCTTTGACTTTTTCGATGGAGGTGGAATTACAAAATCCGGGGATGTCTTTATACCCCTCACCCCCATCCTCTCCCGCAAGGGGAGAGGGAGTTTCTTTATTGTCACCCTCACCCTGCCCTCTCCCGGAGGGAGAGGGTTCATTTTTGTTACGCCAGTTGTGGTAGGTGTCGGCAATGGTGGCGATGTCTTCGGCGGAAAATTCTTTGGTGCGGCGGTTGATGAGATGGCCGAGGTTGCGGGCATCAATAAAGAGGATTTCGTCCGTGCGGTTGCAGAACTTGCCGTTGGCTTTGTTGCGGCTTAAGAACCATAGACAGGCGGGGATTTGTGTATTCAAAAACAGTTTTGCGGGCAGGTTGACGATGCAGTCTACCAACCGGGCTTCGACAAGGGCTTTGCGAATGTCGCCTTCGCCGGAGGTTTTGGAGGTCAGCGCGCCTTTGGCGAGTACAAAACCGGCCTGGCCGTTGGGGTTGAGGTGGTAGAGGAAGTGCTGTATCCAGGCGTAGTTGGCGTTGCCGGTGGGCGGGGTGCCGTGTTTCCAGCGGCCATCGTTTCTGAGTAAATCGCCGCTCCAGTCACTGTCGTTAAATGGCGGGTTGGCGATGACGTAATCGGCCTTGAGGTCTTTGTGGGCGTCGTTTAGAAAGGAGCCTTCGTTGTTCCATTTGACCTGTGAGCTGTCGATATGGCGGATGGCGAGGTTCATTTTTGCCAGCCGCCAAGTGGTTTGATTGCTTTCCTGACCAAAAATAGAAATGTCGTTGGCCTTGCCCTGGTGGTCTTCGACAAATTTTTCCGATTGCACGAACATGCCGCCGGAACCGCAGCAGGGGTCGAGCACCCGGCCTTTGTAGGGTTCCAGCATGTCCACCAGCAATTCGACCACACTGCGCGGGGTGTAGAATTGGCCACCTTTCTTGCCTTCGGCCAGGGCAAATTCACCGAGGAAATATTCAAACACATGGCCCAGCAGATCGGCGCTGCGGGCCTTGGCGTCACCGAGGGCAATGTTGCTAATCAGGTCGATGAGACTGCCCAGGCTGGTGGGGTCGAGATTGCCCCGGGCAAATACTTTGGGTAGCACGTCTTGTAAAGAGGCATTTTCTCTTTCAATGGCATCCATGGCCTCATCCACTGTCTTGCCGATGGTGGGTTGTTTGGCGTGCGTTTTTAGAAAACCCCAACGCGCAGAGGGTGGTACAAAAAACACATTCTCGGCCTTGTATTCGTCCTTATCTTCCGGGTCGGCGCCGTCATACTCACCTTCGCCATTTTTCAGTTTTTCATATAACTCCTCAAAGGCGTCCGAAATATATTTCAGGAATATCAGGCCCAGCACGATGTGTTTGTATTCTGCGGCATCAATATTCTTTCTGAGCTTATCCGCCGCTTTCCAAAGCTGTTTTTCTATGGGCTCGTCCTGTTTGGGTTTTGCTTTTTTTGCCATGTGATGGGTGCATTCCTAATATACCTGTTGTTCTAGAGTCTTAATCTGCCCATCCTACTCCGACCAAACGTGTAAAACCAAGATGAAAAGCACGGATATTAGGAATTCAGGTCTTGGTGGATTTCGGGTCCGGTCCGATGCTCCAAACTAAATTAGTTAGGAATATAGGTGCATGTTCTGCTTGACAGCTTGCAAAAGTGTATATACATTAATGTATCTACGTTTAGAGAATGGACAATGTTATTTGAGTGGGATTCAAGGAAGAATCGCGAAAACTTGCGTAAGCACGGTATCCGTTTTGAGCTTGCTTGCGAGGTATTTGGTGACCCCCTGATATTGAGCAAGTTGGACCGAATCGAAACTGGTGAGGAACGCTGGCATTCCCTGGGTTCCATACGCAGTAACGTCGTGATCATTGTTATTCATACTGTACAGCTAGCTGGTGCTGAAGAAGTCATCCGAATAATTTCAGCCCGCAAAGCAACGCGTCTGGAGCGTTCGATCTATGAAGACACAAAAAGCTAGACAAGCTGCCGAAATTGAGGCGTTACGAAAAACGCCAGACACCGCCATCAACACGAGCGACATTCCAGAAATCTCCGACTGGGGCAATGCCGAACGAGGTCGCTTTTATCGGCCTATCAAACAGCCTATACAGATTCGTATCGATGCAGATGTGGTCGCCTGGTTTAAAACAAAGGGCAAAGGCTATCAAACAAAAATGAACAAGGCGCTCAGGGAATATATGGAACGTCACCGAAATTAAAGACAGATTTATCAGGTGACGGCAATGACCCGTAGTCCCTCAAGACGTAGCTGCGCTGAGCCGATGGCCTGGTCGAGCGCCGCGTGTTGGGACTTGAAGTAATCGATCTCTTCGTTGCGCACATTGGGGTTGACTTGGCCAAGTGCGCTGAGTCGTTCGATCTCGCCCACCAGGAGTTGCTTGGCCCTTTTTTGTGCCGCCTCAAGAATATCCGGTACTTGTTGTTGCGCCAGGTGTTCACCCGCAGATACGAGGGCACGTAGCTCCGGTGTCGTGTTGTGGATGATCCTGACCGCAGTTTCACGGTCCACTCGTTGGTGATTTTCTTCAATCCATTGGGGACTCAGTACGCCACTGTGGTCGTCACCCTGCTGGTCGACTACGATCCGTATGGGCGTGGGTGGTAAATAGCGATGGGTGTGGAGGGTCTCTGTGGAGGCCGTCTCCAATAGATAGATGCACTCCAATAAAAGCGAACCGGGGGCAAAGCCCTCACACTTGATCGCCACCAGTGCGGTGTTGCCGAGTTCGCTGGCCAGCACCATGTCCATGGCCCCGGTCACCAGGGGGTGGGCCCAGGTGGTGAACTGCATGTCCTCATTAGACAGCGCTGTATCGCGGTCACAGGTGAGGGTCATGCCCTCAGGGCCTAAACCTGGAAAGCTGTGTACGACCATGTGATCGCTGGGATGGATCACGATGCTGGTCTTGCTGTGGTATTCAGTGTCGACACCATAGCAGTTGAAGACTTTTTCTAGATAGCCCATCAGGTCTGAATCCCGGTCTTCCCGTTCGGCTTGTTCTACCAATGCCGTGGCGATTTCGGGTCGGCAGGAATTGTATTCCAGTAGTCGATCACGGCCACGGTGTAAGGCGGCGTTGAGATCGGCGTTGATTTGTTTGGTCTTGTCGATCAGTGCGGCAAAATCACCGCTGTCGTCGTCAAGCTTGTGTAGCGCGGTAATGAGCAGATCTTTTGTCTGGGTGAAGACGCTGTAGCCTGTGGGGCAGGTTTGTTCAAAGGCGTTGAGGCCCAGGTGGTACCACTGATACATGGACTCCTGGGCGCAGCCCAGAAGATAGGGCACATGAATTTGAATGGTCTGGGTTTGGCCGATACGGTCCAGGCGGCCGATGCGTTGTTCGAGCAGATCCGGATTGAGCGGTAGGTCGAACAACACCAGGTGATGGGCGAATTGAAAGTTACGCCCTTCGCTGCCGATCTCGGAGCAGATCAATACCTGGCCGCCACCTCGAGGACCTTCCAGGGGGTCGGCAAAATAGGCCGCCGCCCGGTCTCGTTCGATGATGGACATGCCTTCATGGAAGACGGCGGCGTGGAGTCCGGTGCGGGCCTTGAGTGCGTCGGCAATATCCATAGCACTGGCGGCGCTGGCGGTAATGACCAATACCTTGTCTGGTTCGAGTCCATCGAGGGTGTCGCTAAGCCAGGACACACGGGGATCGATCCCGGTCCAGTGTGATGGGGATGGGGTGTCATCGGCTTGGTATAACAATTCGGGACACAACAGCAGTTGAGTTTCGATCACCCCGGTTTCTTGCAACTGTGCCAATACCTGGGCATAGGCTTCGGGCAAGTGCAGTGGATAGGCCTTGAGTGTGCGACCGGGAAAACCCTTGATTGCCGAGCGGGTGTTGCGAAACAGCACCCGGCCGGTACCGTGATGGTCTAATAGTTTGTCGATGAGATCGTGTCTGGCCTGTTCTGTATTCCTGTCCGTGGGGTCTTGCAAGGCCTTTAATAAAGCCTGGTGCTGATCCGTGCTTATTTGATCCTGAATGCTCTTTAGCAAAACTACCAGTTTGTTTTTTTCCAGGGCTTGATTGTCGAGCAGGGCGCTGACGGCATCGGCTATCGGTTCGTAGGATTCTTCCTCTTTGATAAAGGCATCAAAGTCGGGAAAGCGGTTGGGGTCGAGTAGGCGCAGGCGGGCAAAGTGACCTGCCTTGCCCAATTGCTCTGGTGTTGCCGTGAGCAGCAAGACCCCTTGGGTCCTGGCCGCCAACTGTTCGATGCATTGGTATTCGTGGCTGCTGGTTTGGGGGGTCCATTGCAGGTGATGGGCCTCGTCGACAACCAACAAGTCCCAGTCACAGGCCAGGGCCTGTTGAAAACGGTTTTCATGCTGACATAGAAATTCAAGGGTACAGAGAATCAATTGTTCGCTGTTAAAGGGGTTCTGGAATTCGGTATCGGCTTCAGAGGGACCGCCTGACTCGTCTGGAACGCCAGTCTCATTTGGGTTGTCAGTCAGTGCGGCGCAGCGCTCTTCATCGAAGATGCTAAAGCGCAGATTAAAGCGGCGTAACATTTCGACCAACCATTGGTGGAGTAGAGATTCCGGCACCACAATGAGGACGCGCCGCGCCTGTTCGGTCAGCAGTTGTTGCTGCAGGATGAGACCGGCCTCAATGGTCTTGCCCAGACCGACTTCATCGGCGAGTAACACCCGGGGTGCGAACCGGTTGGCGACCTCATGGGCGATATAGAGCTGATGGGGGATAAAACGGGTGCGGCCACCGGTCAGTCCTGTTAGCTCGGAACCGGCAAGCCGGTGGAGTTGCAGCAGGGTGTGGTAGCGCAGTTCAAACCACTTGTTCGCATCCACCTGGCCGCTGAACAATCTTTCTGCGGGGCGGATGAGCTGGATAAAGTGATCCAGATCGGCCTCTTCCAGGCTGGCGGGGCTGTGGTCATCCTCCCGGTTTCCCACATAGGTCAATAGGCCATCTCGTTCCTTTATCTGGGTGACGATCAGCGACCAACCGTCGCGGCTGCGAATGGGGTCTCCTGGTTTGAATATCACCCGGGTCAGCGGTGCGGTGCTTTTGGCGTAGGTGCGGGTTTCCTCACTGGAGGCAAAGTGGACTGTCACGGTGCGTTGGTCGGAGGCGGTCACCGTGCCAAGGCCGAGCTGGGGTTCGGCGTCACTGATGCAGCGTTGTCCGGGGGTCGGGTCTAGCATGGGGGTTGCTCAGAGGGTTGGGCCAGCTTGGCCGGGAAAGGGGGCGCTATGGTAGTGGATTCCCCCTAAAATGCCCACAAATCTATATAAAAGCGCTGATTGTGCGGGTGTTTGTCCCTGTGGGGGGCGGACGGCACCTGGATAGGGTTGGAGCCATTTTGTTTTGCCCGACTTTCTGTATAATCCCGCCCACTTTCAGGGTGTGCTTCGGCCGACTGTTCATTCCCTGATGCCCATTTGTCTGGCTCGTCTCCAACACGGGGTACACACGACCCGTCTCCCCAGTACGATAGCGGTACCACAGCGGGTGAGCAGGGCTGTAAGTGGCCCGCTGTTGCAGTGCAATCTTGTCTGATCTTCTGACTGGGGGTAAGAAATGGATGACCGACTAACAGAACTGGAAACCCGCATCACATTCCAGGACGGCACTATCGGGGAGCTAAACGACATCATCACGCGCCAACAAGGTGAGATTGACCGGCTGGTTCAGGCCCTGGAACTCCTCAAAGAGGAGATCAGACAACTGGCTCACGGGCCGATGGTGTCAGCAGCAGATGAGCCACCACCCCACTATTAGGCATGGGTGAGATATTGATTAATCGTGCGCTGGGTTCGAAGTTGGAACCTGAGCGAAATTTCCTGTTTAGCGCACCACTATTATAGAAGGTACGATTTGATGTACAGCATCGACAAAGTTCGCAACATCGCCATCATCGCCCATGTGGATCATGGCAAGACCACCTTGGTGGATCAGCTGTTGCAGCAATCCGGCACCTTGGGTGATCGGGCCGCGGCACCGGAACGGGTAATGGATTCCAATGATCTGGAACGTGAGCGCGGTATTACCATCCTGGCCAAGAATACGGCCTTAAACTGGAAGGGACACCACATCAATATTGTTGACACACCGGGGCACGCCGATTTTGGTGGCGAAGTGGAACGGGTGTTGTCCATGGTGGATTCGGTATTGTTATTGGTGGATGCGGTAGATGGCCCCATGCCCCAGACCCGTTTTGTGACCCAGAAGGCCTTTGCCCTGGGTCTAAAACCCATTGTGGTGATTAACAAAATTGATCGACCCAGTGCCAGAGCGCATTGGGTGCTGGACCAGACGTTTGATTTGTTTGATCGACTCGGGGCCACGGATGAACAACTGGATTTTCCAGTGGTCTATGCTTCGGCCTTGAATGGTTATGCCAGTTTGGATGCGGAAGACCGCGACGGCGATATGACCCCCTTATTTGAGACCATCATCAAACAAGTGAGCCCACCGGATGTGGATGTGGAAGGCCCCCTGCAGTTACAGGTGAGCGCCCTGGATTACAATAGCTATGTGGGGGTGATTGGCGTTGGCCGAATTCAACGGGGCCAGATTAAACCCAATACTGCGGTGACTATTGTTGACAGTGAAGGCAGCACCCGCAATGGCCGCGTGCTACAAGTGCTGGGTTTTCTCGGTCTGGAGCGGGTTGATGTTGAAGTTGCTCAGGCCGGTGACATCATTGCCTTTACCGGTGTCGATAAACTCAATATTTCAGACACCCTGTGTCACCCGGATCATGTTGAGGCTTTGCCACCGTTGTCGGTAGATGAGCCCACGGTGTCCATGACCTTTCAGGTCAACACCTCCCCCTTTGCCGGAAAGGATGGCAAGTACGTGACTTCGAGGCAGATCCGTGATCGCTTGATGCGTGAATTGATACATAATGTGGCATTGCGGGTGGAAGACACCGAAGACCCGGACAAGCTCAAAGTGTCCGGTCGCGGTGAGTTGCACCTTTCTATTCTGATCGAAAATATGCGTCGTGAAGGTTATGAGCTGGGGGTGTCCCGTCCCGAGGTCATCGTCAAGGAAGTCGACGGTGTGATGATGGAGCCCTTTGAGCAGGTCACCATCGACATTGAAGATAAACACCAGGGTGCGGTGATTGAACGCCTCGGTGAGCGCGGTGGTGACCTGAAAAATATTATGCCCGATGGTAAGGGCCGGGTGCGACTCGAATATAGATTACCAGCCCGGGGCCTGATCGGTTTTAGAACCGAGTTTTTGACCGCCACCCAGGGTACGGGTTTGTTATACAGCGTGTTTGATGAATACGCACCCATTAAAAAAGGTAACTTTGGCCAGCGCATGAACGGGGTATTGATTGCCAACGGTATGGGCAAGGCCCTGGGATTCTCCCTGTTCAATTTGCAAGAGCGCGGAAAATTATTTATTAGCCCTGGGGCGGAGGTCTATGAAGGCATGGTGATCGGCATTCACTCCCGTGACAATGATTTGGTGGTGAACCCCTTGAAAGGCAAGCAACTGACTAATGTACGCGCCTCCGGGACTGATGAAAATATTGTCCTGACCCCGCCCATCCGTATGACCCTGGAGCAGGCCCTGGAGTTTATCGACGATGATGAATTGGTGGAGGTGTCTCCCAACCACATTCGCCTGCGTAAGAAGTTTTTAAAGGCGCACGAACGTAAACGGGCGGTGCGTGCCGAGATGGTATAAGAGGGCACACCGTAACGATGAGTGTAATCACGCCCATCAATGAGGATCAACAGCAGCAGGTCGTCGACACCTCCGTTCAGTATATTCATCACGCCAGCGAACTTCTTCAGCGTCAGTTTAAGTCCGTCCCGATTCTATTTGATCTTCGTGGCCGTACCGCCGGTATGTACCGGGTCGTGGGGCGGCAACGGTGTATTCGTTATAACCCTTACCTGTTCGCTAAATATTTCTCTGAGAATTTAGCGACTACGGTGCCCCACGAGGTGGCACACTATATTGTTCACCAGGTCTACGGACTGGGCCGGGTACGGCCCCACGGTCCGGAGTGGAAGGCCGTGATGGCAGATTTTGGTGCCGATGCCCGGGTGACCTGTTCATTTGACCTGGCCGGTATCCCCCTGCGCACACAACGGCGTCACAACTACCGTTGTGCTTGCCGAACCCACCCATTGAGTAGCCGACGGCACAATAAAATCGTGGCCAAGCGTGTCTCGTATCATTGTCGCTACTGTGGCCAGACCCTTAAGCCGTCACCCTCACCCGCTGGAGGGTCGTAAATATCCCTTGCCATGGGGTGGTGTCACTTGCGAGTATGCCCCCATGGCAACGGAACCCACCCCACAAAACCTTGGTAATCCTGTCTTGCGTCACCTGTTGGCGACACGCCCACCCTTTTTGCTGGTCAGTGTTGTGGCCTGCGGTATTGGTTGGTCGGGTACCCATGTGAGTGGCAATAGCGTCGATATGGTGTTGGCCTTACTGACTTTGATCGCGGCGGTGCTGGTCCATGCCGGGGTCAATGTGCTCAATGATTACTATGACGCGGTCAATGGCACGGATGAGAACAACACTCAGCGCATCTATCCCTTTACCGGGGGCAGCCGCTTTATTCAAAATGGCATTTTTAGTCCACAGCATTGTTTGAAATTTGGCTTGGCCTTGATCGCCGTGGCGGTGCTGATCGGTATGGGTTTGGCCGTTCAAGGCCGACCGGGTCTATGGCTGATAGGAGCCGTGGGTCTGTTGTTGGGTTGGGCCTACAGTGCACCGCCCCTGAGTCTGAACAGCCGGGGTTTGGGTGAGATCAGTGTGGCTTTGGGTTTCGGTGCACTCATCCCCGTGGGTGCAGACTACGTGCAGCGTGGGGTATTTGATTGGCAGACGTTGATGCTGGGCGTGCCTTATGCCCTGCTTGTTACTAATATTCTTTTCATTGCCCAGTTTCCAGACCGCGAAGCCGACGCCGGGGCTGGCAAAAATCATTGGGTGGTGCGCCTTGGACCCAGGGCGGCACGTTGGGTCTATGTCGTCCTGGCACTCGCTGCCTATGAGGGGGTGATGGCCATGTTGTTGACATCACGATTACCCTTTGCAGCCTCGTGGTCATTGCTTCCGGGGGTGTTTAGTTTCGCTGCGGCGAGTATATTGGTGCGTCATGCCGAGTCTCCCCAACGGCTTGCCCCCGCTATCGTCCTCACCATCCTGGCGGCCTTGGGCCATGGTGTTGCGCTCATATTGTCGTTGACGGTCTAGTGGGTTGAGTGCCATTGACCGATCAAGTTTGGCTGCACTTAAACAGCTTCTTTTAGGAAAACAAAAAGAACTCCTTGCCCTGGAATCCATTGGTAATAAAGAGTCAAAGACAGTGGAGCTGGATCAAACCTGTGTGGGTCGGGTATCACGCATGGATGCCCTGCAGGGTCAGGCCATGGCCCTGGAGTCACAGCGACGCCGGGAGCTGGAGTTGCGATATATTGCCGCTGCATTGCAACGCATGGACCAGGGTGATTTTGGGTGCTGTCTGGAATGTGGTGAGGCCATTCGCTACGAACGCCTGGAGTACAATCCAGCCGTACCTCTTTGTATCACCTGTGCCAGTGCGGCAGAAAATCCATAATTTGTTACAGCTTATAATTGTAATAGGATGTGGTGCCGGGATGGCGGTCGACCTCGAACTGACTACCGATAGAAAGACTGTCAAAGCGGATGGGTCCCACATTGCGATTCAATTCATACACACCCAGGTCCAGGTTTAAGTTGATACGTGCCTGGGGGATGAGCTCAATCCGGAATTTATATTTCGGTTGGTCCACCTTGAAACCCAGGCTCAGGTTGATATTCCGTGGTGAAAGGGTGAAGCGCCGGGGCCTTTCAGAATCTGCCCATACATAGCGATTTTGTAATTGCGACAGCTGGGAATTGGCATCCGGTGTGATGCGATAGCCGATGCGTCCATTGGTCATGTCCGCCGCCACCCCGAGGTCGAGATAGGCACCGCCGACCCAGCCGTGGATACCCAATTTTTGGGGTTGTAAGTCCCTGCCCAGGACCCAGAGATTACCAATATTGCGGCGGGTGGAACCCAGTGACGGGGTAAAATCTTTGCCGGTGTCAAAGTTGATGCTCGGGCATGAGAGATTTACGTTGGGGCCAGGGATAGATGCCTTGAAGCTACAACCCGCGCCAAAAGAGAATGTAAACTCCCTCCCTTTCCGGTAGAAGTTCTGGTCCAACCCGACCGCTTGATAAACAGGCCGTCCCTGCCTGTCGGCATTGACAGGGGCGACGGTGACGCTGACCCGACGGTTTCGGGTGGCAGAGTTCCCGGAGCCGCGTACTTGCAAGGGGTCTGCCTTTACCTTAAGCGAATAGGGGAAGCGCAGACCAAATTCATATCCCAGGTTATAGGAAAAACGCACATAGTAACTGTCGGTTAACCAGGTTTCCTGGGTAAAGGTATATTGATAGGTATCCCCAATGTTTCGGATCACGGTTCTGCCAGTAAGGAAGTAGCGCTTTTCAAAGTTGTAGGCCCGGTTCTCCCGTTGCTCACGCCGTTGTCGTTGTTCGTCGGCCACTCTTTGCTGTGTTCGCGTGGTGCAGTTTTTCTGGCCACGCTTGATGCGCAGCAGCAGGGGGCGTGCCTCATCCCACTCTCTCACCGCGAAAACGGACAAGGTTCCAGCCGCCAGGGCGCGGCGAAGGATGTTGTCCCAGTCGTCGCCCCATTCCGGGCCGCGTTGTCCCTGACCCTGCGTGAACCGCTGAAGCTCAATGAGGCACATACCGAACTCCCACGCGCCCAGTTCGGACAGGCTGTTCCATATTTCACGTGAGGATTGGCGGCGTACCTTGCGTTTTTGGGCCATTTTGCCTGGGTTTCCAAAACGGTCCTTGCCGGTCAGGATAGGTCTGGAAAGATTGGGCTGGGGCAAGGGACGCGCAAAATTACCCAAACCACCGACCTTAAAGCGACCGCTGGGCTTCCCCATTTTTGCCAGCCGCACTCGCAGAGGCAGGATGCTGACATGCTGAATCTCCCGTTCCTCACTGTATAACAGCAATCCGAGCAGGTCGGTATCACTCAGCCTGCGCGCCTGGGCGACGGTTACGTTACGGACAACGATTCTTTTTGGGGGTGCGCTGCGGAGTTTTTGTCTGATTTCTTTTAGTTTTTTCGCTACTTTACCGTGCACACGTCCTGCCTTGCGCCGAAAACAGAGATCCGAGATTGCAGCCGGTTTTTTCTTCATACCACAGGCGCCGGGCTTCAGCTTGATCTTGACCGTTCGATTGATGATGAGCCGATCGCTGAGCTGGATGATCTTTTCCGTGTAACTTGGTTTCGCCTTGAGAAAGCGCAGCTGGATATTACGTTTAAATAACGGCCGTATCTTGACCGTGTTCTTGAGGCGGCTATTGTTCAGGTATTGTTTGACATTGAGCTGGATGCCTTTTTGCAACTGGATGGTTTCCAGTCCCCGACTCTTCAGTTGCGCGGGGGTCAGCTCAGCACGAAACAGAGGGGAGTTCTTGGCCGATTGCACCATTTGGGGCAATGTAACCGTTTGCGCAAGAGTGGGATGTGTGCTGACAGCTAGCAACAGCAATACGAAATAGCGAATGACAAGCCTGCTCATTTTATACCTCCTCTGTTGCGTCAGGTCCTGATGGGGCATCCACGATCCTTGTGGTGTTGGCGCTATGACCCGGGTGTCGCAGACAACAAAATCGGGACCCCGATCAGTCAACGCCTGTATAGGACATATTCTGCCTAACAAAGGGGGATGGCAAGCCATAATAAGGCCTCTTTGTTGACGCGTGTCGATGGAAGCAGATAAAGATTCAGCCAGGGTGGCCTGCATAAGAGTTGCCCTGGGTGGTGTAGAGGTATGCAGCCCTCCGGGCGCTGTTCAGAGTATTGTGACTTGCTTATTCTCTGCTGTCCAAGAGCTGCCAACGCTCGTAGGCCTGTGCCAGTTCTGTTTCGATCTTTTTTAGGTGTGCCAATGTGGTGTTAATAGTTTCTTTTTCTTGTTGATAAAATTGTGCTTGACTGATGGCCTGTGTCAATTGCTCTTGTTCTTTTTCCATCGTTTGTATTTTCTTGGGCAGGGCTTCTAATTCATGTTTCTCATTGTAGCCTAGTTTTTTATTTTTGGTCGGGGAAGAATTATTATTCGTACCTTGTGAGGTTTGCCCCGTATTTTTTTCAGGGCAACGGCCAGTAATTTTTTTTGATATCCGTTGCTGTCGAATCCAATCCTCATAACCGCCAACGTATTCACCCACTTGGCCATCACCCTCAAACACCAGAGTGCTGGTGACGACATTGTCGAGAAAGCTTCGGTCGTGGCTGACCAGCAATAATGTACCGTCGTAGTCCCCGAGCAGGTCCTCCAGCAGTTCAAGGGTATCCACATCGAGGTCATTGGTGGGTTCATCCAACACCAGCATATTGGCCGGTTGGGCAAAGATTTGGGCCAACAGCAGGCGGTTACGTTCACCACCGGACAGGGCTTTAACTGGAGAGTCGATTCTGTCCGGTGGAAACAGGAAGTCCTTGAGATAGCTGACCACATGACGAGAACGGCCCTTGACCTGGATGTAGTCATTACCATCACTGATGTTGTCACGCACGGTTTTGTCTGGATTCAGTTGGTCTCGTTGTTGGTCGAAGTAGGCCGTTTGCAGGCGTGTGCCCATGATCACCTGGCCCGAATCCGGTTGCAGTTCGCCGAGGATGAGTTTGAGTAGGGTGGATTTTCCTGAACCATTGGGGCCGACGATGCCGATGCGATCACCGCGCATGACGCGGGTGGAAAGATTGCGAATCACGCAGTGCTCACCGTAATGAAAACTGATGTTACGCAGGTCAGCCACCCGTTTTCCAGACTGGTCGCCACTGTCCATTTTAAAGCTGGCGCTGCCCTGTACGTTAATGCGCTGGCTGTGCTGCTTGCGCATGGCCTGGAGTTCCCGTACCCGACCTTCGTTGCGGGTGCGCCGTGCCTTGATTCCTTTACGTACCCAGACTTCATATTCAGCCAGTTTTTTATCAAATTTGGCGTTGGCCCGAACCTCGATCTGCAATAGTTCTTCCTTCTTGTTCAGATAATATTCATAGTTACCGGGGAAAGAGGTCAGGATGCCGCGGTCGAGTTCGATGATCCGGGTGGCAAGATTTTTCAAAAAAGTCCGATCATGGGTAATAAAAATCAGCGCACCTTTGAAGCCCAGCAGGAATTCCTCCAGCCAGGTGATGGCGGCGATGTCCATGTGATTGGTGGGTTCGTCTAATAGCAACAGATCGGGCTCGTTGACCAGGGCTTGGGCCAGCATGACCCGTCGACGGATGCCACCGGAACAATCAGCGATGGGCTTGTCTGCCGGTAAGGACAGTCGACTCAAAACCGAGTCCACTTTTTGGCCCACATTCCAGCCGTCCACGACTTCAATACGATGTTGCAGGTTACCAAGGGTGTCCATGGCCCCGGCCTGGGATCCGTCCTGGCATTCGGCCACATGGTGTACCGCGTTGTGGTATGCAGCCAGCAGTTCACCTAGCTCACCCAAGCCCGCGGCCACCACTTCGTAGATAGTGTGGGTCTCATCACCGGGCACCTCTTGCTCCAGGTAGGATATCTTGAGGGGGTCTTTGCGCCATATCTCACCGTCATCCGGCGTGGCGGTGTTGCTCAGAACACGAAACAGGGTGGACTTACCGGTGCCATTGCGACCGATCAGACACACTCGTTCGCCCCGATCGACCTGAAAATTGACTTTATCTAACAGGGGTTGGTGGCCATAGGCCAGGGAGACATCGCTGAGGGTGAGGATAGGCACAGGTATGGATAGATTGGTTTGCCAAGTGGCGGCGTATTCTACGCGGCTGGGGGCAAGCACCACAACACCCGACCGCGGTGTTGGCTCTGATAAAAAATCAGAGCCACCGATTCTGTGCCAACAGTGTGCCCGGATTTGGCGCCCCTCCGTTTGGTGCCCAAAGTCAATGATCTAAATACTACTCTGGGTTGAGGTTACCCTTTATTCAACCTTAAGGTAAGCAAACCCCTGGTGTTGCAGTTCAGTGATGCGGACCACCCCGGAGAGGACGGATTTTACCCCCGGCATTAATTTTTCTGGCGGCAATCCGATTGCTTTACGGGTAATATCGCACAACTCCAGTTTGACCTCTTGCACCTCTTGCAGAGACCGCAGACGGTCTGTCAGGTTGGTGCGGCGCTTGGCCAGTGCCGCATCCTCTGCGAACGGGGTACCCACAAGCTTATCGTCAGTGAGAAAACGAATGCCGTGGGATACAAATACGATGCGCACATCATAGTCAACCAAATCATTCTGGAATGTGGTGACCATATTATTGATGCTGGTAAGCATAGCGCTGAAGCGACGTGGGTCGGCAAAATCGGCATGCCAGACCACTTTTTTGATCTCCGAATCTTCTGCGGTGGTTTGCGTTGCAGCGGCCTCTTCCGGAGCGGGGGTAGTGGGTGACGGTAAACGTTGAAAAACCATAAGAACGAGAACCAGCGCGACAATACTAAGCACTAGGGCAGTGATCCCTATTTTGCTAGACATAGCACACCTCCAAAGCCATAAGTTGACCCTCTTTTTACAGTGTACAGTAAAAAATCGGGATCGGGTTATGGTAGGCAGCCTACTTTTCCAGGTCATCAGCGAAAGGTACCCACACAATATGACCGGATTTTCTTGTTGTGGGCGCATGGACGCCGAAGTTCTTGTGGATTTCTCGGTATTCACGAGGGAAAACAGGGCACTGGGGCCTAGAGAACCCTTTTTCCACGGACAAAATATGTATTTGGTTCAGCTAACGCGCTTTAGTGCTGGCTAGGCGGGTGTCGATAACTGTCAGGGGTACTTAGAGTGGTATATAGAACCTGATGTGACAGAGTTCGCATGACAGGGGCTAAGTTTTGCATGCAAATAAATTTACACCGACAGTTTTATAGGTTCAAATTTATTCGATAGCAATTAAGTTCTTAATGACAGCGGGTTTGGCGGATGAAATGTATTATATCCTTCAGGGTGGGGGCGATGTGGTGCAGGGGTTTTGCCAGTGACGCCACCAGGCTGGCGTGGCCGACGTCTTTGTAGGTGATCAACTGTGCCTGGCCACCGTGTTGTAATACGCTGTTGGTTAAGTTTTTGGCATTATGGGGCCAGACGATATCATCGGCCTCACCATAGAGGAGCAACATGGCGGCTTCGGTACCGTTCACATAGTGGATGGGTTGGGTTTCGATAGGGCGGTCCGCAGGCGCAAAGACTTGTTTGATGTCTTCGTCGCTAAAGGGCAGGAAGTCATAGGGCCCGGCCATGCCGATCATACCGCAGGGTGGCATTTTTATTCCCGCATGCTCTTGTAATCGCTCATTCAGTGTCACCATGGCGGCCATGTAGGCACCAGCGGAATGACCGGCGATGAAAATCCGTTTTGGATTACCTTGGTACTTTTGGATGTGGGTCTCAACCCATTGGTAGGCTGCCGCTGCATCCTGGTTAAAGACTGGATAGGCCACCTCCGGGAACAGGCGATAGTTGGGAATGACGGTGACCAGGCCTTTTGAGGTAAAGGCCTCGGCTACAAACCGATAATCCCGTTTGTCACCAGACTGCCACCGGCCGCCATAGAAAAAGATGATGACGTCCGCAGAGGCTGGAAGATTCTTCGGGGTGTATATATCCAGGTTTTGGCGTGGATGGGGACCATAGTTTTTGTCTGCTGTTTGTTGGTAGGCCCCCGGACCCACACTGGCATTGAGCACATCCAGTGCCGAGCATGCACCAAGCAGTGTCGATAGGGAGACGATAGCGAGAAATTGAAGGGGGCTGTTCTTGTGGTGACGGGTCATCATAGAGAGTGCCTGGATACTACCGTAGTCTCCGGTTAAGGAAAATGAAAGTTGCTCAACCTATGAACTCATAATAAATGGGGACACCCAGTGGGTAATTCTGTCAGGTGGTCCTGGGCCTGCTTTGAGCATGGCTCGAAATCCATAAGCTTGGTTTATGGGGGTGTTGATTTCCAGAGCTGTTTTCCCTTGAGTTTAGGGTAGATTCTGATTGATCTGAGGCATCCCATGCCGCAAAATGCGCCGCTACGATTTCGCCGGACCCATACTCAATGGGGCTGCGGACGCAGGAAAGATTTCCATTGATAGTCTTTGACAGAGGTGTAGACCATGAAGTTAATTTTGTTGGGCGCCCCCGGCGCTGGTAAGGGTACAGTGGCCAAGCTGCTGACCAAGATGGACGGTTCGGTACAGATTTCCACCGGAGACATTCTGCGTGGCGCGGTCCAGGCCGGCAGTGATCTGGGTAAACAGGCCCAGGCCTTTATGAATGCGGGTGATCTGGTGCCCGACGAGCTGATTATGGGCATCATGGAGACGCGCTTGCAGGAACCGGATTGTGAAAAGGGGTTTCTGCTCGATGGCTTCCCCCGCACCATTCCCCAGGCCGAGGCCTTAAAGGTGTTGTTGGGCAAGATCGGCATTGAGTTGGATATGGCGGTGAATATTGATGTGCCCCGTGACGTCATCCTTGATCGTCTCACCACTCGTCGTACCTGTTCCAATGGCGATTGTCAGGCCATCTATAACATCAAGAGTAGCCCCCCCAAGCAAGAAGGGGTGTGCGACAAGTGCGGTAGTCCGGTGATTCAGCGTGAGGATGAAACCGAAGAGGCTATCAGCCACCGTCTTGAGACCTACAATGAAAAGACTGCGCCTTTGATTGGTTTCTATGATAACGAGGGTATATTGATCACGGTCACCGCTACCAGCAGTGAAGCGGTGATTGCAGCGATCACGGAGAAACTCGGACAATAATTTTTACTAAGGTCCGTGTTGTTCCAGATGGGGCAGGTTCGTGATAGCGGCCTGCCCCTTTTTACTAATGAGTTCATGGATTAGCCGGGATTGGGAAGAGCCGGTTCAGGTTGCCATGGGCGATGAGCTTTGCAGTTTTTTCAGGCAGCATATTCAGCCAGTAACGAGCATCGTCCGCATAGTCGGGCAATAGTGACCAGCGTGCCGGAATGTAGGTGTCCATGCCAAGAATAAATTGATGTGGGTGCTCTGTAAAAAGATCCTGCCACTGTGGGTTGAGTTCACCATCTATTAAAATATCGTTACGAAACGACAATTCCAGATAAAGTTCAGGGTAGCTATCCAGTAATTCCTGCAATGTAGTAGTGGGCACTTTGTCAAATCCGGCATGAGCCCAGATCACCACCTGATTCTGTGCCCGTCTGAGTATATTGCGAATCCCGGGTTCGTCGCTATGGGTATGCAGGGCGAGCCTACGGTCTCGAGCCAATTTTATTAACGTTGCAATGATTGGGGTGTTGGCCTCTGCACCGTTGAGATGAAACTCACCGATCCCTTGGTAGGGTATACGGCCAAGCTGCTGCTTCACATATTCTAATGTTGCCGGGTCATTAAACCAGGACAGCATATCCTTGCGGCTACGATAGGGCCGCAAAAAAGGTACGATACGCTTAGTGTCCAACGCATAAAGTTTTTCTGTGCCTTCATTCGGGGTGCTGGATACCAGGCAGCGTTCGATATTTGCCTGGTCCAGGAGATTGATGGCTTGTTGAGGTCGAATTAACTTCCTCACCGATTGGCCATAGTGAATATGGCCATCAAAGATAGGCCAATCTTGCTGGGCGTGGCTTGCCAAGCTTGAGGCCAAAAAAAGTATCAGGGCAGTGAGTATTTTGGGCATATTATTATATGCAGCATGAAATAGTGCGCAATGATTGGGTGGTTGTGAAGAGTATATATCGAGAGGCCCCAATTTGCCTGTAATGCTCATAAGAAAACGAAAGATAGCTGACACCCAATGAACTCATTAGTAAATAGAAGGTTTTTCCTCATTGTTAAGTGGCTAAGCAGCGACATTTATCACATAGCGTAGTAAACGGGTGTGTCTTTTACGCCGCCAAATCTTTTATAATCAGGCCGCATAAAAATGATGATCATATGGTATGAGCAGTTAATCCCACTCGGAGTTATGGGTGCTTTCATGTCGGTGGTCTGCGCATAAAAATGACAATATTGGAGGATGTAGATGGAGACCTTGAGCGCTGTTCGTAAATATATCATTCGGGCCCTGGAGATCGCCCTGGTGTTGTTGTCGATTAGTATTTTTATCGATATTTTGTTTGGTCCTGGCATACCCTTGTTGGGTGATGTGGTAGGTAATTTAAATAAGCTTGTCGCCAGCATGGGTCGAAACGGTCTGGCCGCTGCAGTGGCAGTGGGCATATTGGCGTGGGGGCTGAAAAAAAACGATCTATTCGCGCGGGTCTTTGGTGTTTGTCAGGGTAAAGGGTCCACGGCGGTCAAAACAGAAGGGCTGCAGCAACAAAAATCTGTTGTGAAGAAGGTTGTCCAAAAAAGGTCTGCACAGAAAAAATCCCCTGGGGCCCAAAAATCGCCAAAAAAGAAATCAACTAAAACTAAGGCCAAAACCAAAACCAAAACCAAAACCAAAACTAAAACTAAAACTAAAACTAAAACTAAAACTAAAACTAAAACTAAGACCAAAACTAAGACCAAAACTAAAACCAAGGCCAAAACAAAGAAGAAAACAAAGACCAGGAAGAAAACGGCAGCCTGATCGCCGTAGCACTTGGTCTGGGTTTTAGGGGATATTGATCCCCTGGTAGGGGCGCAAACGTGTGGGCGGATTTAGCCCAAAGAGGCCGAATAGATGCGGCCCTGTATTATTGAAGGGCGGGGTTCCCTTTGTGCGTTAACACTATAGAGTTTCCATCACGGTTTCTGCGGCATCCAGTGTGGCCTGGATGTCGGCATCGCTGTGAGCGGCGCTCATAAAACCGGCCTCAAACGCCGAGGGGGCCAGGTACACGCCGGCCTTCAACATCCCGTGAAAGAACGCTTTAAAGCGGTCCACGTCACAGCTCATGACCTGGCTGAATCGGCTGACCGGGCCTGTGTCGGTAAAAAACACGCCAAACATGCCGCCTACCCGTTGGGTGTAGAGGGGGATATTGGCGGCCTGGGCCCGTTGGCTAAGGCCCTCTACCAGGGTTTGGGTTTTTTCACCGAGGTTTTCAAAGAACCCCGGGGCTGAAATTTGTCTCAGTGTGCTAAGCCCAGCGGTCATGGCAATGGGGTTGCCGGATAGGGTCCCGGCTTGGTAGACCGGACCGTCGGGGGCAATATGATCCATGATGTCGGCACGGCCACCAAAGGCACCTACTGGCATGCCGCCACCGATGACTTTGCCGAGGGTGGTGAGGTCAGGCGTCACGCCATAGAGTCCCTGGGCCCCACCCAGACCGACGCGGAATCCGGTCATGACCTCATCAAAGATGAGCACACTTTCAGAGGTGTTGCAGCATTCACGAAGACCGCTTAGAAAGCCTGTCTGCGGGGCAATGCAATTCATGTTGCCGGCCACGGGTTCGACAATGATGCAGGCGATTTGATCGCCGATCTCATCCATGACCTGTTTCAACTGGTCTGTATTATTATACTCCAGGGTAATGGTGTGCTCGGCGACGACTGCGGGGACACCGGGAGACGTCGGCACCCCCAAGGTCAATGCACCGGAACCGGCCTTGACCAGCAGGGCATCGGCATGACCATGGTAACAGCCTTCGAATTTTATAATCTTGTCGCGTTGGGTATAGCCTCGTGCCAGGCGAATGGCACTCATGGTGGCCTCGGTACCGGAACTCACCATACGCACCTTTTCAATCGAGGGGATCAAGTTGCAGACAGTTTCAGCCATCTGGGTCTCAATCTCAGTGGGTGCGCCGAAACTCAAGCCGTTTTGTATGGCCTGGCTAACCGCAGCCAGTACTTCTGGGTGGGCATGGCCCAATATCATGGGGCCCCAGGAACCCACATAATCGATGTACTGTTTGTCGTCGGCATCCCACAGATAGGCCCCGTGGGCACGAGAAATAAATATGGGTGTACCGCCGACGCCCTTAAAGGCGCGCACCGGGGAATCGACCCCACCGGGAATGACTTTTTGGGCAGCAGTAAATAATTTTTCAGATTGTGTTGTCATTTGGGGTCCAAGTTCCTAGTGGTCGGGGTGGTGCGGTCCAGGGCAGTGCATTCTAAACTTCTGCGCTTGTTCTGGGTAGGTTGGTGAATCCTCAGCGATGAGTGTCAAACAGACGGCTATAGGCTTGAGCCGTAGCGTAGACATCGGTAGCGGCGAATACACCTGATATTACTGCCAAGGCATCGGCACCGGCGTTGATTAGACCACCACCATTTTCGCTGTTAATGCCACCAATCGCCACAACGGGAATCGTCAATATGGCCTTGGCTCGTTTGAGTAACTCAGGTTCTGCCTGTATGGCGTCGGGCTTGGTCGGGGATTTGAAAAAGCGGCCAAAGGCAACATAGTTCGCGCCCTGTTTTTCGGCTTCGATGGCTCGGTCCAAATCGTTGTAACAGGAGATACCGATAATTGCGTCTTCCCCCAGAGTCTCGCGGGCCAACTTGATCGTATCATCGTCCTGACCCAGGTGGACCCCCCTGGCGCGGACTTTCTTCGCCAGCCCGATATCGTCGTTGATGATTAAGGGTATGCCGAGTCGTTGGCACAGGGTGCTCAATACCTGGGCTTGGTGTCGACGTTGTGTTGTACGGTGGGTCTTGTCCCGGTACTGGATCAGGCGGGCCCCTCCGGCGATGGCCTGGGCCACTTTCTCGGTAAGGGTTTTGCTGTTGATTAACTGGGTGTCGGCAATGGCGTACAGACCGGTGATGGATGCCGCCACCTCAGTGATGGTGTCCACTGGGTTTGGGTTGGGCATCACGACTCCAGAACAGGCGATCCGGGATGGCCTGTCCTCGCCCCGGCTGTATGGCCTGTTTTAAACATTGCAGGGTATAGTTCTGGGCCTGTTGAACTGCGGTGACCGCATCCAGACCATGGGCAAGATGGGCGGCGATGGCGGCGGCCAGGGTACAACCTGATCCGTGGTAATTACCGGGCAGGCGTTCACATTCGAAAGTTCTGGGTCGTTGTGCTTCGGTAAATAATTGGTTGATGACCTGGGGGGTTTTGGCATGGGTCCCGGTGAGGTAGACATGCTGGCAACCCGTGGACAGCAGCGCGTGGGCGCAGGCACTAGGGCTGTCGGCCTCGGGCGCCAGGCGCTGCACCTCACCCAGGTTGGGACACACCACGGTGGCCTGGGGCAAAAGTAGTACACGCAATGCCTCATCAATAGCGGCCTCACTCAGTGCCTGACCACTACCGCTGACCATGATCGGGTCTACTACCAGGGGGATATCGGGATAGTCTTCGAGGATGCCGGCAATGGCGCTGACCATTTCGGTATTGCCCAGCATGCCAGTCTTGATCGCGGCTACCGGCATGTCCTCCAGGACCGCACGGGCCTGGGCGATCACCAGTTCTACTTCCATCACTGTAAATTGTTTGACCTCATGGGTGTCCTGGGCGGTGACGGCAGTGACCACAGGCGTGGGATGACAGCCGAGGGCGGTAAGGGTCTGGACGTCGGCAACGATTCCGGCACCCCCGGTGGGATCGTGCCCGGCGATGGCCATGACGATGGGAAGTGATGGTGCGTTCATCTTTAATCTAGATCATCTGAAATCTTGTCTTGTCAATTGTAGCCGATTGCACCTTTTCCATCAGGGCCTGGATCAACTTGGGGTGATCATTTAGGGCCGGGACAACCCTATAATGGTTGATGCCGCTGGCTTTGGCCAATTGAGCATACTGAATCCCCAGCTCATAAAGGGTTTCGGTGTGGTCAGATACAAAGGCGATGGGGTAGACCAGCATCTGTTGGGTACCCGTCTGAGCACATTGCTGGATCATATCCTTGGTGTAGGGGCCCAACCACTTAAGTGGCCCCACCCGGCTCTGATAACACAGATTTGTCCGGGGCCAATTCAGTCTTGCACACAAGGCCTCGTAGGTGGCACGTATCTGCTGTTCATAGGGGTCGCCGGCATCGATGAATTTTTGTGGCAGCCCGTGGGCAGAAAAAAGTAACTCAATCTGTGCCGGGTCGGAATCCGGCAGGGCGTGTTGTGCCTCGTGGATACCGTCGACGATGGCATCCAAATAGGCCTCATTGTCATGCCAGTAATCTATAAGCTGCACCTGCGGATGATAATTCTGGTGTTGGCACTGGCGGATAAATTCGTTGTAGGAACTGCCGGTGGTGGTGAGTGAGTACTGGGGGTATAAGGGTAACAAGATGATATTTTTATACCCCGTGTGTTGCAGTTCGCTGACGACCCTGTCGGTCAGCGGGTGCCAATAGCGCATGCAGATATGGACGTCATAGTCACCCACAGTCGCCAGCGCCTGGGTCAGTGCATCGGCCTGCCTTTGGGTGTTCTCCAGCAGGGGTGATTTTCCGCCGATAGCGGCATAACCCCGGCTGGCCTCTTCATTGCGTCGTCGTGCGATCATGCGCGCAAAGGGTTTTTGGGTGATCACCCCTAAAGGGAGTTTGAAGATATCGGGGTCGGAAAAAAGATTAAATAAAAACGGTTGTACCGCCTCAAGGGAGTCCGGGCCACCGAGATTAAAGAGCACTACTGCGATTTTATTTTTCATTCAGGCAGGGAAGAAAATGGACTGGGTCGGATAAATTACACAAGATCCAGACTAGGCCGGCTATTGTACCCGCCGACATAGACTATTTCATCAACCTGTTCGAAAATGCGGGAATCCGCGTTGGGGAGGGTTTCATATGAAGACCTATTTGTGTGTGATTTGTGGTTTCACCTACGACGAGGCCGAAGGCCGTCCGGACGATGGTATTGCTCCAGGAACCCCTTGGGAACAGGTGCCAGAGACTTGGCAGTGCCCCGATTGCGGTGCCACCAAGGCCAGTTTTGAAATGGTTGTGGTTTAGGCCGCCCGTCTAGACAGGTGTGTATTGATCCAATTCCTTTTTCTCCAGCAGGAATACACCCGCCTCTACGGACTCTGTTTCCAGCCAGACAAAAGGCAGGTGGGGATGGGCCGCCTCCAGGGCGGTACGCGCGTACCCCACCTCTACCACCAGCACCCCATGGTCGTTTAGAAAGTCACCTGCCTGGGCAATGATGCGATTGACAATATCCAGTCCCAGGGGGCCTGCCGACAGTGCCAGGCGAGGCTCATGCTGGTATTCATCGGGAAAGTCATCGATACGTTCGTCTTCAATATAGGGCGGGTTGCTGACAATCAGGTCGTAGTGCTGGCCTTGCAGATTGGAAAAGAGGTCAGATTGAATGGCATGAACCCGATTATTGAGTCGGTGCGTCTTGAAATTTATTTGCGCAACTTCCAGGGCCTGTTCAGAGATATCAGATGCGTCTATTTGGGAGTCTTCAAAGGCATGGTTGAGGGCGACTGCGATACAACCGCTTCCGGTACACAGGTCCAGGGCCCGATGCATCCTGGTCTCATCAATCCAGGGTGTGAAGCGTTCTAAAATGAATTGGGCCAGGTGAGAGCGGGGCACCAGTACGCGCTCGTCAACATAAAATGGCAGGCCTGCAAACCAGGCCTCCCCGGTGAGGTAGGCCGCAGGTTTACGGGTCTTGATTCGAGTGTGCAGCAGCCCATTGATTGCCGTTTTCTCACGGTCATTGAGGACCTTATCCAGGTGGGGTTCCACGTCGGTGACCGGTAATTTCAGGGCATGGAGTGTCAGCCAGATGGCTTCATCCAGGGCGGTATCGGTACCGTGACCAAAAAATATACCCGCATCGTCAAATAGTTTTTCACCCCAAAGTACAAAATCTTTTACCGTGTTTAGAGATGGAGGCCGTCTGGAGTCAGCCATCGGTTTTGTGCCTGTCCAGATCAGGCGGCTCGGGGTAGTGCTCGGGATAGGGCGCACCGGCCACGCCGGTGTCGCCAGCGGCCCTGGCCACTGCGGTGGGGATGTAATCCATAAGGCGTGGGTCCATAGGGGTGGGGATGATGTAGTCTTTACCAAAGGCCATTTGTTCGCGGCGATAGGCCACCAGGACCTGCTGGGGTACCGGTTCTCGTGCCAGGGCCGCCAGGGCGTAAGTGGCGGCCTTGAGCATATCCCGATTGACGCAGCAGGCCCGTACGTCCAATACCCCGCGAAAGATAAAGGGGAAGCCAAGCACGTTGTTGACCTGGTTGGGGTAGTCAGAACGGCCGGTGGCCATGATCACATCACTGCGGACCCGGTGGACCAGGGCCGGGGCAACCTCCGGGTCTGGATTGGATAGGGCAAATACAATCGGGTTGGGGGCCATGGACCCGATCATGTCTTCGGTGACCAGATTGGGCCCCGATACGCCGACCAACACATCGGCATCGACCAGGGCATCGGCCAGGCTACGGTGTTCGGTGTCCTGGGCAAAGTCGCGTTTGTGTTCATCGACATAATCCCGTTCGCTATGGATGATGCCCTTGCGATCCACCATCAAAATATTTTCCGGCCCTGCCCCCAAGGCCATGAGTAACTTCATGGAGGCAACCCCGGCAGCACCGGCACCGAGACAGACGATACGTGCCGAGGCCAACGTTTTGCCCTGAAGTTCCAGGGCATTCATCAGGCCCGCACAGATGATGACCGCAGTACCGTGCTGGTCATCATGGAAGACGGGGATATCGAGACGCTCATTGAGGACCTGCTCGATCTTGAAACATTCCGGTGCGGCGATGTCTTCCAGGTTGATACCGCCAAAGCCTGGGGCGATATTGACCACCGTATTGATGAACTCTTCACTACTGGCGGCATTGATCTCGATATCAAACACATCGATATTGGCAAATTTTTTGAACAGGATCGCCTTGCCCTCCATCACCGGTTTACCTGCCAGGGCACCGACATTACCCAGGCCCAATACCGCACTGCCATCGGTGATCACCGCCACCAGATTGCCTTTTATCGTGTACCGGTAGGCATTGCGTGGGTCTCTGGCAATTTCTCTTACCGGTTCCGCCACCCCCGGGGTGTAGGCCAGGGCCAGATCATTCTGGTTGGCAAAGGGCTTGCTGGGCACGACCCGCACTTTTCCGGGTTTTGGCTCGGCATGATATTTCAGTGCCGCCTGTTTGAGGTCTGTGGGGTCGTCTGACATCAGTGTATCGCCGGAGATGGTTTGCCGATAACCGGTTTGGCAGACATCGTGATGACCACACTGCCAGGCACAGGCCACCAAAGGGACGATGTTTTGTTGGGGACTGATCTGATTTGCATTGAGATATTCTACTCCAGCCTTTCGATCATTGCCGGGTGGCTGATGGTTGTACGCAGCCGTCTATTGTACAGACTAACCCACCCACGCACTTCCACAAGGGCCCCTAGCCAATCTTTGGGCTTATCGGTCCAGTATTGTTGCCACGCTTGGTGCGATATTCTGACCGAAAACCGGTCGCTTAGATCGAGATAGATGTAACGGCGGCTCTTGCCTATGCGCTGGATACGGCCACGAACAAAGTGAAACCCCCGTGTCTGGGTGCTCAGTCCTTGCGCCGGTTTCGGCTTATAGTAGGCATCACCCCACAGACCGTTTGCATGCCGCCGGGCGATGCGTTCGATGCGTAAATACTCCTCGGCATGATCTACATTGGGGGCAACGGTGATGGCAACGGCCAAGCCCCGTTCCAGCAGGCCGGCCTGAATATCCTGGCCATCTTCGCTAAAGACCTGGGCAAGGGTTCGACGGTGCCGGTCTTGGCGTTGGCGACCCATGAGCAGACGGACTTTTTTATTGAGTAGCCGGGTACGGATATAGGCCGTGGCGGCGGTGGCCCAGGGCTCATCGGGCCGCTTACCGTAGCCCTGCTCTGGGCTATTGACGCCGATTAGGCGCAGGTGCCGACCGTCTCTGAGGATGAGGGTGTCACCGTCTATTATTGCGGTGACTGTAGCGGTTTCGCTGGCCGCCCAGGCCCCGGAAAAGAGGGCCCAATAGAAAAGGTTGCAGGAAATAAAAAGGACGCGACAAATAAAAAAGGCGTCCCACGGGGACGCCCTTAGACACGGCCTTAGGGTCATAAAACGCTATTTTAAGCCATACTTCTGACGGAATTTGCCGACCCGGCCTTCGCTATCCAGTATCTTCTGCTTGCCGGTATAAAACGGATGGCACTCGGAGCAGACTTCCACGCGCAGCTCATCGCCCAGTGTGGAGCGAGTGCTAAAGGCGTTACCGCAGGCGCAGGTTACCTTGATGTCTTCATATTTGGGATGGATACCCGTTTTCATGTCACAGTCCTCGATGGTAAGTCCCGCTACGCAGGGCGGCGGATGATATGCGAATCCGCATTCGCTGACAAGTCGAATGGCCTAGCTTGCCCGTTTCATGGCCTCGAAGAAATCGGCATTGCTCTTGGTATTTTTGAGCTTTTCGAGCAATAGTTCCAGGGCCTCGAGGTCGTCCATGGGGTGGAGTAATTTGCGTAGCAGCCAGATCTTCTGCAGTTCCGCAGGGTCGGTGAGCAGTTCCTCACGACGGGTGCCGGACTTGTTGATCATGATGGAGGGGTAGACCCGCTTCTCTGAAATGCGTCGATCCAGGTGGATTTCCAGGTTGCCGGTTCCCTTGAACTCTTCATAAATGACATCGTCCATCTTCGAGCCGGTCTCAATGAGGGCGGTGGCCAGGATGGTGAGGCTGCCCCCTTCTTCCATGTTTCGGGCAGCACCGAAAATACGTTTGGGGCGCTGCAGGGCATTGGCGTCTACACCGCCGGTAAGCACCTTACCGGACGAAGGCGCGACGGTATTGTAGGCACGTGCCAACCGGGTAATGGAGTCCAGCAAGATGACCACATCTTTTTTGTGTTCCACCAGGCGCTTGGCCTTTTCGATGACCATTTCTGCCACCTGTACATGGCGGGTTGCGGGTTCATCGAAAGTGGATGAAATAACATCACCCCGTACCGAGCGGGCCATCTCGGTCACCTCTTCTGGCCGCTCATCAATGAGTAGGACCATGAGGACACAATCCGGGTGGTTGGCGGTAATGGAATGGGCAAGTTGTTGTAGCATGACCGTCTTACCACTTTTGGGTGAGGAGACGATGAGCCCACGCTGGCCCTTACCGATGGGGGCCACCAGGTCAATGATTCGGGCAGTGAGGTCTTCGGTAGAGCCGTTGGCCTGTTCCAGGCGCAGCCGCTCATTGGGATGTAGCGGCGTCAGGTTTTCAAAGAGTATTTTGTTCTTGGCTTCTTCGGGGGACTGGTAGTTGATTTCTTCAACTTTGAGCAGGGCAAAATAACGTTCCGACTCCTTTGGTGGCCGGATGTAACCCTTAATGGTGTCACCGGTACGCAGATTAAAGCGTCGAATCTGGCTGGGTGAGACATAAATATCATCGGGCCCAGCGAGATAAGAACTGTCGGCAGAACGCAAAAAGCCAAAGCCGTCCTGGAGTATCTCGATCACCCCCTCTCCGGTGATATCCTGGCCGCTACGGGCATGGGCCTTGAGGATGGCAAAGATCTGCTCTTGCTTACGCAGTCGACCGACGCCCTCCAGGTCCATGGAACGCGCGAGGTCGGCCAATTCTTTGGCGGGTTTTTTCTTAAGTTCTGACAGATTCATTGGGGGCATCGGGCACCGCTAATCATAATAAGGGAGAATGGGTTCGGGCAAAGGACTGCCCGGTACAGACGATAGGTCGTCGTGCTAGGAGACGCTTAAAGGTGGAATTCTAGGGTTTGGTAGATTGCTTATATTTAACCGCTATACCAGGAACATAGCACTTGCCCACGGTCTCGTCCAGTGGGCAAGCCTACCCCGCGGGGCCAGATTATAGTGAACCGTCGATAAACGCTGTCAATTGAGATTTGGACACCGCGCCGACCTTGGTGGATTCCACGCTGCCATCTTTGAAAAGCATCAGCGTGGGGATACCGCGAATTCCGTATTTGGGTGGTGTCCCCGGATTCTCATCAATGTTGAGTTTGGCAACCTTGAGGCGGCCGGCGTATTCCTTGGCGATCTCATCCAGTATCGGTGCGATCATTTTGCATGGGCCACACCACTCAGCCCAATAGTCGACCAGCACAGGGTCACCGGACTTCAGGACCTCGTCCTCGAAAGTGTCATCGCTCAGGTAGACTATGCCTTCGCTCATTCAAACTCCTCTATCTTACAGATTTTCAGTTGATATTGGGCCACCGGGTGGCGCGAACGGGATATTTGAGCCCAATAGTCTGGCCATTGCAAGTATAAGCGCCGGGCTTTTCTTGCTATCCTACCCGGATCAATGAGTAATCAGCATTTATCCAATACGCTATTCTCCGAACTTGGTTTACCAGAAGTCCTCCAAAAAGGTATAGAAGCGGCCGGTTTCACCCACTGTACTGAGATTCAGTCACAGGCCTTGCCGATTGCCCTGGCGGGGGGTGACGTGGCGGGACAGGCACAGACGGGGACCGGCAAATCGGCGGCCTTCCTGCTGGCCCTGTATAACCGGCTGTGCACCGACCCTGGCCCCCAGGATAGGCGCCCCACCCAGCCTCGGGCCATGATTATCGCTCCGACCCGGGAGCTGGCCATTCAAATCCACAAAGATGCCCTGCAGTTGGGTCAGTTTACGGACTTCAAGCTGGGGCTGGTTTACGGTGGTACCGGCTATGACCAGCAACGCAAGATGCTGGAGCAGGGTGTGGATGTGATTATTGGCACCCCTGGGCGCACCATTGATTTTCTAAAGCAAGGTTTATTTGATCTTAAGGCCATCCAGGTATTTGTGCTGGATGAGGCCGATCGAATGTTTGATCTGGGTTTTATCAAAGATATTCGATACCTGATGAATCGCATGCCCCCGCCGACAGAGCGGCTGAGCATGCTGTTCTCTGCCACCTTGTCCTACCGGGTCACTGAGCTGGCCTATGAGCATATGAACAACCCCAAACCGATCAAGGTGGACCCCGACCGGGTCACAGTAGAGCGTATTCGCGAGGTGGTTTACTACCCGTCCAATGAGGAAAAGGTCCCGCTACTGATTAGCCTGTTGCGTCAATTGGGCGCGGCACGTTCTATGGTGTTTGTGAACACCAAACACGTAGGCGAAAAGGTCTGGTCGTGGCTGGAGGGCAATGACTTTAAGGTTGGCGTGCTTTCAGGGGATGTACCCCAGCCCAAACGTGAACGTCTTTTGCAGGGTTTTAAAGATGGTGACCTGGAGATTCTGGTGGCCACCGACGTAGCGGCCCGGGGTCTGCATATTCCCGATGTCAGCCATGTCTTCAATTATGATATGCCCCAGGATGCCGAGGACTATGTTCATCGCATTGGCCGTACCGCCCGGGCCGGGGCCAGTGGTGATGCCATCAGTTTTGCCTGCGAAGAATATGCCTATTCCTTGTTGGAGATCCATGACTACATCGGTCACGAGATTCCCACCGAGCACATTGATCACGACAATCTGGTGACACCCAAGCCCCCGGTCAAGGTTGATCGGCCGCTACGTCGCGGTCGAGCAGGGGCTGGCGGGGGTCGCGGTAACGCCCGGGAAATGGGCCGAGGCCGACCGCAACCGCAACGGTTTGAGCGTCATCATCGTCCGGCACCCCCCGCTTCTGTCCAGACGGCCCCAAGCAGCCTGAAAGAAGTTCCGGTAACGCAGGTTGCCCCGAGCAAGCCGAAAGAGGCCCCTGCACAGAAAATGGCCCCCACCCGATCATCACCAGATTCAGCTGCCCCAAATAAAACTAAACTTCGCTCACGCCGCTCTGAAACTCCAGCTATCGGCTAATTTCTGGCACACCCCGTTTTATTCTAAGGCTCATGGTTGGGGGGTCGGAATATCTTTTACAACACACGGATAACGCGGAGCGCGCAAAGGTGTGGAGGACGCAAAGGGCTGACGTGTTCAAACCATAGCTTGGGTCTCAAACAAAAGTTTTTCCATATCCAACAAAACGGAAAAACTTCGCGTGCTTTGTGCTTCAGCGAGGCCCTGCGTTGTCATTAGATCGAGATGCCTCGTTACACGTCGGGTCGACGTCTATCTGTTTGCATCCAGTAGGGCCGCCAATTCACGGTGCAGCATCCCGGTATCACCCAGGTTGAGTTCCACCAGGCGACGCAGTTGGGTGATGCTGTCGAGATCGATGGTTTCACAATGAATGCCGAGGCGTTCATTCTCACGGTGGGCCACATGGCCTACCATGGTGATCACCTTGCCTGGGTCTTGCAGATGCACCTCCAGGCGAACGGTATCATCGAGATTGAGCTCATTGGCCTGGGGATCGTTTACCAGGGCTCCGTTGAGGGAAATATCCAAAAGCTCAGTTTCGTGACGGGCGGTATCCGACACCAGGAACGCCAGGGTATCAAAGGGAATGCGGGTAAATCGACGTTTAGAATTCATTCTTGGCTTTCTGGGTGTTTAGTGGCTTGTCAGGACGGTCTATACACAGTATAGCAGCCTTAATAATGAGTTCATGGGTTAACCCGGCACCTTCATCAGCGGGACGCGGTCAATACGTCCCTGTATGCTTGGTGGCAGCGTCCATGTTGCCAACACCCACTGATGAAGGGTGTCGGGTAGCTTTCGCTTTTCTTTCTAAGTAATGCCGGGCAATTATGAGATGGGTGCTCTGGCTGATAAATAGACTATGGGCATGGCCGCAGACAAACCGAAGATTGGACTCATATTGACCGGAGGGGGTGCGCGGGCGGCCTATCAGGTCGGTGTGCTCAAGGCCGTGGCCAAATTGCTGCCTGAGGGTGCGGCCAACCCCTTTCGTATCATTTGTGGGTCCAGCGCCGGTGCAATCAATGCTGCGGCCTTGGCAATCTACGCAGATCGATTTCAAGAGGGGGTGCGTCGCTTGGTGTGGGTGTGGGAAAACTTCCACGTCGATCAGGTTTTTCGCGCCGATGCCCGGTCCATGAGTTTGCGTATATTGCGCTGGTTTGCTGCAGTGGCCTCGGCCGGGCTGTGGCCCTATAAACCCCATTCGTTGCTTGATAATCAACCGCTGCGAGACCTTCTTGATGAGGTCGTCCCCTGTAAAGAAATTCAGAGTAACATCGACAAGGGCGTACTGGATGCAGTGTGTATTACTGCGTCGGGCTATACCTCGGGCGATTCGGTATCTTTTTTTCAGGCCCGGCCCGATATACAGACCTGGCGTCGAGAACGCCGTGTGGGCAGTGCGACACAGATCACCACCGACCACCTTGTTGCGTCCGCCGCCATACCCTTGATATTTCCGGCAGTACAAGTCAGTCGTGAGTATTTCGGTGATGGTTCCATGCGCCAGTCAGCACCCTTGAGTCCGGCGCTGCACTTAGGCGCCCAAAGGTTATTGGTGATTGGTGTGCGGCGTGAGAAGTTGGTGCACCTGCCCCGTGAACAGTATGTTGCCAGCTATCCAGGATTTGGGCAGATTGCAGGTTTTATACTCGATACCTTGTTTCTGGATAGTCTGTATACGGATTTAGAGCGTCTGCAACGCATCAACAAGACCATCAGCCTCATTCCGAACCATCGGTTGGAAGAAGAGGGATCAACACTGCGCCGGGTAGAAACCTTACGTATCTCCCCCAGCCAGGATATTTCGGCCATTGCCGCACGCCACTACCATGACTTTCCTCGGCCAGTGCGTTATTTGCTGCGTGCTATCGGTGCACTCAAGGCAGAGGGGCGGGGGCTGATAAGCTATTTACTTTTTGAACGAGCCTATTGCCGCGAACTCATCAACCAGGGGTATAGGGACACCATGGTGGTGAAGGATGAGTTGATGGCATTCCTGAATGATGACGGTTATGAGGGTGGCGATGGTGTTTGAGTGTGGTTATGGATGACTAGCTGTCGTCTCGCTGTGTCCTGATATTGGAGACCGTTTTTCTCCACTCAGGGTTGCGTACATCCAGCACACGTTCATAGGCCTCTGCGCCTTCGGCCAGAAATCTGCATTGGGTCTCGGTCGGGAGCTTGCTGAATGATTCTCCATGGACCGGGTGTGCGACCAGAGACCCGTCAGTGTTGAGTTCAAGTTGCGCCTCGAGTCCAGAGATATGACGAACCATATTCTGGGTCAGGCTGACATGCCATTTTGCCTCCAGGTAGTGATCACGCCGGGTGCGGCGTCGCGGCTTTTTGGATGGTGCCACTGAACCATCTACCCCCACTATGGTTGAGTATTCGCTTAGGCCGGAATTTGTCTTGGTTAACGGGTTTTTGGGGCTGCCCAATTTCGTTTTACCGGACAACAGGCGTACCAGGAAGGACGATTTTGTTCCGGGGTTTTTTGTGCGTTTCATGGGTTGTCGGCGAGTGGATGAAAATTAAATTTGAACAGGCGTTGGCGGCTATGTATGCCTTTGTTTTTATAGGGTGATGGTACTGCTGCTGTCCAGCGGACAAAGTACCATGTTTTGTGGTGGCCTACCAAGGTGTTCACGGCCTGAAAGGCCCTTGTAATGACCAATAATTAATTGGGGAATTTCTGATTAAATTAGGGATGGGCCAAATTTTAGTCTGCACTCAAGTTTCAAGGTTGAAGGCCGATAACTCTTGCGAACACCCGTTTTGGAGGACGCTAGAGATGCCTAAGCATCGACTTAACAAAACCCTTAATGCCGAGTTGGGCCTGGAATTGATGATGCGAGATTCCTTGTCGGGGATGGAAGAGTGGGTGGCCATGACCCCTTATCAGCCATGGCTGGGGGAGATGGAGATCATTTCCATTGAGTGCCCCGACCTGAGCGCCTTGCCTTGTGGGCCTAAGCTCACGCACTAGATAATCCCCACCCAGGGCGCACCCTGAGTAGGGGCGCCCCTTAATCAGGCCCTTACATCAATACCCACTAGTCGGCCCCCTTGGGGTTCCAGGGTCTGGTCAGCGAGTTGGCGGTAAGCGGACAGGGCTTGGGCCCGCCGGTGGGCGGAGGGTGCCTGTTCAGCACCCAAGACACCGGTGATTTCGTGGTTCGATAGTTTCTCCGATAGCTCGCCTGATTCGAGAGGTGTGCCCCGTTGTGGGGGTAACCCCACCACAGCCTGTACTGTTGGGCTATGCCCATTGCTTGCCAGTGGGGTGTAGCCCGATCCACCCTCGTCCGCCCACTGCCCCACTTTATTGACTGGGGCAGGTGGACTCAGTGGCCGCAGTGCTGAGAGTGGTGACTTGCTGATCTGCATTGTAATGGCCTATTCGGATCGGCGAGATTGGACTAACCCGCACCAAAGTATATCCCATCTGTCCGTGTGGCATAGGGCGCCATCTGGGTAGTTTGTGCCCCCTTTCACCCATCCTGACATACCCATGGCCGTCACAGGACCAGACTTCTTTTCACCCTTGTGACGGGGGTCTCTGACAGGGCGATATCAGCCCATCAGAGTGTCTTGTTTGCTCCGCCCAGAGGCGACGGCGGACTATCCTCATTAGTGCCGGTCTCTGCTATGGTTAGTCATACATGAGCCAGTTTCGTTCAATACGTACCGTCCTCAGCGCCTTGGTATTGCTGTGGCCGGCCTATATCCTGGCGACATCACCGGCTACCGGCAGGCAGGTGTTGGTGCTGGAAATAGACGGTCCCATTGGGCCTGCTACCAGTGACTATATTCATCGTGGTCTGGGGCGTGCCCAGGCCATGAACGCCGAGTTGGTGGTCATTAAAATGAATACCCCCGGGGGCCTGGATACTGCCATGCGCCGTATTGTCCGCGATATTCTGGCGTCGCCGGTTCCGGTGGCCAGTTTTGTGGCTCCCAGTGGATCTCGCGCCGCCAGCGCCGGGACCTACATCCTTTATGCCAGCCATGTGGCCGCCATGGCCCCGGCCACGAATTTGGGGGCCGCTACCCCGGTACAGATTGGTGGTATGCCCGGTGTGCCGGACAAGCCTGACGCCATTGAGCCCATTAAAGATAAATACGGTAAAGGCAAACCGGGGGGGGGAGGCAAAAGTAAGAAATCCGACCATGCCAAGGCCCCGACGGATGCCATGAGTAAAAAAATGGTCAATGATGCGGTGGCCTATATTCGTAGCCTGGCAAAATTGCGGGGACGCAATGTGGATTGGGCCGAGGAGGCGGTGCGTGAGGCGGCCAGCCTCGAGGCGGATGTGGCGGTGAAGCGCAATATCGTAGACCTGGTGGCCATTGACGTGGAGGACCTGCTTAGCAAAATTCATGGCCGCAAGGTGACGGTCAAGGAACAGGAGTTTGCATTAAACACGGCAGGGGCGGAGGTTGTAGAGGTGATGCCCGACTGGCGCAATCGATTGCTGTCGGTGATTACCGATCCGAATATTTTGCCCCTGCTCATGACTCTGGGGATGTTTGGTCTGATTTACGAATTGCTCAACCCCGGCTATGTCTTGCCTGGGGTGGTCGGGGGAATTTGCCTGCTGTTGGCCCTGTATGCGGCCCAGGTGTTGCCGGTGAATTATGCCGGGGCCGCACTCATCCTGCTGGGGGTGGCGTTTATGATCGGGGAGGCCTTTGTGCCCAGTTTCGGGGCCTTGGGTATCGGTGGGGTGGTGGCCTTCGTTATCGGCTCGATCATCCTGATTGACGATGGCGGCAGTGGTTATGGGGTGTCCCTGCCGTTCATTATCACCCTGGGGGTGGCCAATGCCTTGTTATTCGTAGGTGTGTCGACTCTGGCGGTGAAGTCCCGTAACCGGCCCGTGGTCAGTGGCGCCGAACAGATGATCGGTGGCGTGGGGGAGGCCCTGGAGTCTTTTCAAGGCCAGGGACGTATCCGTATCCATAGTGAAGAATGGAGCGCCCGCAGCGACACCCCAATCAGCGCGGGGCAACAGGTCCGCGTGACCAAAATGGATGGCCTGGTGCTCCAGGTACAACCCCACACAACGAACGAGGAGAGCGCCACATGACGACGGTAGCCGGTTTTATCATTTTCATTTTTGCCCTTTTATTTACCGCCATTCGTATTTTGCGGGAGTATGAACGGGGCGTGGTCTTTATGCTGGGCCGGTTTTGGAAGGTTAAGGGTCCCGGCCTTATTATCATTATCCCGGGTATTCAAAAAATGGAGCGGGTGGACTTGCGCACTGTGGTCATGGATGTCCCCACCCAGGACGTGATCTCACGGGACAACGTGTCGGTGAAGGTCAACGCGGTGGTGTATTTTCGTGTCATCGACCCCGAACGCGCCATCATCCAGGTGGAAAACTTCTATATGGCCACCAGCCAACTGGCCCAGACTACCTTGCGCTCGGTATTGGGCCAGCATGAGTTGGACGAAATGCTGTCGAGTCGGGATAAACTCAACCAGGACATCCAGACCATCCTCGACAAGCAGACCGATGCTTGGGGCATCAAGGTGGCCAATGTGGAGATCAAACATATCGACCTGGACGAGAGCATGATTCGCGCCATCGCCAAACAGGCTGAAGCGGAACGGGAGCGGCGTGCCAAGATCATCCATGCCGAAGGTGAAAGCCAGGCCGCCGCCAAACTGCTGGATGCGGCCCGAACCCTGGCGGAACAACCTGAGGCCTTGCAATTGAGATACCTACAGACCCTCACCGAGATTGCCGGTGAGAAGAGCTCGACGATTGTGTTTCCCCTGCCCATGGACACCCTGGGGACCCTCGTCGAGAAGTTGACCACGCGTTCTTAGGGGGTTTTAGCCCACTATACGGCGGAGCAGGAGTCGGTTTGTGTCGAGTTGCCCTCGTGTCCCTTGTTCTGTTCGAGGTATGGAATGACGCATAACCACTCGGAATGCGTGGGGTCGGTGTGGGGACCTCTAGGCCTTGGCCGATTGCCGGGAAATAGCAAAGGATGCCGCTTGTCCGAAACCGTGTTGCGGACCACCCCCTCGATTTTCCATCCACTGTAACAAGGCGGGTAGTGTGGTCAGGGAATTGAGTAAACAGGTGCCTAATCCGATACAGGCGAGTATCCCGAGCGATCGCAATCCCGGGTTGCCGGCAGACAGCATGCCGGCAAATCCAAACAGGGTGGTCAGTGTAGTGATCGCAACTGCCCAGCCGGTGGTGCGAATGACGTGGCGCAGACTGCGAGACCCTTCTTCTTCATAGCGATGAAAGATATGGATGGCGTTGTCTACGCCGATGCCAAGAATGGCGGGTAATACCACCATGTTGAAAATGGACAGACGGATGTCGAAAATCCCCATAATACCTAACATCATGATGGTGCCGGAGATTATCGGGAACATGACTATAAGTACCTTGCGCAGACTGCGTAAACTGATCAGTAATACCAACAAGATAACAAAACTGACCGCAAACACCGCGATGGTGGCATCATTGCGCATGAGTTCTCGCATGTCTACGAAAACCAGGGCGTCGGTGGCGGGGTAATAGGTTTTACCATTGACTGTCAGCTCCCGGATATCATCGGAGAAAGCCTTGGCTTGGGCCGAATTCGACATGGAAACACTGTTGTAGATATAGACGAGATAACCACCAGAGCCGGGCAGTCCCGTGTAGACGCGACGCAGAGCAGAAGGCAGGTCGCGGGCACTTAGGCGGTCTATATCAAGATAGTCAATGATATCTGCGAGTTTGGCTCGTTGTTTTTCACTGATGTAATCTTCAATCTCGTCAGTATTGCGTTTGATGTCGCGTATGATCGCGAGGCGCTCGTCTTGCTCCTGTTTATTGGGTACCACAGTGTAGATGGATTTCACTTTTTTAATGGTTGGAGATTCAATGTCGGTGGCAATTTTGTTCTCCAGGTATTCCACCAAAGCAACCACTTCCTCAAGGGTAGGGACAAAAACGACTGCCCGGTCGGCGCTTAAAGAAAAAACCTTGTCAATTTTTTGTTTGACTGCCTGATACTCAGGAATTTTTGCGCTTAGTTTTTTGAAGTCATCTTCGTAGTGAATATTAGTGGCATAGAACAGGGATATGCCCAGTAATGTCAGCATGATAAACAGAATCAATCGTGGTCTTGGGATGCCTTCACGGGTGACGTTACATACATCTACCTGGGGCACGCCTGCACGGTATAGGCCAATGCGTTCGGCCAGTAGCATGACCGCCGGGAACACCAAATACATGGACACAAAGATGAGCGCCACCCCGGTGCCAGCGATAAACCCAAACTCAAAAAATGCCCGAAAATCGGTGAGTAATAAGGCAAAAAACCCAGCAATTGTCGTGATCGCAGCCATAAAGGACGCCGTACCGGTACGTCGAAAGACGATGGTCAGGGCCTCCTCCAGGGAGCCGCCACAGCGCCGAACTTCGTCGTAGCGGGTGAGATTGTGTATACCGAAGTCAATCCCCAAGCCAAACAGCACCACTACCAGGAATACAGTAATCAGATTGAGGCCGCCTAAGGCCAGTTGGGTGATGCCAAAGGTCCATAGGATGCCCATAACCAAAGGCAAGCCAATATAGAGAATCGAAAACAGGCGACGATAATAGAAGGCAAGAAGCAATAAAATGGCACTGATAGACCATAAACCGCTGCTGCTTAAATCATTCATGGCGGCATCAAATTGCATGACACGACCCTGTAGCCGGCCACCGATATCGACTTGCATACGTGGGTGGTATTTGCTGGGGTCAATGGTCTTAATCAGTTTGCGTAGGTCATTGATCAGGTGGCGGGAAAATTCGATATCACTGGTTTCCCCCCGTGGCCAGACCAACAAGATGGAAATTTGGCCATCGTCGCTCTGAAATACCCGCTTGGAGGAACTGGTCTTGTCACGATGACCCTGTTTTTTCTGGTATTTGTCTTCAATATCGTCAAACTCCAATGGCGGTGGGCCCGTCGTAGAGTTGTCATTACGCGCCTGTTCGGACGGGTCCTTGGTTGCGGGAGTTGTGGTTGGTGTAGAAGGTTTTTTCTTGCCCACATTTTTTGGGCCACTATTGTTCCGGATGCTGATTTTGACTTCAGTGTCTTCAAGGGTAATTTTTGGGTGACGCTTTTCATAGTCGATACGAGCATCAATGCGACGCTTAATCTCCTGGAGGTCCGCAGTCTCCATGTAAAGTAGTTTGTGGCGCTGAAATATCGATGTGTCTTCGGTGAACTCTGCTGAACTGACCCATGGAAACTTAAGTACCTGTTTGCGTAGTTCACGCAGAAAGCGAATAGCAGCATCGGGATCGGGTGAGTCCACCACCACCATGGCATTGCTGAAGCTACCGGTTTTTTCCATAACCCGGTTTAGATTTTCAACGCTGGCCACACCATCTGGCATGAGCGCAAAGATATTGGTATTGAGTTTCAGGCCGGTTGCTAACTGGAAAGATGCTGCGCTGACCAGGATGGCAGCAATGATAATAATAATGTAGTAACGCATGATCCAGCGCGAGAATGCGCCAGCCAAGCTGTCCATTAGCGCACTGGTAGCGGCCTCGACGCTTTTTTTGTCGTTGTTGTCAGCAGGCTCACTGCTCATGGACGTAAATCCTTGATGTGTTCAGGGAGTATGTCTGCGGACCGTGCGTTCAGTATGTAAGGCGTATTAATAATGACCGCAAGTAGCCATAGACTCACTCCCACTGCCAATATCCAGGGGATAGCGTAGGCCAAGCCTATAGCCCCGAGCAGTGCAAAGCATAGTGCATAGGCATCACGCTTAAAACATTTTTCGATAATGGCCATAATTTTTTGTGCGCGTGGAAAAGCGGCCAGTCTGGTAACGAGGGCTTGGCCCACGATATCAAAACTGCCCCCACCGGGTCCAAAGTAGACTAAGAGAGAAAGCAGGCCTATGGCGGTGCCCGATATTATCAGCAGGTAAATTCCGAGCTGAAGGTAGCTTGGGCCATATTGGAGAGACAGCGCATACATCAGGCCGACAATAAACAACAGATTGGTGGCCATATCTACACCGGTGTCCCAAGCTGCACCACGACTACTGGCCATAAATTTTATCCGGGCAATTTCACCGTCCATACCATCGACTATCGAGGCTACTTGAAACAAGATGCAGCCCAAGATCACGCTATAAGTTTGGCCGCTTATAAAAGCCAGAAACATGGCGATGCCGGACAAGGCAGTGACCCAGGTCAGCTGTGTTGGTGATATGTTGAATGGGAGCAGTAATCGGCTCAGATGTGTTGATAGAGGCCGATTAAGGTAACGTGATACATAACCGTCGGATTTTTTGGCCAATCTGCGAAAGAGCTGTTTTTCAACTTCAACAACATCCTCGGCATCAACAATGGACCCATAGTAGGCGGCATGATCAAATTTATCTGTAGTCCGCTGACAAGTATTTGGAATCAACTGTTTATACAGAGTATCTACCGTGATTGGGCCTGATTCTCCCAGAGTAGTGAGTGTGCGACTCAGTTGGGTGGCGCTTAGCAGCACGTGGTCGTGATCGCTGCTCCCACAGTGATAGGTCAAGGCTTCGTTCTGGTCAGGAGAGTCTTGGAGCAGGGTCTTTATCCATGCAGGGTTGATTGCGCCGTCGGTATGCAAGAGCAATATTTTGTCGTCACCGATGGTTTTCATGCCGTGGTTGACCCACTGTGAAAGAGTGGACAGGTTCAACGACAATTCCGGATTGTGGGCCTGGATCTGTTGCAGGGCTGGTGTTAATTCGGTTGTGGCCAGATCGGATAAGATTGTCACCTTAGGTGCGCCGATGCTGGTAGCGGCAAGCACGTTTCGGACGAGCAGCGGTAATCCGGCCACCAGCCGAAGTGGCGATCGTGTGGTGATGACCAGGATATGTAAGGAGGTGATATTCATAGACAGGGAAATACGGGATAAGCAAAGTTTAGTCAGTCATGTTTTATGGACCTTACACTAAGACGTGGCAGGTCATCGTCGGTTCCCTGGGCCCGACGCTAACGTCCATCAGAGTTCAATGGGCGGGGCTGTGTTGCGGTGCTTGCCTCGACAGACCCAGGAGCGCGGCCGCATACTATCTGAGGATTTGAAGTGGATTGCAAGGCGCTAGCGGGGATTGATCTGGACATATTCCACCAGGGCTTGACCGTCCAAGGTCCGGGAGTGTCCGTTGTGGCTGAGGCGCAATTGATAGTCGGCCCGGTAGCGGGATTGTACCGGTGCTGAAAAGGCCCCGAGGAACAAGCGGTCGAGGAGGGTCATATTGGCGAGTACGTCAAATCGGTGTAGCAATTGGCTTAAATACAGGGTTCCGGAGAGTCGGGTGTCCCCATCGGTAGCGGAGATATGAAAGCCCCGTGGTATATCTTTAGCCTGGGATAAGTGTTCGTTGGGCCAAAAGGGTTCCAGTTTGACTGCGTCAAATTGATGTTGTAGCTGACCCTCTGCCCAAATGGCCATACGTGGATGCCATTGTCCATCCGGGGTCTTGATCAGGTCGGCCGTGAGGCGTTGTGATGCCGTCCCCAGGGTGGTCAGGCGCAGGCGGTGGGTGGCCAGATTATGGATTCCGGTGCCTGTCACATAACGCAGGGCAAAACCCTGTCCACCGGTCAGTGGGCGCCAGGCTTCATCTTCTTCACCACCACTCTTACTGCCGGGCCGGTATCGTCCCGTGGCGGTGAGATAGGGGGCGTAGAACATGAGGTCCTGATATAAGTTGCCATTGTCCCCTGGCAGAGTGACTCGCTTCCCCTGCCAGGGGACACCTACAGCACTAAAATTAATATCAATCTCGGCGGTGCTGTTTTCTAAGTGGATTCGATACTCGTTTTCAGCCTCGCCAATATAATGTTTGGCGACACCAAAGCGATGGGGGCCCGAGACCCCTGACCATTGTTTTCGTTTACGGCCATTTTTGATGACGTAGGTATGGCCATCTGCTGTGCTGAGGGTGCTGACCATGATGCCACGATGGTATCCAGGGCCCATGTTGCTCACCATGAAATGGGTCACCAACAGGCTGCCGTCATCAAAATAGAAAAAGTTCTCCCAACCTTCGGTATAGTCACTTGCTCCCAGTAAAAGGGGTTGGAACAGGGCTTGTGTCAGTAGCGTGCTGGCCTGTATCGGCAATGGGGCCAATATCAGCAGCAAATTCAGGGTCGTCACGACAAGGCGCCACACCCAATGATGCGTCATAGAGGGTAGTGCCTCGACCTAGTCGATTAGACCCAGGCCACGGCCCACCGTGGCAAAGGTCTCAAGGATGTGGTCAAGTTGTGCGTTGCTATGGGTGGCCATGTAGCTGGTGCGAATCAAGGCCATACCGGGTGGTACGGCAGGGGGCCATACCGGGCTGGCAAATACACCCCCATCAAAGAGTCCACGCCACATGGCCAACACCTTTTTTTCGTCGCCTACCATCACCGGAATGATGGGGGTCTGGGTATTGCCGATGTCAAATCCCAGTTCACGAAACCCCTGGGCCATCTTGCGGGTGTTATTCCACAGACGTTGCCGCCGTTCGGGTTCGTTCTCGACAATCTCCAGTGCTGCCATGGCGGCGGCCACACTGGCTGGCGGCAGGCTGGCCGAAAACATAAGCGATCGGGCGGTGTGTTTCAAATAATGAATCACGTCGGTGTCGGCAGCAAGAAAGCCACCGACGGTGGCCAGTGACTTGCTGTTAGTGCCCATGATCAGGTCGACCTCAGACTCCATATCAAAATGTTCCGCAGTGCCGCGACCATTCTTACCCAAGACACCGATACCGTGGGCATCGTCCACCATCACCCGGGCACCGTAGCGTTTTGCTACTTCGTTGAGTTTGGGCAGGTCAACGATGTCACCCTCCATGCTAAAGACACCATCGACAACGATCAGCGCCGCCTGGTCACTGTGGGTGGCGAGTATGTGTTCCAGGTTGGCCATATCGTTGTGGCGAAAACGGCGGATGGCACCAAATGACAGGCGGCAGCCATCAAAAATACTGGCGTGATTCAGCTTGTCGATGACCACGATGTCGGGTTTTCCCACCAGTGCCGAGATGGCCCCCAGATTGGCCTGAAAGCCAGTGGGGAAAACGATGGCCGCCTCCTGGTGCAGAAAGTTCGCTAACTGTTCCTCCAGCTCCTCGTGTAAGGACAGGGTCCCGTTTAAAAATCGGGAACCGGCACAGCCGGTACCAAAGCGTTGTATGGCGGCGATGGCGGCTTCTTTTACCTTGGGGTGGCTGGTCAGACCCAAGTAGTCGTTCGACCCGGCCATTACCATGGACTGGCCCTTGATGGTGACTTCGGGGCCTTGACCGCTTTCCACGCGATGAAAAAAGGGATACACCCCGGCGGCCATGATTTCCTTGGCACGCGTGAACGTACGGCACTTCTCAAAGACGTCTGGCGACGTGCCTTTGCTGTCGGCTTCTACTTCAGATTCAAGCTCGACTTGTTGTGGGTAACCAACCTTCTGCTTCATACCATACCACTGTTTGTTCCAATCCGGTGTGTAGGCCAAATTGGGGGTTGAAATCCAGGTCTTTCATGGCCCGGGAGGCATCACAGGCCCATCGACCTTCCAGTAACTCTGCAACTCGGGCCCGGGATAATATGCTGGTGCGTCTACAAAGGCGACCCTGGGTTTCGGCGATTATCGCCATGCCGTGCAGTATCCAGCTCGGCAGGTGTACCGATCGCGCACGCTGCCCCACCGCATCCTGGCACGCCAATTCCACCTCGCTCCAGGGATAAGGTCTGGGGTCCGCCAGGAAGTAGATACTACCACTGCCAAGGGCTTGTGTTGCCGCCGCCATGATCCCCGATACCAGATCCTTCACATAGCACATACTGACAGTGCGCTCGAAATGGCCGAAATTGACCAACAACCCACGTTTGACCCAACGCACATACTCCAAAAAATCCCGGTCTCGAGGTCCGAATACCGTGCTTGGCCGTACAATCACCGAGTGCAGTGAGTCCTTGAGTTTACATATTTCCTGTTCTGCCTGGAGCTTGCTTTGGCCGTAGGCAGTGATCGGGCGGGGGCTGTCGGTCTCCCTGCTGGGGTGGCCATCGCGGGCCGGGCCTGCTGCCGCCTGGCTCGACACCATGACAAAGCGTTTAAGTTCGGGGTTGTTGGCGACACAGGCCTGGGCCAGATTATACGTGCCCTGGGTGTTATTTAGGTAGTAGTCTTGTTGGCGTCGTGCCCGGGTCACGCCAGCAAGGTGAAAGACCCAATCCACCCCCACCACCGCGGCGTCCAGAGAGGCCGGGTCGGTGCAGTCACCAGCGACGTATTCCACGTTGATGCTCTCCAACCAGCCGGGTCGGGAACTCGACCGCAGCAGACAGCGTACTTCGTGGCCATCGGCTATCAAGGCCTCCACCAGATGACTACCAATAAAACCGCTTCCTCCTGTTACCAGTGTGCGCATTAACGCCAACCCCATTTTTCCGGGTCGCCACTGTATCGGGGTGCTTCAGGAACAGCAAGGGACAGGGGGGTCACCAAGACGAATTACATTGGTTTTTCGATTCCATTTCGATTACCGTTGCCCTGTCCCACCGCAGTATTTTTCGTTAAATACACCCACTCAAAATTAATTGCTGGTAAACCATGCCCAAAACCCCATCCTCTCCATCGGTATTCCGCACCCAGGAGATCGAAGACCCATCCAACCGATATTTCATTCACCCCTTGAGTCATGGGTTGGCCAAGCTGTTTGCCAAGCTGGGTATCAGCCCCAATACGGTTTCGATATTGGGTGTGCCTTTCGGCTTGGTTGCGGCATTTTTAATTTTTGATTATGAGTCCAAACTCAATGTGATAACGGCCTTCCTCCTGTTGGGTGTCTGGCATGTCCTGGATGGTGCCGATGGACAGCTCGCACGGATGACCGGCAAGACCTCGGAGCTGGGCAAGATCATTGACGGGGTTTGTGATTATCTCGTCTACATTGGTGTCTACAGTGCCATGGCCTTGGCCCTGGCCCAACAATGGGGACCCATAGCTTGGCCGCTGGCCTTGGCCGCCGGTCTGAGTCATGCCTTCCAGGGCAGCCTGTACGAATTTTATCGTTACGAATATGATCATTGGGTAAATGATATGTCGTCACGTCGTGTGCCAAGCTTGGCGCAGGCACAAAAGGATTATCAGACTCAATCGGGTTTCAAAGGCATCCTTGCCCGGGGGTATTATGTCTATGTCAGGGCACAGTATTTGGGTGCCCGTGGCCGCGAAGAACTCAGGCAGGTCATGGGGCAGTCTCTTGAACACGCCACACCGGGTGAGGCGGCCACCCTCCGCGCCCGGTATCGTGAATTTAACCAGGACGCGGTCCGCAAATGGTCGATCCTGAATTCAAACAAGCGCACCTTTGCCATATTGGTGTGCAATCTGCTGGCGGGCCCGCTTTATTATTTTTTGTTTGAATTGATTTTCCTTAATGCCGCTGTGGTGTGGCGGGGCCTGGATCAGGCCCACCGGGATCGCACACTCCTGGCGGAATTGAAAAGGGCTTAGCCGGTGGTGCGGTGGTTGCCCGGCGATATCTTGGCAAGTGCCTTGATGTTGACAGTGAATGCCTTGCGTACCCTGGGGGCAATACCATCGCAACACCGACGGCCAAACGAGACACACCCAGGATTCTCTGTTAGTGTTACCCCCTCGTTACCGACGCCATCCATATCTTTAAAGGTGTGTCGCCACGTCGTGTATCAGCGTTAGATGCCATGGAACCAGGTGCTTACGATTGCAGGATGATGTGCATTCCCGGGCGGTAGATGACCATGTCCCCGGTGGGCACAAGGGGTGTTGGCCACACCCAGGTTCTCGGTTCATCACCCTAAAACCCCTAATTAGGCACAGCACTTGCATCGATATTGGTGGATATCGGAGCCAGTACGCCGCACGCGCACCCCTCCCCCGTAAGCTCATTTCAGATTCTCATGTCCACTAGAGAGAGAGGCTTGACACCCCAGTTTAAAACCCGTCACCCGTTGATGCTTGTTGCCGTGTCTCTGTTCATGGTCTGGCTTGTCCTGGGGTGGAATATCTATGCGGGTAACAAGGAGTTTCGTGGCCGCCAGCTTGAAGTTGCGGAGCAGTCCGTGAAGGGTGCTGCCAGTGAGATCACGCTCATGATCCGGTGGTTGCGCACCTCCCTTGAGTTGTTGATGATTGGCCACCAGGATTTGTTGCGACAATTGGCGCAAGACCCCGAAAATGTCGAGGTCCACGCACGTCTCGAGGGTGTCCTTAAACACTATTTTCCAGAATATTACGCTTTTAGTATCGCCGACACGGACGGTAAGCTGATCTACGACGACTTCGGGGAGCAGGTTGGTGAGTTATGTCGTGTCAACCTGCGACGGTTTGCCGTCGATGGGCAACCAATGGGGGTGTATATTCACCCTGGGCCAAGCGAATACCACTTCGATGTCATGTTGCCCTGGGATTACAACCAGGCACGCCCTGGTATCTTCTTTATCAGCTTTAGGCCGGACTTGGTTGCCCGTTTGCTGCGCAATAGTGAGCGTCCGGGTCATCGGCTTATGGTGCGCCGGGGCAATGCGGATCTCGTTGAGATTACTGCTGCGGGTAGCCGGGATAAGATGCAGCGTCCACTTCGTCTCAGCCGCAAGGAACAAGAACAGATTTTGTACTCGAGGCCGGTCGAGGGGACACAATGGCAGCTCATAGATTTACCGACGGCATCACTGTTCGTGGACAATCGTAAGTGGATGGTGAGCCAGATTATTCTGGTCACGGCATTATTTCTTTTTATCAGCGCACTTATGCTCTGGCGTGTTCGGCGCGAAGAACGCCGCCGTGCAATTGCCGAACAGGCCTTGCAGGAGTCGCATGATCGACTCGAAGAGCGGATCGAGGAGCGGACCCAGGAGTTGGTTGCCGTGAACGAGAGTCTGCGCTACGAAATCGAGGAGCGCGCCCGCGCCGAGGTGCAAATGCGCAAACTCTCCCGTGTGGTGGAGCAGACGGACGCCGCCGTCCTCATCACGAATCACGATGGGGTTACCGAGTACATCAATCCGGCTTTTGAGAACAAGACCGGCTACTGTGCCGACGAGATTATTGGCCGCAGGCCCGACCTCATTAAATCGGGGCAGCACGATACAAGTTTCTATCAACGGCTATGGGATACTATTTTGGCCGGTGAGATCTTTCGGGAGACATTTATCAATCGCTGCAAGGACGGCAGCCTCTACTATGAAGAGAAGACCATCACACCCCTGAAAGATGATCAGGGCCGGGTCACCCACTTCGTCTCCACGGGCAAGGACATCACCGATCGGGTAGAGGCACAGGAGCGTCTCTCTTATCTGGCGCATCACGATGTGCTGACGGATCTCCCCAATCGGATGCTGCTTATCGATCGCCTGGGCCACGCACTGGCCCAGGCTCAGCGCAACGAGTGCTTGGTGGCGGTGTTCTTTATGGACCTGGATCGTTTTAAGACCATCAATGACAGTCTTGGGCATAGCGCGGGTGATCTTCTGCTCAAGGCCGTGGCCGACCGCTTGCGCCAGTGCATCCGCGATAGTGACAGTATTGCCCGGCTTGGTGGTGATGAGTTCACCGTTGTGGTCGAAGGCGTCAAGGACGTGCGTGAGGTTGTGAAGGTCGCAGATAAAGTGCTTGAGGCCATTGCCCAACCGTTCAATATAGACGGCCACGAACTGCTGACTTCCGTAAGTATCGGCATCACCTTGTTTCCCTTCGATGACGACGACATCGAGACCCTCCTTAAAAATGCCGATACTGCCATGTACCGTGCCAAGAAGGCCGGTGGCAATACCTATGCGTTCTTCACTGCCGATATGAGTGAGGAGGCGGTGCGGCGTTTGGCAATGGAGAACCGATTGCGTTACGCCCTGGAACGCCAGGAGTTTACGCTTCACTACCAGCCCCGTGTCGATGTACATGCCTGTCGGGTGTCGGGTGTCGAAGCCCTTTTGCGGTGGCAGGATCCAGAAGGGGGGGTGGTCTCTCCTGTGGAGTTTATCCCCTTGCTGGAGGAGACCGGGATGATTATTTCCGTCGGTGAGTGGGTATTACGTACCGCCTGTCGTGATATCCAGGCCATGGTGGATTGGGCTTCTTTGCGCGTATCGGTCAATCTTTCGCCCCGCCAGTTTCAGCAAAAAGATCTGGTGGCTACCGTTACGCAAATCCTGGAGGAGACGGGCCTGGACCCACAGCGGCTCGAACTGGAGATCACGGAAAGCCTCCTGGTTGATAACATTGAGGCTGTGGCCACAACCTTATATGCCTTGAGCGAGTTGGGCATCCATGTCGCTGTCGATGATTTTGGTACTGGATATTCCTCTTTGAGTTACCTCAAACGTTTACCCATCGACTGTCTCAAGGTAGACCGCATCTTTGTGAAAGACATAACGGAGGATGCCGATGATGCTGAGATCGTCAAGGCGATTATTGCTATGGCGCACAGCCTACGTATGGATGTCGTGGCCGAGGGAGTGGAGACGCAGGATCAACTGCAGTTCCTGCGTGATCTTTCATGTGAGGAAATCCAGGGCTATTTTTTCTCACCCCCACTGCCCCTGAACGACTTGAAAGTGTGGCTGCGCGACAACGGGGATCAAATTACAAAGGATGGCTGTATGGGTGATGTCCACGGCAAGACAGCCTAATCTTGCACAGATAGCCGGTCGATGGGTCGGGTCGAGATCAGGGCCTTTTTAGCGCATCCCGCAGGTAATGATAGAGCGCCGTTATACGGTTAGGCGCATCGTCTTGCAGGTGGATGCGTAGCACACGGCGCTGGCGTCGTTGTAGTACCTGAAAATCTCCCAGGGCCTGGGCTTCATATAGCTGACCAAAACTATAGGGTGTCTGGGGGATGGTGATATCGTGATGGTTTGTTGTCGTAATTTGTATAAAGACACCGTGGTTGGCGCCGCCTTTGTGAAACTGCCCGGTGGAGTGCAAATAGCGGGGGCCAAAACCGAGAGTGGTGGCGATACGTAGACGGTTGCGCAAGAGCAGGCGAATTTTATTTAAGGCCTGTTCATGCCTTGGGTGCAGATAGGCCAATAGTGCCAGATAATCCCTGGGCTGGATGGTAGCCAAAAATTGGCTCAGGGTGTCCTCGAATCCGAGTGATAGATCACCGGGGGGCTGTGTTGTGTACAGTCCAACACCCTCTTGTTGGGCCACGGGCTGCGGTGAGGTTTGCCGGTTGTCGGTTGTTAACGGATTCAGCAGTGCATAGGTGGTGTCTTTGCTCTCGGTCACATTGGGTTCGTCGAAGGGGTTGACCCCCAATAGGGCACCGGCGGTAGCGGTGGCGATTTCCCAACGTAAAAATTCACCACCCAGGTCGTAACAGTCGGGCAAGGTCCAACTGATTACGGGGTGTTTGTTGGCTACCAGCGACCCAAGCTGGTGGTTATCCAGGGCCGGGGTGTCGCCAGCCAGGGTGATGGCTACGAATATCCGGTCATCACCGTAGTTCTGTGTTTGGCCCAGGGACTCGTCACCGATAGGGAGTATACCCACCCCCTCTTTGCCGGTGCTCTCGGCGACAAGTTGCTCTATCCACACCCCCAACGAAGCCAGTGAGGGAGACAAAAGTAGGGTCAGTTTGTCTTGTCCCCGCCGTGCCAACACCGCCAGCGCCGCCCCCAGGTAGACCCCAGGATTGAGTGCGGGGGTGACCTCGGGGCCACAATGTTGTGACAGGTTTTCGGCCCGGCCTAACAATAGGTTGAGGTCAATACCGAGTAGGGCCGCCGGTACCAGTCCGAAGTAACTCAATACTGAGTAGCGGCCGCCGATATCTGCTGGATTGGAAAAGATGCGACGAAATGTGTGCTCCCTGGCGAGTTGCTCAAGGGGGGTGCCAGGGTCGGTGATGGCAATAAACTGCTGGCCGGGCCGGGCAGTACCTTGTCGGCGTAGTTGAGCTTCAAATACGCGATACAAAGATAGGGTCTCGGTGGTGGTGCCGGATTTGCTGGAGACGATAAACAGGCTTTTTTCAAGCTTGCTACGTTTCAGGGCCTCGGTGATGACGTCAGGGTTGGAGCTATCCAGGACATGGAGCCTAAGGTAACCGGCCTGGGGGCCAAAGCTGGTGCCGAAGACCTCGGGGGCCAGGCTGGAGCCACCCATACCGAGCAAGATGGCATCAGTGAAACCGGCCTTGCGAACGTCATCGGTAAAGGCGCTGATTTGGGGCAACTGTTTGCGCATGCTGGCCGGGGCGGTGAGCCAACCGAGGCGGTGGCCAATAGTTTTGCGATGATCCGCATCCGTCTTCCACAGGGTGGTATCCCGGTCCCACAGCCGTTGCACGAATTTTTCATTGGCCAGCTGTGTCAGGGTGTTGTGGACTGCGGCCTCAGCATTACCGAGATGTAGTTTGAGATGTCTGTCAGTCATTGGAGGTGAATTGCCGAACTTTGATTGTTGCCTGTAGCAAAAGATGTATTTATGGAGCCGGCCTATTAGTTTTTGAGCCAGTCCTGGGGTTTGAGAAAGGTCTCATACAATTCGGCTTCGGGCGAACCCGCTAAAGGTTGCCATTGATAGCGCCAACTGACCAGTGGGGGTAAAGACATGAGTATGGACTCTGTGCGTCCGCCGGACTGGAGTCCGAATAGGGTGCCGCGATCATACACCAGATTAAATTCCACGTAACGGCCGCGGCGGTAGAGCTGAAACTCTCGTTCCCTTTCACCATAGTTTGTGTCCTTGCGGCGTGCCACGATGGGTCGGTAGGCCTCAATGTAGTGATCCCCCACACTTTGCATGAACTCAAAGCAGCGTTCAAAGCCCCCGTCATTCAGGTCGTCGAAAAACAGACCACCGATACCACGGGCTTCGTTGCGGTGTTTGATGAAAAAATACTCATCACACCACTGCTTGTATTTTTCGTACACACCCTTGCCGAAGGGATCACAGGCGGCCTTGGCGGTACGGTGCCAATGCACGGCGTCTTCTTTAAATCCGTAGTAGGGTGTGAGGTCGAAACCACCACCGAACCACCATATGGGGTTTTCATTTTCCTGTTCGGCCGTAAAAAACCGCACATTGGCGTGGGAGGTGGGGATGTAGGGGTTGCGGGGGTGGATCACCAGGGAGACCCCCAGGGCCTGGAAGCGGCGGCCCGCCAACTCGGGTCGATGGGCGGTGGCCGAGGCCGGTAGGGCATCGCCGTGGACATGGGAGAAATTGATACCGGCCCGTTCAAACACCTGGCCGTCCGCCAGCACCCTGGACCGGCCCCCACCCCCTTTGGGGTAGTCCCAACGGTCTTCAATAAAGCGCGCCGACCCGTCTTCCGCCTCCATGGCCACACAGATACGGTCCTGTAGCCCCAAGAGGTAGTCGTGAACGGCATTGATATTGGGGTGGGCCATTTGATTTCTGTATGGGCGGCTTGTTTTGCGGTGGTGGGTGGTCTTTGGATGGCCGGGATTATACTCAAGCCCCGGCCCTTTGGCGTCTACGCAGGCCTTTTTGGGTGCCGATTATATTCAAGCAGGGCGGATGATGGCACCGCTGATCGCATCGCGGATTTCCGAAGGGCGTGTCATCGCACCGATCTTACCCGGCAGGATATAGTCCACCTGCCCCCTGAACTCTCTCTGGACCATGGCCGCACTGCGGGCGGCGGGCCGTCCGTGGCGGTTGGCGCTGGTGGAGACCAGCGCCCCTCCCAGCTGTTGGCACAGAGCCCGGGCCGGTGGGTGGGCGGTGACGCGCACCACAACACTGGCATGGCGACCCCTTAGCCAGCGTGATACACCTTTTCGTGCTGGCAAGGCCCAGCTGAAGGGGCCCGGCCAACTGGCGTTAACCTGTTGTTGGATCGTGGTATCTGGCCAGTCCACGTAGTGCGCCAGACGTTCACACCGGTCACTGATCAGCAACAGGCCCTTTTCCCAGGAACGTCCCTTTAACCTGATCAAGTTGCGCAGGCTGTGTTTGTAGCGGGGGTCGCAACCCAGCCCAAAACAGGACTCGGTGGGATAGGCCACAATCCCCCCGGCACGTAACACCCGTACTGCCTGTTGCAGCTCTTTGCGGGTCATGGCGGTGCCTGGGTGCTAGCGTTGTTGCAGCAGCCGATCTTTTTCGGCGATGGCATCGGCGTTGTGGCGGCGTTCTTCCTTCAGGCGCAAGGCCAGGTCGGCATCGGCTACCGCCAGGATCTGAGCGGATAAATAGGCGGCATTTTTTGCCCCGGCCTTACCGATGGCCACGCAGGCGACAGGGATACCACCGGGCATCATCACCGTAGACAGTAAGGCATCCTGACCCTGCAGGGGGCCGGCGTCCATGGGCACGCCAATGACCGGTTTGATGGTTTGGGCGGCGACGGCACCGGCCAAGTGTGCGGCCAGCCCGGCGGCGGCAATGAAGACCGCACAACCTCGTGCCTCGGCGTCGATAATGTAATCACGAGTGGCCTCGGGGGTGCGATGGGCGGATTTGATACGAACTTCATAGACCACCCCGAGTTTTTCCAGGGTGTCCAGGGTGGCTTGTATGGTGTCGAGGTCAGAATCAGACCCCATGAGGACCGCCACAAAAGGACTCTTCATCTCTCTATCTCATATAGTGCGGCTATAGGCGAAGACTTGCTCAGGCAGCACAGCCCTCCCTGGAACCTAAATCCACCTATGCCTATGTTGTTGTTGAGCAAGGTGCAATATCGTTTAGCAATAATTATCCAACACCCATGCATTGATTATCTATATGGTTATGGTCATCTATAATATCCTTATAGGTTTCTTCACTAGAGAAATATTTTTTCCCAATATCATGTCTGGCATGAAATTCTCCCTTTATACAATGAAGCGCGTCTTCCGCCACCGCATGTGCTTGGCGTGTCGTATCTGCGATACCAACGACTGCGAGCGATCTTGAGGATGTAGTTAGGACAGCGCCATGTTTTAGCTCAACCTTGGCATAATAAAGTTCTGCGCCTATTTCTTTGATTCTAGGTTCATCCACTACCAGCTTTGAATCAGATTTAGGGTTGCCTGTTTCATATCCTGGGGGTGCTACATAAGTACAAACAGAGGCTTTATTGGAAAAACGAACGTTCAATTTGTCCAAGGTTCCATTAATAATCGCCTTACAGATATCTACAAGGCTAGTTTCAAGTAATGATAAGACATTCATTGCTTCTGGATCACCAAAGCGCGCATTAATTTCCACGAGTTTTATGCCGTTGCCCCCGATCATGAACTGCCCATAAAGAACACCCTGATATTTAATGCCCTTTTTAGAAGATAATATTGCGATTATTTTTTCCAGGATGCTCAGGGCCTCATCGCGATCATCCTCTGTAACAAATGGCAACAATCCGTTCGCTTGAGAATAGGAACCCATTCCACCGGTGTTGGGTCCTTTGTCACCTTCAGATGCTCTTTTGAAATCCTGTACAAGCGGCATTGGGACTAATGTTTTGCCGTCTACAAAGCACTGTAACGTGAATTCTTCTCCGGTTAGCCGCTCTTCCAGAAGTATTTGTGCGTATTGACCGATTTCTTGTTGAATAACTTCGTGGCCATATTGAATGGCCTCTTCTGTTGTTTTTAGCTGCTCTCCCATAATCTTGACGCCTTTACCTGCTGTCAAACCTACGGGCTTAAGTGCATATTGTTTTGAAGTTGATTTAAGAAATTTTGACAATTCATTTGGATCTGAAAAAAGCTGATACTCAGCATTCCCTGGAATATCGTACTCATCCAAGAGGACTCGCGTAAAAACTTTTGAAGTTTCAAGGCGCGCAGCTTCTTTTTTAGGGCCTAATGCTGGTATGCCACGGTTTTCGAGTTCATCGCATAACCCTTCACCAAGTGGTTCTTCAAACCCGACCACAGCAAAATCAATATTTTTTTCGTCTGCCCAATTAGTAACCCAATTAATATCGTTCTCATTATGGACTACCCAATCATCACTTTGAGATAAAGCAATAATGCCGGGATTTTTGCAGTTCATTACAGCGAATAGACGAACAGAATCATCACGACATAGTGCCTCAGCTATAGCATGTTCACGTCCGCCGCCGCCAACAAGTAAGATGTTGCTCATTTTAGCCCCCAGTAAATCTTCATAATAGTTTGGATACTTTATCTGATGTAATGTTTCAAAATTGTTGAAACGCTAAAGTTTGGGTTGATTCTCATGCACAAATTCATTGGCCATAGGCGGGTCGCTAATAAACGCGATACAATACAGAATCGATGTTGAATCTGAATGAGTTGATATATCCCTGGAAGAAGGTTCGCCAAATTCTATATATGAGGGTGGGGCGCACCATATCGAACAGGATATGGGGACTATAACTATGGCATACCAAGGTGTAGGTTCTATGGGAAAAAGTGTGATTTAGAGTGTGCCGTCGACTAAGGGGCGGCTCTGTACAGTTTGCTTTTCTGCCCAGTGTGTCCAAGTTAAAGTCGTTCATACGTTATGGTTCATCATCTGCTGAACGCTGACTTGAATTTCATGAATTATATTGCCAATACTCGCTACAGCGCAAGGAAGCGGTGTCGAGGTAGACATGCCCATGCCAACAGCATACACAAGGTATTCTAGCTTATTATCTATAATAAACAACGGGTTAGGCTATTTTAGTCGAATTTTGGCAAGTTTGTCGCTATTTTGTTTAGCGGACAGCTCGCGCACTAATACTGCCGAATGTCTCGCATGTCAGTAAAACCATGCATGCTATGTTCGTTGGCGACTTTGATCATTTCGTCGCCGTTAACAGGATCGCCTGACCTGATGAGCAGCCTTAATCTGTGGCTAAAATGCCGATCTTGACCACGATGGGTGCCCCCTGGGTTTAAAATGTGCCCGACGGCTATGGCAACGGTCCCCAGCTTCACTTCCAGCACGGCAGCCAGCATTGCCTGGTACCGCGTAGCCCTTCTTGACCCGTTCAAACTGGGCCGTATTCCAGGCCAGGGCGTGTTCACGCCCACCACCGCCGACGATGAGTACGGTCATAATATTTTCTTGCCGCTAAGGCGCAAAGAAAAGAGGATGGATTAAAATAAAACATGGTGGTTGGGCTGCATAAAGGGCATATGGAGTGTGGATACTAAGGGGAAATGGGCAAAAAGTCTTGTGTAGCCACAACCCACTATCCAGCAAACCTAAGGCCATGAGAAATAAGCATTTTTCATGGTATTTCAGGAAAGAACTGACTATATCTGGAGCTATAATGTCTGGACATGGAAAGTTGTTCAATCGCAATGTTGTGTGATTTAAAGAGACAGGGATAGATTGATGCCACAGAAAGTCAGGGAGTTGATGGCCGAACTAGAAAGGGCTGGGTTTGTGAATCGAGGTGGCAAAGGAAGCCATCGGAATTTCGTTCACCCGGATGTACAAAAACCCGTGACAATTTCCGGTAAACCGGGTGACGATGCAAAGAAATATCAGGCCCGAGCCGTACACTTGGTCCTGGAGGAGATGAAGAGATGAAAGACAGCGCTAAATACGTAAAGATCGTGGAATGGTCTGAAGAAGATCAGTGCTATGTCGGAAGTGCGCCAGGACTGATTCTCGGCGGTTGCCACGGCGATGATGAGAAGCAGGTCTTTGAAGAGCTTTGCCGGATTGTCGAGGAAGCCATCGAATTGTATCGGCAAGATGGCAAGCCCTTACCGCCCGCGACCTCCGGCGGTGACTTTGCCAATCGCATACAAAACGTCGCATAACACGACGCCCAACCACTCACGATTAATACATTCATAATATTTTCTCGCCGCAGAGACGCGAAGAAAGGGTAGGAAAAGGGAACAGATTGTCCCCTTTTTTTCTCTAAAAATATGCCCCGATAATCCCTCATGCGTGTTGTTATGTCACCCAATGCACTTGCAAATGTTACCATGAGTGGTAACATTAACCAATGGGTAAGATACGTAGAGGGAACTACGTTTTTTTGACATGGAAGGGCGATCATTCGCCCCGTCATGTCCATGTCTACCGAGAATCGAAATTAGTAGTGAAGTGGGACCTGGAGAACGGGCAAGCTATGGAAGGAAAGGCCAATCGAAGCTTACTTCAGCTCATCGAAGCATTAGACAGCGAAGGCAAGTTATGAAGATACGCAGTGTGACGCCGAATAATCGGCGAAATGAGTTTTCGGTCACGACTCGATCGGGGGCCAACTATTCGTTCCCCTATGCCGAGGCTGATCCACAACCCAGCCCTGATGATCGTATCGAGGACGTTTTTGTAGATAAGGAACTCGGCAACGAGGCCATTAGCTATGTTTTGGAATCAGGCGAAGAGGGTTCGGTCCATATTGACCAGTTTCTTGAATACAACGAAGACCCAAAGTATCTCGCCGAACTCCTCACCTACAAATTATCCCTGGAGGCGAGACGCGGGATCGAAAGTAGCGGCTTAAGCCGACGCCAGATCGCCAGGCGCCTGAAGACGTCTGTACCTCAGCTCTATCGTCTCCTGGACCCTGCGAATACCCGCAAGTCGATGAATCAACTGGTCGCCCTTCTTCATATACTCAATTGCGATGTTGATCTGGTTGTTAAAAAGAGAGACGCGGCGTAATAGTTTCTTGCCGTAAACCTTGGTGCCCCTTTGAGGGGTAGATGCGAAGGCGCAAAAAAATGAAGGTGGGATGAAGTCAGGGATTATAATCCCCTAATATGTCCGAAAGCATATTGGACATTTAGGACCACTACTTATGTTCGGCATACTTACGCTAATACAATTATCCAGTTATATACAAATAACTAGTTGACAAATACAGTTATCTCGCTTAATCTCTTTTTCAATCTAGAAAAGGAGAAATAGCCATGGCTAAGACAATTTCCCTCTCAGACGAGGTTTACGCCCGGCTTCAAGCACTGGCCAGGCCATTCGAGGACCGAGAGCCTGAAGATGTAATTCGTAGACTTTTGGACGGCGGAACTACGAATTATGTAGCTAAGCCCAACGGTGGCAGGATTACCTCTGAAGTTGCAGTTGTAAGGGTTCCACGTGAGCGGGGCACAGTGGTTGAACTTAATGGCGAGAGGATTTCGGCAACAACAGTTCCAGACCTATGCACAAAGGTATTGGAATTCATTTACGGAAAGGGCTTATGGGACCAATTTGAGACTCTAGCACCTTACAAAACGAGCGCTAAGCGCTATCTCTTTGCAAAGTCCCCGAAACATCCACAGGGTAACGACTTCTTTGTTCCACTAAAGTACAAGAACATGTACATGGAAGCTCACAAAAACTACGAAACGACCATTAAGCAATTAGGTCGTCTCTTGTCTCAATTGGGTATCACTTTTGAGTATATCCGATAGCAGTGGTAAATATGCCTAACAATGCGCTCGTTCAGACGCAATCTACGCTTCGTTTGTGCCGCACAGCTTGGTCGTTATGTGCATTATAAATAAAGAGGAAATTATGAGTAAGCCAAAAGTCTATGAAATGCAATATGCAAAACTTGTACATGAAAAGATGCAGGAACACGAAATGTATAAGCAAGGTATGGGGGTAAAACTAAATCCAGAAGGTTCTGAAAAACCACTAGGCTTCACTGTAATTGGCGATAATGATGCGCGGACTATCATGTCATGGGCAGAACATGAAGTGCAAAAAGAATATGAACTTGTGGTAACTCTTTAATTTGAATCACTCACATAACAAGTCATTTAAAAACGCAGAGCAAAAATCCGCTTTGCTCGGACGACGCAAAAGGCACGGACCGGACACGCGAAAAGACGCGCGCCGCTTTTAACACGTTGGGCACACATCTGTTTGAGATCTGAGGTGATAACAATGAAGAAAATTGCTTTAGGGGCTATTGTATTACTTATGGTTAGTGGCTGTGCCACTGTCAGGCAAGTAGACTTGGATGCATGGGTTGGGCAGCCGGTAGTAGCGCTTGAAATCCATCCAATCTTCCTAACCGTCCCAGTTGTAAAGACACAAGCATCGGATGGTACGGAGATTTGGAATTACGTTAATGGCGCTAATCTTGGCCAATGCACTGGCGGCGGCAGCATCTACAGCGGAACAGTTGATTACGCAACGTATAGCAAATTTTCAAGCTGTGTTCAGCGGTTTGCCGCATGTAACAATATCTTTTTTATTCGAGATGGAAAAGTAATCAAATATACCCCCGTAGGAACTGGCGGGGCACGTTGCTACACAACAGAGCAACTTCAGCCTGGGTTCAGTGGACCAACGAACATCCGTTGAATTGAAATAGGGTGTGCCCAACAAATCATTCCAGCGGACCGTCAAAAAGCTGCGCTTCTCTTTGTCCCGGTGAGCTCAATCGTTAATACTCTCGCCCTTTGGGCACCCCAGGGAATAAAAGGGCTAAGGTGAGGGCACAACAAGGTTAACCATTGATTTTACTATTCCCCTCATCCTCGCCTTCTCCCTGAGGGAGAAGGGACTATTGATTAACAGTGAGTGTTCTTGAGATCACAACCTAATCTTCGCGTTTCTGCGCAGTCGCTCTTGGCGTCCTCGGCTTTGGCTCCAAGCGTCGCTCTACCTCCCCCATCCATGGGGTCGTGCCTCCCGCGACATTAGCACATCCCTGTGCGTCTTAGCGGCAAATGTTAGTTCAATGCCGAAAGTGCCGCATAGCGGTAAACACCATGGCAATGCCGTGTTCGTTGGCGGCCTGGATGACCTCGTCGTCACGCATGGAACCGCCGGGTTGGATGACGGCGGATACGCCCACTTCGGCGGCGGCGTCGA